>NZ_DATMLW010000253.1:0-40220 GCF_035570375.1 Bradyrhizobium sp. | reverse complement strand
GATTCAGTGGCGCCGGCGCCTGCTGGTCCGCTGGGAGTTCTATCCTCAAAACTTTCTCGGTTTCGTTCAACTCGCTTGCCTACTTATCCTCTTCAGGCAATTTTGAGATAGGTTCTAGTGTCCTGATTGCGAAGTTCGCATTATTGCGCGGCAACCGGGTTTGCGAACTTCGGAATCGAAAGGACACTAGCAAATCATTATTTCTAGTGTGGCTTTGGTTCAGAAGTCCGCATCGCTAACTCGCAGTAACAATGATGCGGACTTCTGAACCGCCACACTAGTGGAGTTTAGGATTTGACATTCGCGTTTCACGAGCTTGCAGCTAGTGCTGCCGATTTGAAGTTCCTGCGGTGCAAGCGGCGCATTCGATCCAGGAACTTCAAACCGAAAAGCGGCACTAGAGTCATAGGTTTTCTAGTGCCCATGACTTTCCGAAGTTCGTGAAAGGTGGGTGCTGCAACGGGATACGAACTTCGGAAAGTGGGCACTAGCTGGGTAGCGAATGTCAAATCCACTCCACTAAAGCACGATGAAGTTGGGTTCGATTAGAGTCGCAATGGAGGTATGCTCCCTCTCCCTTTGGGAGAGGGTTGGGGTGAGGGGTTACAGTCTTTCGTGAGGCGGTGCCCCTCACCCGGATCGCGCTGGACGATGCTTTCGCATCGCCAGGAGCGATCCGACCTCTCCCCGGCGGGGAGAGGTGAACTGCTCGACTGACAAAGCGATTGAACCAAAAATCATCACGCTATAGCGCCGATCGCGGACGCTCACGCGGCCGACTTGCCCTCATAGGCCTTCTTCAGTTCGGCGATGTCGAGCTTGACCATTTTCAGCATCGCCTGCATTGCGCGCTCCGCGCCCGCGCGGTCCGCTCCGCCGAGCAATTGCGGCAGGACCGACGGCACGATCTGCCAATAAAGGCCATAGCGGTCGCGGAGCCATCCGCATCGTTCCACCGACCCGCCATTGCAGGACAGCGCGTCCCAGAGATGATCGACCTCGGCCTGGTCCTTGCAGTCGATCTTGAAGGAGACCGCGTGGGTATATTCGAACCGCATGCCGCCGTTGAGCGCCATATATTCCTGGCCGGCGAGCGTGAACTGGACCACCAGCACGGTGCCGGCCTTGCCGGCGGGACCGTCGACGGGGTTTTTCTGGATGTGCTCGATCCGCGAATCCGGCAACAGCGAAACGTAGAATTTCGCGGCTTCCTCGGCTTCACCATCGAACCACAGGCAGGGCGTGATTTTTGACATGGGTCAGGCTCTCCTCTGATAAGGCCGACCACAGGACGAACGAGCGGACCCCGATCCGACAGCGGCGTTTGAATTTTTGCCCGCCGCAAGGCGGCCGGGAACGCTTCATTCCGGGCCGCTCGAAAACCCGGAATGAAGCTTTGGAGCATGATCCGGACCACAAAGGGCCGCGTTAGCGCAAAGTGGAAACCGGTTTTTCCTCGCGACAAACGCGGAACACGTTTGCGCGCAGATCATGCTCAAATAAAGAGAAAAGATCATGATGCGATTCCGCTTAATCGCATCATGATCTAGCCCTTACGTGCAATCGGCGTCGGCATGTCGAGGAACGCCCGCGTCGTATGCCAGAACAATTGCCGGTTGGTGGCGAGCACAAGGGAATGCGCGGTACCCGGAAGGATGATGAACTGGCGGTCGCCGTTTGGCAGCGTGTTGAAGAACTCCTCGAGGTCGGCGACGGTGGCGATCCCGTCATATTCGCCGCGCACCAGAAGCACCGGCGACATCACCTTCTTGGGATCGACCAGCGGCAGATTGGCGACCATATCGAGATAGGTGCCGGTCGGAACCTGATCGCCGAACTGCATCTCGACATCGGCCAGCGCCTCGACCGCCGCCTGATCGCTGGTTCCGGGCTTGTCGCGGGTGGCGATCGAGCGAATCATGTCGCGGTCGCGCTTGCGCATGTTGTGGGTGCGGTAATAATCGACCTGCTCGGCGCGCTTGGCGAGCGTCGGCGATCCCTCGCCCTTGTAGGTGAAAGCCGCCAGCACCAGGCGGTCGACGCGCTCGGGCGCGACCATCGCATAGGCGCCGGCGCGGATCGCGCCGGAGGATTCCCCGATGAAATGAAATTTCTGCCGGCCGGTTTCCCGGGCCACGACTTCGACGGCGGCTTTCAGGTCTTCGACGCCGCTCTTGATGTCCGAATTGCCGGAGGTCTTGCCGGATTTGCCGTAGTTTTCATGATCCATGGTCCAGCAATCGAAGCCGTAGCGGGCGAATTCATTCATGACGGACCACTCGGCATGGCCCGGCACGTTGATATCGAAACACCGCGAGGTCACCGAGGAACCATGCACGAAAAACAGTACCGGCTTCGACGGCTCGCCGGGCTTCGGCGCGCCGACGCGCTTGCGGAACATCCACAGCGGCACGTCGCCCTTCTTTGCCCAATATTCGCTGCTCCAGATCTCGCCGCCTTCCATCGCCGCAACCGCATGGTCGGTTGGAAGCGCAGCCGAGACGCCGCCGGCAACGAGGCCAAGGCCTGCACCCTTGATCACGGTGCGGCGGCCAAGCGATTGATTGAACGGTTTCACGATTTCCTCTCCGATTGATTCTTGGGGATTTTCTTAACGCCCTGCAGCGCGGCGTCAATTTGAAGACGAAGCCATCTGAGGTTTCCACGGGCGACCGCAACCTATCAGACCGCGCCCTCAGCCGGAAGCCGTCCAACCTGGCAGGGCTGGGGCGCAAGATCGCATACAAGCGACCATGACGGCGGGCCTACTTCTTCTCGGCCGGGTCTCGGTGCACCGGATCGATCCACAGCACGGTCTCGGGTTTCTCGACCGGCTCGATGTCGAGATTGATCGCCACCGCCTCGCCGTCGCTGCGCACCAGCACGCACTCCAGAACCTCGTCCGGACTGGCGTTGATTTCCTGGTGCGGCACATAGGGCGGCACGAAAATGAAATCGCCGGGGTTGGCCTCCGCGGTGAATTGCAGCCGCTCGCCCCAGCGCATCCGTGCCTTGCCCTTGACGACGTAGATAATGCTCTCGAGATGGCCGTGATGGTGCGCGCCGGTCTTGGCGTCCGGCTTGATGGTCACGGTGCCGGCCCACAATTTCTGGGCGCCGGCGCGCGCGAAATTGATCGCGGCCTTGCGGTCCATGCCAGGCGTCGAAGGAACGTTGGGATCGAGCTGGCTGCCGGGAATGACCCGGACACCGTCATGCTTCCAGCGCTCTTCGCCCTGATCATGCGAATGATCGGAATGGGAGTGACCGGAACGGGAGTGATCGTGCGCCTTCGCCATGTCGTGCTCCCGAAGTATATCAGCCCTTCACATCCAGCAACTCGACGTCGAAGATCAGGGTTGCGTTCGGAGGAATGACGCCTCCGGCGCCGCGGGCACCATAACCGAGCGCAGGCGGAATGATCAGCGTGCGCTTGCCGCCGACCTTCATGGAAGCAACGCCTTCGTCCCAGCCGGCGATCACCTTGCGCTGCCCGATCGGAAATTCGAACGGCTCGTTGCGGTCGACCGAACTGTCGAATTTCTTGCCCTTCTTGCCGTCCTCATAAAGCCAGCCGGTGTAATGCATCACGCAGATCTGACCGGGCTTTGGCGTTGCTCCGGTACCAACCTTGCTGTCGATGATTTGCAATCCTGAAGCGGTGGTCATGGGTTTTCCTGCGGTCTGGGCTGATGCGGCGGTCGGCATCAATGCTGTCATTGCAAAAAATGCCACCGCGACAGCAACCAATATCGGGGTCGTCGCACCCGGAAAGCGTCGCATTTTCTTCAAGTCCTTCTGAAGCGATCAGAGGGTTGTCTAGCCCATCGCTCGAAGCCTTGCCAGCCCGTCCGGTCATGCAAAAACACTTGAGGCGAGATCGCCTCCCCCTTCAAGAGGCAGGGTCGAAAGAGCGCAGCGCCGTTACGTCAGCTGGAACCAGGATCAACAATGCCACGCTGCCGACCGCGGCGAAGGCCGCCCCAAACAGGAACACGCTGGTATGTCCGACATGGTCCCAAAGCCATCCACCGACAAGGCTCGCCACCAGGCCGCACAGTCCTACGATCGTATTGTACCAGCCGACCCCGCTTGCGCGCAGCTCGGGTAGCACATAGTCGCTGGCGAGCGCCTTGCCGACCGCGCGGAATATTCCCTGATAGAGGCCGTAGAGAACGAAGAGTGCTCCGATCAGCGCGACGTTCGGGCTGAGGGCAAAACCGAGATAGGTGGCAAGGAAGATGCCGAACGCCGCAAGCAGGACGTTCCTGCGGCCGAGCCGGTCTGACAGAAATCCTGCCGGGTAGGAAATCAGCGCCGCCACCAGATTGTATCCCGCATAGATCAGAATGGTCGTCGTCAAGGAAGCGCCGATTTCGGTGGTCTGCAGGATCAGGAAGGCATTGCTGGAATTGCCGATCCCGAATAACGCAACCGCCAGCAGATATTTCCAGTAGGCATAAGGAAAACGCCGCGGGCTGACGTCGATTCTTGCTATCGCCTCGAC
This sequence comes from Bradyrhizobium sp., assembly GCF_035570375.1. Classification (GTDB taxonomy): domain Bacteria; phylum Pseudomonadota; class Alphaproteobacteria; order Rhizobiales; family Xanthobacteraceae; genus Bradyrhizobium. Next base: position 35,713 of record NZ_DATMLW010000253.1, on the reverse strand, counting down.
CGCCGCTGGCCGCTCCTCGACCAGAAGGACCATCAGGAAGCCGAGGAGACCGGGAATGATCGCCAGATAGAAAATGAAGCGGATATCGAACTGCAGCACGATCAGCAGCAGGATCGCGAGCAACGGTCCGAGGAATGCCCCGGCATTGTCGCCGAGACCTTCGAGCCCGAACGCCCGGCCGCGATTTGCCTCGTCCACCGAAGCCGCAATCATGGCATCGCGCGGCGCAGAACGGGTGCCGGCACCTAGCCGGTCGAGGAATCGCCCGCCCATCACACCTTCCCAGACCGTGGCAATTCCGATCAACGGCTTGCTGATCGCCGAGAGCAAATAACCGGCCAGCGCAATGGGTTTCCTCCTCTGCAATCGGTCGGACAACGAGCCGGAGAAGCCCTGGACGATGTTTTGCGTCGCAGTGGCGATGCCTTCCACCAGTCCGATGATCGCGCCGTCTGCCTTCAAGGTCTGTGTCAGGAAAATCGGCAGGATCGGATAGACCATTTCGGTCGAGATGTCAGAGAACAGGCTCGACAGCGCCAGCAGGAACGAATTCCGCGACAGGCCGGCGAAATACCGATCTCTTATCTTCGCCATGACGAACTCCCCGGCGCCGGCGCGGAACGCAAGGTCAGCGTGCTGCGCCACGCGCAGTGAAGCAGAGGTTCGTCACCTCGTGCAACCAGGCGCGTCTGCCGTCGCTGGTTTGGCTGCTGCGTCAATAGCCGAGCGCGCAGCCATCCTTGCGGGGATCGGAACCGCCCGTGAGCGTACCCTTCTCCCAATCGATCCAGATCGCCTGCCCGCCGCCGAGCGGCGGAATGATCTTGGTGGTCTGGTGCCCGAGCTTCTTCAGCCCATCGACCACCTCTGCAGGCACGCCGTCTTCGAGCTGGTAGACATTCTCATAGTGCAGGCCGCGCGGCATATCGATCGCTTCCTGCACATCGCAGCCATAATCGAGCATGTTGGTCAAAACGTGCACCTGCCCGACCGGCTGGTATTGCCCGCCCATCACGCCATAGGGCATCACCGCGCGGCCACCTTTGGTCGCGAGCGCCGGAATGATGGTGTGGAGCGGCCGCTTGCCGGGCGCGATGCAGTTGGGATGTCCGGGCTGAATGCGGAATCCCGCGCCGCGGTTTTGCAGCAGGATACCGGTCTTGTTGGTGACGATGGCCGAGCCGAAGGAGTGCGCGATCGAATTGATGAAGGAGCAGACGTTGCGATCCTTGTCCACCACGGTGATGTAAACCGTGGAGGGATTCATCGGCGGCGATACTTTCGGCAATTCAAGCATCCGGTCCATGCGGATCTTGCCGGCGTATTCGTCGGCGAATTCTTTCGCCAGAATCCGCGCCACATCGACCTTGACATGAGCGGGATCGCCGATGTGCTGCTCGCGCATCATGTAGGCGACCCGCGCGGCTTCCGCCTCGAGATGAAACCGCTCGACGCTCACGGGTTTAAACTTCGTCAGGTCGAAATGCGACAGGATGTTGAGCATCACCAGCATGGTGATGCCCGGTCCGTTCGGCGGGCATTGCCAGATATCGAGCCCCTTGTACGTGGTGCCGATCGGCACGGTCGTCTCGGTCGTGTGCGCGGCAAAATCTTCCAGCGTGTGCAGGCCGCCGATGCCGCGCAGCGTTTCGACCATGTCTTCGGCGACGGCGCCCTTGTAGAAAGCGTCGCGGCCGCCCTTGGCGATCGCCCGCAGCGTCTGACCAAGCTCGGCCTGCCGGATGACGTCGCCGGCGAGTGCAGGCTTGCCGTGCGGCAACAAATAGCGCTCGGTGTTGGTGCCCTTTTTCAGCTTCTCAAAACCGTTGTTCCAGTCGAAGGCGATTCGGGGTGCCACGACATATCCCTCTTCCGCCGCCTTGATCGCCCGTTGCAACAACGTGTCGAGGCCGAGCTTGCCGTGGTCGCGCAGGATGGTCGCCCACCCATCGACCGCGCCGGGAATACTGACGGCGTGAGCCGAGGTCAGCGGAATCGCGTGCATGTCGCGCTCGAGATACCATTCCGCCTTCGCTGCCATCGGCGCGCGACCCGAGCCGTTATAGGCCACGATCTTGCCTTCACCCTTTGGCTGAATGAGCGCGAAGCAGTCCCCCCCGATCCCGGTCGACTGCGGCTCGATCACGCCTAACAGCGCGCAGGCCGCGACCGCGGCGTCGGCGGCCGTACCGCCCGATCGCAGCACATCGATCGCCGCCAGAGCGGCCAGCGGGTGGGACGTCGCCACCATCGCGTTCTGGGAATGGACCGTCGACCGGCCGGCGAGATGGAAATTTCTCATGCCAAATGGCTCGCTTTTTTCGCTGATTTCAGCGTGGACCTCGGTGCATGCCGGGGGCGCTTTTTCCGGGGTTACTTGGCACATTCATCCCTTGCTGGGCAATGCTTGGCGTGCATGACGGGGCGCATTCTTCCTGCTTTTCGAAAGGCTCAATTCGCGGGCCGGGCTGGAGATCCGGTCGGCCTTTCCCCACCGCAGGCGCCCTGATAAACCACCGTCATGCCTTTCCAGGTCGTCGCCTTCTACCAATTTGCCGCGCTGCCCGATTTCCGCGACCTGCGGGAGCCGCTGCGGGCGCTTTGCGCAAATCTCAAGCTGAAGGGCAGCGTGTTGCTGGCGCAAGAGGGCATCAACGGCACGCTGGCGGGGACGGCGGACGCCCTTGCTGAACTGGTGCAGGCGTTGCGCAACGGCGATCTGTTCGACGGCCGGCTCGACAAGCTCGAACTGAAATTCTCAAGCGCTTCAGCACTACCGTTCAAGCGCCTGAAGGTCCGGTTGAAGAAGGAGATCGTGACCCTGGGCGACGCGGAGACCGACCCGACGCTGCGGGTCGGCACCTATGTCGACCCGGCCTGCTGGAATGACCTGATCACTTCACCCGACACAATCCTGATCGACACCCGCAATGCATTCGAGGTGGCGATGGGCACGTTCGAAGGCGCCCTCGATCCCGGCATCAGCAGTTTTGGCCAGTTCAAGGATTTCACCGCGCGAAGACTAAATCCGGCCAAGCATCGGAAGATCGCGATGTTCTGCACCGGCGGGATCCGCTGCGAAAAGGCGTCAAGCTATCTGTTGGCGCGCGGCTTTGCCGAGGTCTATCAGCTGAAGGGCGGCATTCTGAAATATCTGGAAACCGTGCCCGAACACCAAAGCCGCTGGCGCGGCGAATGTTTTGTCTTCGACGAACGCATCGCGCTCGGCCATGGATTGCGCCAGCGCCCGACAGGACAACATTGCGATGAGTGACTCCAAGACGCTGATTGATCGCATGGACAGGCTCGAGACAAGGCTGACGTTTCAGGACGATGCCATTGAAACTCTTAACAAGACCGTCACCGAGCAATGGACCAGGATCGACGCGCTGACGCGCCAGCTCTTAATTCTCAACGAGCGCCTGCAAGAGGCCGAAACGCACATACCGCGGCCCGCAAACGAGCCGCCGCCGCATTATTGAGATGAGACAGGCTCTCCGCGATCTGCGCTCCGTGATGGTCCGGCGGATCACGCAGCCTGTCTTTTACGGCCGCGTGCCCTTTCGCCTTTGCGGTGCGGCTTTGATGGCGCCGGCTGTGCCACACTGACGGGATCGGAGGCCGGAAAACTGTCTTCCAGTCCGGTATCCAGCCTTTCGTGCCTATCGCGGCCGGCCGCGCGGGCGCTACCGGGCTTGTCGGCATGCTTGTCATGCGGCGCGGGATTGAATTTGTCAGCCATGTTGAGCCTCCATGTCCGAGATAACGCGGGGGCGACACCCCATGTTCCGGGCGACGGAGCCTAGCCAATGGCTTTCGATCCCTTCTTAGCCTTGGCCTTGTCCGCGTCCACAGTGTAATCAGAAGCTCATCTCGTCTCCCGATTAACGCAGCGGACCAAGCGTTTGCCCCGGAATCATACTGTTAAACCGTTTCTTGAAGTGCTTTCCGGCCGCAGGCAGGCGATACCGCCGGTCTGGATGATGCGGCAGGCCGGCCGCTACCTGCCGGAGTACCGCGAGGTCCGCGCCAAGGCCGGCGGCTTCCTCGATCTTTGCTTCACGCCACAATACGCCACTGAGGTCACGTTGCAGCCCATTCGCCGCTTCGACTTCGACGCCGCGATCATCTTCTCGGATATTCTCGTCATCCCCCACGCGCTCGGCCGCTCCGTACAATTCGAAGCCGGCGAAGGCCCGCGGCTCGATCCCCTGGATACGCCGGAGAAGGTCAAAACATTGGCTTTGCATGCCGACTTCGACAAGCTCGAGCCCGTGTTCGAGGCGCTTTCCCGCGTCCGCCAAAAGCTCGATCCAAAAATCGCGCTGATCGGTTTCTGCGGCGCGCCATGGACGGTCGCCACCTACATGGTGGCTGGACAAGCCACGCCGGATCAGGCGCCGGCGCGGATGATGGCCTATTGCCACGTCGATGCCTTTTCGAAAATCGTCGACGTGCTGGTCGAGAATTCGATCCGCTATCTGCTCGGCCAGCTCAAGGCCGGCGCCGATGCCGTGCAGATTTTCGATACCTGGGCCGGCGTGCTGCCGCCGCGCGAATTTGCGCGCTGGTCGACCGAGCCGACCCGCCGCATTGTCGAAGGGGTGCGCAAGCAAGTCCCTGACGCAAGGATCATCGGCTTTCCCAGGGGCGCAGGCGCGTTGCTGCCGGGATATGTGGAGGCGACAGGCGTCGATGCCGTCAGCATCGACTGGGCAGCCGAGCCGTCATTGATCCGGAAGCGTGTGCAGAACCGCGTCGCGGTTCAGGGCAATCTCGATCCGCTGGCGCTGATGGCCGGCGGCGCGGCGCTCGATCGCGCGGTCGACGACGTGCTCGACGATTACGCGCAAGGGCGCCTGATCTTCAACCTCGGCCACGGCATCCTGCCGGAAACCCCGATCGCGCATGTCGAACGGATGCTCAGGCGGGTGCGGGCGTACAAGGCATGATCCGGACTCAAAGCGCCGCGTGAGCGCAAAGTGATGACTACCGCAGTATCGCTACGGTCTCATGCTCCGGCCCACTCTAAATCCAAGCGTGTCGAACCTGACTTTTCTTTCCCGATCGAACCGGACAGCGGCACGGACGAGTTCGGTCTCGTTGTGCCAGGATCCGCCTCGAATGACGCGATAATTGGCATCGCCGCCCTGGAGCCATGCCGAACCATCGACTGGTGCGCCATCGTAGCTGTCGTGCCAAATGTCTTCCACCCATTCCCAGACGTTGCCGTGCATGTCGAAGAGCCCAAACGTATTGGGCCGGAATGACCCAACCGGCGCGGTTTGCAGAATAGGGCCGTCATTGCAACCGTTGCAGTTGGAGTTTCCGATGCCAGGCTCGTCTCCCCACCAATAGCGCGTGTTTGAGCCAGAGCGTGTCGCATACTCCCACTCGGCCTCGCTCAGCAGTCGGTACTCTTTGCCTGTGACCCGCGAGAGCCAAGCCACATAGAGTTTGGCGTCGTCCCAACTTACATTGATCACGGGCATGACGCCCCGCCCCCACGCGTCCTTGGCACTCGGGCAGCCCGCGGCTTCCACGCAGGCATCCCACTGATCGAACGTTATCTCGTATTCGGAAACGGCAAGGGGTTCGGCGATCGTCACTTCGTGCTGAGGACCTTCGCCCGCAGTCCGACCCACCTCGTTTTCAGACGAGCCCATTGTAAATGTGCCCGCGGGAATCACCACCATGAGTGGACAGGCAACCGCGCAATCCCTGAACTCAGAAACGGCTTTGCCGACGCCTTTCGCCTGGTTCTGAGTAAGCACGATCGGGGCAGCCGAGGACCTCTGCTTTGCAGTCTCTGCCGGTGCTCCCGTTTCAACCCAGGTGAGGGCTCCAAGCCAAAATAGGCTTGAGATGATGTAAATAAGTGCGGTCTTGGTCCTCATACAAATCCTATCTGACAACAGTTAGGAAACTCAGCAAGTGGTGCAGCTGACCTTATCTCTTTCTGCTTCTGGGCCCTTGGTGGACATGCCGCGAGATCGGTACAACGTCTGCTTTGGCAAGCACAATCGACAAAGGTCGATATACGTCTGCTTGGAGCGCCACGAATCCATGAGTACAAGGCCCAAAGCGCGAGGTGCCTTGGAGATTATCGCGGCCGGCTGCGTTCGATGATGTCGGATGCGCCCTTCGCCAGCAATTCCAGGGCGACCGCGCGGCCAAGCTCGCGCGGGCGGTCGGCGGGCCCGCGGCCGGAGGCTTCGATGAACATGAGGCCTGCTTCATCGAGCACCGAGGCGGTCAGCGACATCTGCGCGCCGTCGATGCTCGAATATCCCGCGATCGGCGAATTACAATGGCCGTTGAGCACCCACAGCACTTCGCGTTCGGCGTCGGCGCATCGGTGCGTTTCGAGATCGTCGATGCAAGCCAGAATGCCCCGCGTCTGCCAATCATCGATGGCGCATTCCACCGCGACAATCCCCTGCCCCACCGCAGGCAGCATTTCCGCGCGCGAAAATTCATAGGCGATGCGCCCCGCAAGGCGAACGCGCTCCAATCCCGAACGCGCCATGATCAGGGCATCCGCCGGACCCGTCTCGCCGCCGCCTGGAAGACGCTGCTTTTGCTTTTGGTCGAGCTTGCGCATGCGCGTGTCGGCTGCGCCGCGAAAATGGATCACCTCCACTTCCGGAAACAGCCGGCGCGCGTAAGCCGCACGCCGCACGGCATTGGTGCCGATCTTGAATCCCTTGCCGCGCGACCGCCGGAATTCCTCGAGCGAGATACCCGGCCGCAGCACCAGAACGTCGCTTGCGGACTCGCGGCTCAGCGTCGCGCCGATCACGAGCCCAGGGGTGTCCTCGTTGCCCGGCATGTCCTTGAGCGAATGCATGGCCGCGTGCAACTTTCCCGCGCGAACGGCATCGCGGATTTCGGCGACGAAGGCGCCGCCCTTGCCGCCATGCTGCAAAAGCTTGCTGGTCTGATCGATGTCGCCAGTGGTCTCGAACTTGACGATCTCGACGTCAATATCGGCCACAGCCGCGGCAAGCTGCCGAGCAATCTGCTCGGTCTGCACCAGCGCCATGGCGCTTTTGCGCGTGCCGATCCGCAGTCGAATTGCCAAGAGCTCCTCTCCGAATTGACGTGCGGAAAAAACCGTGGTTATCCGCAAGTTTGCAAGATAGAACGCGCTGAGGCGGGAAGCAAACCTGTCCGGAGCGATAGTTTTCTACCGCACGTCCTGCAAGATCACATCGGAGGCTTTCTCCGCGATCATGATGACCACCGCGTTGGTGTTACCTGAGACGAGGTCGGGCATGACCGAGGCATCAACGACGCGCAGGCCTCCGAGCCCGCGAACGCAAAGCCGCTGATCGACGACGGCAAGCGGATCATTTCCCATCCGGCACGTCGAGGTCGGATGATAGATGGTTGAGCCCCGCGCGCGGCAAAACTGCAATAGCTCCTCGTCGCTTGCGACCTTGGCCCCCGGATCGATCTCCTCGACGACATAGGGTTTGAGCGCGGGCGCGGCGAGGATTTTGCGCAGCATCTTCAAACCCTCGACATTGGCGGTACGGTCGGCTTCGGTCGAGAGATAGTTGATCCGTATCTCCGGCGCAGCTTCCGCCTCCGCGCTTTTGATGCGAAGCGAACCACGGCTCTCGGGACGCAACTGGCAGACCGATGCGGTGAAGCCCGAGAACGAATGCAGCTTTTCTCCCATCCTGTCGGTCGAAAACGGCAGGAAGTGAACCTGGATATCGGGCGTCGCCAGGCGCGGATTGGTCTTGAAGAAGGCGCCGGACGTGCCCGCCGCGATCGTCAGCGGGCCCTTGCGCAACGCCGCATATTGCAATCCGGTGAGAAACTTGCGGGTGGGAGAATTGACGACGTCGTTGAGCGTGATGGGTTTGGAACAGCGCATGATCACCCTGACCTGCATATGGTCCTGCAGATCGTGACCGACGCCCGCCGCATCCATCACGACTTCAATGCCGTGCCGGCGCAACAATTCCGCAGGGCCGACGCCTGAGAGCTGCAGTAATTGCGGAGAGTTGAAGGCACCGCCCGAGACGAGGATTTCCCTGCGCGCCCGCGCGGTCTTCTGACGTCCCGCCTGGCCATATTCGACCGCAACGGCACGGCGTCCATCGAAGACGATGCGCCGCGCGAGCGCTGAGGTCTCTATCCGCAGGTTGTTGCGGCGCCTGGCCGGACGAAGATAGGCGACCGCCGCACTCGCCCGCCGGCCATGCCGGGTCGTGGTCTGGAAAAATCCGGCGCCCTCCTGCGAGGCGCCGTTGAAATCGCGGTTGACCGGCAGCCCGGTCTCGGCCGCCGCGGCGATGAAGGCGGCAGAAAGCGGATCGGGATGCCCGAGATCGCAGACCGGCAGCGGGCCACCGACGCCATGAAAATCATCCGCCCCGCGTTGCTGGTCTTCGGCTTTCTTGAAGTAGGGCAGGACGTCGTCAAAACCCCAGCCCTGGTTGCCGTGCTGGCGCCAGCGATCGTAATCCTCGTGCTGGCCGCGAACATAAAGCAGGCCGTTGATCGAACTCGATCCGCCCAGCACCTTGCCGCGCGGCTGAAATACGCGTCGTCCGTCGAGCTCAGGCTCCGGCTCGGTCTGGTACATCCAGTTGACGGTTTTTTCCTTGAACAGCCGGCCGTAACCGAGTGGCACGTGAATCCAGAGGTTGGTGTCCCTTGGACCGGCTTCGAGCAGCAGCACCGAATTCTTTCCATCGGCGCTCAGGCGATGGGCGAGCACGCATCCGGCCGAGCCCGCGCCAACGATGACGTAGTCGAATTCGAGAATTTCGGCGGCCGGTGAAGCCCTTCGGCTCATGTCATTTCCTCACTCGCGACGGCGCTGGCGCGACCTGAAATGTGGTGAACGGCGCGCTTGGGCCATATCTGAGCGCAGGGTCAGCCGCCCGGTCAATGCACGGAATCTCGCGCAAAGAGCAAAACGCCCGGGGGGCAAACGCAAAACTTCACCGCCGGCCACGCAGAGGGCCGCCTGATCCGATTTCAACGACCAGACGGCCCCTGAAAAGAACTCGAAGAAAATCAGTGGGCGGCGGCGGGCGTGCCCGCCTGCTTGATTTCGACCTCGCCGACCTGATTCACGAGGCTGTTGGCCATGACGGGATCGCCGTTGGGCAACAGGGACATGTTGCGCACGATGTCGCCGCCACCGGGAATCGCCCAGCTCTGGAATTTCTCCGTCGCCGGATCGAAGCGGACGATCGTATTCGGCTTGGCGCCGGACTCGTTGTACCACACCGCGCCCTTGGTGAAGACCATGCCGTAAGGTTCGGACTTCGGTCCGCTCGGCGACGGCCACTCCTTCACCGCGCCCGTTGCCAGATCAAGCTTGCCAATGAACCCCCGCGCGAAATCCGCATACCAGATCATGCCATCGGGACCGATGGCGAGGCGTCGCGGCCGTACGGCCGCATCGGGCAGCGGGTATTCCTTGATCGCGAGCGTCTTGGGGTCGATGGTCGCGATCTTGTTGCTGCCGAACTCGACAAACACAGGCACGCCCTGCTCGTTGATCTGGATGCCGTAGGGCCGCGATTTCGGGGTCGGCGAAGTGACGAGCTTGATTGCGCCGCTCGCGGGATCGAGCCGACCGACCATGTTGGCCTGCTGGACCGTGAACCACAGAATTCCGCTCTGGTCGAAGGTGAGGCTGTGCGGATCCTTCGCGTTCGGATCCGGCAGTGGATATTCGGTGACAACGCCGGTGTTGGGGTCGAGCTTGCCGATCAGCCCCGTGTTGTTGCCGGTGAACCAGATATTGCCGGCCTTGTCGTCGACCAACCCGTGCGGGCCGGTGAACGCCGACTTCAGGGTATATTCCCTGATGGCGCCGGTCTTCGGGTCGACGCGGCCGAGCTTGTTGACCAGTTGACCGGTCCACCAGATCGAGCCGTCGCGGGCACCGAGCGGATCGTGCGGGCGCGACCCTTGCGTGGGCACGTCCCACATTTTGATGTCGACCTTCGCAGGGCCGTCGATGATGACCGCCTCGGGACGCTTCCGCTCCGGAAAGTTCTTGATGAGGTAGTCGGTCATCGCGCCCCACTCTTCGGCTGGGACAGGCGCGTTCATATTCTGCATCATGCGCACGACCGTCAGCCAGCCGTCGGGAGTGTATCCGACACGAACCCGATTGATGTCGTGGCAGCCGCCGCACGTATCGGCGAATCTCTGCTTGCTCGATCCCTCCGGCCATTCCTTTGCCGTGTACTGCGCATGGGCCACGGGCATCCCAAGGACCATCATGCCCAAGACAAGAATGAGTGATTTGCCGCGCGTCATTATCTCTCCCCAAGCTTTATTGGACGAAGGCTCTGTTGGAAAAACGCTTTGTTGAACCAAGCCGTCTGGATATTTTGCGGCGCCAGCTAAGCTGCGCGGGTGCCCGCCGTCAAGCATTCGGCGCGCAACAAAGGCATGCAATGAAGTTCAACTTCGTTCCTGGTGTCATCCGCTTTTAGTTGAATGTCCCGGCCACGGTTGCCGAACAAAGCGACAGGCCGTGCAATTCACGCGATCGCGATAGCAGCGTTCCTCGCAAGGCTTCCTATCGGTATGGCGGCAAGTTCGTGATAGGAACTTCATATTCAAAGCCGCTACTCAAATCACCAAGTTGCCAGAGCTCCTTTGATTCCGAAGTTCGCATCAGAGCCCGTCACGACAGCTTGCGAACTTCGGAATCGGAGCTCCAGGTCAATGCGCCGAGCGCGCGCAAGGCTGGCGATGTCGGTCCTTGAGGCGTCGCGCGCAGGCGACCTGGTTGGCCGGAGGGCCGAAATAGACTTCGGACGGATAACGCCATGGCGAGCGGTACGGATTGCTTTCGAGGAAGCCGGCCGCGCCGATCGAGGCTTGCCATGGGTCTGCGGCAAAATTACCAGGGAAGAATCCATTGCTGGGAAAGTCGCGGTCGTCGTTGCGGGCGTCGAAAGACCAGCTGCTGGTGTTGCCGTAACGGAGAGGACGCGGGCCATAATAATCGCCTGCCAAAACCGGCGTGACGAAGACAAACGCCGCGAGCACGGCAAGCGACATTTTTCTTGAACCGAATGCGATCGACGCAAGTCTTTCACTCATGGCCGGATCGTCCCCCAATCGCCCTTCCATCCGGTGAGCCGGCCTTTGCGAAACTGAAGGTAGAGTCCATCGCTGCGAAACGACAAGGCGGCGCCCTTGACATTGGGAATGGCGAGCAGCAGTTCGCTCCCACGACTGCAGCGCACGCAATAAAGCGGTACGCCAAGCGTTTGCGATGCTTCCTGCGGCGTCATGCCGAAGCTGAGCGCCACGCGGTTGGAGGGCGCGACGAACGTCTGGCCGAAGGCGGGCGCAACGGCGATGCCCATCGCCAGGAGGATGGTGACTGGATATCGCGCAGGCATGGTCTCACTCCGCAAAAGCCGAGCCGGAATCGATCATGCATCATTCCCCGATAAACGTAAACATAATGACGCCGGGGAAAGCTCGCCTCGGAGATGCAGGTCGAGATGAGACAATGAACGGACGGCCAATTGTAAGTAGCCGCAAAATCCTTATGATCCGCCCGCGGGTTCGCTCTTTGCCGGAATTGGCGGATCAGCCTGCTCTCGCCCATCCTTCGTGACGCGTTTGGGGTCTTGCATGTTCGTGCCGAAGTCGCTTGCGGTTTTGGGCCTTGGTTTGCTCTCGGCAGTCCCTGCCGCGGCGCAGACGCCTTCCCTTCCCCCGCTGCCCGATTTGAAATTCGCGGAAATCCCACCCGCCGCGCGCGCGAACTATCTCGGTGACCGCTTCAGCTATATGGAGGCGGGACGCCAGGACGCACCCGCGATCGTGCTGTTGCACGGTGTCGGCTCCAATTCCATGCACTGGCGATTCCAGCTCTCGGGCCTGTCGGACCGCTATCACGTCGTGGCCTGGAATGCGCCGGGCTATCTGCTTTCCGATGCCTTGAAAACCGACAATCCAGACTGCGAGACCTTTGCCCACGCACTCAAGGATTTTCTCGCGGCATTGAAGCTCGACCGCGTCAACCTCCTCGGCAATTCCTTCGGCAGCCGCGTGGCGCAGTGCTTCGGCATTTATTATCCCGGCCGGATCGTCAAGCTTGCCATGACCGGAACCGGCATCGGGCCGCACAACATGAGCGAGGAGCAAAAGAGCCAGATCCTCGCCACCCGCGAAGCGCAGATCGCCAAGGGCGGATATGCGTTTGGCGCGCGAAGCAGCGCACTGCTCGCTGCCAAGGCTTCACCGCAGACCATCGAACTCGTCAGCAATGTTCTGCGTGCCACCAGCCCGCGCGGCTTCATGCACGGCGTCAAGCTCGGTCTCGCCAATGGCTACAGTCCGCAGGAGATCGCCGGAAAGCTGAATTTTCCGGTGCTGATGATTTCCGGACGCGAGGATCAGGTGAATCCGGCCAACGACAACGCGGCCGTTCTGGTCAAGGTGTTGCCCCAAGGCAAACTGGAAGTTCTCGACGGCGTCGGTCACCTTCCGGAGGTCGAACGTCCCGACATCGTCAACAAAATGTTGCGGGACTTCTTTGGCTGAACGAAGCCTCGCGCGCTTCACGCGGCTCAGGCAGCGGCCAGCATTTCCCACGACGTCTCGGCATGCACAGCCGCCCTGGCTGTGGCGATGTCGCAGGTCTTGAAATAAGCCTCGAGCTCGCTGACCGCCAGACGTTCCCACTCCTCGGCCTGGTCCAGCAGGGACCATTTCTGCACCGGACGGAAGGAAGCGGTCTGCCGATACAATGACGCGATCGCCCGATATCGTCGCACGTTTTCCATGACAGCCTTGGCGCTCATGACATCCCCCTGTTGCTGTTTGTCAGCAGCGACTTTGATCGGTACGATTTTCCAAATCGTTAGCAGGCGCTGCAGAAACGGCGAATGGTTTCCGCCCTGTTGACAGCGGAAGGGACAGGGGCCGAACGCGGAAGCGACATGCAGGAAAGAGGCGGCCATGCAAGCGCCATGCTGCAGCGGAAGCGTCCGATCATCGGCCAATTTGCTGGACCTGCATCTGGCGTACCTTGAGGAGTTGGGCGGGCCGGGCGCCGTGGCGACAAACCCCGAGCAGTTTTCGCAGCCGGCTAGGCGGCCTGTTTCGCGAGCGCGCTTTTGCGGGTTGCGAGAGAACGCAAGGCGCCGATGCGGGAATCCAGCGTCGCGGCCCATGTGACGATCGGCCGAAATGAAAAGGGCTTTTTCGAGCTCGCCGTCAAACTCGAAATCTCCGCGCCGGACCGCGACCAAAGCGAGATTGAGGAATTCGTAAGGATCGCGCACGAGCAAATCTGCCCGTACTCGCTCGCCACGCGCGGCAATAGATCTGAAGGTCGATTGATCAGTCGATCGGGGCGTGACGAAGCTCGTTTCGAGCTGCATTTGTGCCCCGCCGCCGCCCGGCGGAGCGCCAAATTCGAACACGCCACCGCCAAAATTATTGCCCACGCATTAACCATAAGCCGACCATCGGTCCTTTGTGTTGATGCAGTAGAATGCTCGTTACAAAAGCAAGATTGGCTGCGTTTGCGTTCATGCTCGTCTCGTTGCCGGCGCACGCCGACACGTTTCAGCAAATCTGGATGGGTCGCATCGCGCGTCCACCCGCCGATAACGAGGAAGCTTCTGTCTATTGGGAAGACAAATGGGACGCGCGCGGCAAGCGCTTCCATCCCCACGAAGTCTCTTGCGCTCACCGCACGGAAGCGCTCGGCACGATCTTCGTCGTCACCAATCTCGAGAACGGCAAAAAAATCGAATGCCCGGTCCAGGACCGCGGGCCTTTTGCGCACGGCAGGGTGCTGGATTTTTCGCTCGGTGCCGCGCGCAAGATCGGGTGTCACGGCTTGTGTCGCGTCAGGGTGCGCCGCGCCGGTTACGAATGAGAAGCTAGCCGATCCGCTGATGTGTTGCCGGAATTCGGTATTGGCGGACCGTTGCCAACCGTCACCAACCGTCACTCCAGAACGATCTGTGCGGCTTTTTTGGAACAGTCGGTCAGGATAAGCATTCGCCGCAGTTTTGCGAATCTTTCGCCACGAATCAGGATTCACTATCAGCCCGCCATTCCGAGGGGGCTGTCCCGTGGGGTGGTCAGGGCCCGACGGCTGTTGTCCGGACTGCTGGCGGATCGGTCCCTTTTGCTCACGGGTTGAGTCCGGACCCGAGTTGAAGGATTGACCCATGGCGATGATCGAGAAATTTCCGAGAACCAAAGCAGTGGATATGACCAAACTTGAAGCAGAAGTCACGGCGGCTTCCGCCGCGTTGCCGATCAGGACGGCAGCGGCGGTTCCGTCCGAGCCCTTGCCGGACTATGTCGAGCATCGGGAGGGCGTGTCGCGTGTCGGCGCGCTTTCCGCCGAAGCCGTGGTGCGCGACTATGAGGCCGCAGCCAAGGAGATCGAAGCGATGGGCGCCGAGCTGATCGGCGCGGCGAAGAAATGCGAGGCAATGACCGCCGACGTGCACAGTGCGATTGCCTATATGCGCGATACCGCAACCGCATATCGCGAGGAAGCCAAGAAGATCTTCAAGCGTATCGAGGAATGCGCGCTGTTCACCGAGGACGTCCGCAAGACCTGCGAAACCGTCAAACGCAAGATGATGGAGGGCAGCAGCATCGCCTGAAGCCGCACTCGTCCGGCCACTGGCTTGCTCGCTCGCGACACGGGAGCTGGGTTGCGTTCCGTTGGGGGGTCGTCGAGCGGGTCTGCAGGACCCCTGTTCATCGTCCGGGCGCTATCGCGTGGTCGTGACCGGCGGCGATGCGGACGCCGCGAAAACGCGCAGCCTTCATGATCGCGGTGGCTGCGACGCGGCCATCGCGCTGAAACCCGGTGCGGATCAATTCCTGATCGGCGTCATCAGGCGGTCAGTCGGACCGACTATACATTCAGGTTTCAGCTTCGCGATGCCCCAAACCGGCGATCTCATCTTGGCCGGCGACAGCGGGCTTCGAATGAGGGCTAATTATTCGTGGAGCAAAGGCGCATCGCGCCCGATCAGCGACCGGCTTCTCGAGCAAGCGCAACAGAACGGGACGTCGCATTGGCAAAATCGCAGCCGGGTTTTTCCGGAAACGTCTGGACTGTGGATCAACCTGTGAGCGGGGATCGCTGGGCCGTGACCTGAATTGCCAATTTCAGAGATTCGTGCTTGTTCTTGGCGACGTGCAAGGGGGCACAGTCTCTTGTGTTCATTTGTAACACATCGAGGAGATGTGCTCCTGTCGCACCTTGTTTCGCACAGGGAAAAATCCAATCTGCCGGTGTTTCTTCGGGCGGATGGGGACGGGGCAATGCCAATCAATCGCTTGCTGAGGAGCAGCGGGCTCGACCCGGATAAATTCGAGCTGTTGGACCGAGCGTTCGAGCTTGCCTTGCGTTCGCTTGGCTTGGTCGATCGCAATGATCCGATGACCGAACTCGTTGCCGAAAAGGTGATTGAAGTTCACGAGCTTGGCGTGAACGATCCGGCAGAGATCGCCGACATAGCTGTAAGGCGAATCGGAACCTAGTTCCACGGGAACAAGCTTTTCCATTTGATCACAACGGCCCTCACCCGGTTGGTCCGCAACCGCCGGGCGTTCGCGTAGCCGCGCCAATTCGGGACAGGTGGGCGATGGACCCGGCAATGACCAGGAAGGAAGGCCAACTCCCCGAATCAAGCGATCAGGCGACACGCCCTCGCTGTCCGCTTTGCAACGCGCTTCCGGTCCTTGTCGATAGGATGCTCGACCCCCGAAAGGGCAGGATCGTGCGCCTGTACAGGTGTTCGTGCGGGGAGCGCATCTGGGACGAGTAGACTCGTGCGTCGCTTTTGGATTTTGTTCAGCCCGCTCGGCATTGAGACTTGGACCGTGGCTGCGATAGGCTTGATGCAATTTCGCCCGTCGCGGACCGCAGCATCAGGTGCCGCGTTTAATCCACGGCCAAACCAGAGTAACCCATGGCAGAAGAATTCAGACCAGCCACTATCAAGCCGACGGTCACGCTGGATGATCTGAACAAGCTCGATATCCGCGTGGGAACGATCGAACGTGTCGAGGATGTTCAAAACTCCGCCAGGCTCATCCGGCTAAGGGTCAATTTCGGCGATCATCAGCGCAGCATCCTTGTGGGGATGAAGAAGGAGCGTTCGAACCCGCGTGCTGAACTGGAAGGCAAGCAGTCTCTTTTCGTGGTCAACCTGGCCGCGCGCACGATGGCGGGCGAGGTGTCCGAAGGAATGCTGTTCGATATCGGGTTTGCCGACGGAATTATGCCGCAACTCGCCGTTCCCGAAGCCGAAGTCCCCAACGGTGCTCGCGCCGGATAGATTTGCTCCGTTCAACCAAAAAGCGAAGGGCGTTGCGCAATATCTCGCATCGCTGGTCGACTTGGCGGCGGGGGTCAGCTACATCGCGAAACCCACTGCTTCCGAGCGCGAAGTCCCGCGGGTTTTGGCCGGCAGAAACATTCCGATAGAGCGGCTGACCAAGAAGGCGGATGATTTGCCGGGAACGGCAGGCCTAAGCAAATCAACGAGCTAGACTGAATTCGGTTGGGGATTCCAGTCGGGGGAGCGCTGCACCGCAACACCAATATCCCAGAAGCTCTGTTTTCTCAGACGGAGCGCTCGGCTAGTCTAGGCTATGTCGTGCGTAATGAGCTTACCTCTATTCCATCTCTACGGCGATCCGCCTGACGAACAGGCGTTCGACTTCATTCATATCGAAACGATCTCGTCGCGGAGTTCAATCCACGATTGGACGATCGATATCCACCGCCACTCCAATCTCTTCCAAATCCTGGTGATCGAGCGCGGGGGCGGCAAGATGCGGTTTGAGGTGACCACGGCAACCTTTGCTGCGCCGGCCGCAATCCTGATCCCCGCCAGGGTCGCGCACGGCTTCTGGTTTCAGCGATCGACTGAAGGCTGGGTTCTGAGTTTTACGGAGGACGTGACTCAGATGTTCGGCAATCGGTCGAGTGCGGCGACTGCGCGGCTCAATGCATTGGCGGTCGAGCCCGTTGTCCCCATGACCGACATCGAGCAGGTCAATCGGCTGTCCGCGCTGTGCGCCGGTCTGCAAGAAGAGCTGCTTTTGTCCCGCGAAGGGTTCCGACTCGCGACGCGCGGTTATCTTGCGTTGATCTCTACAGAGGTTACGCGCCTCGCTGCGGCGCGAGGGCCTGCAGGTGCAGTAACACTTCAGCCAGCGGACCCGATCGTCGATAGGCTCCGTGAACTGGTCGAGAAGAATTTTCGTAGCGAGCGGCTGCTCGATTTCTACGCGGCGAAGCTCGCCATGACCCCCGACCGCCTCAACAATCATGTCAAGCGCGCAATCGGGATCACCGCAGGACACCTCATCAGACAGCGGGTGCTCACTGAAGCCAAGCGTCAGCTTGTGTTTTCAAACCAATCAATCCACGAGATTGCCTACGATCTTGCGTTCGCCGATCCGTCACACTTCGTCCGCTCCTTCCGAAAATACACCGGCGTTACACCGCAGGTCTTCCGTGAAAGAGAAGGAAAGATGGGCTGATGTTCCTGGAGGATGGCCCTCTCCTTCCGGCTCGATCAATCGCCACCTCCCGTACTTCGATGCGGCGTGAGAGAAGCCGATGGAGAGGGATCGACCTTCGAGCGCGAGCACATTCTGTTGACATCGGGAGATATTGGACGCATTGAATGTGTTCAACGAGGTACCCCGCAAGGCGCTATTCGAGCTCGGGAATTCAGCCGCGACCCTGGAGCTTTGCAGTTGGCTTATCTTGTCAATCGAAGACCGACCACGATCGAGTGGGGTCATTGCGACCCTTCTGGAGCGCTCTTCAACAGCCGCTACTTCGAGTTCTCGGACTGGAGCACGGCGCTGCTGTTTCAGGCGGCTACTGGCATGAGTAAATCAGAGCTTATGGCCAAATACGGTGCCAATATGCCCTTGGTCGATGTCCGCGGCCGTTTTGTCCAGGTGCTAAGACTTGCGGATGCGATAGAGATCGCGTCCACGATTCGCGAATTTCGGCGGTCGAGCTTCGACGTTACACATCAGTTCCTGAAAGATGAGGAGGTGATGGCCGAAACGCAGGAGACCAGAGTTTGGTGCGCGATCGATTGCGAAAGTCCGCCTAATCTCAAGCCTCTGCCGTTGCCGCCGGAATTGATTCAACAGTTCAAGGTCAGCTGATCAGTGACCCCTCGTGATTTTAGCCGAGCCTGATGACGAAGACAGCCAAGCCTGCTCAGCGAGCGCGTCGTCCTCCAAATTCGTCGCCCGAAACAATCGACCTCGGTCATCTTCCCGACCTTGTTGGATATGCCCTCCGGCAAGCCCAGCTCGCCGTGTTTCGCGATTTCTTGAGAAGCTTTTCCAGATTCAAAATCCGTCCGGTGCAATACGGCATATTGACCGTCATCGAACGAAACCCGGGCCTGAAGCAACAGCACGTTTGCCTTGCGATCGGGATCAGGCGTGCAAATTTCGTTACCCTCCTCGATGATCTCGAGCATCGCGGCATCGCACGACGGGGCCCGTCCGCCCACGACCAACGGGCCAGCGCTCTATTTTTGACCAAAAAAGGTGAGGCTCTGATGCGCAGGCTCCGACAAGCAAACAAGGACCATGAGAAGAGAATTGCTGCCGGCCTAAGCGAAGCCGAGCGCAAACTCCTGATTCGACTGCTCAGCAAGGTCAAGACTTCGGCCGACAGTTCCGACAGCTGAAGCGAGGCCTGCCGGTACAGCCCGTTCCAAGATCTTGCGAAATTGAGGGCGGGGCGACCGCCCGTTCTGCTTCGGTTTCGATTCCGTCGCCGTGGGCTGGTCGGTTTTCCTGTCGGAACCGGCGCCTGTTTCCGAAAAGCGCCTCGCCAAGGCTCGATCATTTAGTTGACATTTTGTACTACTGTAGAACAATATTGTTATGCGAGGGAACAAATAGGCCCTTTGAAGCTCCGCAACGACAAGCGCAGCCATAAACACGAAAGAACGAACTGGCCACCAGTATTTGGACAAGCAGCATGACATATGTAGTCAATGAAAGCTGCGTCAAATGCAAGCTTATGGACTGCGTCGAGGTATGCCCCGTGGATTGCTTCTACGAGGGAGAGAACATGCTCGTTATCCATCCGGACGAGTGCATTGATTGTGGCGTCTGCGTACCTGAATGTCCCGTGGAGGCAATCCAGCCAGACACCGAATCGGGCGTGGAAAAGTGGATAGCCCTCAACGCGGAATATGCACAAAAGTGGCCGAACATCACCGCGAAGAAAACGCCACCTCCCGATTCGCGGAACTGGGAAGGCGTTTCCAACAAGTTTGAGCTGTACTTTTCGCCGAATCCCGGAACGGGAGACTAGTGCGGCGAATTTGAAGTTCCTATCAGCGTCGCGGCAAGTTCGTCACAGGAACTTCAAATTCAAAGGCGCACTAGAATGAATAAAATTACCAGAGCTCCTTTGATTCCGAGGTTCGCATCAGAGGTACCGCGAACAGTTTGCGAACTTCGGAATCGGAGCTCTAAATGTCGCGTCGGTTCGGTTCATAACAACGAAGATGAACCTCGGTTGGCGAAACGGCACTCTGAATTTGGAGCCTGACATAAGGGAGTGACGCCGATGGCAAAATTGCTCGACGTGATCCTGAATGGACGGAAGCGGGTTGATGCGGCTCCCGACAATCTCCTGCTGCTGGACTATTTGCGGGAAGTCGCTGGATTGACTGGCACCAAGACGGGCTGTGACGGCGGGGAATGCGGCGCGTGCACGGTTCTGGTCGACGACAAGCCGACCTTGTCCTGCCTCACCCTGGCCATCAGCGTCAGGGGGCGCCGCGTCGATACCGTGGAATCGCTGGGGGAGAACGGTGGCCTGTCCGCTGTGCAGCGCGGGTTCCACGAGAAACTCGGTTCTCAGTGCGGCTATTGCACGCCCGGATTCGTCATGGCCTCTGCTGGCCTGTTGCGGCGCAATCCAAACCCGAGCGACGCGGAGATCATTGCAGCCCTGGGCAGCAATATCTGTCGCTGCACCGGTTACGTGAAGATTATTGAAGCCGTCCGGTATGCAGCCAAGCTCAATCTGGCGGGAATTGCGCCATGAACGAAATGCTGCCTGCGCATAACATCGGAGAGTATGTACCGATGGTGGACGGGCCGGAGAAGGTTTCCGGGCGGGCGAAGTACACCGCCGATCTGATAGCGCCGGGAATGTTGGCCGCCCGGATCTATCG
Organism: Bradyrhizobium sp.; assembly: GCF_035570375.1. Classification (GTDB taxonomy): domain Bacteria; phylum Pseudomonadota; class Alphaproteobacteria; order Rhizobiales; family Xanthobacteraceae; genus Bradyrhizobium. The sequence goes on along the minus strand of NZ_DATMLW010000253.1, from coordinate 15,482 downwards.
CAGCCCCTATTCGCACGGAGACATTATCGAAGTTGATATTTCTCGAGCGCTGAAAGTCCCCGGGGTGAAGGCGATTGTCACCGGAGCCGATTGTGATCGCGGCTTTGGAGTTCTGCCGATCGCTCGCGATGAGCGACCATTGGCCCGGGATCGCGTTCGCTACCGCGGCGAGCCCGTAGCGGCCGTCGCCGCCATCGATGACGCCACGGCGCGCGAGGCGATCCGGCTGATCAAGCTCAAAGTTCGCGAATTGCCGGCCTACTACACTTCGCAGGCTGCACTTGCGCCTGACGCCGTCGCCTTGCATGAGATGAAGAAGGGCAACATCGAACGCGACGTTCTGTTCGAGCTTGGCAACGTCGAGGGCGGTTTCGCCGAGGCGAACCTTGTACGGGAGGAGACTTATAATTGCCCCGAGGTCTGCCAGAATCAGATGGAAACGCACGCGGCCTTGGCCGAATGGGATCCGGTTCGTGGTCGGATGACGGTCCATGCCAGTACGCAGGTGCCCTACTATGTCCATCTTATGTTGTCGCAGATCCTTGACCTTGAGATGTCCAGGATCCGGGTCGTCAAACCATACGTCGGCGGCGGCTTCGGATGTCGCACCGAAACGCTGAACGTCGAATTGATTGCGGCTCTGCTCGCGCGCAAGTGCGGCGGCACCGTTCGTTTGGTGATTAACAGGGAGGAGACCTTCATCACCCACCGAGGCAGGCCGGAAACGGACATCCGGCTCAAGATCGGCATGAAGAAAGACGGCCGGATTACGGCCGTCGAGTGCGAATGCCATCAGCGAGGCGGGGCTCACAGCGGTTACGGCGTCGTGACCATACTTTATGCCGGCTCGATGCTTTATGCGATCTACGATCTTCACAACGTCAGGTATGTCGGCAAGCGTGTTCTGACCAACACGCCTCCCTGCGGCGCGTTTCGCGGTCACGGTACGGTCGATGTTCGTTTCGCGTTCGAAAGTCTTCTCGACCAGATGGCCGCTGAGCTCGGTATCGATCCGTTCAGCGTACGGCGTCAGAATTTTTTGAAAGCGCCGACGTTTACCGACAACGATTTGATGGTGAATAGCTACGGCTTGCCCGAATGCCTGAACTGGGTGGAACAGAGAAGCGGCTGGCGCGAGCGCAGGGGAAAGTTGCCGCGAGGCAAGGGGCTCGGCATGGCCTGCTCCCACTACATCAGTGGCGCGTCGAAGCCGGTCAACTGGACCGGTGAGCCGCACGCGACGGTAAAGATCAAGGTGGATTTCGATGGCTCCGTCGTCGTGCTCTCCGGGGCGGCTGACATCGGCCAGGGATCATCGACCATTCTGGTGCAGAGCGTCGCCGAAGTGCTCGGCCTCGACATCTCCCGAATCCGCATTGTCACCGGCGACAGCGATGTGGTCCCGAAGGACAACGGCTCCTACTCATCGCGCGTAACCTTCATGGTTGGTAATGCGGCAATCGATGCAGCGCAAAACCTCAAGCGCCTGCTGATTGCCGCGGCGGCGCGGAAGCTTGACGCGAAGCCGGAAGATATCGAATGCCTGGGCGAACTTTATCGCGCCGGTGCACAGGACAAGGGCGCGTCGTTCGATGAGGTCGTCGTCGAGGCGCTCAAGGACAGCGGCACGATTGCGGTGACAGGTAACTATTCCACTATCCCGGAGTCGCACGGCGGCAAGAAGTATCGCGGTGCTGCTATCGGCGGAACTATGGGCTACAGCTACTCCGCGCAGGTGGTCGAAGTGAGTGTGGATGAGGAAACCGGCATCGTGACCGTCGATAAGGTGTGGGTCGCTCACGACTGCGGAAAAGCTCTCAATCGCCTGACCGTCGAAGGCCAGGTGCAAGGCTCGGTGTGGATGGGGATGGGTCAGGCCATGAGCGAGGAAACGGGGTATCACGACGGCCTGCTCGTCACTGGGAACATGCTCGATTACCGCGTTCCGACCATTCAGGATTCACCGCCCATCGAAGTTGGCATCGTCGAGAGCATTGATCCTCACGGCCCCTTCGGCGCGAAGGAAGCGGGCGAAGGATCGCTTGCCGCATTCCTGCCGGCCCTCACGAATGCAGTCGCCGACGCTATTGGCGTTCGCTTCAACAATCTGCCCGTGACGCCCGATCGCGTATATGAAACGATGGTGAAGCGCCGCCGCGCGCAGGCCCGAACCAATGGCTCACGGCCAAGCTCGAACGGGAGGGCCTAGTGCGGCGAATTTGAAGTTCCTATCAGTGTTTGCGGCAGGTTCGTTATAGGAACTTCAAATTCGCCGCACTAGAAATCAATAAGTTGCTAGAGCTCCTTTGATTCCGAAGTTCGCATCAGAGGTAGCCGCGATTTCATGCGAACTTCGGAATCGGAGCTCTAGTGGACGCACTTCCAGAATTCGAGGTCGTGCAGCCATCCACTTTGGATGAGGCAATAGCATTGCGGGGCAGACATCCTGAGAGCAGCCTGCTTGGTGGCGGCACCGACCTCATCGTGAACATCCGGCGCGGCATTGTTGCGCCGTCCATGCTCATAGAGCTGAACCGTGTCTCCGAGTTGCGCGTGATCAAGGCCGATGCGCGCACACTCGAGGTCGGCTCGTCAGTCAAGGTTGCCGACCTCGCGGCGCATCCCGATGTCGAGCAACACTATCCTGTTGTCGCGCAGGCCGCCAAGCTGATCGCTGGGCCTACTCATCGCAACATGGGCACCGTGGGCGGCAATATTTGCCTGGATACCCGCTGCATCTACTACAACCAAAGCGAATGGTGGCGGGGTGCGAATCATCATTGCCTCAAGACAACTGGCGAAATCTGCCATGTCGCGCCCAAGAGCCGCGGCGTCTGCTTTGCGACCTACAGTGGCGACCTGGCGCCCGCCCTGCTGACCCTGGCGGCGGAGATTGACCTGATCGGGCCATTGGGGAAGCGCACGATCCCCTTGAGCGGCCTGTACATCGGCTATGCCCGCCAGGACCAACCGATCACGGAATCGACCGGAGACGGCAAATACTATCTGTCGCTGCGCCCGGGTGAATTCGTTGCAGCTGTTCGCGCCAGGAATACATCTGGGCTGCGCTCGGCTTACGAGAAGGTCCGGATCCGGCGATCGATCGAGTATCCGGTCGCAGGCGTAGCGGTGGCACTGCGCCGTGATGGCGACAAGCTGATTGATCTGCGTGTGGCGATCACCGGCACAAATCCCCGTCCCGTTCTGCTCGATGGTACCGCGGAGATTTGCGACCGCCCGCTGGACGATCGCACGTTCCAGCGGCTCGACGATCTCGTCCGGGATCAGGTCATGGCGATGAAGACAACGTTCACGCCAGGCCATTATCGCCGAAGGGTCGCCAGTGTGTTGGTGAGGCGAGTGGTCGAGAGACTGTTCGCGGCCTGATCAACCAGGGTCCGCTATCGCGAGCCGATCTCGCCTGACTCTTCAGCGCGCAGCTTGAACCGCTGGATCTTTCCGGTCGCCGTCCTTGGCAGATCGGTTCGAATATCGATCCAGCGCGGATACTTCCACGGTCCGGCACGCTCCTTGACATGAAGCTTGAGATTTTCGAGCAAGCCTTCATCTCCCGCGTAGCCGCTCCGCAGTACGATGAAGGCTTTCGGCTTGGTCAACCCATCGGCATCTTCCTTACCGATGACGGCCGCTTCGAGTACAGCTTCGTGCGAGGTGAGCGCGGCCTCGACGTCGAATGGCGACACCCACATTCCGCTGACCTTGAACATGTCGTCGGTGCGTCCACAGCAATGAAAGTAGCCTTGCTCGTCACAAAGGTACTTGTCGCCGGTATAGGTCCACTCGCCGATGAACGTGCGGCGACTTTTCGCCCGCTGGTTCCAGTAGCCCTCGCCGGCGGAGGGACCTCGTACGATAAGCTCTCCTACCACGCCGGGACCCTGCTCGCGGCCATTCTCGTCCACAATCTTGACCTCGTATCCAGGCACAGGCTTGCCGGAGGATCCATAGCAGATGTCGCCCGAGCGGTTGCTCACGAATGTCTGCAGCATTTCGGTAGACCCGAGACCGTCGAGGACATCCACTCCGACCAGCTGGCGCCAGCGTTCACCCAGATGCGCTGGCAGAGCTTCGCCTGCGGAAATGGAAAGGCGCAGCCGGTCTGAACCAGCGCCGCTGCATATATCGTTGTGCGCCAGCAAAGCTGCATAGAGCGTTGGCACTGCAAAAAAAAGGGTCGGCCTGTGGCGACGCATAATTTTGAAAACGGCATCGGGCGTCGCCCGTTGCGGCCAAAGCACTGCGCTGGCCCCCACCGACATGGGAAACGACATTGCGTTTCCCAGACCGTAGGCAAAAAATAGCTTTGCCGCCGAGAACACAACGTCGTCTTCGCGAATTCCGAGGACGCCCTGCCCCATAAGCCGCGCCGTCGCCATCGGGCTCGTGTGAACGTGCTTTACGCCTTTGGGAGCACCCGTCGAGCCTGACGTGTAGAGCCAGAACGCAACCTCATCCGAGCTCGTGGCCGCGACGAAACAATCACCACTCTCACGCGCAAGTATTTGCTCGAAATCATACACTCTGACACCAGCGAAGAGGGCACTATCCTCAAGAGCTGCCGCGACCAGAACGATCGTGCGCAGATTTGGCAAGCGATCGAGAACCGGGAGAACTATCCTTGCAAGCGGTGCCGTCGCAATCATCAGCGATGCGCGGCAATCGTCCAGGATATAGGCGTATTGCTCGGCGGTCAGCAAAGGATTCAAAGGCACGGCAACGACACCGGCGCGGATCGCTCCCCAGAACGCCACTGGATGGTCGACCATATCCGGGAGCAGCACGGCTATCCGCTCTTCCGGGCGCACCCCCAGCGTTTGCAATGCGCGGGCCAAACGGCAGGTGCGAGACTGCAGCTCAGCATAGGTGATCGATCGATCGGGATCGGTGAACGCCACCTTGTCGGCGAGACCGCGCCCGATGTTGGCATCGATCATGTCACTGGCGGCATTGTAGGGGCGTCGCCGGAGGAACTCATCGCCAAGCGTCATCCCGTCTTCCTCACCAACACAAGGCTGGGCCATGGGCGCGCGCTGGCAACGGCCGACCGACGCACGCCGAAGATTGAGACCGCGCAGAAAGCGGCCGACTTCCGCTGACAAACCCAGCTATGGAATGCCAGAAATTACCAGTTCGCTTCTCGTCAGGCGATGAGTGACTTGATGTTGGGCTCTTCTGGCACTACGGAGGCTGGCTTCGCTGCCCAATTGCGATCTTCGGCGCCCGTTCGAGAACTGCCAACATAGCCATGTTGAAAATTAGTGACAGGTAAAAAGCCGTGGTTGCGCAGAACAAAACCTCGAAGAAGGGACAAGGCAGCGAACCATCACCCTCGACGCTGATCAGCCTCTTAGACGCTTTTTTGGTAGCGGGGGAGGCTTCCAACAACCATTGAAAACATTGTGCTTTTTGAACTTTACAGGGATTGACCCACGATTTAACCCCCGCTTCGCATTCAGACGGCAAGTGGATTCATGCGGCTCTGCGTTCTGGTGAGCTGGTTGAAGGGAAACATGAGTTTTCGGCGTTGGGCAGGGTGAATTGAAACACTGCTCCGCGAGGTTCATTCGCCTCTGCCCATATCCGGCCTCCATGCGCATCAATGATGGACCGGCAGATCGACAGTCCCATCCCCGTTCCGCCGGACTTGGTGGTGTAGAAAGACTTAAAAACGCGCTCGCGATCATCCGGTTCAATGCCCGGTCCGGAATCACCCACGGCCACGAGGACCCCCATCTGATCTTGCTCGGTCCTGATCGACAGCTCTCGTGGTCCCGCCTCGATTGCGCCCATTGCTTCGACCGCGTTCAGGACCAGGTTCAGCAAGACTTGTTGCAATTGAACGCGATCACCCGCAACGAGAGACAGTCCGTGAGCAAGCCGCATCTCGACCAAGACGCCGTTCCGGTTGGTGGCGCTTCGCGCCAATATGATCACCTCATTGATTGCCGCATTAAGGTCGAAACGCTCCTTGCGCGGCGGCGCCTTCTTGATCTGCTCGCGGATGCGGGCGATGATTTCTCCTGTTCGATCAGTATCGCTAACGAAGGAGGCGACTGCTTCCCTGACCTCGCCCAGGTCCGGAGGCTCCATCTCCAGAAAATTCTGAACGGCACGGGCGTTGTTGCGCGCACTGGCGATCGGCTGCATGATCTCGTGAGAGAGCGAGGCGGCCAATTCCCCCAACATGCTTACGCGGTTCATGTGGGCAAAATCGGACTCCAGTCCGCGCAGCGCCTCTTCCGCCCGCTTTTGCTCGGTCAAATCGAGCACGAAGGCGACGCCCTCTTTACCATTTTCTTCGAAGGTCGCCCCACCGACAAGCACCGGTACGCGGCGGCCGTCCTTCCGCAAATACTCCGTCTCGTAAGGCTGTATGGCTCCGGTCCGCTTCAGATCTTCGATGGCACGAGCGTCGCGATTGTGCCATTCCGGTGGAGTCAGGTCCGTCCAGCGGACGCCGCCTGAAACGAGTTCCTCCCGGCCATAACCCGATATGCGGAGAAAGGCGTCATTGGCCTCGAATATCTGGCCCGCAGCGTTACCGATGAAGACGCCCACAATGTTGGCGTCGACGAGGCGTCGGATCTTGGCTTCGCGCCCGGCGAGATCGCGGTATAGTCGGGCGTTTTCCAACGCGCTCGCCGCCTGCGAGGCCAGCAGTTTCAATATGGCGATTCTGGCCGGAGTGAATACGTGAGAGGCTAGACTGTTCTCAAGGTAAAGTATCCCGATCAGGTCGCCCTGCTTCACAAGGGGAAGACAGAGCACCGAGCGCGCACGATTGAGGCCCAGGTACTTGTCAGCCGTGAACGGCGTCTTGGCCCGAGCATCGTCCATAATGATAGGCTGTTGCGTTCGGCGGACCTGAGCGAGAATCGACGTGGGCAGGTCAGGCGCCAGACCGTCTTCATCGATGAGCCTGACCTTGATCGTCTCAGCCGTGCTCTTTGCCTCGGCTTCGACCCGAAGGTCGTCGTTGCGCGGAAGGACTAGAAGGCCGCGGTCGGCACCCGCATGCTCGATCGCGTTGGTCATCAGGGTCTCGATCAGCCTGTCAAGCAAGAGTTCGCCAGCCACCGCCTGCGACATGCGGATGACGGTCGCGAGGTCGAGCTGCTCGACCGGGGTTTCGACGGTCGGGAGGTGTGGCTGGGAATCCCTTGGCGCGATATCGGGATAGCATTGGTCGAGTTGGACGACCTTGGCCCGCGCGCCCCAGCGGCGGTAATAGTCGCGCGCTTCGGATCGGTAGATCTGCGCCATCTTCTCCAAGCCACGACGCGCGAAGAAGTCGGCCGCAAGTTCGGCGCCGAGAGCCGCCTCCTGGATGAAACCCTTTTCCAGCGCAGTGCGGACGGCCTGCTCATAGAGTCGCATGGCCTCCAAGTCGCGACCTTCCACGCGCGCCAGCTCCGCGCCGGCCAGCGCATGCTTGTGAGTGTAGGTGTGGGGCGCGCTGCCCGCCAGCGTTCGGAGCGCCGCGAGGCTGGCCTCCAGATCATCCTTAAGCGCGGCCGACTCGGACGAAGGTGCAGATCGCATAACTCCCAATAGCGCAAGCGCATGATAGAACCGAAACGTACCTGTCTGGATATGGCATCGCGCCGACCAAAGGAATGGCTTGGCCTTCTCCGCGGCTTCGACGGCGCCTGCAGGATCTCCCATCAAGTAGCGGAGCTGGAGCTGAAGTATCCGGTAGAAGCATTGGACGACCGGGATGCCCGATCGCAAGAGCGCCGCTTCATCGGGGATCAGGCTGCCGTTCGCGATGTCGCCTCTCAGCGCCGCGATGAATTGCTGGATCGCGAGCAGGGTATCGACGATGTGCGCATATCGCTTTTTGCGAACGAACGAGATGGAGTTGATCGATTCGGACCAGACCACGTTAAGGCTCTGGCCGCGGGCCAACAGGTTGGTGACACGGTGCTGTGCGCTGATGCAGGCGAACACGACCTCGCCGGTCTCCGCAGCGGTCCGGTCTGCCGAGTCCAGAGGCGCCAGCGCCTCGTCGATCGTGCGGGTCCATAGCGATGCCATCTGCAGGAGGAGGTAGGCGGCGGGTCGGTGCGCCTGGAAGCCGTGGCGTTCGGCAACCGCGACGGCCAAACGGGCGAACCGCTCGCCATCCTCGAAGCGGTCGAATGCGGGACCGAGGATGATCCCCAGGCCTCCGTAGCCGATGATGCTGGACGAGCTGTGACCGAAGTCGATCGAAAGCTTGACCATCCGGAAGGCAAACATGCCATAGAGATGCTCGTCGACGTAATAGGAAGACTGGCCGAGGATCAACAATATGCTGCTGAGCGCACGGATTTCAGGATCCTCCATTGGCGGAAGATCAATCAGGCTCTCGATGGATCGCGATCCCATCCGGCGCTGCAGGTCTTCGTATTCATCGCGAACATTCTCGGCGGTGGGGCGTTCCGGAAACGTCATGTTGAACATTTTGAGACATTCAAGCGCCGTCCGAACGGCCAGCGCCATATCACTGTTGAGCAATTGAAGCGTAACTTTGAGCCTATATCCCTCGGTGCGGTCCACTTTCGAACGCGCCTTCGTGAGCAGCACTTCGATCAGCTCGCCGGAGACGACCAAATTCCCGCGGAGGAGCTCGCACTCGGCGCGTTCGAGCAATAGCTTGAACGCCAGCTCGTAAGCGTGGTCCCAGGCTTCGTCGGCAAGCGTCGAGAGGCCAAAGGCAAAATAGCTGCAGGCGGATGCGTACGCCGTCGAAGCCTTTGCTCGCAGGCCCGCTTGAAGATTGAGCCGGGCTATTTGTACTTTCTCAGTTGGATCGCTGGCGGCCAGAACGCCAGGGTTCAGCTGGTTGACGATGTCGAAGACTTTTTCGGCGACCTCCTCATCCTTCAGCGCGGCCAGGAGCCGCTGTCCGATCTGGAAGTGAAGGGCCGGACGCTGGCCATCGGGGATAAGTGCGTAGGCCGCTTCCTGCACGCGGTCGTGGAGGAATCGGTAGTTCCCCCCACGTGAGATGATAATCCCGGAGTGGACTGCCGCACGCAAGCTTTCGATGATTTCGGCTTTCGCCACGCCTGTCGCGAGCTCAAGCGTTGCAATGTCAGCATTGCTGCCGAGGCAGGCGAGCAGCTTCAAGGCATCCTGCGCGCCCGATGGCAAGCGCTGCAGCCGTCCTACCATCAGATCGACAAGGTTATCGGTGAAGCCCTTGGCATCGATTCCCTCCAGATCCCAGTTCCACTCGAGCTTCTTCGGATCGAGGCTGATGAGGCCCTCTTCGGCGAGGTTGGTGAGGAACTGCACGGCGAAGAATGGATTGCCTCCTGTCTTGCGATAGATCAGGCCGGCAAGGCTTCGCGCCCGCGTCGGAGTGCAACGCAGGGTGTCGGCGGCGAGTTGGGTGATGTCGGGGAGCGAGATCGGGCCCAGGGCGATTTCCTCGACAGGCGTGCCCGCCTGCCGAACGGCGGCCACCATGCGCAGCAGCGGATGGTCGGAATCGACTTCGTTGTCCCTATAAGCTCCGATGAGCAGCAGATGCGTGGTCTCTCGATGAGTGGCTAGCTGTTCAATGAGCGCAAGCGTTGCGGGATCAAGCCATTGAAGGTCATCGATGAAGATCAAGAGGGGATGCTCTTGTCGCGCGAACACGCTCACGAAACGCTGGAATACGGCTTGGAAGCGAAGCTGGGCATCCAGCGGCGCAAGGTCAGGCACGTCCGGCTGCGGACCGATCATCTGCACGAGCTCAGGCATCAGATCCGTGAGTAACCTGCCGTTGGTCCCAACCGCCTCGAGGACAGCGTCTCGCCAATGTGCGATGTCGCTTGCCTTTCCATTCAGAATTTGCCGAATCAGCGTTTGGAAAGCCTCGGCCACGGTCGAGTAAGGGATGTCGCGGCTGCGCTGATCGAACTTGCCGGAAATGAAAATGCCCCGCGGCAGGACGATCACCTTGTGCAGTTCGTTGACCACCGACGACTTGCCAATCCCGGAATAGCCTGACACCAGCACGAGCTGCGTTGCGCCGCTCGTGGCGACCCGGTCGAAGGCGGCCAGCAGAGTCGCTACCTGACCTTCGCGCCCGTAAAGGCGCTCGGCGACAAGGAGCCGCTCAGGCGCGTCGCTTGCCGCGAGCGCGAACGACTCGATCCGGCCGGTCGCTTCAAGTGCGGCAAGGCAAGTCCGCAGGTCGGCCTCGAGCCCGACAGCGGTTTGGTATCTGTCCTCGGCGGCTTTGGTGAGCAGCTTCATCACGATTGCCGAGAGCGGCTCGGGGACGCCCGCGACCCGCTCATTCGGCGGCATCGGTTGCCGCGCGATATGGCAGTGCACCCATTCCATCGGATCGGCTGCCGTGAAGGGGAGCTGCCCCGTCAACATTTCGTAGAAGGTGACACCCATGGCATAGAGATCGCTGCGGGAGTCCACCGAGCGGTTCATCCTTCCAGTTTGTTCCGGCGCCATATAGGCGAGCGTCCCCGCGATCACCTCCGGCGGCGCCGGAGTCTGGCGCTCGCGCGGCAGGCGCGAAGCAATGCCGAACCCCGTGAGCCACACCCCGCCGCTTGCCGAGTCCACCAGTATATTTGCTGGCTTGATGTCCCTATGGATCAGCCCTCGCTCGTGCATCTGGCGGACCGCCCCCACAAGCGGGATCGCAATGTCCAGGAAATGCGATACGTCCAGTGGCCGGCCAAGCAGTCGATCGAGCGGCGTACCGCCGGGATCCTCAAGCACCAGCGTCATACGGCCGTTATCGTGCGTAAGCGCGACGGGTCGCGCCGCCCAATCGGCGTCAAGTTCGGACTTGAGCGCATATTCCTGTTCGAGTCGCTCGACGCAACCGGGCGAGCTTTCTTCTGCGGCAACAAGCAGGATCGGCGTCAAGCCGTTGCCAGAGCCCCGGTATAGAGCGATGTCGCCCTCCCGCAGCGACGAGAATACGTAACCCGAGAGCTCGTTCATGAAGGCCTCCTGGCAGGAGACGCCGTTGGCATGAGCTAGTCGCTGCCTGTTGGGCAATGTTTCGCGCGTTGTCCTCGGTTCGGTAAAATCGGGCAGCGTTTCCCAGGACGAGGGTGGTGTGAAACTCTCTGGTTCTGCTGGATACATGTGCTTTGGCTCCCGATGTTCATCAAGACTAGCACTTCTCTTCCGCTTTCTCGGATGTCGCTCCGCTCATCCGAACTGCGCTTTTTGCCATCTACCGCGGACTTGACCCGACGCACGCGGTCGAAACAGATCTCATGCTGCGCTGTAAGCCGCTGCCTGCAAGATCAGTTTAGCTGTCTCCTCAGGGCGCGCGAGCATGGCTACGTGGCTAGCTGCGACCTCGATCGTTTTGGCATTGATGGATTTGGCCATCGCTCGCTGGAGGGTGACCGGGATGGCGCGATCCGCGGTCGCAACCAGATACCAGCTCGGCTTGGTTCTCCAGGCTGGCACCGACACATTCCCACCAAGCGCGGCGCCAGCGGTGGGTGCCTGGGCCGAAAAGAGCACGCCCTTTTCGGTCGGTGTCAGATCCTGCGCGAAGTCATCCTTTATTCCGGATTCAGTAAGTTTGAGGAATCCTTCCTTATCCGCGAGGACCTCTGCAGCCAAAGCAGCGGGCTCAACGCTCGCGCCGAGCGAGCCCGCCGACTGGCCGGCATCCGGCGCGAAAGCCGCAATGTAGACGAGGCCTACCACCTTCGGGGCATTGCCGGCTTCCGTAATGACGGCGCCGCCGTACGAATGCCCGACGAGGATAGCGGGGCCATCTTCGAGCGCGATGGCGCGCTTGACGGTCGCTACATCGGCATCAAGGGAGTTCAGCGGCAGTTGGACGGCAGCCACCGGAAACCCACGCCACTGCAAAAGCGGTATCACCTTCGCCCACGACGAGCCGTCAGCCCAGGCGCCGTGCACGAGAATGATACTGGACGCTTTGGGCATGCTGCTTGTCTCCGTTCCTGGGTAAGCATTGTAGGCCTCGTCAATGAGTCGGTCCTTGGGGCTGTGCTGAATCGTTCTTAAGAGTTGTTCGGCGTTCTTGCCCGCTCGCCAGCGCAGCGCGAAAGCGAGGTCGCCGACAACCCTTGGTACTCGTTTCGTTGTGTCGACAACCCGACTCGACAATCAGTCCTTAGCCGGACCAATGTTGCGGCCTCTGCCAATTTCTGAAAAAATCTGAAAAATCCTTGAGGAGGCGCGCGAAGTGACTGCTCAAGATCGATTGCTGTATCAGGCAGGCGAATGGGAGGTCGATCTCGCCCGCCGTGAGCTGCGCGCGCGAGGAGTGCGGGTCCCCATCGGCGAGCGTGCATTCGACATCATCGAAGTTCTGGTTGAGGCGGCCGGCGACCTCGTCAGCAAGGATGAACTCATGCGGCGCGTCTGGGCTGGCGTGGTTGTCGGGGAAAATACCCTCCACGCCCACATATCTGCGGTCCGCAAGGCGTTCGGCGGCGATCGAGGAATGCTCAAGACGACGTCCGGCCGGGGTTATCGCCTGGTCGGGCCTTGGACGGCCCGGCAAGACAACTCACCGGCCGATCCGATTACCGGCGAACCGCCGGGCAGGCCTACAGAGTCGTTCCAGAGCAATCTGCCCGTGGCGACCTCGGATCTGATCGGGAGAAGCCGCGATATCGACCGTCTTGGCGACTTGCTCTCTGCCCACCGTGTGGTGACACTGACGGGGCCTGGCGGGATCGGGAAAACCACGTTAGCGCTTGAGGTTGCTCGCAGCCTGTTCCCCAGTTTTCGCGGTGACGCCTGGTTCGTAGACCTGGTCTCGTTAGCGGATCCGGGATTGGTCCCATCAGCGGTCGCTGGTGTGCTCGGAGTTACATTGGCGGGCACCGAGATTTCTCCGCGTGCCGTCGCCCGGGCGATCGGCGACAAGAAAACGCTGATTCTTCTCGACAATTGCGAGCACGTCATTGACGCAGCAGCCGGTCTGGCAGAAACCATCGTGCGCCTGTGTCCGGGCGCAACCATCCTTGCCACCAGCCGGGAGGTCCTGCGGATCGACGGCGAGTATGCCTTCCGCGTATTCCCCTTGGACGTGCCTTCGGAGCGTGGGGAGGAACCAGGCGATCTGCTCAGGCACAGCTCGGTCCAGCTTTTCGTCGCCCGGACCAAGGCGTCGGATCGTGATCTCCCGGCGGACGGTGAAGACCTGCCGGTGATCGCCGCAATTTGTCGGCGCCTCGACGGCATTCCGTTGGCGATCGAATTTGCCGCCGCGCGAGCGGCAACTCTCGGGCTGCAACAGGTCGCCGCCCGCCTGGATGACCGTTTCGCGCTGCTGACCGGCGGCCGCCGAACGGCCCTGCCGCGGCATCAGACGCTGCGCGCGACGATCGACTGGAGCCATGAACTCCTATCGGAGGATGAGCAATGCCTCCTGCGCCATCTCGCCATCTTTCCCGCCAGCTTCGCGCTCGAGGCGGCGACCGCCGTCGTGCGCGATACGGGTCAGGACGGGCTGTCGGTGATGGAGGGCATCGCAAGCCTCGTCGGTAAATCTTTTGTCATGCTGGACGGCCCGGCATCGGTCAGTCGTTGGCGGCTGCTCGAGACGATACGGGCGTATGCACGCGAGAGGCTCGATGCAAGTGGCGAACGCGATGCGTCCGCGCGACACCACGCTCAATATTTCTGCAAGCTCTCCGAGCGCGCCGAGCTCGAATGGGCGACGGTGCCGACAACCGAATGGGTTACGCTCTACGAGCGTCATCTTGATGACATTCGGATCGCTCTGGACTGGGCGTTTTCTAGTAATGGCGACCTCGCGCTCGGCGTGGCCCTCACGGTCGCCGCCCTGCCTTTGTGGTTCCAGCTATCCCTCATCAATGAATGTCGCGGTCGAGTCGAGCGCGCCCTCGCCTCTGTCCGCTCGCCCCCGGAACGGGGGGACATGCGTGCAATGAAACTGCACGCCGCCCGCGGCTGGTCGCTGATGTACACCGCGAGCGAAGCGCGTGAGACCGGTGCGGCGTGGGCAACTGCGCTGCAGCTCGCGGAAGAAAATAACGACATAGACTATCGTCTGAGGGCGATGTGGGGACTTTGGGCCGGCAACATCAACAATGGGCGGTTTTCGGAAGCACTGGCGGTTGCCAGAACATTTGACGATCTGGCTTCAGCCGAAGCGGACGAACCGGACCGTTATATCGGCGACCGTTTAATCGGAGTCTGCCTTCATTTTCTTGGCGACCAGCACGGCGCACGGCTGCACATTGACCGCATGCTCGCTCGCTATGTCACTCCCGCGAGCCGCTCGGATGCGGTGCGCTTTCAATTCGACCAACGGGTAACTGCGCGCATTACGCTTGCTCGCGTCCTCTGGCTTCAGGGATTTTCCGATCAGGCCATGCGCGTGGTCCAAGACAGTATCGATCATGCCCTGTCGACCGACCACATTCTGTCCTTGTGTAACACGCTCGCCCAGGCAGCTTGCCCGGTGGCGCTCCTGGCCGGAGCGATGCCCCAGGCGGAGCGGTTCACTTCGATGTTGCTCCAGCTGACCGAAAGACACTCGCTCCAAATCTGGCATCACTACGGCAATTGCTTCATGGGCGAGTTGCTCATCAGGGGCGGGAACCTGGACGCCGGACTGCCTCTGCTCAAGGCCGCGGTGAACGATCTTCGCAAAGCGAGGTTTGTCCAGTATTATACTTCATTTCTCATAGTACTCGCCGATAGTCTCGGGCGGGCGAGATACGTCGCTGAGGGTACAGAAGCCATCGACGAAGCTCTGGCCCGATCGGAGGCGAACGAGGAGCGTTGGTGCCTTCCCGAAGTCTTGCGCGTCAAAGGCATGCTGTTGGCGCAGGCGGCGCGGCCAGATGCGGCTGCTGCAGCCGAGACCTGCTATGCTCAGTCGCTCGATTGGGCGCGCCGGCAAGGGGCGCTCTCGTGGGAACTGCGGACGGCGACAAGTCTGGCCAGCTTGCGGCTCGGGCAGAATCGACCGGACGGTGCGCGAAAAGAGCTCGCATCAGTACGCGATCGGTTCACGGAGGGATTCGAAACAGCGGATTTGCTCTCGGCAACGGCGCTGGTCGACTCACTCGCGCGACCTAACGCCCGGCCTGCGAGCTGATACGGCCGACCGTTACCGTGAACACCTCTCCGACCGGAACAGCTACCGAGGTTGAAGCGGATCAATCAGGGCGCGGGGCGTCAGTCCCGCGTTACCTGTCCGCATCGCTTCGTGCCGGGCGGGCCTGGCACACAGGTTGTGCGGCGCACGCGCCTAAGCCCGATTGCGGACATCTCAGCAAATTTTAATTGACGCCCCCCAGATCGGCGACAGAATCACTTTATGGGCCAGACTGAGCGACCGACTTGCCCTAACTGCGGGGCACCCTTGGTTTTTGCGCTACCTTTCGATGGGAAGGGAAAGCGCAAGCTCCAGTGTCTTGATTGCGACTGGCCCGATCCTATGAAAACCGAACGAGTGACGGGCTGGCTCAAAAGTGAGCTAC
>NZ_DATMLW010000252.1:0-52795 GCF_035570375.1 Bradyrhizobium sp. | reverse complement strand
AATCTGCTTACCTGCAACACGGCGCGTATACCGCTGGTAATTATGCGCGTGACCCGAGAGGAATGCGTCCGGCCAAATCCCCGCTTTCTCGCAGACCGCGTCAATGCTCTGGCTCATTTCCGTGCTGCCGCTATGACCAGCCGCGCTGTAGGGTGGATGATGCGAGGCGATGACGAGCGATTTCTTCGACTTGTTTCGCGCCACCGACTTCAATGTGGCTTCCAGCCATTCCAGCTGGGAGGTGTCCTTCCCGCCATTGCCCTCGAGAAAGCCCGGGTTTTCGAGGCAATTCGAATAAAGGCCGATGATCCTGACAAAGGGCGCCTCTAACATCCAATAGACGCCCGGTTGCGTCATCGTTTCACGGTAAATGCCGCTGCCGGCGGCCTGGTCTGGCACGGTGGCTGCATTCGCGCAGAAATTCGCGACAAAGGCCTTCAGGGAAGGTTTGTCAGCGGCGGACTTGGTCTCTCCGTCGTGATTGCCGGGAATGGCGAGAATCTTTCCGGGATAATGCCGGTAGGGTCGATAGAAACGTTCGCCATAGTGGTCCTCCTTGCCAGGCCCGTAGATCACGTCGCCCAGGTGAAAGAGGAAAGAGGGATTTAGAGACCCGGCGCCTGGCCTGTAGTCGGTCGCCATCTCTTCAGCGACTTTCTCGGCTTCCTCCGCGTGGTTAACTCCGCTGTCGCCAAGCGCATGAAAACGGATTTCGCCGAGTTGCTCCACTTCTGCCACGCCGTCAGAGCCAATGACATCGGCGAGATCGATCACACCGTTGCCCTTGACGGCCGGCACGGGACCCAGTTGCTCCTTGCTCCATTGGGTCATCCGTGTGTGGCCGCTGCTCGTGGGCTGGCGCGCGGCGGGCTCGGCCGGAAGAAAGAAAGGATGTGCGTAGCGCTGACGAGAGTATGAGGTCGACGTGCTGAGGTTATTGGATCGAGCGGCAGTCGGCTTGCGTCCCATGGTTTCCCTCCAGAATGATATCAGTGTGCTAAATCAAAGCGGCTCCTTGTGTGTGGCAATGGCCGCACGGCTCCGTCTCACGCCGCGAAATCGCGCGTGGTCTCGATCGGATCTATTGGGCAATGTCGCCGATTGCCTTTAAATCAGGAAGGGATTGCAATCTGCTCGGCTTAACTCCTAAGATTGCAGACTGACTTGCCGACCGCAAGAGCGATTTTGGTGCAGCCGGTCACATCGTGGCGATAATGCAGGGCTTCTCGGTCCGCGGGCCGGCCGTGGAAGCAATTGCCGCACCGTTAACGAAATTGGATCAGGAATAAAGCTTGCGCGTGGTAGCGCTCTTCTCCGAGGCATCTGGCCCGCGAAACGTCCCGAAGACGCCGTCGAGTGTGGGATTGCTGACGCCGAACCAATGCTTCTCGCTGATGAAGTGATGGCGCAGATGATACTGCTTGATCCAGCGGCCGAAGCGTGTCCGCGGTTGGTAGGGAATGTGGGCGACGTAGTGCACCCATTCATAATGCAGGATCGCAAGCATCATCCCGAACAGTGCGGAAAGCGAAGCCTCCGCGCCGAAGATCAACGCGAACAGGCCGGTCGCCACGGCCAGGTTCGGCACCAGAAACCAGATCGGCAAAAACAACAGATCGAGGCGATTGGGCTCGACATGATGATCGTAGTGCAGGCGGTGCTGAAGCTTTCGCGCCACCGGCCACGACAAGGGCGGCGCATGGAAGGCGAAACGGTGCATGCCGTATTCGCTCAGGTAAAACATCAGCGCGCCGAGCAGGACCAGCACGGGACTGAACGCGATCCAGCCCGGCAGGAAGGCGACCGCCTCGATCGCTGCGCCTACCAGCAATGCAGCGACGCTGCCGTGACGAAGAAAGGTAATGAACATTCGCAAAATCGTCCTTGCCGTGTTCGGTTGGCCTGATCATCCGCCGTGGGCGCCATGCAAAGCGGCGCGCCGCCTGAAAAATATCAGAGCCGGTAGACCATCGCCAGTGGAGTGGATTTGACATTCGCGCCCCACCTGGTGCGCACTTTCCGAAGTTCGCCAGGCCACACCCCGGCGGGGCCCATCTTTCGTTGCGGCGAAAGATATTCCCGGCCCGCGGTGAAAAAAGGCGGCGGTTCCAGGGATGACAGACCGGCCGATAATGGCGACAATCGGCCGGTTTCAGTCTCACCCACCCGGGGAAAAATCGACCGTGCTCTCTTCACCACGCTTGTCGCCACGCTTGGCCTTGCTGTTGGCGGCGATTGCCGCAGGCTTCGCGCTGCACCCTTCGCGTGCGCAGGCCCAATGGTGGTCGCGCGGACCGGCCGATTTCGAGGAATGCGCCGATATCGCGGAGAAGGCAGCGAGCAGGGAGGCGAAGGCAGCGGCGCTTGTTGAGTGCAACGCGAAATTTGCCGGACGCCGCAAACCCGGCGGGGGCTATACCTATTTCGATTTCATGCAGAACCGCAACTTCGATATCGCCGGTCCAAACCCGACGCCGCGAGAGCTGAAGCTGATCGATGAGCAGTACACCGCCTGGCTCGACGAGCAGCGGCGGAGCAACATTGCGGCCGCGTTGGCGGCCAAGCAGCTGCAGCAGACCTCGTTGAAGATCGAAACCGAAAAGGCGCCTCAGGTGAGGCCGAGCATCGGCAAGCCGCGAGCAACGGCAAGCGACGCTAGACGAAGCAAGGCGACGGAATGCTCGCGGCAGTCCTTTTCCTGCGAATGGTCGCGGCTTTCCGAAGGCATCAGCGATTTGAAGAAATGGCTGTTCGGCCCTTCTGCGAGCAAGCCCGGGCGAAGCGGCTGAGTCATATATTTTCTGCCCCACCCCAATTTTCCCTGCAACGAGAGGAGTAGCGCGTTTCTCATAAAAAGAATTTTAGTGGCCTTGCGGGATTGTATTTGCCGAGTTGCGAGTTAGCTGAGGTGCAGCTTACGCAATATGCTTTGTTGCATGATGCGAATTTCTGCTAACTTGACCAGGGTTTCGTAACCCTCGCGTGTCACTCTCAGGGACGACGGCGTCGCCTTTGCCCCCAGACAGGAGAACGTCATGATCAGGTTCGGGCTAATTGGAGCGACCGCACTTTCGCTGACGCTTGCGCTTGCAGTCCCGGCAATGGCGGGGGACACACAGAGTAACGGCGTCCAGCGTTATAAACGCCACGTTCGTACCGTTCCGCCGCCTGCGATCATCGCTGGTGAACCTAACCTGCCGATCGAAAACGCGCTGCGATGGGGTTACAGCCAGGGATATCAGAATTACCCGTCGGGGTGGGGCGGTCTATACGGCGATGGCCGCTATCCCGGCAACACGATTTCCAACAGGAATTACCCCACCTGGTGGTGAGCGCTTTTGCGCCGTTTGGCTGGCTAATCGATGGAAGGCTTACGGGCGCGGACTCACCTCTCCCCTTGCGGAGAGGCATAGGCCGCCTGAGGCGTCCTTTAAGGGACGCCGAAGCAAAGCTTCGGCTACGTCGCATCGAAGATGCGATCCGGGTGAGGTTTATCGCGCTCGAAAATCTCTAAACAGAATGCTCGAATAGAGCCCCCTCATCCGGTTTTCATCCGCGCCACCTTCTCCCGCGGGGGAGAAGGAGTGAGAGTTCGCGGCCAGATCGATTCGACCAAAAATTATTGTGCATGGGTCCGCTCGGATGCCAAATAAAAAAGCCCCGGTCGATACCGGGGCTCTGATTCTTGGGAGTATCAGAAAAAATCAGTAGTTCGCGACCAATGGTGCGGCGCCCCAGTTGAAATGGTAGTTGAAGCCTCCCTTGATCACCCAAATGTTGGTGTCGTGTTCACGCAGCAAGATTGAGCCTGTCGGGATCTCAGCATTGCCCGATGTGACGAACGAACCCAAGGTCCTCTTGCCGAAGCCCATGTAGTCGCCCTCGAACTTTACCGACCAGTTTTGCCAAAAGCCCAGCTCGACCCCGCCGCCGGCGGTCCAGCCGGACCGCGTTGCGCTAAGGGTTTGAGTCAGGATCGTTGCTCCGGTGGCGTCGGTCGTGAATGCGTTGTCGGTGGTCCTCGCCCAGCCCCAGCCGGCCTTGCCGAAGAGAAGCAATTTGTCGAAGGCGTAGCCGAACCGACCGGTTATTGTCGCCAAATCCGTCACCCTGGGATCGGGGTGGGAAATGACGTTCGGGTCGACCTGGCTCACGATCGCGTTTAGTGTCGGCGCGGTGGTAAAGTCGGCAAACGAAAAGTCGCCCTCAACTCCAAGGAAAAAATTCGACGGAAGCTGCCAGTTGTAACCCGCCTGAACGCCCCCGAGGAGCCCGCCGGCGTTTTCCTTGGCAACTGTCCCCGCCGGGAAGTTGATGGAGTTGAGAGTTCCAGCAAAGGTCACCGTGTCATTGATTTGCCCACCTCCGAAATGGCCACCAACATAGAAACCATTCCAGTTGAACGGCAGCACGACCGGAGGGGCCTTGGCCGGCAGGTCAGCAGCTCTGGCGGGTGCAACAAGAACGACAGCGGCAAGACCGACGTAAATAAGCTTGTTCATGGGCGAAAATCCAAAATGCTGAGTCAGTATCTCGCGACCGCCGGGCCGCCGAACCTGAAGTTGACGCCGGCGCGGGCGATCGTGTCAGTCAGGGGGACCGTGCGAGGGCCTTCACCCTGAACCGTGTTGAACGCCGTGCTGTTAAATTTCATGTAAAGCACCTCGAACTTGGCCGACCAGTTCGGCGCGAATCCCCATTCGAGACCGCCGCCTGCGGTCCAACCGCTGTGCGTGGATGTCACCGAAGCGAGGAGCACGTTGGTGTTGGAGTCCTTGATGCCGGCTTCCAAGCCCGCGGCGGCATAACCTACGGTGGCGTAGAACAGCAGGTTGTTGACGGCGTATCCGGCGCGAATCCTTGCCGTGGCATTCCACGTTTCCTTGGCGGTGCTTGTGAAGTCCGGGTTGCCTGCCAACCCGATGTCAACATTGCGGCCGGTTTCGCTGACCCAGGACGCGTCACCTTCGAAACCAACCACGAAGCTCGCCACCTGCCAGTTGTAGCCGATCGTGCCGCCAGCCAACCAGCCCGTGATGTCAAACCCCGCCGCATCGCTACGGCCGGTCAATACATCGATGTGGTCGGTGGTCCCGATGGATCCGCCGGCTGCGCCGCCGATATAAAAACCGGTCCAGTCGTAGATCGCCACCGGAGGCGGGGCCTTCACCGCCAGATCAGCCGCTAATGCTGCTGTCGGAGCGAGAACCAAAGCGGCGGCTGCGCCCAATATGATTTTCTTCGTCATGTGAGTCCCTCGAAATTTCGTCGCTGACGCGCGTCTGTTTGCCGGATCAGGTCCCTAGAACCTCCACTGGATGCCGGTCGACACACCGGCCAGGGTCGGACCAACCCAGCAATGCGGTTGCGATTCGATACCCCCCGATGCGCCAAAGGCGGAGTGGCAATCGGTGGTGACGCCGCGGCTACCGGCACCGAGATCGTAGTGGGCGTTCGGTCCGTTGATGGTCGCCGCCACCGCGGTGTACCAGGTCAGGTTCTCGCCGAACTTGTGCTTATAGGTGGAGGTAACCATGTCCGCGTGGTTGTCGTTTGAAATCTCGAGCAAGCCGCAGGCCGCGCCGCAATTGGTAATGGTGCCCGGAACCGGAATGTTGGTCGTTATGGAGTTGTGCTGTCCGGGATCGCCGTTTGCGTTGAACGCGTGCGCCCAGCCGAAGCTGATGCTGTCTGCCGGCGTCAATTCCTGGGTCAGGAACACCCAGGTGCCGTTGCGGGTGCGCTCGTTCTGGAATTGAATGAGCGGCGGCACATAACGATGCAGCATTTCGAAAATGCCGCCGACCGTGGTCTTGGTCGCAAACGTATAGAGTGCTGCGACCTTGAAGGCATCTTCGTCAGCAACATCCGCATTGAACATGGCTAGCTGAGTAGAATTCGGGAACGAGCCATTCGTAACGAGAGTAAAGGTCGGCACGTTGTTGACCGCCGATCCAACTCCCAGGAATCCCGAGATGTCGCTCTGCCGATTGACCGCATAGTGACGTTCATAGGCAACGGTCGCGTAGAACGGCCCGTTGGTATAGCTCAGGTTCGTGCTGATGGCGTTTGAGAACGAGCCGTCGTTACATCCATTCGGGAAAAGTCCGCCGCTGGTTGGATCGTTGCCGCCCGTACAATCACCTCCGCCCGCAGGGAGATTGTCGCTGATCTGGCTGCGGTTCTGACCGGGCGCGAACAGGAAGTTCCACTGGAAGCCGTAAATGGTCGGCGATTCGTACCAGATCGAGTTATTGAGCCGCGTGCCGAATTCGACGCGGTTGTCGCCGCCGGTGTTACCCATGACGACGCGCATGTCGCCGATCTGGCCGGCGAACGGATTGAAGCCGCCGGTGGAGTTTTCGTAAGGCGCATACGTCTTGCCGATCTTGATCGCGCCGAATTCGGGGTTCGCAAAGCCGACATAGGTGTTGCGGTTGAACAGCGAGCCGTTCACGGTGTTGCTGATCTGGCTGTTGGTCTGTCTCAGGCCAGGGGTTGCGGAAATGTCGTAGCCGACTTCTAACTGGTAAACGAAGTTGAACGGAAAATTGGGAAGCCGCTGGAAGCCGCGCACGCCGAGATAAGAGCTATTGGTCGAGATCGCCGGCAGCCAGCCGAAATTTCCAATCGGGAAAGGCTCACTTCCACCGGTGAAGGCGGGATTGGTGTTAACATTGCCGCCGAAGGCCTTCGTGGTGTCGTCGATCGAGATGTCGAAATTGCCATAACCCGTGATTTCGCCACCCGGCGTGTAGAAGGTGAGCGGATTGCCCTTCTTGTGCTCGAGGAATCCGTGTCCCTGCACATCGATTTCCGGCGCATCTAGCGCGCGCGGTGGGGTCGGGGCAGCGGTCACCGTGGCCGCCGGTTTGCCGGCGGGAGCAGCCATGACGGTCGTAGCCACCGGCGCGGGTTTCGCTCGCAACAACTGCGAGCGGAGCGTGGCGTTTTCTTTCGCGAGTTGCTTGTTGTTTTGCTCGATCGCATCCATGCGCTTGATCAGATCGTCAAGCTTGTCAGCGGATGCAGGTAGCGCTTGATTGACGATCCCCAGGGCCATGACGGCCGCGCCGAGTGCATAGTTCTTCATCGTCGTCCCCCAAGAACGATTCCACGCCAGAAACGAATCAAGCGTGACCGGGTCGGGGAATACCGTCAATCAGGGCAGAATTTACCCATGGCTGCTGCAGATGCGAAGAAAAGCAGGCGCTCAGCACCAAGATACCTTGGGGTATCAATGACATAGCTTACCCAAAATTAATGATGCAGTGCGAAATCGATTGTGACATTTCGGCAACGTTTATGAATAATGTATACCAAAGCAACACAATATGACGAGCCGGTATTCAGGGCCGGCCTGTGCCAAGATGATACGCAACATGAGCGGTCGTTCGGCAGTGAACATGATCTCCTGGAACTCTCTGTGCCAATTTGTGACGTTCGCCGTGACAACGGCTGACGGGTGCGTCGATGATCGCGCAGTTCGGTAGTATTCTCCTTCAGCGCCTATTCGCCCCTCAACGCTTGAAACCAACTGAGCGGATCTGTTCCACCGATAGCCCCGGCGAGCCGCGGCCGGCAGTTTCGGCGTCCTTGACCAGTGCGACGATGCGGCGCGACAGCGGCACTTGCAGTCCGCGCCGATCGGCTATTTCGGTGATGACGCCCTGGAGATAATCGATCTCGGTGCGGCGGCCGCGCTGCAGATCTTCCCACATCGACGAGCGTGCTTGCGGATCGACCTTCATGAGGCCTCCCAGCAAAAGCGCGAACACGGCATCGGGCAGCGCAAGCAGATACGGCGTCCAGCTTGCCGGGACCGGCGTCAGCGACACCGGCTTGATGCCTTCGGCGCTGACCGCCGCCAATCCCTCACCGAGCTGATCGGCGAACAGAAGACGCCATGAACGCTGCGCCAATTGCTGGCGCAGCGGCAGCCCGGAAAGCGCGTTGATCGCGTTGTTGAGATTGACGAGCAGCTTGCCCCATTGCACGCCCGCAATGTCGGACGAGGCGCGCATCCCCAACCCGGGCACCGAAAGCCGGCTCGCGGTAGCGGCATCGTCCCGCTCGATCACGATGTCGCCCGATGTCGCGCGGTGAAATCGTCCCTCGCCTTTCGCGATCACGTTGAACGGCACCATGCCTGCGAGCACCGTTCGCCCCGGCAATCGCGCGCGCAGCACCGGAACATTGCCGACGCCGTTCTGCAAACTGACGATGATTGCGTCGCTGGGCGCATGCCGCTCGATGGCGTCTGCGACCGCTGCGGTATCGGCGCTTTTGACGGCGACCAGCACCATACCGGCATCGGCGAGGATCGCCGGATCGTCCGACAGTTTCAATTGGCCCGGCGCGAGGTGATGCACCGCGCCCTCGAAACTCGTCACCGTTAATCCGTTGCTTTCGATCTCGCCGATGACGCGCGGGCGTGCCAGCAGCGCGACGCGGTGGCCGCTCGCCGCAAGCCAGCCGCCGACGAAACAGCCGATGCTACCCGCCCCGGCCACGACGATCGGTCTATCCAGTGCGGTGGATTTGACATTCGCTTCAGTATCGCCGCGAGTTCTCATAGCGAATGTCCAATCCTAAACCGCACTAAAATCCTATATTTGCTAGTGTTCCTTTGGGTTCCGACATTCGTGAATGCCCTCGCTGCAGCACGAGACGAATGTCAGAACCGGGACACTAGCATCATCCCGAATTACCTCTGCTCCCGGCCGTCTCGATAGCAGAGTTTGCTGCTTGCCGCCTCTCGAAGCTGGTGACGGAGCGACCGCTCACGCGCCTTGTAACCGTCATACCGCACGATTATGGTTTACGTGGCGGGGCAGTCAGTCGGCAGGAGATGACGATGGGCTTACTCGACGTACTCAACGGCATGCAGCAAGGCCCGCGCGGGCCCAGCACTCCAAGCGCACAACAAGACAAAGGCGGCATGTCGCCAATGACCATGGCGATCCTTGGACTGCTCGCCTTCAAGGCATTCAAGCACCTTACCGGAGGCCAGCCTGGCGCCAGCCCGAAGCCGTCACAACCATCGGCGCCGTCGCCCAAAACCGTCACGGCCGGCGTGCCCGGCGGTGAAACCGGGGGCCTCAGCGATCTTCTCAAAGGCGGATTGGGCGGCCTGCTCGCCGGAGGCGCGGCCGGCAGCGTGATCAGCGGCGGACTTGGCGACCTCCTGAAACAGTTCCAGGAGAGCGGCCACGGCGAGACCGCCGACTCGTGGGTTGGCAAGGGGCCGAACAAGGCGATTTCGCCCGGCGATCTCTCCAAGGCACTCGGCGCCGATCAGATCGAGAGTTTGGCGTCGCAAAGCGGCATGTCGCGTCAGGAACTGCTGGATGGGCTGAGCCAGTATCTGCCAGGCGTCGTCGATCATTTGACGCCGGACGGACGGCTGCCGACCGACAGGGAGTTGGCAGGCAGGCTCTAGATCACGATGCGATTGAGTGGAATCGCATCATGATCTCATCTCTTTCTTCGAGCATGATCTCCGCGCAAACGCGTTTTCGCGTTTGTTAGCTAGGGGAAAACCGGTTTCCACGTTGCGCTAACGCGGCCCTTCGGGTCCGGATCATGCTCTAATGGTCCGCCGGCAAAAGCACGAGCCGGTTTTTCAGAAGGATCAACCTCCACGAAGAGGAGCTACCATCCGACATTTTCATTCATGCTCTCGAAAGAGGTGACTGTCATGAGCGGCATAATCTGGGTCATCATCGTCGGCTTCGTCGCCGGCATCATCGCGCGGCTACTCTCACCCGGTCCGAACAATCCAAGCGGATTCATCCTGACCACGGTGCTCGGCATCATCGGCGCGTTTCTCGCCACCTGGATCGGCCAGGCGATCGGCCACTACGGTCCGGATCAAGGCGCGGGCTTCATTACCGCGACCATCGGTGCGCTGGTGGTTCTCTTCATCTGGAACAGGCTGGTGGCGGCCAGGGTGATTTCCGATCCCGGCAATCAATAGCGCGCCTTCCTCCCGACGCCGTCGTCATGCCCCGGCTTGATCCGGGCATGACGTCTTTTTATTTGCGCTCTGAAGAAGACGTGGATGGCCGGGACGGTGCCCGGCCGTGGCGGGGCAACGAATGCTCAGCCTACGTAATCAGGTGCGCGCCGGCGTCGATCCGAACCACTTCGCCGGACATGTTGCTCGATTGCGGCGTGGCAAGGAAGCACACGAGGCCGGCGACGTCTTCAGCGCTCGAGGCGCGCTTGAGCGGCACTTTGGCCACGACGGCATCGCGGACCTTGGCCGCGCCTTCAACGCCCCGGCCCTTGGTGAACCAGGGTGTGTCGATATAGCCGGGGCACACCGCGTTGACACGGATCAACGGCGCCAGCGCGCGCGCCAGCGAAAGCGTAATCGTGTTCAGCGCGCCCTTGCTCGCGGCGTAGGCGACCGAAGAGCCGATGCCGCTGATTCCTGCGACCGACGACACGTTGACGACAGAGGACGCGCGGCCGGATGCCTTCGCGCCGGCTTCCAGCAGCGAGCGCGCGGAACGCACCATCTGGAAAGGCCCGATGGTGTTGACCCCGAACAGGCGCTGGAAATCCTCCGCCGACAGGCCGTCCAGATTGTCGTGCGGCACGTGCTTGGTGGTGCCGGCATTGTTGACGAGCGCATCGAGCCGCCCCCAGGCGGCTGCCGCCGCGACAATCCTCCGGCAATCCTCGTCACGGGAGACATCGCCCTGGACCACCATCACCTCGGCGCCGGCGCTGCGGCAAAGATCGGCGGTTTGTTCGGCTTCCTTATGGCTCGAGGAATAGTTGATGACGACACGCGCGCCGCCCTTTGCGAGGATGGAAGCGGTCGCCGCGCCAAGACCCGACGCAGAACCCGTTACAATCGCGCAGAGACCATCCCAGGACATCGCGTTTCCTCATTGAAATTTGGGGCGATCTAGCACAGCGCGCGGGAAATTGCGCGCAAAATCGGTCGCGCGGAATTGCTAGTCCGCGGGCTTCATTTCATGCTGCGCCTGCAGGGGCGCCTAGTGGAGTGGATTTGACATTCGCTAACTAGCCAAAGACTGGTAACGCGAATGTCAAATCCAAAACTCCACTAGTGTGGCGGTTCAGAAGTCCGCATCATTACTGCCGCGAGTCCGTCATGCGGACTTCTGAACCCAAGCCACACTAGAATCAACGAGTTGCTAGTGTCCCTTCGATTCCGAAGTTCGCAAAGGAGGTTGCCGCACAATAATGCGAACTTCGGAATCGGGACACTAGAAACATATTTTTGCTAGTGGTCCTTTTGATTCTAACATTCGCAAAAGTGCCCGCCGGACCGGGATGCGAATGTTAGAATCGGACCACTAGCGGACATCGGTGCTTGCCAGCCATACCTCTTTTCCTCATCATGGATGGCAATAAAAGCCAACGCTCGGGGCAGCGACTGTCGCACAGGGTGCTGGCGAAAACGGGGAACGCCGTGGCGGAAAGTGAGAATATCGTTGCGCAGACCGCAGAACGGATTTTTGCCGATCTTGCCGACGCGCAAACCGTCAATCGCGACAGCGACGGCAGCTGGAAAGCGCCGCTCTGGCAGGCGCTGAGCGAGGCCGGCCTGCCCTTGTCGTGGGTGGCGAAAGATTGCGGTGGTTCGGGCGCGAGCCTTGCAGAGGGTTTTGGCGTGCTGAGTGCGGCGGGCCGTTTCGCGCTTTCGCTGCCGCTTGCGGAGACCATGCTCGCCGGATGGCTGCTGT
This sequence comes from Bradyrhizobium sp., assembly GCF_035570375.1. Classification (GTDB taxonomy): domain Bacteria; phylum Pseudomonadota; class Alphaproteobacteria; order Rhizobiales; family Xanthobacteraceae; genus Bradyrhizobium. The sequence continues at coordinate 41,069 of NZ_DATMLW010000252.1, read as the reverse complement.
CGCAGGCAAGGATCGCCTCGCCCGAAGGCGCCATGACGGTCGCGCCCGCAAATCCGAAGGACGCCATCGCCTATGGAGCCGACGGTACCTTGTCGGGCCGGGCGCGGGATATTCCATTCGCCCGCGAAGCCGGACACGTCGCGGTGCTGGCGCATGGAAGCGAGGGTCCCAGCATCGCGCTGGTCAAGGCCGAGGCCTGCCGGATCGAGCCGGGTCTTAGCCTCGGCGGCGACGCCAACGACACGGTGTCGTTCAGCCACGTTGCTCCGCTCGCCATCTCCCCGGCGCCAGAAGGTTTTGATCTGACCTCGCTCTTCCTGATGGGTGCGGTCGCGCGCAGCCTGCAGATCGCGGGCGCGCTGGAATCGATGCTCGACATCAGTGTGAGATACGCAGGCGAGCGCGTCGCGTTCGAAAAGAAGATCTCGAAATTCCAGGCTGTGCAGCACAATCTGGCAAGACTCGCCGGCGAGTCGGCCGCCGCTCTGGCCGCAGCGACCTCGGCCGCCGACACCCTTGCGAGCGGCGTGCTGTCGGGCGATGCGGCGTTCCTCGAAGCGGCGGCGGCGAAAATCCGCTGCGCGGAAGCTGCGGAAAAGGGTGCGGCGATCGCGCATCAGGTGCATGGCGCGATCGGCTTCACCATCGAGCATGTGCTGCATCGCTTCTCGCTGCGCGCGCTGGCGTGGCGCGACGATTTCGGCTCCGAAACCTGGTGGGCGGTCGAACTCGGCAAGCGCGTGGCCGCGCGCGGCGCCGATGAGTTGTGGCCGCTGGTGGCTTCGCGGTGAGTAGACCAATGAAGCAACTCTCGAAGCGGCTTTCTTCTTTCACCTCTCCCATGGGGAGAGGTCGGCGCGAAGCGCCGGGTGAGGGGGTAAAGACTAACGGTAGACCGTACCCCCTCACCCCAACCCTCTCCCCATGGGAGAGGGAGCGCACCTCCGTATTCGCGTCACCCTCGCCTCCTCGACTGAAACTGCAGCCGCTCTCCTGCCGAGATTTCAAATGACCGCAGCCCTCCGTTTCGATCCGATCCGCCTGCCGAGTGAATGCGTCGAGCTCCGCAAGGAAGTGCGCGCCTTTCTCGCCGAGGAGATCGCGGCCGGCACTTTCGATCCGCACAAGCCCAACCGCGAGGACAGCGATGCGCCGGAATTTTCCCGCCGCGTCGGCGCGCGCGGCTGGATCGGAATGACCTGGCCGAAGAAATATGGCGGCCATGAACGCTCATTCCTCGAACGCTACGTGGTGACCGAGGAAATGCGCGTGGCCAACGCGCCGACCCGCCGCTTCTTCGTCGCCGACCGGCAGAGCGGCCCGGTGCTTCTGAAATACGCCACCGAGCGTATCAGGATGGACATCCTGCCGCGGATTTGCCGCGGCGAGGTCTGCTTTTCGATCGGCATGAGCGAGCCCAATTCCGGCTCCGACCTGTTCGCGGCCAGGACCAGGGCAACCAAGGCCGACGGCGGCTTTTTGATCAACGGCAGCAAGATCTGGACCTCGTCGGCCCATATCGCCGATTACATGATCGCGATCTTCCGCACTTCACAGCCGACCAAAGAGAACCGCCGTCATGGTCTCACGCAGTTTCTGGTCGACATGAAGACGCCCGGCATCAAGGTCAATCCGATCGGCCAGATCACCGGGCAATTCGAGTTCAACGAGGTGGTGTTTACCGACGCTTTCATGCCGGACGATCATGTGCTGGGCGAAATCGACGGCGCCTGGAAGCAGGCGACCAGCGAACTCGCCTATGAGCGCAGCGGACCGGAGCGTTTCCTGGAAACCTATTACGTGCTCACCGAACTGGTCCGCGCTTTGGGGCCTTCGCCCGATACGCGAACGGCGGAAGGTGTCGGGCGCCTGGTGGCGCAACTGCACACCATGCGGCGGATGTCGGTCTCGGTAGCGGGCATGTTGCAGGCGGGCAAGGAACCGGTCGTGGAGGCCGCGATCGTCAAGGACATCGGCACCGTCTGGGAGCAGCAATTGCCGCACCGGGTGCGCGACCTCGCAGCCTTCGTCGATGCGGACGCCAGCAATCACGAGACGCTGGAACACCAGCTTGCATTTGCCATCAAGACCGCGCCCAAACTCACCATTCAGGGCGGCACCACCGAAGTGTTGCGGGGTATCATCGCCCGGGGGCTCGGTCTGCGCTAGGCTGATCAAAATGAATGTGCCGCCACGCACCCAGATCACCTCTCCCTGTGGGGGAGGTCGGCGTGAAGCGCCGGGTGAGGGGTAAGGACTAACGGTAGACCGTACCCCCTCACCCCAACCCTCTCCCCATGGGAGAGGGAGCGCACCGTAGGCAAGTGAATCGGAGAACTCATGAGCAACTACAGTGATATCGGCATCGAGAGGATCGGTCATGTCGGCCTCATCGAAATCCGCCGGCCGCCACTCAACTTTTTCGATATTTCGCTGATCAACCAGATCGCCGACGCCTTGGAAGAGTTCGATTCCGATATCGAAATCCGCGCATCGGTTCTGGCCGCCCAGGGCAAGGCGTTTTGCGCAGGTGCCAATTTCAACGATCCCGCGCGGCAGGAGCAGGAAGCGCGCCAGAAAGCCGATCCCGCCTCTACTCTCGGCCCGATCAGCCATCTCTATATTCAGGCGGTACGCATCTTCCGCAACAAGAAGCCGATCGTCGCGGCCGTCCACGGCGCGGCCATCGGCGGCGGACTGGGACTTGCGGTAGCGGCGGACTTTCGCATTACCTGTCCCGAGGCACGCTTTGCGGCGAATTTCACGCGACTGGGCTTCCATCCGGGTTTCGGGCTCACGGTGACGCTGCCCGAGCTTGTGGGGCGGAACAATGCCGAGCTGATTTTCTATACCAGCCGCCGAGTGACGGGCGAGGAGGCCTGCCGGATGGGCCTTGCCAACGAATGCGTGCCGCAGGACCAGGTGCGCGGCGCCGCCATGAGGCTGGCGCAGGAGATCGCGGAATGTTCACCGCTCGGCCTGCTTTCGACCCGCGCCACGATGCGTGCCGGACTTGCCGATCGCGTCATGGCCGCGACCCATCACGAACTCGCCGAACAAACCCGGCTGCGCGCGACCGAGGATTTCAAGGAAGGCGTCAAGGCGACCGAAGAGCGCCGCGTGCCGAATTTCAGGGGACGGTGAGGTTCGATTAAAGCGCGATGAAGTTAGGTTCGAGCTCTGTCCGCAACAGAAGTGTGCTCCCTCTCCCAAAGGGAGAGGGTTGGGGTGAGGGGGTAAGATTTCTCGTGAGACCACGGCCCCTCACCCGATTTGCTGAGTTTATCATCGGGCGGCGCGTCGCGCCGACCCGTTGGCAAATCGACCTCTCCCCAACGGGGAGAGGTGAACCGAATGAGTCGGCGAAGTGATTCAAACAAACTTCATCCGGCGTTAGCTGCATCAACACCGGCGCCATCCACAACCTCAATGGCCCTCAAACACCGGCTTGCGTTTTTCGACAAAAGCCTTGGCCGCTTCCTTGTGGTCGGCGGTCTCGCCGGCGCGCGAGTGATGAAACGCCTCGGCGTCGAAGCAGGTTTCGAGCGGCAATCGCTCGGCGTTGTTGATGTTGCGCTTGATGTAACCGAGCGTAATCGACGGCCCCTGCGCCAGCGACATCGCAAGCTCCCGCGCCGCCGCATCGACCTCGGCGTCGGCAACGACCCGCGTCACCAGCCCAAGCGCCAGCGCTTCCCGCGCCGTCAATATCGGCGACATCAGATAGAGCTCGCGAGCCTTGGCGCTGCCGAGCATCTGGGTCAAGAAATAGGTCCCGCCATAATCGCCCGACAGCCCGACCTTGGCGAAGGCCGTGGTGATCTTGACCGTCTCCGAGGCGATGCGCAGATCGCAGGCGAGCGCGATCGAAAGGCCCGCGCCTGCGGCCGCGCCGTCGAGCTGCGCCACTACCGGTTTCGACATTTCGTGCAGAATCCGGGAAACTTCCATCGCGCGCCGCAGATTGGTCATCCTGGTTTCGAACGGCAGCGGCGCCCGCCCGTCCGCCATCGACTTGACGTCGCCGCCGACACAGAAGGTGCCGCCGGCGCCCTTGAGCAGAACGGCGCGGACCTCGTGATCTTCCGCCGCGCGCCGCGCCGCCGCGACCAGCCCCAGCGTCATCTCCGGATTGAGCGCGTTGCGCCGGTCAGGGCGGTTCATGGTGATCGTCAGCAAGCCGGACTCGAGGTTTTGCAGCACGATGTCGTTGCTCATGTCGGTTGCCTCCGTTGCTATTGTCAGCTGCCGTCATTCCCGGATGCTGCGCGAGCACCTTGCCTCAGATGCGCGCTTGCGCATCGGGGAACTTGCGGATTCCGGATTCGCGCTTTGCGCGCGCCGGAATGACTGTGCGACTTCGTCACTCCGTCATTTCTTCACCAGCGGGCAGCGTGAAAGTTCGAGCGACTGGAACGCCTCATTGCCGGGAACGGTTGCGATCAGCTTGTAGTCATCCCAGCGCCCTTTGGATTCCGAGGGCTTTTTGACCTCGAACAGGTACATGTCGTGAACCATGCGTCCGTCCTCGCGGATCCGGCCGTTTTTCGCGAACATGTCGTTGATCGGAGTTTCCTTCATGATCTTCATCACGGCGGCAGCGTCGGTGGTGCCGGCCGCCTTCACCGCCTTGAGATAGTGCGACACGGAAGAATAGACGCCGGCCTGTGCCGCGCTCGGCACCCGGCCGACCCGGTCCTTGAAGCGTTTGGAAAAGGCGCGGGTCTCGTCGTTGAGGTCCCAATAAAAGGCTTCGGAAAGCAACAATCCTTGCGCGGTCTCAAGCCCGATACTGTCGATATCGGTCACAAAAACCAGAAGCGGCGACAGCTTCTGTCCTGTCTTCATGATGCCGAACTCGACCGCCTGCTTGATCGTATTGATGGTATCGCCGCCGGCGTTGGCGAGCCCGATGACCTTGGCCTTGGAAGCCTGCGCCTGCAAAAGATAGGACGAGAAATCGGACGTATTGAGCGGGTGCCTGACATTGCCCAGCACCTTGCCGCCGGATTTCTGCACGACATTGGCTGTGTCTTTCTCCAGGTCCTGTCCAAAGGCGTAATCGACCGTAATGAAGAACCAGCTGTCGAGCCCCTGCTTGACTGCGGCAAGGCCCGTCACGTTGGCCTGGGCAAAGGTGTCGAAGACATAATGCACGGTGTAGGGGCCGCAGGCTTCGTTGCTGAGCCGGATCGATCCAGGTCCGTTGAAGAAGACGATCTTGTTGCGTGCCTTGGCGATCTCGCCGGCGGCAAGCGCGGTGGCGGACGCGGCGACGTCATAGATCATCTCGACGCCCTGATTGTCGAGCATGTCGCGGGCGATGTTGGCGGCAAGATCTGCCTTGTTGAGATGGTCCGCCGCAAGGATCTCGATCTTGCGGCCAAGCACCTCGCCGCCGAAATCCTCTGCCGCCATTTTTGCCGCCGTCTCTGAGCCGGCGCCGGTGATATCGGCATAGAGTCCGGACATGTCGAGGATGCCGCCGAGCTTGAGCGGAGGCTTGCTCTGCGCCAGTGCCACCTGGCTTGCACCCACCGCCAGCACCGCGCCAAGAGCGGCGGAAAAAATCCGTCTCATGAAACCTCCCTGTCGCCGCCTTGAATAAGCAGCTTGCTATTTCCGGTCTTTCAATCATGCCGTAAGCGTTGGGAGGCGGCAAGCTGTCGGGCTTTGGCCTTTCGACGCGTGGAATGAAGGGTAGGATGAACAGGACGCCATGAGCGCCCGGGCAATGTCAGACGAGATTCGATCCGTGCGGCAGGCGGCGATTGTGCTTGGCGCACTCGCACTTCTCGCCAGTGCGGCAGGTTCGGCATCCGCGTCACGCTGCGCCTTTGAGGCGCAGGGCGAGGGCCGCGTCGCCGGCATCATCGATGCGCGCAGCTTTCGCCTGCAGGATGGCCGCGAGGTCCGCCTTGCCGGCATCGAGCCGGTGTTGCGAGAGGGCGCAAGCAGCCAGGTGCTGGCGAAAATCCTGGCCAATCGCGACGTGACCTTGCGCGGCGAGGACGATACGCCCGACCGGTACGGACGGCAGGATGCCTTCGTATTCGTCACTTCCTCCGAAAGCTCGGTGCAGGAGGAACTTCTGGACCAGGGAGAAGCGTTCGTTTCGGCGACGGTGACCGACAAGGAATGCGCCACCGCCCTCATCGCCGCCGAGGCAGCGGCCCGCCGCGCCAAACGCGGCCTTTGGGCCGATCCGGCCGTCATAAAAAACACCGAAAGTCCGGGCGATATTTTGACCGGGATCGGGCGTTTTACTCTGGTCGAGGGCAAGGTATTATCCGTCCGGCAGGCGGGGACGACGACTTACCTGAATTTCGGCCGAAACTGGACACGAGACTTCGCTGTGACTATTTCAAGGCGGGCGTCAGCGGGGTTCGAGGCGGCCGGCATTCTGCCTAAGTCCTTCGAGAATCGCCGGATTCGGGTTAGGGGTTTCGTTGAGGCGCATGGCGGGCCGCGAATTGATGTGCTCCGGGTGGGGCAGATTGAGCTGCTTGGCGGGAACTAGCCCGCGCGGGAAAGAGTAGCCGTAGTGGTGCACGTTGAGGGACGGCGCGAGAGCGGGATGAGCCGCGGGCTTTGGGGTGCGTACCAAGGTGCGACGGTACTGCTCGTGTGCGCGACGCTGGCGCTGGCCGCTTGCGGCGACATCAGCCGCTTCCAGGCCGCGGCCCCCTCGAGCCCGAGTTCCGCAAAACCCAATCGTACGATCGTTCAAAGCGCGGCCGCCGAGAAGGAGCATGAGCGCATCCTGACCTCCTACGGCGGCGCCTATGACGATCCGAAACTGGAAGGTTTGATCACCAAGACCGTCGATCGGCTGGTGGCCGCATCCGATCGTCCCGATCAGGCCTACAAGGTGACGATTCTCAATTCGGGCGCGGTGAATGCGTTCGCGCTTCCGACCGGCCAGCTTTATGTGACGCGCGGGCTGATTGCACTCGCCAGCGACACCTCCGAATTATCCTCGGTGCTGAGCCACGAGATGGCGCATGTGCTGGCCAAGCACGCCGCGATCCGCGAGGACCAGGCGCGCCAGGCCGCCGTCGTCACTCGTGTCGTCACCGACATGGGCACCGATCCGGATTTGACGGCGCTGGCGCTCGCGAAAACCAAGCTGACGATGGCAAGCTTCTCGCGCTCGCAGGAATTCGAGGCGGATGGCATCGGCGTCGGCATCTCGGCGCGCGCCCATTTCGATCCCTATGGCGCAGCGCGGTTCCTCAGCGCGATGGAACGCAATGCCGAACTGAAGGCGGGAAAGACCTCGGTCGATCCGCGCGCGCAGGACTTCCTGTCTTCGCATCCGGCAACGCCGGAGCGGGTAGCGAACGCGCAGAACACCGCAAGGCAGTACACCTCGCCGGAGCCTAATGATCGCGAACGCGACACTTATCTCGCCGCAATCGACAACATCGTCTATGGCGAGGATCCGAGCGAAGGTTTTGTTCGCGGACGGCGATTCCTGCATCCCAAGCTCGGCTTCAGCTTCTCGGCGCCCGAAAACTTCACGCTCGACAACACCGCCCAGGCCGTGATCGGCGTGCGCGAAGGCGGCACCCAGGCGATGCGTTTCGACGTGGTGCGGGTGCCGGCGGAACAGTCGCTCGGCGACTATCTCAATTCCGGCTGGATGGAAAATGTCGACAAGTCCTCCACCGAAGACGTCACCATCAATGGTTTCCCGGTGGCTTCCGCCGTCGCCCATGGCGACCAGTGGCAATTCAAGATCTATGCGCTGCGCTTTGGCAGCGATGTCTACCGCTTCATCTTCGCGGCCAAGCAGAAGACGACCGAGAGCGAGCGCAATGCCCGCGAAACCGTCGGCTCCTTCCGTCGCTTGACGCTGGACGAGATCCAGGCGGCGCGGCCGCTGCGCATCAGGGTGATCAACGTGCAGCCCGGCGATACCGTCGAATCGCTGTCTCACCGCATGGCCGGCGTCGACCGCCCGGCCGAGCGCTTCCGCATCCTCAACGGACTTGACATGCATGCCCAGGTCAAGGCGCGCGACCGCGTCAAGATCGTGGTGGATTGAATCGGAAATCTACTCAGCACACGATCACGGAGGTCTCTATGGTCGCCGAACAAAAACGGAGCCTTAAATAGAAAGACCTAGCGAAACTGGAGCAGGCCTATACGCGTCGCCAAACAAAAAGCCCGGTCTTGCGACCGGGCTTTTTCATTTCATTGCTTGAAATCAGATCAGGCGGCTTCATCCGCAACAGCAGCGTCGTCGCCATCGATATCGACCTCGCCATCGATGTCGCCTTCACCGTCGGCTTCGGCTTCGGCTTCCACCTCGGCCTTGGTGCCGCGACGCGGGCTCTTGGCTAGCTGACTTTCGATCTCCTTCACCGCCTCGGTTTCCGTCACATGCTGCACGACGGCGATTTCCCGCGACAGGCGGTCGAGCGCGGCCTCGTAGAGCTGACGTTCGCTGTAGGACTGCTCGGGCTGCGATTCCGAGCGATAGAGGTCACGCACCACCTCGGCAATCGCGACGATATCGCCCGAATTGATCTTGGCTTCGTATTCCTGGGCGCGGCGCGACCACATGGTGCGCTTGACGCGGGCGCGGCCCTTGAGCGTTTCCAGCGCGCGCTTGACCAGTGCCGGCTCCGACAGCTTGCGCATGCCGACATTGGCGACTTTGGCGGTCGGAACCCGCAGCGTCATCTTGTCCTTGATGAAATTGATGACGAACAGCTCGAGCTTCGCGCCGGCGATCTCCTGCTCCTCGATAGCCAGGATCTGGCCAACGCCATGCGCGGGATAAACGACGAATTCGTTGGTCTTGAAGCCCTGGCGCTGGGTCAAGGGCTTCTTGGGCTCCTCGACCCGCGGGGCCACCACCGGCTTGGCAGCAGGCTTGGCGGCAACGACGGGCTTGGTGACCGGTACCCTGGAGGCGGTTTTGTGGCTTGCGGACCTGGCGGCAGTCTTGGCAGCAACCTTCGAAGCAGTGGCCTTCGAACCGGTCGCTTTCGCGGCAGTTTTTGCAGTCTTATGGGGCATTGAGCTTCTTTTGTTTTTGGAGGACTTGGCCGAGACCCCGGCTTTCCTGGTATCGGAACTCCGGGCACGGTGCTTGGATGCGCCACGGCTGGCCGCGGCGGCTTTTTTGGAAGCCTTGGAGGTACTCGGTTTACGCGTTTTTTGTGACACAGCCTGCGCGCGGAACTGCCACGCCCCTGTTCGATGTTTCACGGGAACCCATAGGGGCCATTAAGCGGGCTGACGGGTTCGGCTAGCGAATTGCGGAAATATAGCACATTTCCCGCAAAAATCAATGATTTATGGCCCCTCAGCGGGGTTTTGGGCCGAATTTTGCCGGTCGCAAAAGCGTTAGGGTTAAGCCAATGGGCAATAAAAAACGGGAATCGGCCCGCGACCGCGAACTAAAGTTCCATGCCTGGAACTAGTCGCCCGCCCCTGGCGCTGAAGAAAAATATTTTTCGAACTTGCCTTCGACCCCCTCGAATTCCTTTGCGTCAGCCGGGGATTCCTTCTTCTGGGTGATGTTCGGCCAGGTCTTGGCATATTCGGTATTCACCTCGAGCCATTTTTCGAGACCCGGCTCGGTGTCGGGCTTGATGGCGTCGGCGGGACATTCGGGTTCGCATACGCCGCAATCGATGCACTCGTCGGGGTGGATAACCAGCATGTTTTCACCCTCGTAGAAACAGTCCACGGGGCAGACTTCGACGCAGTCGGTATATTTGCATTTGATGCAGGCTTCAGTGACGACGTAAGTCATCCAGGGCTCCGAACGGTCGTTTTTGTGCGGGTTGCGTAGCGCAGGAACTCATCAGCCGCAAGTGAAGCAAAGCGCCTGCCGGCATGCTTTTTTCAGGCCATCGCGCAACTGGCTGCGCCAGAGATAATCACTCCGGGTAATCCTGCAAATCCAGATAGAGCGCGCGTGCCGACGGTGCATCTCCCCGCCGCTCCGAAAACCCGATCACCTTGAGAAGGCGCACGCTTCGATCGAGTCCGATTGTCAATACGTCACCTACCTTGACCCCATGGCCGGGCGCCGTCTCGCGCACACCATTGATGCGGACATGACCTGCCTCGACCAGCGCGGCGGCGCTGGTGCGGGCTTTGACCACCCGCGCGTGCCACAGCCACTTATCGAGACGCTGACGTTCCAACGATCCGGTCCGGGACGGCCTTTGCCCGTCAATCCCAGAGCATGATCCGGAAAAGTGGGAACCGGTTTTCCGAAAAGATCATGCTCAAACAAAAAGATGAGATCATGATGCGATTCCACTTCATCGCTTTATGACCTAGTCCTTGCGGTTGGCGGCAAGCTGCTCTTTCAGCGCCGCCAGCTTGGCGAAGGGCGAGTTGGGATCGATCGCGCGCTCGCGATCGCGCGGACTTGCGCTCGTCGCATATTGTCGATGCGACGGGCCGCTTTCCCGGCCGCCCTTGTCGCGGTCACGCTTGTCGCGACCGCTCCGGTCGCGCCCACCGCCCTCGCGCCCGCCGTGGTCGCGTTCGCCGCGGAACTTGCCCTTGTTCCTGTCCTCACCCCGCCCCTTGCCTTCGAAGCGTTCGCGCGGCCGACCGCCCTTGTCGTCGCGCGATTCGCGACCCGCCGCCCCCTCGGCTGCGGCAGCCTCGGCCGGTGCATCGGAATGGGGTTTGCGGAACTCATGGCGGTCGCGCCGTCCGTGCCGCCGCTCACGCCTTGCGCCTTCGCCTTGTTCGGTCGCAGCCGCCTCGCCCGCGGCGCCAGGCTGCACCGCATCCGCGGCGCGATGCTGGCGGCGATGCCGGTGACGATCATGGCGCTGCGGCCGCCGCTCGTCTGATCGGCCGCCGGGACGCCAGACCTCGACCAGTTCTGGCTCGGCCGGCGCAGCCACCGCAGGTGTGCCCGAATCCGCCGGCGCCGCCTCGGCGACAACCCCGCTTTCCGCCGGCGCTTCCGTTAGGGGCTGCGCAAGCGTTTCGGGAGGCGCGGGTGTGGTTGCCGCCTCAACGACACTCTCCGCTTCTGTTTTCGCTTCGAAAGCGGCGGGCACATTCTCAGTTGCGGTTTCCGGCTCGCGTGGTCCCATAGAGAACGCGACCTCAGGCAGCAGCGTCAGCGACGAAACCACCGCAGGCTGTTCGACCGGCGCCGACGCCTCGTGAACGACTTCGGCCGTACCTGTTGTTTCCGCTGCGGCAACGTCCTGGGCCACGCTCACGGGAGCGGCTTCGGCAGAAGCCTCCGCCTTGCTTTCCGCGGGCGCGGCTTCGTCAGCCGCTGGCGTTTCGACCGCCACCGGCTTCGGCGGCGGCGGGGGACGGCGCTCCATCCGATAGCCGAGCGCGCGCAGGATCGAGGCGAAATCTTCGCCGGCCGAGCCGGTCAGCGACGTCATCGCCTGCGTGACCACAAATCCGCGGCCGTCGAACGCACCGGGCGGCTTCTCGCTGGGCGAAGCCTCGCGCCATGCCAGCGCGGGACGGATGAGATCAGCCAGCCGTTCCAGAATGTCGACGCGCACCGCGCGCTCGCCACACTGGCGATAGCCGAGCACACGATAGGCATCGCGAGGAAGCGCCTTGTCGACCGGGAAAGAGGTGCGCCCGCTCGCGGCAAGATGCTGCGCACCTGACAGCACCGACAAGTCGACATTGTCCTGCTTCAGTGCCCAGAGCAGCGAGGCGAGCGCGCGCGCCGCAGGCTTGAGAAGCTGCGGGACATAAATGTGATAGGCGCCGAAGCGCACGCCGTATTTGCGTAACGATGCCCGCGACGGCTGGTCGAGATCCTTCATTTCGGAGGCGATTTTCGTGCGCTCCAGCACGCCCAGCGATTCGATCAGCTGGAAGGCGATGCCGCGCGCGATTCCCGTGACATCCTCGGCCTTGCCGAGCTCGAACAGCGGCCCCAGGAGCTTTTCGATATGCGTCTTCAGCCACAGATCGAGCCTCGTCTGCACCGCCTCGCGCGGCGCACCGGTCAGGCGCTCGTCGGAAATGATGCGGATGCGCGGATGCAGCGCGTCGTCGGCCGCCACCAGTCGTGCGACCGCATCGCCGGTCCAGCGGATGGTTCCGTCCGAGGTCAGCACGAACTGATCGTCACGCGCGGCGGCCAGTTTCTCGGCACGCGCGTCAATTTCGCCGGCGAGCGCCTTTTGCGCGGTGGCCTGCAAGGCCTTGGCTTCGGGGCCGGCCTCTGCGGCATCCGGCGCAAAGGTGAAACCATCGAGACGGCCGATCACATGGCCTTCTACGATCACTTCGCCGGTCTTGCCGATTTCCGTGTTCAACATCGTGTTTTCCCGCAAGCGGCGCATCAATACACTGGTACGGCGATCAACGAAACGCTCTGTAAGGCGTTCATGCAGCGCATCGGATAATTTATTTTCGATGTCACGCGTAATTCCCTGCCAATGCTCGGGATCAGCCAGCCAGTCCGGACGGTTGGCGACGAACGTCCAGGTGCGAATCTGCGCGATCCGTCCCGATAACGTGTCGATATCGCCGTCCACCCGATCCGACTGATCGACCTGGGCGGCAAACCAGGCATCCGGAATCCGCCCTTTTTGCATCAGGAATCCGAACAGGCTCGTGACAAGCTCGGCATGCGCGGCCGGCGCGATCTTGCGGTAATCCGGAATCTGGCAGGCATCCCAGAGGCGCTCCACGGCGGCCTCCCCGTGCGCCATATCCCGCACATCGTTATCGCGCGCGGCGTGATCGAGAACGCGCAGATCCTCGGCGATGGGAGCGCGGGTCAAGGATTCGTGAGCGGGTGCGAGCGCCAGCGAGACCTGCAAGGCGCCGAGCGAAGAAAAATCCAGCCTGGAATTGCGCCACTGCAGCACTTTCACGCTTTCGAAGGTGTGGTTCTGCAGCGCATTGACGAGTTCCGGCTCGAACGGGGCGCAGCGGCCGGTTGTGCCGAAGGTGCCATCGCGGGTGGCGCGGCCGGCACGCCCCGCGATTTGCGCGAATTCGGCCGGATTGAGCCGTCGGAACTGATAACCGTCATATTTGCGGTCGGAGGCAAAGGCGACGTGGTCGACGTCGAGATTGAGCCCCATGCCGATGGCGTCGGTGGCGACCAGATAATCGACGTCGCCGTTCTGGAACATCGCGACTTGCGCATTGCGCGTGCGGGGCGACAGCGAGCCCAGCACCACCGCCGCGCCGCCGTGCTGGCGACGGATCAATTCGGCTATCGCGTAAACCTCATCGGCTGAAAAGGCGACGATTGCGGTACGCCGCGGCTGACGGGTGATCTTGCGGTCGCCGGCGAATTCAAGCTGCGAAAGCCTCGGCCGGGTGACGATGTTGGCGCCGGGCAACAGCCGTTCGATGATAGAGCGCATGGTGGCTGCGCCGAGCAGCAGGGTTTCGTCGCGGCCGCGCCGGTTGAGAACGCGATCGGTGAAGACGTGGCCGCGTTCGAGGTCGGCCGCGATCTGAATCTCGTCGACGGCGAGAAACGACACGTCGAGATCGCGCGGCATCGCTTCCACTGTGGAAACCCAGAACCGCGGCCGCGGCGGCTTGATCTTTTCTTCCCCGGTGACGAGTGCGACCGCATCGGAACCGGCGCGATCGGCGATCTTGTTGTAGACCTCGCGTGCCAGCAGCCGCAGCGGCAGCCCGATCACTCCGGAGGAATGCGCCAGCATCCGCTCGATCGCCAGATGCGTCTTGCCGGTATTGGTCGGCCCGAGCACGGCCGTGACCCCGGAACCGGGAGCCCGTCCGTTTGCAAGCGAGGGCGGAGGTGACGAAAGTGCCATGTTTTTACGGGATTTCTGCGGCGATCGGCATCCGGCGCATCTTGCGCGAGGCGTACAGCGATTTGAACGCGAAAGACGCTGAGGGTTGGAAGTGTTTCACAATGCGACGCTTGTGGGGTCGCGGTTTAAGTTTCGGAACGGTTGCGGAACGAATCGCGCCCGAATCGCTGACTCATATGGTCGTCCTGCTTCGTTCACCGCAACATATCGCGCAGATAGCGTGTTTTGCCACTAGATCAAGTTTGACTCGGGCCGACAAGCGGCGGTTTTGACCGCAAAATCCTTAAGCCCGAAGGGGGCTTCGAGTCGAATCAGAAGTGGATAAGAGTCAACAGGATTCGGTGAGGTCCCTTGTCGCCGCGGCGCGACGAATTGATGCGCACCCTCAACTCAGACCGATGGGACGCGACGAAACGCCAGGTGAAATCGCACATCGGCGAATTTCCGGATTCCGGTGCCCACACACCATCAGGGACGACGGATTCCTCGCCTCAGACGCTTTTCAATTCAGTTCGTCTTTGCCACCCGCGGCGGTGTGGCGGTCGTGATGAACTGCGTGGCCTCCAGCATGGCAAGCCCGAGCGGCGTCGGGATCACCAGACGGAACGGAGCCAGGATGCGGGTGCCGAGAACCGGAGCAAACGCGATTTCCATGTTGCGCGCAGCGGCGAGGTACTTGATCACGGGACGATCGGGAATGTAGCCGGCGACCGGCACGAAATAGATCGCGCAGACCACGGCCGGACCCTGATAGCCCTTTTCCGCCTTCACGGTTTCCATGCGCTTGTAATCAAGCCTGAGGTCGTAACGCATGCGGCCGTCGAAGACCGCTGCGCTGGCGCGGCAGGCGTCGGGGCCAAGCGGATCGCCATTGCCCGGCACGCGCAGCATTGCGCCCGTCATCGGATCGAACACGCCGCGGCGGTGGGCCTCGGTCACCGGAATCCGGTTGGGATCGACCGGCCATTCCGGATCAAAGGTGAGTTCCTTGATGGTACCATTCGCAAGGATCATGTGAATGGCCTGGGTATATTTCGGGGTCGTGGTGGTGGCGCTGTAATTGGTTGAGAGCAGCGCGCCGTTGACGACACGTCCCTGCGAGGAAGCGGCGCCCGAGCCGGAGGTGAAGGCCTTGAGCAAGCCGGCCGTGCCGCCGACGGCGGAAGCGGAAAACTGGTCGTCCGAAATGTCGATGGTCCAGGCACCCTTGCCGACCGGAAGACCCGCCAGCGTGGCCTGGTACTGCGCTTCCAGCCTGCCCTGGGCAAAAGCCGGACCGGTGGTCAAGCCGAAAAGACCCGCAAACAGGCTCAAGCCGACCAGCGCCGGAAGCACCCGAACGGCCCGCCCGGGCGAGGTCAATCTGGACATGATCACGGAAGGACAGTCCTCAAGGCAGCAGGATCCAGGGCAGCGGGAGCAAGCGGTCATTTAAACAAAAAAGCCGGCGAACAATGGGTTGCACGCTTTTTAGGTAAACCGGAAAAACCCGTGCCGAAGACGCGCGCACAAAAAATGAACCGGCAATGTCGGTTGCGAATACGCCGTTTGTGTGATGCAAAAAAGACAGGCTAAATGCCTGCAAGACCCCCATTTCCGCGACCGAACGGGGCCTTAAAACCTTGACGCTTGAAGCATCTGCCCCTATAGGTCCCCGGTTCGCTAGTGTGGTGGATTTGACATTCGCTTCAATCTCGCCGCGGCACCTCGAAAAGCGAATGTCAAATCCAAAACCACACTGGAATCTGATATTTGCTAGTGTCCTTTTTGGTTCCGACATTCGTCGAAGAACCCGCCGCGGCACGATACGAAGGTCAGAACCAGGACACCAGGATGGACATGTTTTTGACCCCTTGGCGCCGCCCCCTCGTGAAGCGGGACGGGAGCCGGGACGGAAGAGGATTTCTTAAGATGTCGCGGCGTTGTGAACTGACGGCCAAGGCCCCGCAGGTGGGCCACAAGGTGAGCCATTCCAATATCAAGACCAAGCGGCGCTTCCTACCGAACCTCTGCAACGTCACCTTCATCTCCGACGCGCTCGGCCGCAACGTGCGCTTGCGGGTTTCGACCAATGCGATCAAGAGCGTCGATCACCGTGGCGGGCTGGACGCCTATCTGTTGAAGGCCCGAAACAACGAGTTGTCGCCCCGCGCGCTGGATCTGAAGCGCCAGATCGCGAAGAAGATGGGTGCGGTGGCGCCGGTCAAGAAGGCAGGCTGAGCTTCGCCTCAGGGCTATCTGTCATCGATGATGCTGAAATGGCTGGGTCGAAGTCCCGGCCATTTTGTTGATGTCTGATCACCAGTTTCGCTTTCGATTTTGTCAACGACCCCTTTGCATTGGCTGGCACCTTGCGCCAAACAATCTGGTGGAGTGGATTCGGCATTCGCTACCGTGCCAACCGCTCGTCGAGCAACCCCCTTTGGCAGACCCAAATTGCGCAAGTCTCGCGTTCTTCGTCCCCTTCACACCTTGAAGTTTTTTGGCGCGTGGCTGGTGCCATGGCGGGCGGCCTTCCTGACCCGGGCCGAGCCGTCCGGGCTTTCGTTTTTCGTTTCACACCGCGACGGGATCGGACGCCAGGTGGCCAAATACGGCTGCATCGAGCCGGAATTGACCACCTGGATCGGCAACAGACTTCAACAGGCGCCGACGGGCATTGTCATCGATGTCGGCGCAAATCTCGGCTGGCACTCCGTTCACGCCGCCCAACACGACGGCGTCGAGAAGATCGTCGCTTTCGAGCCGGATGCCTTCAACGCCTGGCTGTTTGAACGAAATCTCGCGATCAACGCCATTGACAAGGTCATCGTCGAAGCCCGCGCCGTCGGCGCCGCGCCTGGTCTGGCCCGGCTTTATCGCTACAAGCCTTCCAACAAGGGACGGCATTCGCTGTTGAAGGACTACGGCCTTGGCTCGCGCCTGGTTCCCATGGTCGACATCGATTCGGCGATCGATGCTCTCGGCCTTGGCGATCGCCGCGTGGTGCTGATGAAGATCGATGTCGAAGGATACGAGCCTTCGGTCATTGCGGGGGCCGCGCGAACGCTCAACCGGACGGACGCGTTGATTACCGAATATTCGCCCTCGCTGAGCCGATCGGGCGATTTGTCTCTCGATGAAATGACGAGCCGGCTCCTCGGGGCCGGCTTTGTCCCACACCTGCTCATGGACGATGGCGACACGAGGCGGATCGACCAGAGCGAGCTGGGTCGAATCGAACGCCAGGTCGATGTGATCTGGACCAGATGATTTTCGGATATGACGAACCTGTCCCTGATCGTGATTACCAAAAACGAAGAGGCATCGATCGCCCGCTGCCTCGGCTCGGTGAAAATTGCGGACGAACTTGTCGTCGTTGACAGCGGCAGCACCGACCGCACCGTCGAAATTGCCCGCGCCCACGGCGCCAATGTCGTTTCAACCACCGACTGGCCGGGGTTCGGACCGCAGAAGGCCCGTGCCCTGGATTTGGCGCGCGGCGACTGGATCATCTCGCTTGATGCCGATGAGTGGATAGAGCCGGGTTCAATGGCCGTCATCGAGAAAGCCATCGCCGATCCGAATGCGCCAAGCGCCTACAGGATGTCGCGGCGATCCCGCTTCTGCGGAAACATCATCCGCCATAGCGGCTGGTCGCCCGATTACGTCGTCCGTCTGTTCCGGCGCGATCGCGCGCGCTTCTCGGATCATCTGGTGCATGAAAGCCTGATTGTGGACGGCCCGATCAGGCGGCTCGACATGCGCATCGAACACGACAGCATCACGTCGTGGGCGGATGCACAGGACAAGATCGAGCGCTATTCCATCGCCGCCGCGCATCAGCTCGCGAGCCGCGGCGTCCGCGGCTCGCCGCTGAAGGCATCTCTGCGTGGATGGTCGGCCTTCCTGAAAACCTATGTCTGGCGCGCCGGTTTTCTCGACGGTGCTGCGGGCTGGCACGTTGCCGAATACAATCGTCGCTACACCGATGCGAAGTGGCGGAGATTGGCGGAAATTTCGGCGGGCAAGCTACGGCACGAATAAAAGTGGAGCGACATGTCGCTGCGAGAGCCTGCAAACGTTTTGGTTCCCCTCGACCGGGTCCGCGGCCTGTCGTCCTGGAAATACGCCAGATTGACCTTCTCGATTTACTGGCGACGGCTCAGGAAGAAATTGCCGCGACATTTCAGGTGCGACTGCGGCGCGCGCTATGTGTGGAGCCTCCACGAACATCAGCATTGGGACCAGATCCAGACGATCACCTGTTACGAGTGCGGCGATATCTATCTCACCCTGCAAAACACCATCGTCCGGATTATCCCGAATCCGCTTCATCGCTCAATGATCAGCGACCGCGGCATCGCTGACGGCCATCCCTTCTCCGCGCTGGCACGCCGGATTCTTCCGTGAGGCGGATGGAACGGGCGGCATCAATCCGGTCTGAAGGCCCTTCGACAGAACGCGGCGACTCCGCCGTGCCTTGATTTCTCGCGTAATTTAAAATGTTACAAATCATTCATTGGAACCTTGCTTGCAAAGGCGAGCCTTTCCCATACCTGTTCGCCAGAGGAAAACAGCATGAAACAATCAGAGATTTTCCGCGAAAATGCCGAGAACTGCGCGCATCTCGCCGAATCCGCAGCCAATGAACCGACCTTTCTCCGATACAAGAGGATGGAAGCTGCCTGGCTGGCGTTAGCCAACGAGCAGGACTGGCTGGACGGAGAAGTGTCTCCTGCACCCCTTTCCGTTGCCCGCAACGGCAATACGAGCAACGCCGGCAAGGCAGCATCCGATCCCGCCGAGTGAGGCTGGTCGCACGCGCCGTAACTCAAAAAAACGCAACACCACCAGCGTGACGCTAACTTGCGCTTGACAGTTTCTTTTGGGGACGAAAGGTGATTTGCCCGTCGTGCCAATTCGTCGCATGCGCTCGGTGTTGCTCGTTGCCCCAAATCAGCGGCACGATTCGCCTCGTCTCGTGCCCGCAAGAGGGGCGTTTCGCGATCGTCACGAACGTTGGCGCGGGATGCGATGGACGTTTATATGCCGATGACGAACGGCATGGAGCGGACGGCGAAGTCGTGTCGTTCTGGCGCCCCGACGCTGGCGTCAAGTTGGCGGCGATGCTTTTCGCATCGCGCCAATGACGGAGGCAAGAAAGCCCGGTCTCCGGGAAGAGCACGAAGGAAACCGTTAAAACCATTCGCGCGGGGAATGCCGGACGAAAACGGTGTGATCCGTGGTGACTTGCTCGTGTGCTTCTCGTTTTTCGCACGCGAGGCTGCGGGCGCATCGATCGCCCGGCATTCCCTGCGCCCTTGATCTTTTTGAGAGGGCCGCGAGTTCGACAAACCTCGGGCGCTTGCGCCGCGGGAATGTTTTGGCGTGTCCTTCGCGACGACCGAACCGAACGCACCAATCGTCGCCCCTGCGACCCGTCTCCGCCAAGGCTTCGCCGGGGCTTGCACCTCAGGCCGACGAAGCTTTAGCGAAGGCGGCAAGCAGGGACCCATAACCCCCGATGTCAATTGCAGCTAAAGCCGCCGACCAAGGTGCAAAAAGGAGAAGCCGCGGCGTATGGGTCCCCGCGTGCGCGGGGACGACATCGATGGTGGTAGCTGCCCAAGTCGGTGCCAGCATCCAACGCCCCTCGAATTAAATTTCGCAGTGTGATGAGATAACAAAAAGCCGTCAGTGCCTCTGGAGCGGAACAATGCTTAAAACAACCAGCGCCCTTGCCTCGCGCCGCCACATGTTGAAAGCCGCGGGTCTTGTGATCGGCGCGGCGGCCGCATCCCACCTCGGCATCAAACGGGCGAGCGCTGCGTCCTATCCGGAGCGGCCGATCAAAATCATCGTGCCGTTCGCGGCAGCCGGGCCCACCGACATCATGGCGCGCATTCTCGCACAGGGTCTTGGCTCCGCGCTTGGCGGCAACATCATCGTGGAGAACAAGCCCGGCGCCGGCGGCAATATTGGAATCGGATATGCGGCACACGCGGCGGCCGATGGCTATACCCTGCTCCTGGTCTCCACCGCTTATGTCGTCAACCCCAGTCTTTACGCCAGGATTCCTTACGACCCGTACAAGGATTTCGCGCCGATCACCGAACTCGGCTCCACGCCGAATTCGATCATGGTGACGCCCAGGCTCAACATCAACTCCATCGCGGAATTGATCGCGCGCGCCAGGGCTAATCCCGGCGAACTCAATTGGGCGAGCCCGGGCGCCGGTACCACGCCGCACCTCTCCGGCGAGTTTCTGAAAATCGTGGGCGGAATCGAAATGACCCACGTGCCGTTCAACGGCGCGGCGCCCGCCATCCAGGCGCTACTCGCCGGCACCACGCAGGTCGCCGTCTCGGCGTTGCCGCCGGTGCTTCCCTTCGCCCAATCCGGCGAGATCAAGGTGCTTGCCGTCACCAGCGCCAACCGCTGGCCCGGCCTGCCGGACGTGCCCACCATGGTCGAGCTTGGATACAAGGACTTCACCGCCGAAACCGCGCAATTCCTTTTTGCGCCGGCTGCGACCGCGCCCGACATCGTGGAAAAATTGTCGGCCAAATCGATGGAAGTGCTCAAGACGCCATCGGTCGTGGAGCAGTTGCGCGTCAACGGCTACGAGGTCACCGCCGCTGGAAGCCAGGCCTTGCGAAAACGCCTCGAGGTCGAAATACCGAAATGGCGCGACATCATCAGCAAGGCCGGCATCAAGCCGGTGTAACCTCGAACGTCATTGCGAGCGCAAGCGAAGCAATCCATCCGGTCTCAGACGCAATATGGATTGCTTCGTCGGTCCACTGCTCGCAAATGACAGCATTGAAGGCCTGAAACAGGAAAGGACTCAAGCGTTGAAGATCGTCGACCTCAGCCGTGAGCTCTACCACCGCACGCCGAGTTATCCGGGGCATTCCGCCATCATCCACGGCGTCTGGAAGACCCACGAGGAATCTTTCGCCGATAGCGGCAACGTTCACGGACTGGCGTCGATGTATTTTTCGATGCCCGATCATGGCGGTACCCACATCGACGCGCCGTCGCATTTCGACCGCAGAGGTCAGCCAATAGATGAATATCCGCTCGAAAAATGCATCGTGCCGGGCATCTGCGTCGATCTGCGCCATATCGCGCCGCGCGCAGAGATCACTCCGGCCGATCTGGAGACGGCGGTCAAGAAGGCCGGCCTTGCGGTGCCGAAGGGCGGCACTGTCCTGCTCTGCACCGGCCACCACGAACGCACCTTCCCGCGCAAGGAATATGCGACCGAGAATTCCGGCGTCAACGTTGCGGCGACGACGTGGCTCGCCCGACAAGGCGTCGTGCATTTCGGCATCGACTCGATGCGGCCTGGACCCGAAGGCAAAGAGAATTTGCTGGTACACAAGGCCTGCTTCGACCTCGGCATCACCCATATCGAGAGCCTGTGCAATCTTGAATCCCTGCTCGGTGCCGGTCCGTTCACTTTCATCGGCCTGCCGATGAAGTGGCGCGGTGGCACGGCCTCACCGATCCGCGCGGTGGCGGTGTTCGGGATGTGAGTGAGTGATGGCTCCGACGAGCGTAAACTGACCACAAGCCGGTCATGCCCGGCCTTGTGCCGGGCATCCACGTCTTAGCTGCCAACCGAGCAAGACGTGGATGGCCGGGTCAAGCCCGGCCATGACGAAATGTAAAACCAGAATTCTCGAAAGGCACGCCATGAAACGAGTGATGATTCTCAACGGCCCAAACCTCAATCTGCTTGGCGTGCGCGAGCCGCATATCTACGGCACCACGACGCTTGCGCAGATCAGGGAGGCTTGCGAGCGCGAGGCAGCGAAGCTCGCTCTGACGATTTCGTTCCACCAGTCCAATCACGAGGGCGAACTCGTCGACCTGATCCAGTCGGCGCGGCAAAATGCCGACGCTATCATCATCAACCCAGCCGCCTATTCCTTTACCTCGATCGCGATGGTCGACGCCATCAAGGCGTTCGATGGCCCGGTCATCGAGGTGCACGTTTCCAACATCCACGCCCGCGACGAACATCACCGGCACTCGAAGATCTCGCACGCCGCGACCGGCGTCATCTGCGGGCTTGGCCCCCATGGCTATATCGCCGCGATGCGGG
This sequence comes from Bradyrhizobium sp., assembly GCF_035570375.1. Taxonomy (GTDB): domain Bacteria; phylum Pseudomonadota; class Alphaproteobacteria; order Rhizobiales; family Xanthobacteraceae; genus Bradyrhizobium. The sequence continues at coordinate 19,196 of NZ_DATMLW010000252.1, read as the reverse complement.
CGCTCACCGAGATGCCGACGAAGTCATGATCGAATCCGTCTACGGCGTCACCGGCGATCCTTTGGGCAGGGCGATGCCCTTCGAGGCGGCCACCTGGCGCAGGAGATCGGGGCGGTCGGAAATGATTCCGTCCACGCCCAACTCGATCATGCGCGCCATGTCGGCCGGCTTGTTCACGGTCCAGACCACGACCTGAAGACCCAGCGCATGGGATTCGGAAATCAGCGCCGGAGTGACGTCGCCCAAATAGGGCGACCAGATCGCACCGCCCGCGGCCTTGATCGTGCGCGGAAGCGATTGGCCATGTTCGGCGGGATTGAAGCCTGCGGTCCACGCCGTTGCGCCGTCGAGCGAGACCGTCGGCGCCGACCCCGACTGGACAGTCAGATACACCGTGGGCATGCCGGCGGCGAGCCGTTGCACCAACTGCAGCGTCCGCCAATCGAACGACTGCACCATGACCCGGCTTTCGAATTCTTCCGCGCGCAAGAGGTCAAGCAGCAATTCGACAAAGCGGTCGGGCCCCGGCGATTCCTGCGGATGACCGGGATCGATCTTGGTTTCGATGTTGAGCCGCACCTGGCGGTCGCCGGACTTGCGCACGAGGTCGATGACTTCCTTCAGGGTCGGAATTCTCGTCTGCGGCACGGCGCGCTGGTCGGGAAATTGCGCGGCATATCTGCTGCCGGGCCGAATCTGGCCGACATCGAATTGCTTCACCTCCTCAAGCGTGAGCCGGACAAAGGGCGTGCCTGGCGAAGCGACATATTTGCCATCCGGCCCCTGGGCAAGATCGTGGTTGAGACCGCGTTCATGGGAGACGACGATCACGCCGTCGCGCGTCACGCCGATGTCGAGCTCCAGCGTGTCGACGCCAAGCGAAAGCGCATTGGCAAATGAGGCAAGGGTATTTTCCGGAAGCAGTGCGCGTCCGCCGCGGTGGGCTTCAATGTCGAACGCCATGACGTCACCGCCGATCAGGAGAAAAAGTGCCGCGAGCGCGAGGCGATGGACCGAACCCATGAGCGATCCTCCGCCGCGTGATCAGATGATCTCACCTTGCGCCGAACGTCGTCTTTCCGAACAACTCCTTCTGCGTCGACGGCTGCGAACGCCAATATTGCGGCGGCGCGAACACTTGCCCGCCGAGTTCGGCCGCGGCGTGCCACGCCCAGCGCGGGTCGTAGAGCATGGCGCGGGCGAGCGCGACCATGTCGGCCTTGCCGGATGCCACGATCTCTTCGGCCTGCTTCGCCTCGGTGATCAGGCCCACCGCAATGGTGGTGAGGCCGGTTGCTTTCCTGACCGCCTCGGCGAACGGCACCTGATAGCCCGGCGAAAGCGAAATCTTCTGCAACGGCGAGACGCCGGCGGAAGACACGTCAATCCAGTCGACGCCGCGCTTTTTCAGTTCCTGCGCGTATTCGATGGTCTGTTCGAGATCCCAGCCGCCCTCGACCCAATCCGTCGCCGACACCTTGACGCCGACCGGTTTATTGCCGGGAACCACCTCGCGGATCGCGTCGAACACTTCGAGCGGATAGCGCATGCGGTTCTGCAGCGACCCGCCATATTGATCGGTGCGCTTGTTGGCGATCGGCGACAGGAACTGGTGCAAGAGATAGCCGTGCGCGCTGTGCACCTCGATCGCATCGATGCCGAGCCGCATCGCGCGCCTTGCGGTGTCGACAAAGGCCTCGCGCACGCGCTTCAAGCCTTGCGCGTCGAGCGCACGCGGCGGCAATTCGCCCTCCTTGTGCGGCACGTCGGAGGGTCCTTCGGTCTGCCAGCCGCCCTCGGCGAGCGGAATCTGCTGCCCGCCGTGCCAGGGCCGGTGGCTCGATCCCTTGCGGCCGGCATGCGCAATCTGCATTGCCACCGCGATCTTCGAACGCCTGCGCACAGAGGCGAGAATCGGCTTCAGCGCGGCTTCGGTGGCGTCGTCCCAGAGTCCAAGGCATCCCGGCGTGATGCGGCCGATCGGCTCGACATGGGTCGCCTCGATGCAGAACATCGCCGCGCCCGACAGCGCGAGCGAGTTGATATGGGTGAAATGCCAATCATTGGCCTCGCCATCCTCGGCCGAATATTGGCACATCGGCGCCACCATGATGCGGTTCGGCAGCGCAAGCTCACGCAGGCGGATCGGGGAAAACAGGGCGCTCATGGAGGTGTCCTGAAAACGGGTTTGGGCCAGATGAGAGTTCTATACCTTGCCGACTGGCGGAGGTCGAATGCTCGCAAGGGTGAGGCACCCGACAGGATTTCAGGGCTTGATCCCTGCGGCCCTGACCACTTCGAGATTTTCCGCCGTTTCGCGCGCCACGAATGCGTCCATTTCCTGTGGCGTCATCGGCTTTGGCTCGATGCCGAGCCTGCTCAGGCTCTCCTGCATCGAAGGCTCGGCGAGAAGTTTTGCCCCCGCAGCATGAAATTTTTCGACGACATCGCGCGGCGTTTTCGCCGGCATGAACACGCCGAGCCAGAACACGCTTTCGGCGTTCTTCAGACCGGCCTCGGCCGGCGTTGGCACATCCGGCAGCTCGGCAACCCGTTTGGGCGTTGACACCACGAGCGCATGCGCGCGCCCCTCCCTGATCAGGGGAAGCGCGGTCGCAAGCGGGCAGAAATAGAAATCGACGCGGCCGCCGAGAATATCGGCGACCACTTCGGCGCCGCCGCGATAGGGAACATGGGTTGTTTCTATTCCTGCGGCGAGGCGGAATTTCTCCGCACTGATATGTGTCGCACTTCCAATGCCGACCGAGCCGAATACAATCGATCCGGGCTTTGCCCTGGCATCAGTGATGAAATCCTGCACGGTTTTCCACGGCCTCGTCACCGGCACGATCATCACATTGGCGCTGACACCGATCATCAGCGCCGAAGCAAGGTCTTTGGTGACATCAAAGTTCAGCTTGGGATAGATCGCAGGCGAGATCGCAAGTGCCGAGGACTGGGCGAGAACGCTGTATCCATCCGGCTCCGCCTTCACGACCGCCGCGGTACCGAGTGTGCCGCCGGCGCCGGGGCGATTTTCCACGACAATGGCCTGGCCGAGTTCGGCCGAAAGACGGTCGAACACCACGCGCGGCACGACGTCGGCGGCACTTCCTGCGCCGAACGGGATGGTCGCCTTGATCAGCCGCGACGGCCAGTTTTCCGCCCAAGCAGCCGCTGCCGCGAAAAACAACCCCAAAATAATCGTCCATCGCATCGCATGCCGCATCAACCGCTCCGCTTCACTCCGCCACGTGGCGCCGCAGAGCTGCTGGCAAGAGCCGCCCTTTCTGACAAATGTCGCGCCTTTGAACGATAAAATTACAAAACAGACTCACTCCACGAGCGGCACCAGGTTGCGCTTGATCGGCGATGGCCGAAATCCCTGCTGTCGTCGATTGAGAAGATCACGGCGGCAGAGAGCCGCCTGTTCAGCCGGAATCGGTCATCTCATTTGGTCAGGAGTGCAGTCGCCGCGGTGTGCCGTTTCTGGCAGGCGGCGGCACGCCATGCGTCTCGGTGAACAATTCGGCGAGCTTTTCGGTGATGGCGCCGCCGAGCTCTTCGGCATCCACGATGGTAACGGCACGACGATAGTAGCGGGTGACGTCGTGACCGATGCCGATGGCGATCAGCTCGACGGGCGAACGGGTTTCGATCTCCTCGATGACATGGCGCAGATGCCGCTCGAGGTAGTTGCCGGGATTGACCGACAGCGTCGAATCATCAACTGGCGCGCCGTCCGAGATCATCATCAGGATCTTGCGCTGCTCCTGGCGGCCGAGCAGCCGCTTGTGCGCCCAGTCCAGCGCCTCGCCGTCGATATTTTCCTTCAACAGGCCCTCGCGCATCATCAGGCCCAGATTCTTGCGCGACCGCCGCCACGGCGCGTCGGCCGATTTGTAGATGATGTGGCGGAGGTCGTTGAGCCGGCCGGGATTGGGCGGCTTGCCGGCGGCAAGCCAGGCCTCGCGCGACTGTCCGCCCTTCCAGGCGCGGGTCGTAAAGCCGAGAATCTCCACCTTGACGCCGCAACGTTCCAGCGTGCGCGCCAGGATGTCCGCGCAGGTCGCGGCCACCGTAATCGGGCGTCCGCGCATCGAACCCGAATTGTCAAGCAGCAACGTCACCACGGTGTCGCGGAAGGTCGCTTCCTTTTCGTGCATGAAGGAGAGCGGATGATAGGGGTCGGTCACCACCCGCGACAGGCGGGCGGGATCGAGAATGCCCTCCTCGAGATCGAATTCCCAGGCGCGGTTCTGCTGCGCCATCAAACGGCGCTGCAGGCGGTTGGCGAGGCGCGCGACAATGCCCTGCAGATGCGCCAATTGCTTGTCGAGGTAGCTGCGCAGTCGCTCCAGCTCATCATGGTCGCACAGGTCTTCCGCGGCGACCACTTCGTCGAATTTCGGCGCGAAGGCATGATATTCGGGCCCGCGCGGTTCATTGGCGCCGCGCGCATTCGGCCGCGTCGCTTCGCCCGGTGTTTCGTCGTCGCCGAGTTCGCCGTCATCGAAGGTATCGCTGGTGGAAGCCTGCGCGCTTTCCATCGCGCTTTCCGACATCTCGTCGGCCGTCGCCTCGGCCTGATCGGCGCTCATTTCCTGCGCGGCATCGGAATCGGGCGAGCCTTCCGCGCCGGACTGGTCGTTTTCACCGTCGCGATTATCGTCCTGGTCCTCATCTTCGTCGGCATCGGCGTTGCGGTCGTCGCCGAGGTCGAGCGCCGACAACAAGTCGTGAACCGCGTCGCCGAATTTCGCCTGATCCTCGGCCACGCGGTCGAGCCGGTCGAGTCGCGCGCCGATCTTGTCTTCCAGGATCGGCCGCCACAGATCGACCATCTTGCGCGCTGCCGCCGGCGGCGAAAGTCCGGTCAGCCGCTCGCGCACCAGCATGGCCAGGGCGTCGGACAGTGGCGCGTCGGCCCGATCAGTGATCTCATCGAACTTGCCGCGATGGAAATGGTCGTCGAGCATCGCGGTGAGATTCTTCGCAACACCCGACATTCGCCGCGAGCCGAGCGCTTCGACGCGTGCCTGCTCGACGGCCTCGAACACGCCCCGCGCCTGCGGATTTCCCGGCATCAGCTTGCGATGCACCTTCGGATCGTGACAGGCGAGCTTGAGCGCGATCGAATCGGCGTGTCCGCGCACGATGGCGGCATCGCGCCGGTTCATCTTGCGTGCCGGCTCCGGCAGCCGCGCCTTGCCAGGCGCCAGACCCGGCCGCTCGGCCGCGAACGTCACTTCAAGCTCCGGCTTTTTCGCGATCGCCCGCAGGCAAGCGGTCACTGCGCGCTTGAACGGCTCGGTCGGCGCTTCCTTCGGCCCGGTGCGGAATTTGGAATTGGTGGTCATCGCCGTCCTTTGAACGCCCGTCCCTTACAACGCCTTGGTGAACCAGTGACGCGTCACGCCGTCGGGATAGCCGTCGATCGTTCCGAACGCCTTGTAGCCCAGCGCGCGGTAGAAATCCGGCGCCTGGACGCTCATCGTGTCGACATAAGATCGTACTGCGCCGAAACGCCGGGCTTCGTCCTCGATCTTCCTGATCAAGGCGGTGCCGTGACCCTTGCCGCGGTACCGCTCCTCGATCCAGAACAGCTGGATGAACAACACGGTCATCCAGACTTCGCCGACAATTCCGCCGACGATCTTGCCTTTTTCCCGAAGCGAAACCGCGAAGCGGCGATATTTTTGCTTCGCCATCCTCTGTTCGTTGTAGCGGATAAGCCCGCCGAGCACCGCGCGCTTGGTCTCGCCAATCGTGCGCTCGACGGCAATCGCCGGCATGGATCAGCTCAGAGCCACGTTGACCGCAGATTCCGCAAGCTCCGCGTTGAAGCAGCGCTGATAGAATTCAGCCACCAGCGGCCGCTCCAGCTCGTCGCACTTGTTGAGGAAGGTGACGCGGAACGCAAAACCGATGTCGCCGAAAATCTCGGCATTCTCGGCCCAGGTGATGACGGTGCGCGGGCTCATGACGGTCGACAAGTCGCCGTTGGCGAAGGCGTTGCGGGTGAGATCGGCGAGCCGCACCATCTTGTTGACGATGTCGCGGCCTTCCTGGGTGCGGTAGTGGCGGGCTTTCGCCAGCACGATCTCCACTTCTTCGTCATGGGCCAGATAGTTGAGCGTGGTGACGATCGACCAGCGGTCCATCTGGCCCTGATTGATCTGCTGGGTGCCGTGATAGAGGCCGGATGTATCGCCAAGACCGACCGTGTTGGCGGTCGAGAACAGCCGGAAGGCCGGATGCGGCTTGATCACCTTGTTCTGGTCGAGCAGCGTCAGCCGGCCCGAAACCTCGAGCACGCGCTGGATCACGAACATCACGTCGGGACGACCGGCATCATACTCGTCGAACACGAGCGCGACATTGTGCTGGAGCGCCCATGGCAAGATGCCGTCACGGAATTCGGTGACCTGCTTGCCGTCCTTGATGACGATGGAATCCTTGCCGACCAGATCGATCCTGCTGATATGGCTGTCGAGGTTGACGCGCACGCATGGCCAGTTGAGCCGCGCCGCCACCTGCTCGATGTGGGTCGACTTGCCGGTGCCGTGATAGCCGGTGACCATGACGCGCCGGTTCTTGGCAAAACCTGCGAGGATGGCGAGCGTCGTAGCGCGGTCGAAACGGTAATCGGCGTCGACGTCAGGCACGTGCGGATCGACTTCAGAGTAGGCCGGCACCTCAAGATCGCTGTCGATGCCGAAAACCTGTCGCACCGACACTTTCATATCGGGCAAACCGGCAACTTCCTCAATTTTGGTCAGGGCGGCGGTCGTCATCAATCCTCCGAGGTCCCGGGCGCGCCGGAAACCAGATCTGCGGTATGGCTGCGGATGGGTGCTTTACGGAACCTATCAGAGAGCGCGGATTGGCAGAAGCCCGCCATCAAATCAAAGTTCCGTTGAATATTCATTGAGATAAGTATGGGACCCGGTTTTTGGAAGGCTGCTCTGCGAATCGGGCCTGTTTTTCCCGCCGGCCCCGCCGCGACCACCTTTTTCGGGCACTTTCCATCCCGACCACGAGTTGTGTTAGGTCGTCCGTCGGACCGGAAACCGTTGCAGCAAATACAGGAATTCCGTGCATTCATTCATGGATCAATTGATTGCGCTGCTCTCGTCGCACGCATGGCTTGCCTATCTCACCCTGTTTCTGGCGGCGCTCCTGGAGGCGGTTCCGGTCGTCGGCTCGGTCATTCCAGGCTCGACGATCATCTTTGCGCTGAGCGCGCTGGTGCCAGGGGGCGAGCTGCGGCTGGAATGGGTGCTGGCGGCGGCGATTGCGGGCGCGTTGCTCGGCGATGGATCGGCCTTTTGGATCGGACACCGTTCCCAGAGCGAGATCCTCAGCTCCTGGCCGCTCTCCACCTACCCGCGCGTGATCGCCAAGAGCGAGGCCTTTTTCCGCCGATGGGGCACGCTCGCGGTGTTTCTCGCGCGCTTTGTCCCGCCGGTGCGGGCCTTCGTGCCGATCACGGCGGGAGCGCTCGGGATGAGCCCGCCGCTGTTCTACGCCGTCAATATTCCGGCGATCCTGCTGTGGGCGCCGGCGCATGTTTTGCCCGGAGTGCTCGCGGTATCGGCGCTGCATCGATATGCAGGGGCACCTCACAGCGGGCACGCCAGGCATTACTGGATACTGGCGGTGGTCGCTGGCGCCTTGATCGCCGCATTGGTGACCTGGGCGATGCGCCGCAGGAGGGGAGGCGAACCAGTAAAACCGGTTGCGTAGCCGGGCTCAGGCGTTCACGCCCGGACGACGGTCTTCAGGTAGTTATATGCCTTGATGATCTCGATCAGGCGATCCTCGGTCGAGCGATCGCCGCCATTGGCATCGGGATGATGCTGCTTCACCAGCGCCTTGTATTTGGCTTTCACGGTCTCCAGCGTCGCGTCAGAGCCCAATCCCATCACCTGCAGCGCCTTGCGCTCGGCGTTGAAGACCCTCCTTGTTTCGGTCTTGGTCCCGGCGCCCGCTCCAGGCCCCGGCCGCCAGCGGCCGCGGCCATTGAGCTCGCTGAACATGCTGAACGGATCGAAGGCGCCTTCGAGATCGGCCTCGGCACTGCCCTTGCCGCGCCGGGCGCTGGTATTGGCGCCCATCTTCCAGGTCGGCCGGTGTCCGGTGAGCGCGTCCTTTTGGTAACGAGCGACGGCTTCCGGATTCATGCCCTGAAAGAAATTGTAGGAATGATTGTACTCGCGCACGTGGTCGAGACAGAAATGCCAATATTCCCTGTCGTTGGCCCGGCCCTTGGGCGCACGATGCGGCCCCTTGTTCTTGCAGTCAGGCCATTGGCACATCACGCTGGCCTCACGCGCCTGCGCCTGTTGCCTCGCGCTCGGCTTGTTCGGCTTGATGCGAATGGAATCAAAGAATTTGGATGAATCAATCGGCATGGCTGACTTTGACTACGCAATGCGAAAAGCTTCAAGTCTTGACATTGCGAAACCTCATTCTTGATGCGCCATTGACGAAAGCCGGTCTGCTGCGTATTGCCGCAGCCATGAGCACCAGAGAGGCCATCACAGACAAGTTGCGCGAAGCTTTCTCGCCGGAGAGCCTCGACGTCGTGGACGAATCGCATCTTCACGAAGGCCACGCCGGCCACAGGCCCGGCGGCGAGACGCATTTCAGGGTGTATATCGTATCCCCCGCCTTCAAGGGGAAGAGCCGAATCGAGCGTCACCGCATGATAAATTCAGCACTGGCGGCGGAACTCGCCGGCTCCGTGCATGCGCTGGCGATCACGGCACAGGCGCCGGGGGAGCCGGGCTAAGCGGCCGCCTCGCGTTTGGCGAGGCTTCGGGCCAACCAGAGCCTAAAAGGACTTACCGGCGCGCCTCGGCTTCTTTTCCGAGACCTCGGTTTCGCGCGGCACGGCAACGATCCGCAGCGCAGTGATGCGGTTGCGTTCACGCCGCAATACACGGAAACGGAAGCCATGGAACGTGAAGCTCTGACCGCGTTCCGGGATCGAGCGCGCCTCGTGGATTACAAGGCCGGCGACCGTGGTGGCTTCCTTGTCGGGAAGGTGCCAGTCCATGGCGCGGTTGAGATCGCGGATCGGCACCGATCCGTCGACCACCACCGATCCGTCGGGCTGGGCGCGGACGCCCGCCACCACCACGTCGTGCTCGTCGGAGATGTCGCCGACGATCTCCTCCAGAATGTCTTCCAGCGTCACCATGCCCTCGACTTCGCCGTATTCGTCGACCACCAGCGCGAAGTGGGTCTTGCGGCGGCGAAACGCCTTGAGCTGTTCGGAGACTGGCCGCATCTCGGGGACGAACCACGGCGGCAGCATGATGGTCGTGACATCGATCTTCGAGGTATCGCCTTCGGAGGCACGAATCGCGCGCAACAAGTCCTTGGCATGCAGCACGCCGACGATGTTCTCGGGTTTTTCGCGCCACAGCGGAATCCTGGTGTATTCGGTGGCCAGCACCTCGCGCACCAGTTCTTCCGCGGGCAGGTCGGCGTTGATCATCACCATTTCGGTGCGATGGACCATCACGTCCGAAACCTGGAGTTCACGGAGATCCAGAAGGCCGCCGAACATGTCGCGGTCCAGTTTTTCCACCTTGCCTTCGTGGTGAAGCAGATCGACCGCACCCCTGAGGCGTTCGGTTGGCGACAGGATCGGCTGATTGTGTCCGATATTGATGCCGCCGAGCCTCATCAACGCGCGGACGATCACCTCGACCACCGTGAGCAACGGGCCCAACACATACACCATGATTCTCATCGGCCGCGCGATCAGGAGCGCCACACGGTCCGGAGCATTGAAGGCGATGGTCTTGGGCAGCACCTCGGCGAAGATCACGACCAGCACCGTCATCACCGCGGTGGCGTAGAGCACGCCGACTTCGCCAAACCATGATAAAAAAATGCCGGTTGCGAGCGCCGAGGCAGCGATATTGGCGATGTTGTTGCCGAGCAGGAGCGCGCCGATCAGGCGCTCGCGCATCGCCGACAGGCCGGAGACGATGGCGGCGTCGCGATTGCCCTGTTTCGACAGCCGCAGCATGCTGGCGCGCGAAGAGGCGGTCAGTGCGGTCTCGCTCGCTGCGAAAAACGCGGAGACGAGAAGGCAGACAACGACGATAGAGAACGTAACCCAATCTTCCATGGCGCGAAGTTCACTTCATCCGTCTTGGAGGCAAACGACGCCTCACCCGGCTGGCGCTCGGCGTTCCAGCCTCCGTTTAAGAAAATCCCGGACGACCGACGGTTCGACGTTCGGAGCGATCACGGCGCTTCCGACCGCCTTGAACAGGATGAAGGTGAGCCGCCCGCGTTTGACCTTCTTGTCCTGAGCCATCAGCGCCATCAGCGCGTCGGCGTCGGCCAGACCTTCCTGGGCAAATCCGGCGATATCCTGCAGATGGGTCGGCAGGCCGACCGCGGCAAGATGGTTGCTGATGCGCGCCGCCTCCGTCTCGGCGATCATCCCGAGATGCGCGGAGAGCTCCGCCGCCAGCACCATGCCGATGGAAACGCCTTCACCATGAAACAGCCGATCGGAAAAGCCGGTCGCGGCTTCCAGCGCGTGGCCGAAAGTGTGGCCGAGATTGAGCAACGCCCGCTCGCCGGCCTCGCGCTCGTCACGCACCACGATCGCGGCTTTGGCCCGGCATGAAGTCGCGATGGCGTGCTCGCGCGCGGCACCCCCGGCGAAAATATCGGCGTGATTGGCCTCGAGCCAGGTGAAAAAGGCTTCATCGCCAAGCAATCCGTATTTTACGACCTCGGCATAGCCGGCACGGAACTGACGCTGCGGCAAAGTGTCGAGCACCGCGGTATCGGCAAGCACCAACACCGGCTGATGAAACGCGCCGATCAGGTTCTTGCCTTGGGGCGAATTGATTCCCGTCTTGCCGCCGACGGACGAGTCGACCTGCGCCAACAGGGTGGTTGGCACCTGCACGTAATCCACGCCGCGCCGCAGGATCGCTGCGGAAAAACCCGCAAGGTCGCCGACGACGCCGCCACCGAGCGCGATCACCAGATCGTTGCGTTCGATCCTTGCTGCGATCAGCGCTTCGCTGACCTGCTGAAGGCCAGCATAACTCTTGGAGCCCTCGCCCTCTTCGACCGTGAAATGCGAGGTGGCAATGCCGGCGGCTGCAAGCGACGCTTGGGTCTTCTCAAGCCAATGATCTGCGACGTTGCGGTCGGTGACGATCGCGGCCCGCGCGCCGGGCCGTAATGCGGCGACACGCTCACCCAGCGACTGCAGCACGTCGCGGCCGATGACGATGTCGTAGGCACGATCGCCAAGTGCAACGTCGACGATGATCGGATCGGAATGTTTCAGCGGCGCGGTCATCATCTTACGCTATCCCGTCGTGGGCCGGCTGATGCCACCACACAACAGGCCATGCAAGGCCTGGACGCATTCGTCAACGATCTTCTCGTGCGGCACGTCACGCGACCAGACCGTCAGGTCGGCCAACTGGTAGACCGGCTCGCGCGCGCTGATCAGACGACCGACCGTGGCTTCCGGATCGGCAGTCTGCAGCAGCGGCCGATCGGAGCGGCGCTTCACCCTGCGCATGATGGTGTCGATGTCGGCCTTCAGCCAGATCGACACCGCCTTGTCGCGGATGCGGTCGCGGGTCTCCTTGCGCATGAAAGCGCCGCCGCCAGTCGCCAGCACGGCGGGACCGCTGTCGAGCAGCCGCGCGATCACCCTCGCCTCGCCATCCCTGAAATCGGGCTCGCCGCGCGATTCGAAAATGTCCGGGATCGACATGCCGGCCGCCGCCTCTATTTCCGTGTCAGCGTCGAGAAATGGCAGCCCGAACCGCGCCGACAGGCGCCGTCCAATGGTGGATTTGCCGGCCCCCATCATCCCCACCAGTACAACCGAACGGCCGCCCAGGGCCGCCTTGATTTCGGCATCCTGGATCATGGTGGGGCTGGCCGGCGAGATTGTTTCGGGCATTTCATCGCTCAAGGCCGCGGCGAAGGCGGCGTTCCTTGCGACCATACTACCGCCACCGATAACGTTGCTAGTACGCGGATGTGACCCTTGCAACGGAATGGCTAACATGGTGGTAGTCAGATCGGGCCGATTCCCGGTGATTCGAATGGTTAACTCACCGCCCGAGTTCTTCTCCCCATGCCCAGCCTGTTCCGCTTTTTGATGGCGGTCGCGGTGATCGCTGGCGTCGTTTACGGCGTGATTTTCGCGCTGGCGAATTTCGTCAGCCCGAAACCGCGGGAAATGACTGTCACCATTCCCTCGGACAGGTTCCTCAAGAAATAGTGCGATAGGCTTCGGCAAGAATTCGGCGATAGGATTGCTCGATGCGCGCCAAGCCCTCCGACGCCACACTCGTCAACCTCTTCCTCGACATGCTCGCGGCGGAACAGGGAGCGGGCGCCAATACGCTCGATGCCTATCGGCGTGACCTCATCGACCTCTCCGAATTCCTCGCATCTAACGGCCAAGATTTTATCGGTGCCGAGACGGAAGCGCTGCGGAACTACCTTTCCGACCTCGATACCCGCGGCTTCAAATCGTCGAGCGTGGCGCGCCGGCTGTCGGCAATGCGGCATCTGTTTCGATTCCTGCTGAACGAGCGAATTCGCGGCGACGATCCGGCCGCGATCCTGTCCGGGCCCAAGCGAGGCCGCGGCCTGCCCAAAGTGTTGTCGATCGCCGATGTCGATCGCCTGCTTTCACGCGCCAAAGCGTTGGCCGAGGCCGCGGAATCCTCGCCGCGGCGGCGGCTTCGCACATTGCGGCTCCATTGCCTGCTCGAGGTGCTCTATGCGACGGGCTTGCGGGTTTCGGAATTGGTGACGCTACCGCTGTCGGCGTCCCGCCGCGAGGCTCGCATGATCGTGGTGCGCGGCAAGGGAAACAAGGAAAGGCTGGTGCCGCTGAACGAGGCTTCGCGCCGTGCGATGGCCGAATATCTCGCGGCGATGGCAGCGCTGAAGCAAACAAAAAACAGCAACGCCGCAAGCTCGAAATGGCTGTTTCCATCCTTTGGCGAGAGCGGACATCTGACACGGCAGCATTTCGCGCGCGACCTGAAGGAACTGGCGGCCTCCGCGGGCCTCGCACCGCGCCTGGTCAGCCCGCATGTGCTGCGTCATGCGTTTGCGAGCCACCTTCTGCACAACGGTGCCGATTTGCGTATCGTGCAGACCTTGCTCGGCCACACCGATATCTCGACGACGCAGATCTATACCCACGTGGTCGAGGAGCGTCTGAAAAGTCTGGTGCGCGACTTGCATCCGCTGGCGGAGAAGTAGCGGCCGACCGGTTTAAGCCGACACCGCCGCAACGTTGCGTGGACAGCCACCTTGACTTCGGCGCCTTCTCCCCCGAAAGAGCCATTTCCCGCACCTCCCCCCTTGATCGAGAATCGGCCGGAACGGGGGCCCCCGAGCGTCGGAATGCGCATTAAATCATTGAAGATGCGTGCTTTCTTCGCAAACCGGAGGCCGCTTCGCCCGTAAGCGCCTTATTCTCTATATTGACCTGATGCCGGACCACATGCGCAGTTACCTGGATTTCGAAAAGTCAGTCGCCGAGCTCGATTCCAAGGTCGACGAATTGCGCGTACTGGCCGCGTCCGGTAGCGACATCGGCGAGGAAATCGCGCGGATCGAGGAAAAGGCGGCGCAGGCGCTCGCCGATCTCTACGCCAATCTGACGCCGTGGCAAAAAACGCTAGTCGCGCGCCACCCCCAGCGGCCGCATTTCATCGATTTCATCGATGGGCTGATCACCGAATTCACGCCGCTGGCGGGCGACCGCAAGTTCGGCGAGGACGCAGCCCTGATCGGCGGGTTCGGCCGCTTCCGCGGCGAGAGCATTTGCGTGATGGGCCAGGAAAAGGGCGCCTCCACCGACTCCCGAATCAAGCACAATTTCGGCATGGCCCGCCCGGAAGGCTATCGCAAGGCGGTCCGGCTGATGGAGATGGCGGAACGATTCGGTATTCCCGTTCTGTCGATCGTCGATTCCGCGGGCGCCTATCCCGGCATCGGCGCAGAGGAGCGCGGCCAGGCCGAGGCCATCGCGCGCTCGACCGACGCCTGCCTGTTGCTCGGCGTGCCCAATGTCGCGATCATCACCGGCGAGGGGATGTCCGGCGGTGCCATCGCAATCACGACCGCCAACCGGGTTTTGATGTTCGAGCACGCAATCTACAGCGTGATCTCGCCGGAAGCCGCCTCCTCGATCCTGTGGCGCGACGGAACCAAGGCGCAGGAAGCTGCGACCAGCATGAAGATCACCGCCCAGGACATGTTGCGTTTCGGCGTGATCGACCGCATCCTCAAGGAGCCGGTCGGAGGCGCGCACCGCGATGCCGCCGCCATGATCGCCATGACGGGCGAGGCCATCGCCCAGACTCTAAGTGACCTGAGCCACCTCGACGCCGACGCGATTCGCAAGCACCGGCGGCAGAAATTTCTAGAGATCGGCCGGAAGCTGGGGTGATTTTGTCCGGTTAGCCCCAACTTTTCCGGAATCCGGCCAATTTGGCCGCAATTAAGCCCCCACCAGCCCTTTAATCTCTGTTCACCATGGCCGCGAGAGCAACGGCCGCCTCGGCTTGCGAGCAGGGGTGCTTTAAGGATAAGATTTTATTCAATGGCTTCAGGGCGTGGACGCTAGTTTGGGGTGCGGAAACTGCCCGTTGGGTGTGGAGCTTTGCATTGATTCATCGCTCGCTGGTTCGCGCGCTCATCGCATCTGTCGCGCTTGCGGCCGGTGCTTTGCTTGCCGGCTGCAACAGCGATGAGATTTCGCTCGCCAGTAACGCCAAGGCCAACCAGCCCGTCCCGCCGAAACTTATCGCCGAGATGGTGGCCAAGGATATGGACCTGCAGTCGCCGATCCTGATTCGGCTGTTCAAGCAGGAGGCCGAGCTCGAGGTCTGGAAACAGGACCGCTCAGGCCGTTTCGCACTACTGAAGACCTATCCGATTTGCCGCTGGTCGGGCGACCTCGGACCCAAGGTCCGTGAGGGCGATCGGCAGGCGCCCGAGGGTTTCTACGCGATCACGCCAGCGCAGATGAATCCACAATCGGCCTATTATCTTTCGTTCAACACCGGATACCCCAACGCCTATGACCGATCGCTCGGACATAGCGGCTCGGAGCTGATGGTGCATGGCGACTGCTCGTCGCGCGGCTGCTACGCGATGACCGACGAACAGATCGCGGAAATCTATGCACTGGGGCGCGAATCCTTCTTCGGCGGCCAGAAGTCATTTCAGTTTCAGGCCTATCCATTCCGGATGACGGCGCCGAATATGGCCAGGCACCGCAACAATCCGAACATGCCGTTCTGGAAGATGATCAAGGAAGGCTATGATCATTTCGAAGTGACACGGCAGGAACCGAAGGTGGATTTCTGCGAGAAGAAATACGTCTTTGACGCCATGAAGCCGGCGGACGCAAAGCGCGATCCGGTGTTCGAGGCTTCGGCAAAATGCCCCGCCTACATCGTCCCGGAAGAACTGGCACAGGCGGTGCGCGAAAAGCAGGAAGCCGATCAAGCCGAATTCGTCAAAATGGTCGAGAAGGGAACGCCGGTGGCGCGACTGAATTCCGGTGTCGACGGCGGGATGCACAAGGTGTTCGCCGCCAAGCTGCCCAACGGCAATACCGGCTTGTCGGAGGGTGGCCAGGGGCTGGCGTTGCTCACGCTGTCAAAGCCGCCGGGCACGATACCGCCGACCGTCAATCCGCCGCGCGGGCCGGTCACTTCGCCGGATGAGCCGCTGGCGGCGTCGCTGGCACCCTCGACTTCAGCCGTGCGCGTCGCTGCCGCTTCACCACCCGACAACCAGCCTCAATCCACACAATCCGAAGGCTTCTTCTCCAGCCTCGCCCAGAAAATGGGCTTTGGCAGCGCGGCAGCCGACACAACCGCGAGCGCCGCGCAGCCGGCATCAGCCAAGCCCAAGGTCACCGACGCCAAGCCGCGCAGCGAAGCTTCCAAGACCTCGGCTGCCAAGGCCGATACCAAGCAGGCCTCCGCGCACCCGACCTCGAAGCCGACGGAGACCGCGGCCGCGGCACCCGCTCCCGCGCCATCCCAGGGCAATCTCGTTGCCGGAGCACAGCCGGTTCTCTCGACGAATTCGTTCGAGAGCCGCTACTCGGCGATGAAGTAATCCAATATCGGCGTCGTTTCGACCATGGCCGGGCCACGGCTGCTTTCGTCGCGAACGCACGACGCAATTGAGAGCCGCCCGACACGGGATAACGCTCGCTTCGCACGCTTGCTATGACTGTTCATGCGATCGGCTCGCCTCCGACCTGTCGATGCAGTAGTCTTTGGTCCTGACCGATAGACCGGCCATCCGACCTCGATGGCAGAAAAAAGCGGGAGAGCGTCCATGGCTGAACCGGAATCGGCCGCCTTGCATCGCCGTCGATTTCTCGCAGGGATGGTCGTCGCCGGCGGCACAACCATCGCCAGCCCGCCAAACCTCCAGGCGGAGCTAGCGGAAAAGCCGACCGGCATCGCGTTGCCTCCCGGTGCCGCCGCGAAGGCGAACGAGCGCGAACGCCCGCCGGAAGCCGAACGGTTGACGACGGAAAAGACCGGTTCCGATTTCATGGTCGACGTCTGCAAGTCGCTTGATCTGGACTATGTCGCCGCATGCCCGGGTTCTACCTTCCGCGCACTGCAGGAAAGCTTCATCAACTACGGGCAGAACAAGCGCCCGGAGTGGCTGACCTGCCTGCACGAAGAAGTGTCGGTCGGCATGGCGCACGGCTATGCCAAGGTCGCCGGCAAGCCGATGGCGGCGATCGTGCACGGAACGGTTGGCACACAACACGCGGCGATGGCCATCTACAATGCCTACTGCGACCGCGTTCCTGTGATGATCTTCACGGGCAATGCCGGCGCGCTCAATGAGCGTCGGCCCGGCGTCGAGTGGTTTCACAGCGTGCAGGACGCCGCGGCCACCGTGCGCGATTTCGTCAAGTGGGACGATTATCCGATGTCGCTGCAGCATTTTGCCGAGTCGACGGTGCGCGGCTATGCACTCGCCTGTGCGCAGCCGCCAGGACCGGCATTCATTGTCGCCGACACCAAGCTGCAGGAAGATCCGCTTGATGAAGGCGGGCAAAGCGGGCTCAGGATTCCGCGTCTGGTGAGACCATCGCAAACCGCAGGCGAGGCGAACGCCGTGCGCGAGGCCGCCAGAATGCTGGTGTCGGCCGAAGCCCCCGTGATCATCGCCGATCGCTACGCGCGCTCGCAAGCCGCGATGGACGATCTCGTCAGGCTCGCCGAACTTCTGCAGGCGCCGGTGATCGACAACCGGTCGCGCATGAACATGCCGAACACGCATTATCTCTGTCAGTCGGAGCGCTCAGGCAGTCTGCTCGCCCAGGCCGACTGCATCCTGTCGCTCGAACCGGTCGACCTCTTCGGCCAGCTCAATGCCATGCGCGACCAGTTGGAGCGTACCGAAATCTTGCGGACCAAGAAGGGCGTCAAGGTCATCAGCATCTCGACCCGGGATTTGCTGGTCCATTCCAACTACCAGGATTTCCAGCGCTATGTCGGCGCCGATCTCAGCATCACTGCGGATGCGCAAACCACCCTGCCGTTCCTGATCGAAGCAGTGCAGCGCCAAGCAAGCTCCGGCGGCAAAGATTCCATCGCGATACGCGGCGAGAAATTGCGCGACGCCTACAACGGCTTTGCCGAACGCGCGCGTGCGGAAGCCGCGCTGGCCTGGGACGCAACCCCGATCTCAACCGCGCGCTTGTACATGGAACTCTGGGAGTTGATCAGGAACGAGGATTGGGCGCTGGTCTCCGACGGCGACTTCTCTTCCCGATGGCCACATCGGCTGTGGCCCTTGGAAAAGCACTATCGTTTCATCGGCGGCCCAGGCGGTTACGGGGTCGGTTATCAGCCGGTCGCCGCGCTGGGGGCGGCGCTCGCGCACCGCGACGCCGGCGGGCGCGTGGTCGTCAGCATCACCGGCGACGGCGAATTCAACATGGCCCCGCACACGCTGTGGACCGCAGCGCATCACGGCATTCCATACCTGACCATCATCCAGAATAATCGCGCCTATCATCAGGAAGTCATGCACGTGCAACGGATGGCGAACCGGCACAATCGGGGCGTGCGCAATGCCCATATCGGCACCACGATCGACAATCCGGACATCGATTACGTCAAGATCGCGCAGGGCTACGGCGCGGTCGGCATCGGCCCGATCAGCGATCCGAACGATCTGTCGCAAGCTTTCCGCAAGGGCATCGCCGCGGTGAAGGCCGGCCAGCCCGCGTTGATCGACGTCGTCACACAACCGCGTTGAGGAAGAACCCGTTGAAGCCGATGATGCTCGCAGTTGCAGCTCTCGCCTTGACTGCGGGGCCGGCATCCGCCCAACAGGCTTCACCGGTCGGCAATGTGGCGAACGGCGAGCGGCTCTATGTTCAGGTCGGTTGTTATCAGTGTCACGGCCTTGCGGGTCAGGGCGCGCTCATGACCGGCCCGCGCGTCTCGCGAACGGCATTTTCATATCTGGGCTTTCTGGCCCGGCTTCGTCATCCCGTCAACCAGATGCCGCCATACGAAGCGGCGGTTCTCTCCGATCAGGACGCAGCCGACCTCTACGCTTATCTGCAGCAGATGCCGGTGCCTCGCGACCCGGGAAGCATTCCTCTGCTGAAGCCAGCGCGCTGATCAGCGATTTTCGAGACTCACGGTGCACCACCATGATGGCGAAGCGCGAAAGCGACGAAGCAATCCAGAATCTCTTCGTGACCCGCCAGGATTGCCTCACTATCGCTCGCAATGACGCCTTGTCCGCCGACGATCAGCGGGGAAGGCGTGGCGCGCCGTTCACTCAGGCATACTTGCCGTGGCAGTGTTTGAACTAGTCGGGTAGAGTCATTTTTATTTATCAATCAATAGTTTAGTGCCGTGAATTCCCGGTGTCAACTTTTTGTCTAGAGGTCGGCGATTTTCGCATCAATGAACTGGTGTTTGTCGCAGCGAAAAATGGGCTCACTGCGAAATCGCTTTTTCGATGCGATGCAAAGCTCGCTGGTTGGATTTGGCGGCTTACGTGTAGTTTTGTGTGCCTCAATTTTTTTCGGATACTGGGGCGCCGTAGTGGGTTTGGCATTTTCAGATTGTGTTGGATCAGCTGACTGAGATCAA
>NZ_DATMLW010000251.1:0-4925 GCF_035570375.1 Bradyrhizobium sp. | reverse complement strand
GTGGGCGTCGTGCGTTCTCTCAAGGACCTGTCGGAGACCGAGTGGGCGGAGTATTGGGGAGCCGTTCGGGAGGTACCGGACCGGTTTGGCGGTACGTACCGATTGCCCGGCCACCCGTGGCATTTCTCCGAAAGCGTCCTCAACGAAGCCTTGCCGCCTGCCTTCCAGGGCGAACATAACGACGCAATCCTCAGGGAACTCGGCATCTCGGACGCGGAGATCGAAGCGTACAATCGCGCGAAGATGCTAGTTCGCACCGCCCTTCGCGCAGACGAAGGACGCCACAACGCGAAGCCATCCCCCAAGGGGAGGTTTGAATGCTGCAACTAACGCCCGACCGGACGTGCGAAATCCTCGCCGATCCGGCCTTCAAGGAGCTTGTTTCGGCACGCGCCAGGCTTCGTTGGACCCTTTCGATCGTGACGCTGATCATGTTCTTCGGCTTCATCGCGTTGATCTCTACTGCCCAAGGTGCGCTCGGCGCGACTGTCGCGGGAAGCCCCATGCCGCTCGGGCTTCTACTAGCGCTCTTCATGATCGTGCTGGTCGTCTTCCTGACCGGCCTTTACGTCCGGCTGTGCAATTCGCGCTTCGACGAACGCGCCCGCGCCTTGAATCGGGAGTTCGGCCAATGAGGCTTTGGTATCTCTTGGCCGCGGCCCTCGCTGCGTTTCCGCGCACGGCGTCGGCGCAGATGGTCGCCGCGACGGCCGCCCCCGGTCCGGACTGGATGGCCATCGGCATGTTCGCGGCGATCATCGTCGCCACGCTCGTCATTACCTATCGCTCGGCGGGCAGCACGAAATCGAAGGCGGATTTCTATACCGCCGGCCACGCGATCACGCCGCTTCAGAATGGGCTCGCGATTGCCGGCGACTTCCTGTCGGCGGGCGCGTTCCTCGGAATTTCGGCGCTGATCTATGCCAACGGACTCGACGGACTCCTGTACGTGCTCGGCTTCCTCACCGGCTGGCCAATCGTCCTGTTCCTGATGTCGGAGCGGATGCGCAACCTCGGCAGCTATACCTTTGCCGATGCCGCCGCGTTCCGCCTCGACCGGACTCCCATCCGGCTGGTCGCGGCGACCGGAAGCCTCGTCGTCGTGCTGTTCTATCTGATCGCGCAGATGATCGGGGCTGGCAAGGTCATCGAACTTCTGTTCGGTGTCAACTATTTGTTCGCGGTGATCGGCGTCGGCGTCCTGATGATCCTCTACGTCACTGTCGGCGGCATGCAGGCGACGACCTGGGTGCAGATCATCAAGGCGGCCTTGCTGTTGTGCGGCGGAACGCTGCTGGCGCTGGCCGTGCTCTGGCACTTCGATTTCAGCTTCGGCGAGTTGTTCGCCGCCGCCAGCAAGATTCATCCAAAGGGGAGCGCGATCCTCGCGCCCGGCGGATTGTTCGCCGAACCGGTCTCCGCCATTTCGCTGGGGCTTGCGCTGGTGTTCGGAACGGCCGGCCTTCCCCACATCCTGATGCGCTTTTTCACGGTGAAGGATGCCGCCGGCGCGCGCAAATCCGTGTTCTATGCCACGAGCTGCGTTGCTTATTTCTGTCTCGTCACTCCCCTACTAGGATTTGGCGCGGTGCCGATCCTGATGTCGGATTCAAGCTATTTCCATGTCGGCGCATCGGGGCAGTTCAACAAGATCACCGACCTGATTGGCGGCCCAAACATGGCGTCGATCCATCTTGCCCACGCCATTGGCGGCCCGATTCTGCTCGGCTTCATTTCGGCGGTCGCGTTTGCGACGAGTCTCGCGGTCATCGCCGGATTGACGCTCGCCGGCGCCTCCGCCGTCAGCCACGACATCTACGGCCAGGCGATCGCGAGCGGACGCGCGTCGGAGGCACGCGAAGTGTGGATTTCGAAAATTGCCGCCGTCGTGATCGGTATCGTCGCGGTGCTGCTCGCCTACGCCTTTGAAAACCAGAACGTGGCATTCATGGCGGGTCTTGCGCTTTCGGTCGCCGCAAGCTGCAACTTCCCGGTTCTTGCGATGGCAATCTTCTGGCGCGGCACCACCACGCGCGGCGCGGTGGCCGGGGGCCTTGCCGGCCTCGTCGCTTCCGTCGTCCTGGTAGTGCTCAGCAAGACCGTCTGGGTCGCCGTGTTCAATTTCAAGGCGGCACCATTTCCCTACGAAAATCCTGCGCTGTTCTCGATGCCGCTCGCCTTCCTCTTCACCTGGCTGTTCTCGGTGACGGATCAAAGCGCACGCGCCATCCGCGAGCGCAAGGCATTCGATGCGCAGTTCGTCCAATCCGAGATTGGCATGGCGCCCGCGACGGAGAGCCGAACCTTGGCGCCGGCAGCATCCTGATGGGGAAGGGGCGTGGGACGTCACCGCGAACATCAGCACAGGAAAGATCCGTGACTCTGAACATTCAATGGCTTCGAAACGCTTCAACCACGGAAGGCATCGAGGTGACGTCGACGCCGCTGCCGGTCGAACATATGGTCGTCAAGACCATGAAGCCCTATCCGGAAGTCAAGGCCGGGATCGAGAAGCTCGGCCGCTTTGGCGATGGCATGCGCGCCATGCTGGCGAAAAACGACATCGAGGGCCTGCGCGCCGCGGCGCAGCGTATCGCCGGCGAAGACGGGCTTGCGATCCACTACGTCGCGCTTCACGGCGATCTTCTCGCCCTGAAGGGCGAACGCCGTCCGCTGATCGCCTACTATATCGGCAACGCGTTGTCGGCGACCGAAATGACCCAAGGTCAATGCGGCCGCCGGCCTCTATGCGCCGCTACGGGTCGTGGTCTATGCAAATTCGCAGGGTGGCACGACCATGGAATATGACAGGCCGACCTCGATGTTCGGCCAGTTCAAGAGCGCGGAGATCGACGCGATGGCGCAATCGCTCGACCACCGGCTTCTCACCTTGCTGAAGAACGTGAGCATGTAGAAGGGGCCGGCGCGCGCTGATCCGCGTGCCGTCCATTTTTGAGCGATAGGACACACCATGACAGAATCCCGCACTCTCGACGAGACCCACGATCCGGCACGAGGCAGCTTTGTCGAAGTCGCCAACCGCACGGATACGGATTTCCCGATCCAGAATCTACCGTTCGGCGTGTTCAGCAGCAAGGCCGACCCAAATCTCCGGATTGGCGTGGCGATTGGCGACCAGGTCTTGGACCTGAAGAAAGCGAGCGGGGCCAGCGAACGTTTCGCGCAAGAGACGCGCGATGCCTTGCAGGAGACGTCGCTCAATTCGCTGTTTGCGCTCGGTCTCGCCGCGATGCGCGACATGCGCCGCACGGTCGGTGACATGCTCGACCAGGGCAGCTCCGGTAATCAGGTCCGACGGCATGCGTCGGATCTGCTGACATCCATGGACGCATGCACCCTCCATCTCCCGACGAAAGTGTCGAACTACACGGATTTCTATGCCGGCATCTATCACGCCCGCGCCGCCGGCGCGCTGCTGACGCCGGAAAATCCGCTGCCTGAGAATTACAAATGGGTGCCGATCGCCTATCACGGCCGGGCCTCGTCGGTGCAGGTCGGGCAGGGCGCGGTACGTCGGCCGCTCGGCCAGCGGCCGCCGGCTACGGCCGGCACACCCCCGAGTTTTGGTCCGTCCGAACGGTTGGATTTCGAGCTCGAGATGGGCTTTTATCTTGCGAGCGGCAACCGGCTCGGCAAGCCGATCCCGATTGCCGAGGGAGCGCAGGAGATCGTGGGCTTCTCGCTGTTGAACGACTGGTCGGCGCGCGACATTCAGCGCTGGGAGATGTATCCGCTCGGACCCTTCCTCAGCAAAAGCTTTGCAACCTCAGTTGCGCCCTGGGTGGTTACCGCGGATGCGCTGGCGCCTTTCCGCGTCGCAGCATTGCCGCGTGCCGAGGGTGATCCGCGTCCGCTCGATTATTTGTTCGACGCCGCAGACCAGGCCGGCGGCGGACTGGACGTCCATCTTCAAGTGCTTCTGTCGACCGAGAGGATGCGCGGCGCGAACGAGGCCGCCGTCGAGATCCTCACCTCGAATGCGAAATATCTCTACTGGACGCCCGCGCAGATGGTTGCTCATCACACCATCAACGGCTGCAACCTGCAGCCGGGCGATCTCATCGGCACCGGCACGATTTCCGGACCAAGTCCTGCAGAACTCAGCAGCATGCTGGAGTTCACCAGCGCCGGGTCGAAGCCGGTTGCACTTCCGAACCGAGAACGACGTGGTTTTTTGGAAGATGGCGACGAGATCACATTCCGCGGCAGATGTTGCCGGCAGGGATACGCTACCATCGGCTTCGGATCATGCGTGGGCAGGATCGAAGCCGCCGACAGTTCAGGTATGGGAAAAACTCGTTGATATTTGCTACGGAGCTTGAATGGAATGCCGGGTTTCGCTTGTTCACGCGTATCTTGTTTCGCCTTGGCTTGATCCGGACGAGGTGTGCTACGGACAGCTTCCGACACTTTTGACAGCCATGTCGGTGCTCACTTGCTCATGTTGTTGGCGCAGACGTCCTTCTAGCCGCTCCGCTCCGGATGATGGAAATCGGAGGGCGAGCGGTTGGTCCATTTCTTAAATGCCTTTCGAAAGCTAGTTGCGTCGGCAAAACCGATACGTTCGGCGATTTGGTCTATCCCCATATGGGTATTCTCGAGAAGCTCGGTCGCGAGCGATCGCCGCATGCCGTCGACGATGGATTGATAGGACAGTCGCTCCTGCGCCAATCTCCGCTGGAAAGTACGCAAGGAGAGGCCGAGTTGAGAGGCGATCCCGACTGCGGCCGGAAATCGGTTCGGGCCGTTGAGGCATGCGGTGCGTATCCTTCGAACGAGCGTGACGTGTTCGACCGTGATTGTTTGTTTGGTCAACTCAGCCATGGGAGCATCCTTTCAGCGTGAATAGCAATCCACCAAAGTCTAAAGTTTGATATCTTCCGTCTGCCGGGCGAGTTCTGAGC
>NZ_DATMLW010000250.1:0-62277 GCF_035570375.1 Bradyrhizobium sp. | reverse complement strand
GATTCAGTGGCGCCGGCGCCTGCTGGTCCGCTGGGAGTTCTATCCTCAAAACTTTCTCGGTTTCGTTCAACTCGCTTGCCTACTTATCCTCTTCAGGCAATTTTGAGATAGGTTCTAGTGTCCTGATTGCGAAGTTCGCATCATTGCGCGGCAACCTGGTTTGCGAACTTCGGAAATCGAAAGGACACTAGCAACAACATATTGCTTCTGGTGGTCCGATTCCAACATTCGCATCCCATCTCGGCAGGCAATCTTGCGAATGTTGGAATCCAAGGACCACCAGCAAATATCGGTTTCTAGTGGAGTTTTCGTTTTGACATTCGCTTTTCGAATTCGCGATTGGCGCGGTCGCGAATGTCAAATCCACTCCAGTGGTGTGGCTTGGGTTCAGAAATCCGCATGATGAGCTCGCGGCAGTGATGATGCGGATTTCTGAACCGCCACACTAGAATTTGAACGAATAGATCCGCTCGTCGGCGCCGACATAGAGACGATCTTCCGTCGCGATCAGCGTCTGCATGTGCCGAAGGCCGCTCAAGGGCTCACTGGTGAAAATCGGCGCGCCGGTATCGCCGCGGAAGGCATGCAGCCGATTGTCGCCCTCGGCGCCAAGTGCCCACACAATCGGGTCGGATTGACCGTCCGTGGTGGTGGCGATCACCGAACCACGGCCGCGGAGCGCGCCGCACCAGGCGGTCGTCATGCTCGGCGGCGAACCCGGCGAGATCTTCAGGACTGTCAACCCCTGGCCACCGCTGGCTTTCGGGCAACGCGCCCCTCGCGCCTGAAAGGCGACGAAGACATCCTTGCCAACGGGATAGGTAGCCGGCGAGGTGATGATCTCCGTCTCCGAGACGGTTTGCACTGCTAATTGACCCCCGATGCCAGCGAAATCCTTCCGATCGAGAAGGTAGGCCTTGCGATCCTTGCCGAGCGCCAGCACCAAGGGGCGGCCGCCGTCTGCGCCTGGAAGGTCGAGCGGCAGCGGATTGCTTCCTCCGAGATCGGCATCCTGAGCGTCGAGTGTTTTCCAGTCCGACGGCGCAAAATAGTCCTTCTTGTTTTCGCTGCGGCGCAGGTCCGCACCGAGGCGAAACACGGCTTCGCCGTCGCTCCAGCTTTGAGCGCCCATCGTATTACCGGTGGCGAAAACCAGCTCGCCTCCGACAACACTCAATCCGCCCGGGGCCCAAATGCCGCCGCCGCGCGCGCGTGTTTCGAAGCTGACAATTTTATTGGCGTCATGCAGGGAAATCCCGATCACCCAGCCGTGGTAGTCTCCGCAATCTCCGAAATGACCGCCGAAGGCGACATAGAGGGTATCATCGAGGATCGTAAGCGCTGAGCGCTGGTTCTGGACGGCTGGATCGAACCGGCGTCCGGACTTTTGCAAGGCCTCGGCAACGTCGATCGGCCAGCCGGGGAGGACGGTACCATCCTTCACCGAAAGGGCGAACAGCTGGTGGCGAATGCCGCCCGACAGCTCGACGGCCGCGTCGAAATAGATCGCTTGCGTCGCGGGATCGATGACCGGTGTGCCGGTAATACCGAGCGGATCAATGTTCCCGCATGGCAGTGAGCCACGGGAAACCGGCCGCCCGACCTTGCGTCTCCATGATTCCTTGCCGGTTGTTGCGTCGATAGCCTGGACCACATCGTTCTCGGCCGCGACAAGGAGGATTCCGCCGTTTGCGCCCGAAGGGCGCCAGTAGAGCGGCTGAGCATAGAGAGGGCCAACGCCGGCAGCATCGAAGGTTCGATCAAGGCGCAAGGACCTGGCCTTTTCGACGGAGAGCGCCGGTACGACAAAATGGCCGCTTCGACTGACGTCGCCGTGAAACGTCAATACCGATTTGTCCTGCGCGATCGCGGACGGCGGCGCGTTCGGGATTGCCAACATTCCTGCGATCAAGGCAGCCCATGCTCTCATGTTGGAAAAGCCTCTTAGTGGCTCGTGATGCCGATCACCGGCGCCGCGGCCTATGTCAGGGCAGGGGTCACTCCATCCGACCTTCGGTGCCAGAGTCGGATGATCTGCGGGCCAGAAGAGGCAATCAGCGAGCCTGTTTTCCGGTTCCACGGCATCCGCGGCCGGTCGGGCTCGCCTGGCCGTCACCGACGGCCTGGCCAATCCGACTGGCTACGGCTCACTGCGCCAACCCGGCCTGCACCAGCCCGCCGGTAAGCCTGGTCCAGTCCTGCTCGTTCAGAAAGGGCCAGCGCCGCAGATCGCGAATGCGAAAATCGGGGCAGGCTTGCATGAGGCGGTCGACTTCCCTGTTCGCCTCGGCAACGGCTCCGACGCGCGTGCAACAGGTAATCAGCAGCAACAGACATCGCGGAATTTCGCCATGGATGTGATCGGAACGCCGAGACCATTCGATCGCGGTTGCATAGTCTTCCCGAAGGAAATTTCCGATCGACAGATTGTCCATGAACCAGTTGTTTGCCGGGAACCGGGGATTGGCGTCCAGCGCGCGCTTGCTCTCGCGCAGACCCGCGTCGGCATCGCCGGAATACATCATCGCCATGCCCTGGAGATCGATCGCCAGCGCGTAGTTCGGGTTCAGTTCCAGGCTGCGCCTTGCCTGGCGAAGCGCCGCGTCAAGATCACGCCTGAGATAAAGAAGAATCAGGCCGTAGACCAGATGCGCAAAATCGCTGCGCCCGTTGAGCTCGATCGCCTCGCGGGCGAACTCCAGCGCGATCTTCGAATCGGCTGGTGACACCTCCCGATAGCCACAAACAACCTCGACCATCGCTCCCCACGCCCTGATGGCGAGCGCCATGAAATTGTTGGGGTCTCTTTTCACCACGAGGTCGATGAGCATGACGGACCGCTCGTAATCGGACCGTCTCGAATTCAACAGGATATGGCCCGCCTGGCCCATCAGTTCCTCGTTCGTCTGCTCCTCCAGAGAGCGCAGGCGCGACCGCTCCGTCTCTCGCTCGTAAATCTCGTACCGCAACGCCGAGCAGATGCGAAAAGCGAGATTGTCCAGCGCATCAAAGGTGGTTGCTATGTCTCCGTCAAAACGCTCCGACCAGAACTGCTTCTTCGAACGCTGGTCGAGAAGCCTCATGGTGATCCGAAAGCGAGGTCCGGACGTCTGGACGCTGCCAAGAACGCGATAGCTGGCCTCACCCGGCGCGGTAACCAGCGAGATGCCGGTGAGATTGGCGAGCGATGACGCCACGGCCTCGTTCACAACTGCCGCGACCGAAACGGCCCGAGGATCGCCGGCCAGCACATCAAGAGGGGAAAGGGCCAGCGAGGGTTTCGCTCCGTCGCTTGCGATTACCCCCTCCCGAATACCTTCGGAGCGGACATCGGCCGTCACCGGGGGCGCTACTCCCTCCGGCTGCCAGTGGAAGACCGTGGTCGGTTGCGCGATGTTCTTCAGTCGCTGTTCCCCGCCATTCTCGAAGTCGATGTCGACCTTGCCCTGAACCTCGGTTCTCACCTTGTGGGAGACGCAGATGCCGTTGGCCATCTGCTGGAGCCGTGCAGTCAGATTGATGGTATCGCCGTGACGATCCCCGTCCTCGAGGATCACATCGCCGAGATTGATACCGATGCGCACGTCAATACGCTGCTCGTTGGAAATTCCGTCGTTGCGCAGGAGCATGGAGCGCTGCAGCGCCACCGCGCAATTGACGGCATCGACGACGCTGCCGAACTCGGCCAGCAGTCCATCTCCCATCAGTTTGAAAATGCGCCCGCGGTATCTTGCGATCTCCGGCTCGAACAGCTCCTTGCGATGGGCGCGAATTCTTTCGAATGTGCCGAGCTCGTCAGCGCCCATCAGCCGGCTGTAGCCCACGACATCGGCAGCCAGAATGGCGGCGAGGCGCCGCTCGATGCGTGGTTCGGCCATCAGACACCCGTTTATGGAGCTCCAATGCAAAGAATTTTAGGCGCGCGGGTTCAAAAGTCTAGAACGTGGCTTCGCCCGGCGTTCGGGTGCGACAGCATTGCACACGGCAACCTGCGTCGCATCCCGCTCTCGGCTCGGATCGGCCCTCGGGCAGCAACCTTGCCGCGCATGTCAGCAGAGGGAGAGCGGTGAGGTAGGTCCTACACCCGGCCGGTCCGGTCAAATCGCCAGCAGATCCCTCGCGGAGCCGGAATTCGAATGAATCAATGCCTCGTCGGAAAGGAGCCTGTTGTGGCGGCGTCCCGGCGAGTCCGTTCTGCAAGTGGGAGCAGGTGGAAGATGAGGCGTTTCGCCTTTGTTGATCTATGTCAACGCAGACGGCGCCGCGGCGAACAAAACGTGGATCTGGCAATTGATTGAAATTGCCAGGCGCGGAAAAATGGCCGCTGGCCAGGTTCGAAGGCGCGGACAATAGCGGCCGACAACTTCTCGGAGGTTCAGATGGATCGCCCGTCATCGGAAACCGGCATGTCGGAATATTTCGAGAGCCTGATGAGTGCCGGCCAGCAAGCAGCCAAGCAATTCGACGATGCGCTCACCAGTGCCATGGGCATCGGGGCCGAACCCGGCAAGCGCGAGGGCGTCTCGCCAATAACCTTCGCGGCAGATTTGCAGAGGCAGTACTGGTCGCAACTCCTGGGGCTCTGGAAGGGGAGTTTTCCCAAATCGTCCGCTGCGCCGCCGCCTCGCGATCGACGTTTCCAGGATGAAGCCTGGCAGCACTCGCCCTACTACGATCTCATCAAACATTCCTATCTGATGGCCTCGAAGCAACTGGCCGATATCGTCGATCAGGCCCACGTCGACGACAAGTCAAAGCTGCAGCTTCGCTTCTATGCGCGGCAATTCATCGATGCGATGAGTCCTGCGAATTTCCCGGCGACTAACCCGGAGGTCATTCGTACCGCGATCCGGACGCGTTCGGCGAGCCTGATCGCCGGGATGCAGAACCTGATCGACGATTTGCAAAAGGGACGGATCACCCGGGTCGACGAGTCCGCCTTCGAGGTCGGCCGCAATCTTGCCGTGACGCCAGGGTCGGTGGTGTTCGAGAACGAGCTGATCCAGCTCATTCAGTACACCCCACAGACGGCCGAGGTCGAGAAAACACCGCTCGTGATCGTGCCGCCCTGCATCAACAAATATTATCTGCTCGATCTCGGCGCCGGAAACTCCTTTGTCGAATACGCCGTCGAGAAGGGTTTTCAGACCTTCCTGATTTCGTGGCGCAGCGCCGTCCCCGATATCCAGCGCCTGAGCTGGGACGACTACCTGCAGCTCGGGCCGCTCAAGGCCATCGATGTCGCGCGCGACATTGCAAACGTCGACAAGGTCCACGCGTTGGGCTTTTGCGTCGGCGGTACGATTCTGAGCTGCGCGGCCGGAGTTCTCGCCGCGCGAAAAGAAGACAAGCTTTCCACGATCACGCTGCTCACCACGATGATCGACTTCGAGGACACCGGCGAGATCGGCCTCCTCATCGACCGGAATTCCGTGATGTTGCGCGAGGCGACGATCGGAAGCGGTGGCATTCTGCCCGGCAAGGAACTGGCGTTTACGTTCGGAACCCTGCGCGCCAATGATCTGATCTGGCGCTATGTCGTCGACAGTTACCTGAAGGGTGAGGGCCGGGACACTTTCGACCTGTTGTACTGGGACTCCGACAGCGTCAGCCTGCCGGGGCCGATGTACTGCTGGTACACGCGCAATACCTATCTTGATAACAAGATCAAGGACGCTGGCGCGACGACGCAATGTGGCGAGCGGATCGATTTGTCAAAAGTGAAAGCACCGATCTACCTTTTGGCCTCGCGCGAGGACCATATCGTGCCGTGGCAGAGCGCGTTCCGCTCCAAGGACATCATCGGAAAAGAACCGCGGTTTGTTTTGGCGGCCAGCGGTCACGTCGCGGGCGTCATCAATCCGCCCGCCCGCAAGAAGCGCAGTTATTGGGTCAACGATGATCTGAAAGGTGTGGCCGAGGATTGGCTGGACAAGGCCGAAGAGAAGCCGGGAAGCTGGTGGCCCGATTGGGATCGCTGGATGAAACATCATTCCAGCGGCACGGTCGGCGCGCCATCGCATCCGGGCAACGACAACTATCAGGTGATCGAGCCCGCCCCCGGCCGCTACGTCAGGCAAAAATCCAATTGACCTGCTCTCGTCGTGGCCGTGCGTGAGGCTTGCGGACCGGACCTTGGCGCGAGTCCGCAAACTCATTCGAGTCGAATGCACGAAAGAATCGGGACGGGAGGCCGGCAGATGCGGCGGACAAGGCTTATTCGATCACCTCGTCGGCCCGTGCGAGGAGGGTGGGCGGCACCACGATGCCAAGCGTTTTCGCTGTCTTCAAATTGATCGCCATCTCGAATTTCGTCGGCTGCATGACCGGCAGATCGGCGGGCTTTTCGCCTTTGAGAATTCGCCCGGTGTAGGCGCCGGCCTTGCGGTAGGAATCCGTCAGGCTCGATCCATAGCTGATGAGTCCGCCCAGGACGACATTCTCGCGCCAACTATACATCGCCGGCGTGCCATGTTTCGCGACCAGTGCGACAATGCGAGATCGCTGGCTGTCGAAAAAAGGCTCACCCGCCACGATCAGGCCGTCGGCACTGGGCCATGAGGCGAAAATGCTCTCCAGTTCCGATTCCGTGCTCGCTTTGAGAACCTGCACTTCGATCCCCGCGGCGCGCGCCGCGGCCACGGCGGAGGCTACTTCAAGCTCGCCGCTCGGGTTGCTCGGGTTGACGAGATAGACGAGCGCCTTGATGGTGGGTACCAGCTCTTTCAAAAGCTCGACTTCCTTGGCGCCCAAGTCCGCCGTGAATGTGCTCATACCCGTGAGGTTGCCTCCAGGGCGCCCCAAGCTGGTGACAAGGCCGAGCCGAACCGGATCCGGTACCGCTGAAAACACCACAGGTATGGTTGAAGTTGCCGCCTTCGCAGCAAGTGCTGCAGGCGGTCCACCGGCTGCAAAAAGCACGGCGACACGCAAGGCGATAAGATCGGCCGCCAGCGTTGCGAGCCGCTCGTAGCGGCCTTCAGCCCAACGATAGTCGACCAGGACGTTTTCGCCAATGACGTATCCGCTTTCGCCGAGCCCCTCGCGAAATTTGGACACCACGGCCTCGGATTCACCGGGTGATCGGCTGCTCAAAAACCCGATGACCGGAAGGGTGGATTTCTGCGCGAATGCGGGTAGCCGCAGCGTGGCGGCGATTGCCAACCCCGCAATGAACTCGCGCCGTTTCATTGCCGCACCGTGTTGGAGTCACGGGGCATCGTAGCTTGTCATGCGAGAGCCGTTAAGGCCGATCCGATGTCGGCTTTCGATGCTGGCAGAAATGACGTGCGGCAGGCTCGCGTCAAAGGACAGGCGCAGCCCGAGCACCTGCGACAATCAGCCTTGTCGCGTTTGCATTACTTCACGCGGAAAGCGGACGCGCGAGGTGCCCCCAGCGTCCTAGTGCCACTGCACGGACTTGGTCACCGTCTGCCGGACTTCGGCGCCGCAATCCGAGCATTCAAAGATGAAATCAATCCTTGACATGTTCCAGTGCGGCTCGACGTCTCTGACGTACATCGGAAGCAATCCCATGCAGCCAGGGCAGATGACCGGAGCCGTCTCGACGATATGATGATGTTGAACGTAGGCTGGCATATCGGCTCTCCCCACAAGCAGAAGTGCGCTAGACCCAACCCCCAAATCGGAGCCTACCGCAGAGCACAAAAGGTGCCTCATTAACTCTGCCGAACGTTTGAGGAACGTCCTGCACAATATTTGTGCTTGTGACATATCAGTTACATTTCCACGGCCGGTGCCGGTATCGTGCTATAGGCGGAACTCGATTTCAGATGACGAAAACCATCACGGGGAAGGAAATCGAGGGATGACACTCCTGCAGCCAAGCGTCCCCGGCGATGTCGACGTCGCAACAAGGGCTGCGAGTGATTCGCTGCTGCAAGGTGCCGTTCGAAAGGCCGCGATCAGGTTCGTACCGCTTCTCACCATCGCGTACCTCTTCAACTATCTCGATCGCACAAGCCTTGGCTTTGCTGCACTGACCATGAACCAGCAGCTGGGGCTGACGGCGCATCAGTTTGGACTGGCCGCCGGCATTTTCTTCGTCGGCTATTCGCTGTTCGAAATACCGAGCAACCTGTTGCTCTATCGTGTCGGCGCGCGGCGATGGCTCGCCCGCATCATGATCAGTTGGGGCCTCGTGTCCGCGGCGACCGCGTTCGTGGTCGGGCCGAACAGTTTTTACGGCTTGCGTCTGCTACTCGGGATCGCGGAAGCCGGCTTCTTTCCCGGCGTGACGTTCTTCCTCGCCGCATGGTTTCCCGCCCAGTACCGCACGCGCATGCTGGCCTGGTTCCTGGTCGGCATTCCGCTGTCCTCGCTGATCGGCGGACCGGTGTGCGGCATGCTGCTCCAGATGGATGGAATCTGGGGCTTGAAGGGATGGCAATGGCTGTTTCTCTTGGTGAGCCTGCCCTGCGTTCCCCTCGGCTTTGCGACGCTGAAATTGCTTTCCGATCGTCCGCAAGCCGCTCTCTGGCTCACGGGCGAGGAGCGCGACGCGCTCGTCGGCGTGCTGGCTTCGGAAGTGCGGGAGCGCCCTCACACCTCGCTTTGGGCGGCGCTGAAGGATGCGCGCGTCCTGATCTGCACCGCGATCCAGTTCGGCTTTACGCTGGGATCCTACGGCATCGGCATCTGGCTGCCGCTGATGCTGAAGGAATATCACCTGACGAATCTTGCGATCGGCTGGATCACGGCGATCCCTTATCTCTTTGCATCCGTCGGCATGATCCTGTGGGCGCGCTATGTCGATGAGAAGGGCCGACGCATCGTCAATCTGGCGCTTGCGTGTCTGCTGGGTGGCCTGGGACTTCTGGCGCCGATCGTCTCCGGCTCGGTGACGGTGGCCGTGATCGGGTTCAGCCTCACGCTGATCGGCGTGACCGCGGCACGCGCGATCTTCTGGAGCATTCCGACGCGCTTCCTCACCGGCGTTGCCGCCGCGGGCGGGCTCGCCTTCATCAACAGCATTGCGACCGTCGGCGGCTTTGTCGGACCTTTCATGATGGGCTGGCTGAAGGAGTTTTCAGGCTCCTATGTCGTCGGACTGCTTGCGCTCGCCGCCATCATGGTGGCGGCGATGGTGGCCTCACTGTCGCTGAAGCTCTTCATTACGCAGGAGTGAAGCGGAATTCCTCGAAGACGTGTCGGGATCGATCGTCATCACAGCGGCTTGCCGCTGTCCAATGACGGGAGGCCCGAGCTCTGCCGTTCCCTGGTTTCGTAATATTCGGCCGAGAATTTGATGGACCAGCGCGAGAAGAATGAACGGAATTTCCGGGTGGGTTTTTCGACGCCGAGATGTTCGGCCATATGCGCCGAGCGCAACCACCTCACCGCCGATGCAAGGCCGGCGGTGCGCTCGAGCCGCTCAATCGCCGCGACGCCGGCGGTCTCCACCTGCCGATAGCGGAATCCGACCTTCTGGATCACATACACGGACTTGATGGCTTCATAGCCGCTGATGACCCGCTGAACGAGCGGATGTTTTTTGGCCTGTGGCCAGGCTGCGGGGTACACCGGCAGTACCAAAAGCTTGCTCTTGGCGATGATCGTCGCCAGCGGATGCAACAGTTGCGTCCACGCCGGCCAGGACGTCACCTTGGCAAGCAATACCGCGTGCATTGCGGTCGCGGCCGCAAAGGAGATCGGCAGCCAAAGCACCGCACCGAGGATGACGAGCAACGCGGTGTTCGGCGTGAGATGCCGGCATTTTCGGAACACCCACGCCATGCCGCTTTCAAAGGCACGATGCACCGCCTGTTCGAACGCTCGATAGCTGATCTTCCGCCGCAACCAGGACCAGTTCCTGCGGATCGACATCCGCCACAGCCGACGTTTGCTCTCGGAAAGCGGAAGGAAGAGCAATGCTCCGCTCATGACGATGACGGCGACATTGCCAAGGACCCTGATTGCGAACAGTGGAAGCCAGACGATCTGCATGGCCAAAGGGAAGGCATAGTCGAGCAGCCGCATCAGGATCCAAAGGATGAATCGCAGGGTCTTGCTTGCGGCGAGCACGACAAGAACAAGCGGGATGATGATCACATCATCGACTGCGCCGCGGAAGCGGCTGTCCTCGCTCCATGCCGGCTCATGATCATCGGTCACGGCGCAACGTTCCAGGCTGATGGCAGAGTATCGTGCCGGCTCAACCTAGCACAATGTGAGGGCGAGCGGGCGATCTCGCGCAGGGCGAAAGACCACGAAGGCGCTTGCGCGTTGCCGCTGACGATCGGTCAAATCCGGAAGCTAACTTCAGTGTCAGAATCTGTCGCCTTTTTCATTTGAAATCACCGGCTTGTCTGGTCTCCTACCTGGCTCTCGTCCTGCGACGGGACTCGTCGCTGCAATTCGATGAAGGAGGAATTAGGATGGACCGCAAGCTCCTGAACTGCCTGGCTGCCGGGGCGCTCGGCACGGCACTTGCTCTCGCCGCACCGGCTTTCGCCCGAGGCGGATTTGGCGGGGGCATGGGAGGAATGCACGGTGGCGGCATGGGCGGCATGGGAAGGGCAATGCCGGTCGGCGCAATGGGCGGAGGAATGCGCTTTAGCGCGGCAAGCCCGCAGTTCAACGGCGCGCGCTTTGCGAATGCGCGCTTTGCAAATGCGGCAATCTCGCCTCGTTTCGCAAGCTCCGCATTCCATCACGGCTTCCATCACCGCTTCTTCCATCACCGCTTCAATCGCTTTGCGTTCTTTGGCGGACCCTTCGTCTACGCCGCCTACGATAGCTGCTGGAGCCAGGTGTGGACGGCCTACGGACCACAGTGGGTCAATGTCTGCGCGAACTACGGGTACTAACCGCCCGTGATGGTCGCGATCGCTCGCGATCTCCGACACGATTGAAGGGGTGAGAGTGGTCGCGATCATCACGCGCATTTGCGAATCGGCTTACGCGGCTTCGAACTAGTGTGGCGGTTCAGAAGTCCGTATCATTGCAGCTCGCGGGTTCGTCATACGGACTTCTGAACCAAAAGCCACACTAGAATCACAGATTTGCAGTGTCCCTTCGGTTCCGAAGTTCGTTAAACGAGTACGCCGCACAATGATACGAACTTCGGAATCGGGACACTAGTATTACTCGATGATGCAAGCTGATCGATTTGCGATTTCGGCCGGACGAACTCGCCTCGGCCGGTGGTTCGGAGACTGAAGGCCATGATGGGAGGTCATCGTCGTATTCTCGTAGTCGAGGACGACCCGGAAACCGCCGGTCAGCTCATGGAACAGCTCGTGACGAGCGGTTACCGGGTCGATCTGGCCACAACAGGCAATGAAGCGCTGAGCCGGGGAACGACGAGTGACTATGCCGTGATCACGATCGATCGCATGCTGCCGGACATCGACGGAATTACCGTCATGCGTCGATTGCGCGATCGCGGCGTCGGCGCGCCATTCCTGATCATCAGCGCACTGGGAGAGGTCGACGACAGGGTGCGCGGTCTGCGCGCCGGCGGCGACGACTATCTGGTGAAACCTTTTTCTTTCGTCGAACTTCTGGCCCGGCTCGAGGCGCTTGGACGACGCAGCGACACCATTGCCAAGGAGACCATTTTGCGCGTCGGCGATCTTTCGATCGACCTGATCTCGCGGTCGGCCAGCCGGCATGGCAAGGAAATCACGCTGCTTCCCAGGGAGTTCCAGCTCTTGGAATACCTTGCGCGCAACGAAGGCCGGGTCGTATCCCGGGCGATGTTGCTGCAGCATGTCTGGGATCTTCACTTCGATCCATCGACCAACATCATCGACGTCTATGTCGGGCGCGTGCGGCGGAAGGTCGACGAACAGCAGGCTTATCCGTTGATTCACACAGTTCGCGGCGTCGGGTATTGTCTCCGTGCTCCTGGCTAAGACTTTAGCGTCCTCGACCTTCAGGCTGGCGCTGATCGGAATCGCCGCCTTCGGGCTGATCGCGTCGACCATATTTCTCTACGTCTATTTCGCTACCGCCTCTTACGTGCGTGGCGGGTCGGATCGCGCGATCAGGAGCGAGTATTTGCTGCTTAGCAATGCCTATGAGCGATCGGGTCGCGATGGGACGATCGAACTTATTCGACAACGGATGGCCGACAAGACGCTTGCGGACCACATCTATGTTCTCGCCGATTCCTCTCGCGCCATTCTGGCCGGCAATCTCAGGCAGTGGCCGTCGGCGGTCGCCTCGTCCTCGGGCTGGACGGAATTTCGCGCCACAGGGTCGCCGGAGTTCACCCGGCCGCCACTGGTGCGCGGACTGCTCCTGACATTTCCAGGCGGCGATCGATTGCTGGTCGGGCGAGATATTGCCGACCTCGAGAGCTTTACCGCGTCGATCTGGACCGCGGCGATCTCGGCCGTCTCATTGATGTTTGCGATCGCGGCTGCGGCGAGCATCCTGGTGACCCATCGGACGGTGGGGCGAATTGAGCAGATCAACGCCACCAGCCGTGCCATCATGCTCAGCGGACCAGACAAGCGTATTCCGCTTCGCGGCAGCGATGACGAATGGGATCGCGTGGCGGAGAACCTCAATTTGATGCTTGACCGCATCGAAACCCTGATGGGGGAAGTCAAGCAGGTGAGCGACAACGTTGCGCACGACCTGCGGACGCCGCTGACGCGAATGCGCGGCCGGCTCGAGAAGGCCTATCACAGCCGGCGAAGCGCCGAGCTTGATCAATCGCTGATCGGCGACACGATCACCGATCTTGATGCCGTGCTGCGGATATTTTCGTCGATCACGCGGATCGCCCAAATCGAGGCCCAGGCAAGAAAGGGCGGGTTTCGCAATGTCAACCTGGTCGAAATCGCAGGCGAGGTGGTCGAACTGTACGACGCCGCGGCCGAACAGAACGGCACTCGTCTCTCGCTTTCCGGCGATCGCGAAGTGCTGGTGACCGGCGATCGCGATCTGCTGTTCGACGCCATCGCCAATCTGGTCGACAATGCCATCAAGCATGGCCGCCCCGGAGGGCACGTCGTCGTGACCAGCGAATACGCCGATCGCTGCCCGGTGATCTCGATCGCCGATGACGGACCTGGAATTCCCGCCGACCAGCACGAACAGGTTTTCAAGCGATTCTATCGGCTCGAGCAAAGCCGGTACGCTTCGGGAAACGGTCTCGGACTGAGCCTGGTCGCAGCCGTTGCCCGTCTTCACGGCGCGCGGATCGAAATGCTCGACAACTCGCCCGGTCTGCGCTGCAGGCTCTGGTTTTCGGTGCCAGGCTGCCAGCAGGTCAAGTGAATGGGGCTGTCGCATCGTCTATCCGCTCAGGCCGAATGTGCCTCCGCCTGCCGGAGAGCCGCTTAGACCGGCTCGTGCTTGCGCAGATCGCGCAAATGATCGAAGCGGTCCGCCTGAAGGTCGGCTTCCCGGCTTTCGATGGCGGGGAGGGCGGCTTCGGCCAGGATTTCCTCGGTGACGTCCTCCACGGTGGAATCGGCGATCTCGTGGATGAAGCTGATATGGCCGTATTCGCCGGAGGCGATGCGCGAGACGACTTCGCGCCGTGTCACTTCAGGATCGACGATGGCCTCGCGCCCGCGCCGGCCATAATCGATCATCACGACGAAATACTGCATGCCTTGTCCAATACTCCGCACCGGGTGTGGTCGCCGGCCAGGAGGTATTGTTTCGGAAAATCAGAAAAAGGTCAATTGTTTATTTCTGAAAATCAGAAACAAATTGAGCAAAAGACCTTCCTCAACCGGGGCGGGCACGCGAATCGTTGACGAAAAAGCCGTGGTCATTTAGCGCCAGGCTTGCCATCCCGCGGGCCGCCGTGACCTCGCACCGTCTTGCGCGAGCGGGCGGCGGTTCTCGCGCGCAGCCGTTCGATCTGGCCTCGCGGCAGCGTGACGCAGATCTCGCCGATCCATTCCAGCTTCACGCCCGTGATCGGCTTGGCGTTGAAGCTTGTCAGGTTGACCACGTTCGCGGCATTGCCCCGTTCGACGGTTTTCAGATAACGCTCCCCGCTTTTCAGGCGGACCGCGGCCTCTTCGCCATAAAAGCTCGACAACGGGTAGCGCTGATCGCGATAGACCACGATAACGTCGCCGTTTTCGTATTTCGGCAGCATCGAATCGCCGACCACCTCGAATGCGACGGTTTCCTCCGCGATCGGGAAAGGGAGCTCGATTTCGCCGAGCCCTTCCGGCGGCACCTGCTCGTGTTCCGGCCCGATCGCCGCGCCCGCGCCGACCCGGCCCATGATCGGCACGGCATTGAGCTCGAGATAATCGATGATCGGCTGGATCTCCGAAGCCTTGATCAGGCGGGCCTCGGCCAGGATCTCGGAAACCGCGCCGGGGCGAACGCCCATCGCGGCCGCAAGAGCGCCCTTGGTCTTGCCCGGCTTCTGCAGTCCTCGCTCGATCATCCTGACATCCAGCATGGCGCTTCTCTCTCCGAATGTTGAAAACATAGCAATTCCGATTATCCGAAATCAAGCTTGACTTTCATTTCGGAATATCCGAAATATCTGGAAACAACCACAGGGTGTTTCGGAACGTCGAATGCAATCAAACTGGGCGGAGCAGCACTCGCAGGCGTTGCGTGAATATCTTCAGAAGGGGATGACCTATTCGGAAGCGGCAAGGGCGATCAACGGGCGCTTCAACACTTCCTACAGCCGTAATGCCGCGATCGGTCGCGCCAAGCGCATGGGGATCTCCGGCGCAGGCCAGCCCGATCGTGCCGGAAGAGCGAAAAAGCCCCGGCCACCAAGCCTTGGGCGGCTGTTCAAGAAGCGCGCGGGTCTTCTTAAGGCCCCCCGGCGGCTGGTGAAGGTTTTGGCGCGCGCCGCGGCCCTGAATCTGCGCTGCGTCGCCATCGTGCCGCGCCACCTTTCCCTCCTCGACCTTGAGAACGGTGATTGCCGCTATCCCTATGGCGGCGATGCGGAGGGGGAGGCGATCACCTTCTGCGGCCATCCGCGTCGCGACGGTTCGAGCTACTGCGTTTCGCACTTTCATCTGACCAGCGGCCCTCCGACGGCGTCTGAACGCAGCGCGGGCAGGGTCCTTTTGCGCCTGGTGGAGGCGGCATGACACGGAAGGCTGCGAACACCTTCGAGAGGATGAGGGTGCTTCCGCTTCGGCTGCGCCTCGCGCATCTCACGGCGTTGATCCGGCGGGAGGGATGCGGCTCGGCGCGGGCCGAGGCGCTGGCCGTGCGGCTGCGCGATCAATTGGCGGCTTTGGCCGAAGACGAAAACCGCGCCGTATGAAACGCCCCTGGATGCCTCTTTATGTCGGCGATTATCTCGGTGACACCGGCCACCTCACCACGGCGCAGCACGGGGCCTATCTGCTGTTGATGATGCATTACTGGCGCAAGGGCGAGTTGCCCTACGACGACCGCCAGCTTTCGAAAATCACAAAACTGCCGCTGAAAACCTGGTGCGAGTACCGGCCGACCCTGCAGGATTTCTTTCACAGCGGGTGGAAGCACAAGCGGATCGACGCCGAACTCGAACGGATGATGCGGGTTTCGGAAAAACGCGCGATCGCCGGGCAAAAGGGCGGCCTCGGTTCGGCGTTGGCGCGCATGAAGCTCGAAAACGCCTCGCGCTCCCGCTCGCTGCCGGTGCGAGCAATTGCTTCGCAGGGCTTGAGCGAAGCGCAAGGAAGCGCCGACCACTCACACCCACACTCACATTCGAATCCTTACCTGAGCGAAGCCGATTCGCTCGCTGCCAGGCCGCCCACAGGGAAAGCGGAAAAGACCGCGATTGCCGTCAGCGCGGAGCTTGCAGCCTATCTCGCAAAACAAACGGGTTGAGCCGGCCGGGCAGGAAGAACCGAAAACGACCTTCGTACCATTCCCGCTTTTGCAAAAAGGAGTGCTCCATCATGCCACGGGCCAAACGAAGCGAGGCGCAAAGATCTGCCAGAATTCATAACCGCAAGGCGCAGGATCTGCCGCTGAACGCGGAAGTGGCCGAAGTCGAAGTGGATGACCCGCTTGCGCTCGAACCGGGCGAGAAAATCGTCACGCTGCGCTCGATCCGCAACGATCCCCTCGCGCGGCTTCACAGCCACCACCAGATCGATGAGGCGCAGTTTCGGGGCGGACGCGCGTTTCAGGACGATTGGGAGAAGGCCGAGCGGGGCCCAAGAGCCGTCGACCCGACGCGGGAATATGTCGATGCCTCGCCGTCGCGCGAACCGATCACCGAACGCCAGCGCAGGGCGGTGCTGCGGCTCAACCGCGCGAGCCGCGAACTCGGCGCCGACGGTGCGGTGCTGGTGCATGAGGTTTTGATCCTCGGCCTGACCATGGAGAAAATTGCCGAGCGGCGCGGGCTCTCCGGCCAGCGCTGGATGGACTATCTCTCGAAAAGATTCCGCGAATGCCTGGATCGGCTGGCGCTGATGTACGGCTTTGCGACGCCGCGGAGATCGGGGGTGCGCGCCGGATGACGGCTGCGCGAAGTAAACCCGGCAATTCTTGTAGGCTCCAGCTTTACCACCGAGGTAATCGCCGCGCGTCGGTCGAAAGGCAAAGATCACATTCATCGCCCATTTGATTGAAGGATCGAAGCCATGAATCGACGTACCGTTCTGAGATCAGCCATCGGAGCCGGACTGCTCGCGGGTGGCACCCCGAAAGCGCGCGGCGCGCAAGAGGCATCCGCGCAACCAGTTTCCATGGAAGCAAGGGCGCGCGGGGGCGATTTCATCGACACTGCCGATGGCGTCAAGATCGCCTTTGCCGATTGGGGAAAGGGTCGCCCGGTTGTGTTCGTTCATGCCTGGGCGCTCCCTTCGCCGATGTGGGATTACCAGGTCGGCGCGCTCGCGCGAGAGGGCATGCGCTGCATCACCTATGACCGCCGTGGCCATGGCCGCTCGGGCAGGCCGAGGTCCGGTTATGATTGCGACACGCTCGCCGACGATCTATCGGCGTTATTGACTGAGCTTGATCTGAACGAGGTGACGCTGGTGAGCCATTCCTTCGGAAGCGCCGAGATCGTGCGCTACTTGACCCGCCACGGCGCAGGGCGCGTCGCCAAGATCGTTCTGATCGCGCCGGCGGCGCTCCCCTTCGTGATGAAGACGGAAGGTAATCCAGGCGGTGTTCCGGAAGAACAGCTTGAATTCTTCCGCGCTCGCGTTCTGCAGGTGGACTTTCCGAAATGGCTGGAGGACGGCAAGAAGGCATTCTTTCTGGACCACGCCTCGGCTTGTATGCAGGATTGGATCAAGGGCTTGATGCTGACGACGCCGCTGCCGGTTGCCATGGAGACCAACAGGCAGGTTACCTCGACCGACTTCCGCCGGGAGTTGCCCGGCATGACCGTCCCGACGCTGATCATTCATGGCGACAAGGACGCTTCAGCGCCGATCGAGTTGACCGGACGGCCGGCCACCGCGCTGATCCCGAACGCCGAACTCAGGGTCTATGAAGGCGCGCCGCATGGAATTTTTCTGACCCACAAGGATCGCCTCAACGCGGACCTCAAGGGTTTCATCATGGGTTAAAGGCGGAGGATCGCCGAATTCTCGCTTGCCTCAGCGCTGAGGCCCCATGAAGCGCTGCGCGAGCTCCGCGCACAGAATGTGATTGTGCAGATTGGCGACCCATTGCCGGCCGGAACTGGTCATGTTCAGATATCTTATTCCGTCCTCGATATGGGGCGAGACGCAGTTCCAGTAAAATGCCGGATATTTGTCGATGATGTCGGCTGGTGATGAATATCCGAGCTGACGGTTCATGCCGACCTCTTCGAACTCGCTGTATAGCGCGTTGGCCTTTCGCGGGTACATCGGATCGCCAAGCTGGCCGATGAGATCGGCAGCCTGGACCAGCTTTGGTTCGATGCAGCCGTTGAGCGATGGCGCGGTTGCGGCCGGGAAACGAGTCATCTCGATCGCGGCCGCGATCCGTGCCACGTCGAAGTGGGGCGATTTGGCGAGGCGCTCGGCGGCAAATATTTTCGAGCGATCGACGTGATAGGGCGAGAGCGCCGCATCAGAAGCGCCGCGGGGCAGGGTGATCTTGCCGCCGCTGGCATCCACCACGAATTCGTTCTCGGTGTCGCCGCTCAGGATGCCGCGCACGTAACCGATGTCATGAAGCAGACAGGAGACGATCAGATGCAGATAGTCCAAGGGTTCGATGCGCTGCGTCAGCGTCATTCCCGCAAGGATGTCACGTCCGACGATCGTGACCTGCAAGGTGTGTTCGTAATTGTGGTAGAGGGCGTCGCTTCTGGCCAGGCATTCAATCGTGCTGCGTGCGAATGAGCCCAGCCGCTCAGCCATCTCGTCGTGGGCCGGACCAAAGATGCCGCGAAAATCTTTGGCAATGAACTTGCCGAGTTTTTTGGCCGCAATGGCCGTGATCGTCTGCACCGGCCCCCTCCCAGACGGAAGATGTTATCACCTGCCAATAAAACGTGAAGCCTTCGGAGCTGTTTCGCCTCTGCCTCTCGGCGAACCGCGCCTTCAGTGCTCGCGATAGATCAGGGTAAGGATTGCTGACATTGGTCCAACCAGCGGCTTGCGGGAACGACAGCCGCGCCGTTCTTCGAACGGCTATGCCCCGGCCATGACAGGACCTGGCGGATTCGGCAATCGGTGGCGGATCAATTCCGGCTTGCGGCGGGGAGAAGGGCGGCAGCCGCTTCCAGCTGCCGCCGAACGTTTCAGCTGCCGGGCGGGCTGTAGGATGCGCGAAGCTTACTTGCCTTTTGTCGAACCTGTATGATCTCGTCCTGGGTGTACAGGCGCGTGAGCTTCACATTGTGGAGGGTGCCGGCTCCCACCACGATGCCCACGATCGCCGGTGCCGAACTGGGGTCGGGCACATCGAAGATGGTCAATACACCGGGGCCCTCGGCGGGCACGCTGTAGAACGAAACCAGCTTGCCGCCGGCCGACTCGATCAGTTTCCTGGCTGCTTCAGCGCGGTTGTTCGTGGGATTTTCCAAAAGACTGTTGATGGCTCGTGGCGTGTATTGTCCTGTCAGGCAAAAATGCATGGCGATCTCCTCGTGTTGGTGAGTTGTTCAATGAGGAAGCGCCCGCTTTTGACATCGTCGAAATGGGTTCGTCATCAGTTTTGGAAATAAATATAAAATAGAGAGAAAAGCCCGCCGTGGGCACGGACGCCGCCAATCTTTCGCGGGACTTCGGCACATCCCGAGGGGCGGCTCTTTGCTCAGCCTACATCAATCGCGCATGTTGCGGAAGCGCGCCGAGGTTGAGTCGCAAAATCGCCCGGTGCCGCCGGTTTGAAGCTTCTGCGTCACCAGCGGTTGCTGTACTCACGAACTTCGGAAGGCGGGTGCTAGTGTCCTGATTGCGAAGTTCGCATCATTTTGCGGTGATCTTGTTTGCCAACTTCGGAATCGAAAGGACACTAGTGGTCCCTTGATTCTAACATTCGCTCCCCATTGCGGCAGGCGCTTTTGCGAATGTTAGAATCAAGGGACCACTAGCAAATATAGGATTCTAGTGGAGTTTAGGATTTGACATTCGCTTAACGAGCTTGCGGCCCGGTGGGTAGCGAATGTCAAATCCACTCCATTAGTGTGGCTTTGGTTCAGAAGTCCGCATGACGAACTCGCGAGCTGCAATGATGCGGACTTCTGAACCGCCATGCTAGTCGGGAAAAGTACCGAAGATGTAAACCGCCGCGCGCAACAGATCGGGGCGTTCGCCGATGGCGGGGAACCATTTCAGGTAGATTTCGAGAATCTGCGGACTTGAATAGAGCTGCGAGAGTCCCTTGTTGACGGCCATGCGGAATGCCCAGTCGCCGCGGGGCAGGACGATGGCATAGGGTTCGTAGGAAAGGTTTTCGGGCAGCATCTTGTAAGCCGATGCGTCCGCAGTCAGGGCTCCGATCAAGAGAAGCTTGTCACTGGCAAAACCGTCGAACGCTCCGCTCTCAAGACCGGTCATTCCTTCTCGCCGGTCCTTGACCCGGATGAGCGAGGTCTGGAGCTGGCGACGCTGCAATTCCTTTGCAAGCGCGGCCTCGTTCGTGGTGCCCGCGATCACGGCAATGGTCTTGCCGCCAAGGTCGCCGACGCTGAAAATCCTGGAATTGGCGCGGACGACGAGGCCTGTATTCTCCATGAAGATGAAGCTCGAAAAATCCACCTTCTTCATTCGCTCGAAGGAAACGGTGGTCGAGCCGCACTCCATGTCGGCCGTCCCGTTCGCAACCGTCTCGATCCGGTTCTGGGTGTCCACGGGCACCCAGGTGATGGCGAGCCGGGCATTGAGTTGCTGCTCGAGAGACTGCACCACGAATTTGCAGAGGTCGACGGTATAGCCGTCGGGCTGG
Source organism: Bradyrhizobium sp. (assembly GCF_035570375.1). GTDB lineage: Bacteria > Pseudomonadota > Alphaproteobacteria > Rhizobiales > Xanthobacteraceae > Bradyrhizobium. Next base: position 41,964 of record NZ_DATMLW010000250.1, on the reverse strand, counting down.
CCCTTCGCATTGACGAACGAAAAGGGATTGGCGTCGGATCGGTAGGCGAGCTTTACGGTCCCCCTTTCGCTGATCTGCTTCAGCCGCCCTTCCTCGCCTTGCGCCAAAGCCGGGCCGCACGCGCAGATCATTGCGACCAGGAACACAACAAGCCGACCCATGTGACTACTCCAAAAAAATCGATTTTTCTAAAATTGATTGTGCAAAAGACCAATGCTGCCGCCCTGGTTCGATATCGTCGAACCACGTCGCGACGAAGTCTAGCAGGGCGTTTCCCGCATGTCCGCATTCGGAATGTGGTATGGTCCGAAATCAATTCGCGTAACTGCTCCGCAAAATGCGGGGAGATGCTGGCGTCGTCCGGGAGCAAATGAGGGAGGGGCCATGACCAACGCCGAGCAGGCTTTTCTTTTTGCCGGGGGTTTTTCCTGTCTTTTGGGCGCCGTGATCGCGACGCTCTATTTTGCCGACCGCTTGCGATCCGACCTCCTGGCTGGCCTCAACGGGCCCTTCGAACACCGTCATTTTCGGCGGCGGCGATAAGGCGCCGCAATGCGGCCGAAAGAATCGGCGAAGTGCCAATGATTTCCGCCAAGGATTGCGGGCGGGGCATTTTTTTTGAATTCGAACGGTAACAAGGGCCGTGGGGGAATCGTCACTACCATCAGGAGCCGTGCAGCGTTCCTTGATCCGCGCTGGAGGGAAGAGATTCATCATGACCGTCAGCCCCCGCCTGGCGTTTGGAATTTCAGCCGCCGCGTTCGCGCTTGGCCTTGCGCTCAACCTCGCTTTCGCGTCGGAAGCCTTCGCGAGCGATCCGATGTCCCAGGATATCGACTTCAGGAACAGCGCTGCGGGCCAGGGCGGCATCCGGCGGGACACCCCGGTCAGGGAGATTGTACGGCGGGACACCCGGAAGAAAGATGACGGGCTGAAGAGTTACGGCAGTTCGAAATAGCGGCCATCGAAGCCGCAAGCCGGAGCCGGGCCTTTTCGTATCTGGTTCGTGACTTTATCGCCGCAACCGATTGATGTGTTTAGGCCCGCGATGAGATGAGGCCGTCATTGCGAGGAGCATGAACTCCGACCCGCCGTGGCTCGGCTCGCGCGACCCGTTTGTTCGCAATACGCTATTGCGGTGGCCTCACGCGCCTGGGATCCTGGGCCTGCACCCTGGCTTGCGGCGGAGGCGTCCTCGCGCCCCTGCGAACCGCGGCGGCGGTCGCAGTCGGCGCGGACGCCACCGGCTTCGGATGCGGCTTGCGCTCGGGAGCGGTGAGGCGGGTGAGTTGCTCCTGGTTCGTCTTGATCTGCTCGGAGAGTTTGCCCGTTTGTTCCTGACTGACCCTGAGCCGCTCGGCGAACTCGGCGCGCGCAGCCTTGAGATCATCGGCGAGGTCGGCATTTTGGCGAATGACCTGCGCCTGCGTCGCCTTGAGATTTTCCGCGATGTCGGCACTGCGCCGGGCCAATTCCTGCGCAGCCTTCAGCTGGTCGGCGATTTCCTCTTTATCGCGGATCATCTGCGCCCGTTCCGTCTTGAGCTGATCAACCGCCTGCTGAACGTCGGCCAGTTCGCGCGGCATCGTTTGCGGCGGCACCGGACTGGGAGTGGCTTGATTGAGCTGAGCTTCGCGTTGGGGCGAGGTTTGAGGTGAGGGTTGCGGAAGCACTGGCTCCGTCTTGGCTGCGCCAACGGATGGGGCGGGTTGTTCCGGCAAATACCTTTTCGCTGCAGAAATGGTTGCGGTGAAGATGGGGTCAAGTGCTGCCAGCTCACTTGACTTCTGCCACGCCAAGGCGGCCGCAACGACTCCTGCCGACGCCAAAAGACCCAGCAAGCTCCATAGCACCGGCCGGCGACGCCTCCGACGTCTTGCGCGTGGCGACGGTTCGGCAGCGGGCGACGACGCGTCGGCACGGTGGCGGGCGGCTTCCTTCTCGATTTCCGACCTCGAAGTCGTCTCATCGGGAGGCACGAGCCGTTGTTCGGCCTGCCCGATCTCACGATGCGCCTGCTTGAGGGCAGCAATGGCGAGATCACGCAAATTATCTTGTTGCGGCGAGGCCGTCACACTCATGGGAGTCCCCTTTGCGGTTGCTTGCGCAAGAGAAGATCGCCGTTGCCCGATTTTCCGCGAAGAGCCGTCACAACGCCAACGGTCGGATTCTAGTGTCCCGAATCCGAAGTTCGCACGCTTTTGCAGCCCCCGTTTTTGCCAATCGGATTCGAAAGGACGCTAGCAGCTTGTTTATTCTAGTGTAGGCTTTGGTTCAGAAGCCGCATGACAGACTCGCGGCAGTAATGATGCGGACTTCGGAACCGCCACACTAGCATTGGCTTGCTATCGCCGCGAACACTTTCGCCAATATCAGCTTCACGGCAAGACGCTGGCCTGAGGCGTTCTGAAATCGCAAGCCGTCGCGATGAATTCCGTAGCCTAATCGTCCCAGATGGGTTCAGCGTGACCGGCGTTGAAACAGCCGGGTCTCGCGGCCGTTGCGCGTGTTACGAAAACGGTTAGCAAGTCGAGGCTGAGCGCCCGATAGCCGCGAACGATCGCAATTCGGGGTCGGGTCGCAGGGTGCTTTCAGGTTCCCTCTGCCGGCGTCACCAAGGGGTCTGGCATCATCTAGCCAGCCGATTGCGCCGGCTGCTCACTCTCCAACAACCGACGACAATGTCCGGATCGTCACTCGGTTCCCGGCGAATCCTTCGCAGACCGGTGGCCCTCGGGACCGCGGCTGAAAACGCCGTAGTCGCTGGACTTGACGCCCGCGCTGCCTTCCACGCCAACCGCGGCCAAACCAAACTTCAACAGTTCCCTCACCGCTGCGGCTCTGGTCGGCATTCGATGCTTGAAGCGAAAATCATCGAGGGCAGCCAACTCTTCCGGAGAGAGCATCACCTGCAATCGTTCGCCACGCATTTCAGACACTGCGTACACCCCATCCTCAAATTCATTGAGTAATTTACTCAATCTATCAAGTCGAAGCATTTTGCCAAGTCCAAGCCAATTCTTCAACTTACAAAAAATAAGTTGGTTCCAGCGGTGATGGTTTCTGCTCAAAATTTGCAATATTATCAAGCAAAATCAATGATTTACTTAGGAACTGGAATGCACTAGTAAAAGTTTGTTGTCGGGGCGAAGGGCTTAATTCGCCATGACGGACAACATGAAAAGCAAAGTCGAATTGGTTGGGCAGGCCAAAGGCCAGCCGCTGCCCCGACGTCGCAGCTACGAGAAGGTCGTCGAGGACATTGAGAAATGGATCAACAGCAGCGGACTTCAAAAACCGACAGCAGGCCTCGACCCTTCTGCGATCTCGCGTTCCGCCAATGCTGGTTCCCGCCGCAGCTTCCTTGCCAAGGCTCGATGAAACCGGCGCTCAGGTAGAAAAAGGCCTGGAGAGTTTCGCAATGCCGATCCTGCGAATCTTGCAGAACTCTCCGTTGCACCCCGAGGACATCCGTCGCTTGGTCGCGGCCTATGAGAAAACACTCCAGGCCCTCGGACTGAAGGATCGCAGTGATCCAATCACCGAGATTGTTGCAAGGAAGATCATCGAAATCGGTCAAACCGGCCTTCGCGATCCCGAGCAGATTTCCCAGCGCGCGATCCAGGAGCTTGGGCCAGACGCCATCAAGAGCGAGGCCAGGGACACTCGCTCCAAGCGTGCAACTCTCGACAGCGAATAGCTGACGTCGTCACACGATACCGTCGTGGGCCGCGCACGGCGGCGCGCGGCCCCTTTCTACCCCCAGACGGAACCTTTACTATCCACCCTCCTTACCCGAGGGCGATATGGGGCAAGCGAGGAAAGGCCTTGGCAGAAAGGCGGGCCGCCGCAAGGCGGCGGTATCCCCTCGCCGCCGAGAAGCCGAATCCAAAACGCCGGGCCAATCGAAAAGCCGGGTCGTTCGGGCAGGTGCGGATAAAAATCAGAACGCAGAAGTTACCAGGCTTGCCAGGGAACTGAACGAAGCGCTGGCGCAGCAGTCCGCCAGTTCAGACGTGCTGGCGGTGATCAACTCTTCGCCGGGAAATCTGGCTCCCGTATTCGAGGCGATCGTCGACAAGGCGCTCAAGATTTGCGACGCCGGCTTCGGCGGATTGTGGATGGTCGAGGGCGAACTGGCTCGTCCCGCCGCAACCAGGAACGTGCCGAAAGCCTATAGCAAATTCCTCATGCGGCAGGCATTGCCGCTCACTGCGGCCTTCGGCAGCGGCATCGAGGACAAGCCCTTCAATCACGTCACCGATCTTTCCAAAACCGAATCCTATCGTCGGCGATTGTCGCTGACGGTCGCAAGCGTCGAGCTCGGCGGCATCCGCTCGTACCTTGCCGTTCCCTTGCGCGACGGCTGCGCGTTAACAGGCGTTCTCAGCGTCTATCGCAAGGAGGTGCGGCCGTTCAGCGCCCGGCAAATAGCGCTGCTGCAGGGCTTTGCGATGCAGGCCGAGATTGCCATGAAGAACGCGCGTCTTCTCAAGGAGACGCAGGAGGGGCTGAAGCGACAGACCGCCACTTCCGACATACTCAAGGTGATCGCGAACTCGCCTTCGAATGTGCAGCCGGTTTTCGAAGCCATGCTGGACAAGGCCATCTCGCTTTGCGGGGCCAAGTTCGGCAGCCTCTTTCTCTACGATGGCAAGGGATTCGCCGTCGCCGCCGATCAAAACTTGCCGCGGGAATACGCCAAAGCGGTACGTGGCCGATCGTTTTCGCCGGAAGCGAACGCCGGTTTTCGTTTCGTGGTCGAGAAAAAATCGACGCTTCACGTCCCAGACATGTTCGCTGACGCCTCTTACGCCCGGGGAGAGGCCGTGCGCAAGGCCGCGGTCGAGCTTGGTGGCGTGCGCAGTCTGATCGCGGTGCCGCTGCTGAAGAGAGGCAAGTTGATTGGCAACTTCTCGATTTACAAGAAGGATCCTGGCGGATTCGCAGAGAACCAGGTTGCGCTGGTTGAAAATTTTGCCAGTCAGGCCGTCATCGCCATCGAGAACGCGCGGCTGTTCAACGAGACGCGGGAAGCCTTGGCCCGGCAGACGGCGGCCGCCGATGTGCTGAGGATCATAAGCTCGTCGCCGCGCGATCTGGGGCCCGTATTCGAGGCCATGCTCGGCAACGCGATGCGAATTTGTGACGCGAAATTCGGTCACATCCTGCTCTACGACGGGGAGCGTTTTCACGCGACGCATTTGCACGATGTTCCCAAAGCCTACCGTGCGTTCTGGGATGAACACGGGCCGATACATCCCAGTCCGGATACCGGTCTTGGCCGGCTTGCGCGCACGAGACAGCTCATACATATCCCGGACCTCAAGGCTGATCCCGCTTACGCCGCAGGTGAGCCGTTGCGTATCGTTACGGTCGACCTGGCAGGAGCGCGATCCTTCCTCGCCGTTCCCATGCTCAAGGAGACCGGCTTGGTTGGTGCGATCGTAATCTACCGCCAGGAAGTGCAGCCATTCACTGACGACCAGATCGCGCTCGTTGAAAATTTTGCCAGCCAGGCCGTCATCGCCTTCGAGAACGCGCGCCTTTTCAACGAGACCCAGGAGGCGCTTGAGCGTCAGATCGCGACTGCCGAAGTGCTGAGGATCATCAGCTCGTCGCCGCGCGATCTGGAACCGGTGTTCACGGCGATACTGGAGAATGCTACGCGCCTCTGCGAAGCAAAATTCGGTCATTTGTTCCTTAGCGAGGAAGATGATTTTCGTGTGGTTGCACTGCAAAGTGCTGCGGCCAATTATCCCGATTGGCTGAAGCGGGGACAGAAACTGGCGCCCCTCGACAATCCGCACGGTCCGCTCGCCCAACTTGCTCGAAGCAAGAAGGTCGTTCACATCGCCGACCTCGCCGCTGAGCAGGCCTATATTGAGGGCAATGCGCGAATGGTTGCCCTCGTCGAATCCAGCGGTGCACGGACGTTTCTGGGCGTACCCATGTTCAAGGAAGGAGCACTGATCGGAGCGATTGCAATCTATCGTCAGGAAGTGAGGCCATTCACCGACGAGCAGATTGCGCTCGTTGAAAATTTTGCCAGCCAGGCCGTCATCGCCATTGAGAACGCGCGCCTCTTCAATGAGACCCAGGAATCGCTGCAGCAGCAAACCGCGACCGCCGATGTGCTCAAGGTGATCAGCCGCTCGGCGTTCGATCTCGACGCCGTGCTGGGGACATTGGTTGAGTCTGCGGCAAGGCTGTGCGGAGCCGAGCGCGGCATCCTTTTCCTTCGCAAGGGAAACGAATGTCACGTCGCCAACGTCTACGGCTTCTCACCGGAGCTCGAGGCCTTTGCCAGAGTACATCCAATTCCGATCGACGGTGCCAGCACCACCGCCCGTGCCGCGGCATCAGGCATTGCGGTTCAGACCGTGGACCTTCTTGCCGATCCGTCCCTGAACGAGGTTGCGCGTCAATACCAGAAACTTGGCGGTCACCGAACCAATCTTGGTGTCCCGCTGAAACGAAACGGCGAGATCATCGGTGTCTTCACGTTGACCCGACAGATTGTGCGCGCCTTCACCGACAAGCAGATCGAGCTGGTGCAGACCTTCGCCGATCAGGCCGTCATCGCCATCGAGAACGTCCGTTTGTTCGACGAGGTGCAGGCACGCACGCGTGATCTGGAGGAATCGCTGCAGCACCAAACGGCGACCGCCGAGGTGCTCAAGGTCATCAGCCGCTCGGCGTTCGATCTGCAGACCGTGCTCGATACGCTGGTAGAATCTGCAGTGACGCTGTCGGGCGCCCGTACCGGCACCATTTTTCAAAAGCGCGGCGATCTTTATCACCTCACGGCCGATTACGGCTATTCGCCCGAGATGCAGGAGTACGGACGTGCCCACCCCCTTGCTCCAGGCCTGGACAGCAACGTGGGTCGCACGTCCCTGACCGCAGCCGTCGTGCAGATTCCTGACGTGCTTGCAGACCCGCATTGGAAGGCGCATGGCTACCAGCGTGTCGGCAATTTTCGCGCGATGCTGGGAATTCCCATCATCCGCGAGGGAACCGTTGAGGGTGTCTTCTCGCTGGCGAAGCCGGAAACTGGCATGTTCGGGCCGCGTCAGGTCGAGCTGGTGCAGACTTTCGCCGACCAGGCATCGATCGCGATCGAGAACGCGCGCCTGTTCGATGAAGTGCAGGCGAAGACGCGTGATCTTTCCGAATCGCTGCAGCAGCAAACGGCGACCGCCGAGGTGCTCAAGGTCATCACCCGCTCGACGTTCAACCTGCAGGCCGTTCTCGATACGCTGGTCGAATCGGCGACACGGCTTTGCGACGCCCAGGACGCCCTTATTTTTCTGCCCGAGGGCAATGTCTACCGCGCAGCGGCGCGCTTCGGCTTTACACCTGAATATCATGCGTACATTGGATCGAATCCCATACGGATCGATCGAGGCAGCGTGGTGGGTCGGACCGTGATCGACAAGCAACTCGTTCACATTTCCGATGTGCTCGCCGATCCCGACTATTCAAGGTTCGATGCGCAAAAGATTGCCGGCTATCGCGCGGTCCTTGGCGCCCCCATGCTGCGGGAAGGAAATGTGGTCGGAGTGATCTTCCTGACGCGGACCAGGCCGGAGCCTTTCACCGAGAAGCAGATCGAGTTGGTCAAGACGTTTGCGGATCAGGCGATCATCGCGATCGAGAATACGCGCCTGTTCGACGAGGTGCAGGCGAAGACGCGCGATCTCGAGGAATCGCTGCGGCAGCAGACGGCAACGGCCGACGTGCTGAAGATCATCAGCCGCTCTGCCTTCGATTTGCAAAGGGTATTGAGTACGTTGACGGAATCAGCGGCAAGACTATGCGATGCCGATTATTCGTGGTTATTCCAACGCGACGGCGAGTTCTTCCGCTTTGTAGCCAGTTTCGGCGAATCCCCGGAAGTCCACGCGCAGCTGAGAAGTTATTTTCGGCCTCTACGTGTTCCAGTCGATCGAAGCAGTGTTACCGGACGCACTGCGCTGGAGGGCCGTGTAATCCACATCCCCGACGTGCTGGCAGACCCGGAATATACCTGGAGCGAAGCACAAAAAATTGGTGGTTACCGGGCCGCGTTGGGAGCACCGTTGCTGCGAGAAGGGAACGTCGTCGGCGTGTTCTTCGTCGCCAATAAGCTGCCGCAGCCTTTCACGGCAAAGCAAATCGAATTAGTGACTACCTTTGCCGACCAGGCCGTGATCGCGATCGAAAATGCCAGGCTGTTCGACGAGGTGCAGGCCAAGACCCGCGATCTGACAGAGTCGCTGCAGCAGCAGACGGCGACCGCCGAGGTGCTCAAGGTTATCAGCTCCTCGTCAGGCGACCTCAAACCGGTATTTGATTCCATCCTTGCGAACGCGACGCAGATCTGCGACGCCAGGTTCGGCATCCTGTTCCTGTCGGAAGGCGACGTGGTCCGCGTGGTTGCGACGCACAGCGTGACGGCAGAATATGCCGAGGCCCGCCGGCGCGAACCGATTATCGTTCCAGGCGAGGGAACGACGTTGCAGCTCGCTTCAAGCACAAGACGGCCGGTCCAGATCGCCGATATTCGAGCCGAGCCTGCCTATCTCAATGACCCCCGGCGGTTTGCCATTCTCGATCTCGCGGGTGCCCGCACCATCATGGGTGTGCCGATCGTCATGGAAGACAAGCTGGTGGGTATCATCAATATCTACCGCACCGAGGTCCGGCCGTTCACCGACAAGCAGGTCGAGCTTGTCAAGAACTTTGCCGCCCAGGCCGTTATCGCGATTGAAAACTCCCGCCTCCTCAGCGAGCTGCGCGAATCTCTCCAGCGGCAGACCGCAACGGCCGACGTGCTGAAAACCATCAGCCGCTCCACCTTCGATTTGCCGGCCGTCCTGCACGCGCTGGTCCAAACCGCGGCACAGCTCTGCGATGCCGACAAGGGCACCATTACCCGGCAGAAGGATGGCGCGTTCTACCGCGCCGAGTCCTGCGGCTTTTCGGACGACTTCATGAACTATGTGCGCGACGTCCCCGTTGTCGTCGATCGGCACACCGCGACGGGGCGCGCCCTGCTCGAGGGCGTCGTCATCCACATCCCCGACGTCGAGAAAGATCTGGAATATAGTTTCGGTGACGGTCCGAGGCTCGGCGACTATCGCGCGCTGCTCGGGGTACCGATGTTGCGCGAAGGCGTGCCGATCGGCGTCATCACCTTGACCCGGACCGAGCCGCGCGGCTTTACCGACAAGCAAATCGAGCTGGCCGCAACTTTCGCGGACCAGGCCGCGATCGCGATTCAGAATGTCCGGCTGTTCAATGAGACCAGGGAGGCACTGGAGCGGCAGACAGCCACTGCCGAAATCCTTCAGGTGATCGCCAGTTCGCCCTCCGACGTGCAGCCTGTGTTCGATGCAATCGCCACAAGGGCCAACAGCCTGATCGGAGGCTTCTCCAGCACCGTCTTCCGCTTTAGCGATGGCATGGCTCACCTGAAGGCGTTTACGCCGACGACGCCGAAAGCAGATGAGGTCCTCAAATCGACTTTCCCGCGCCCGGTCGCGGATTTTCAGCCGTTTCAAATGGCGCAGGCCGGCAAGGTCACGCAAATTCCCGACACCGAAGCTCCAACATACGAGCTCAAGGAAATTGCGCGGGCGCGCGGCTATCGCAGCATGTTGTTTGCGCCGCTGATGAACAAGGATGTGTCGATCGGCTTTATCGCGGTCACGCGCGTTCAACCGGGCAATTTCTCGGAGCATCACGTGCAGCTGCTGCGGACTTTTGCCGACCAGGCCGTGATCGCGATCGAGAACGCACGGCTGTTCGACGAGGTCCAGGCTCGCACGCGCGAGCTTGCCAAATCCCTGGACGACCTGCGCGCCGCGCAGGACCGCCTGGTGCAGACCGAGAAGCTGGCTTCGCTCGGCCAGCTCACCGCTGGCATCGCGCACGAGATCAAGAATCCGCTCAACTTCGTCAACAATTTCTCGGCGCTCTCGGCCGAATTGGTCGACGAGATGGACGGCGTACTCGAAGCGGCCAGGCTCGAGGACGAGAAACGCACCGAACTCGACGAGATTCGCAAGCTTCTCAAGAGCAATCTCGAAAAGGTCGTGCAGCACGGCAAGCGCGCCGACTCGATCGTCAAGAACATGCTGTTGCACTCGCGTTCAGGTTCGGGCGAACGGCGGCCGGTCGAGATCAACGCCATCATCGACGAGAGCCTGAACCTTGCCTATCACGGCGCGCGCGCCGAAAAGCAGGGCTTCAACATCACGCTGGAACGTGATTTCGATCCCTCGGCCGGGATCGCCGACGTATATCCGCAGGAGATCACGCGAGTGCTTTTGAACCTGGTCTCGAACGGGTTTTACGCCGCAACCAAGCGCGCGATTGAGGCCGGCAATGGTTTCGAACCGAGGCTGAAGGCCGCGACAAAGAGTCTCGGAGACATGGTCGAGATACGCATCCGCGATAACGGCACGGGAATTCCGCCTGATATCAGGGAGAAAATCTTCAACCCGTTTTTCACGACCAAGCCGGCCGGCGAGGGCACCGGGCTTGGCCTGTCGATGAGTCATGATATCGTGGTCAAGCAGCACGGCGGTACGATCGACATTGCGACGGAGCCCGGTGCATTTACCGAATTCATCATTACATTGCCGCGCACGATGATTCAGCCAGGGGCAGGGGAGCCAAAAAATTGAGCACGTACATTCTCGTGGTCGACGACGAGCCCGATATCGAAAGTCTGTTTCGCCAGCAATTCCGCCGCGACGTGCGTTCGGGGCGTTTCATCATGGAATTCGCCGCTTCCGCGCCGGAGGCGCTGGAGCGGGCCAAGGCCATTAGCGATCCTTCGCTGATCCTGATCCTGTCGGACATCAACATGCCCGGTATGAGCGGCCTGGAAATGCTGCCCAAGGTGAAGGCGGCGCGGCCCAACGTGCCGGTGATCATGATCACGGCTTACGGCGATGAGGCGACGAGGAAGAAGGCGATGGCGCTGGGTGCGGCCGGGCTCTTGACCAAGCCAATCGATTTCGGCTGCCTGCGCCAGGAAATCGACCAGCGGCTGGCACGCGCGGCGTAGTCCACTCACTTGGCACTTGGCCCTGACGACAAATGGCTCCGAAGCTTTTTGGCTCCGGAGCCATCACTACACCTCAGACTCAGTTGCCGGTCGGCAACGCGATCGTGACGCCTTCCTTTGCGAGCTGATCCCTGATGAACTGGAACCTCTCGTAGTTGGTCAGCGTCACCGGCCCGGAATAGGATGAGCTCTGCACCTTGCGCGGCGGGTATTTTACATAGGTCTTCATCAGTTCCTTGATCGCGTCGCTGATCGTTATCATCACCCAGGTACGCTCTGTGTAATTGTTCATGAAGATGTCATAGCGTTCCTGCGGGTCCTGCCAAAGGTCGAAGACCTGCGGCACCGTAGCGACGTAGCTTTCTGCGCCCTTCCAGCCAAGGTTGGAGTCGACGGCAAGGCCGCCCGTCTTCACGCCGTCATCGCCGCGCAAATTGAACACGGCCTTGTAATTGCCGGAACGCGCCGCACCCGGCGTCAATTCGTTCTCTGTGAAATAGAACCAATTCTTGCGTGCCGACTTGCCGGTGCCGAACAGGATTGGCGACATGTCGTAGCTGTCGAAGATGATCGGCTGACCGGTGCGGTCGTTTTCCGGCAGCTTCACGCCTGCAAGGGACGCAAAAGTGGCCATGTAATCCAAACCGCCGACGATGTCTGAATTCCTGGAGCCGGCCTTGATACCGGGACCCCAGGCGAGCGACGGAACACGGTTGCCGCCTTCGCGCACTGTGCCCTTGGTGCCGCGGAATGGCGTGTAGCCGGCGTCAGGATAGACGTCCTGCCAGGCGCCGTTATCGGTGGTCCAGAACACGTAGGTGTTCTTGTCGAGTCCGAGTGCGCGAATCTTGTCCAGGATCCGGCCAATCCGCGTGTCGTTCTCGACGACGGAGTCGGCATATTTGCTCTTCGAAAGCGACTTATATTGGAATTCCGGAGCGGGCATGTTCGGTTGGTGCACCTTCATGAAGTTGACGCTCATGAAGAACGGCTGACCCGACTTGCCATTGCGGTCGAGATATTCGAGCGCGGCCTTCTCGACGTAGCTGTCGAAAAACGGAATTCCGACGACGCCCGGTCCGCCGTTGACGACGGGCGTGTCGACATATTGACCGTTGATCTTGAAATCCTCTTTCGCGGGCTGTCCGGCATTGCCGGACAATGCGCCCTTTGTCACGCGCTGGAACATGGCCCGCAATTCGGGATCCATGTCCGGAAACCAGGTCGGATCGGCGTAAGTGTAGGCATTGAGGTGATAGAGACCGGCATATTTCATCTCGTCATAGCCCTGCGCATTAGGAAGCGCGTAGTCGGCCTCGCCGAGATGCCATTTGCCGGTGAAGAATGTCTTGTAACCGCCGGTCTTGAGAACCGAAGCCAGCGTCCACTCAGCCGCCGGCAAGCCGCCGCCTTCACCCTGGAAAGCGACGGTGGTCATGCCACTTCGGTTCGGAATTCGTCCGGTCTGCATCGCTGCGCGCCCGGGAGTGCAGCTCGGCTGCGCGTAGAATGAGAAGAACTGCATTCCCTCGGCGGCCAGGCGGTCGAGGTTGGGCGTCGCCATGCCACGGTTCTCGCCGCCGCCATAGGCGCCCGCATCGCCATATCCGAAATCGTCGGAGACGATCATGACGATGTTGGGTTTCGATGGTTGCTGTTCCGCGAGTGCAGGGAGCGCGGTCACGGCCAAGACGACCACGGACGCGCACAAACGCGGCTTCCAGGATTTCATGAATGTTACTCCGGTGCGAGGACTCGGGCTGCCCCGAAATATTCGAACATCGACGCTCGGATCGATTTTGACCTATATCAACGCACCGATCTCGCTGGCGCGAGGCGCTAGCTTGCTGTGCGGCCAAAAATCTCGTCCGCTGGCGCCGGCAGCGTCATCTTGAAGTTTTCATCGATGATTTCCCGCAGCTCGTCGGCGCTTGCGATGGCGCGCTCGGCCATGATCTCGCCGTCGCGGGCCTCGACGACAAACCGGCGATTGATCAATTTGTAGCGTCGGTCGCCGGCCAGTCTCTCCATCACCAGCATGTTGGTAAAAGGCACATTCGGACTGGTCGAGGTGAACCAGCTGCCGAGTTCGTAGTCGGCCGCAATTTGCGGCTGCAGGTCGAAGACGTACATGATCCGCCAATCTGCCGCGCGTCTTGCGGCGAGCGAGAACAGGCCATCCGACCGGCTCAGCCGGTAGGTGCCCATCGCGGTCTGCTGATTGACATCGCTCTCGAGCCGCAATGGAGCGTCGAGCAGGCAAGCGCCAAAGCCGACATCGGCGAGGTAGGGACCTTCCGGAAGATCGACCTTGAGCATCATGTGTACCTTCGGCCCGAGCGGGCTTTCGGGCGGCGAATTCCAGCGCACGCGCCCACCGAGCCCCGTGACCGCAAAGCCGATCGCCTCCAGCGCGGCCTTGAACAGCGCATTCTGCTCGAAACAATATCCACCGCGGTGGCTATCGACCAGCTTTGCTTGCAGGGACGCAAGATCAAGCCTGACCGGACGGCCCAGCAGCGGGTCGATGCCTTCAAACGGGATGGCGGAGAGGTGCGCGGCTTGAAGGGCCGCCAATGTTTTCAAACCGGGTTCGATTCCCTTGTCATAACCGATGCGCTTCAGGTATTTGTTCAATCTGAATTCGCCCGACATTATTGCCCCATAGCCAGCGACAGCGAATTACTATTTCATGGACGGGGTTTCGAAGCCAGCACGACGCCTGACGGCACCTCGTCGGCTTTGGGCGGATCATGGGCGCCGCGCAGAGGCGACGTGGGATAAATCAAGACCTGGATGCATTTCAGCGAGGCCACGCTGACCTTTCCGCAAGCGCTCGTGCTGCGCTATTCCCGGCTCGAGCCCGAGGAGCGAATTTGAAGTTCCATCGGTATCGCGGCAATGCTCGTGATAGGAACTTCAAATTCATAGCCGCTACTCAAATCAACAAGTTGCCAGAGCTCCCTTGATTTCCGAAGTTCGCATCAGACGTCGCCGCGATGCGAACTTCGGAATCGGAGCTCTAGTCGAGGGAGACGCGAATGACGCCCGATTGCATCATGCCGAGTGCGCGTGCCGCGTTGAGCGACAGATCGATGACCCTGCCGCGAATGAACGGCCCGCGGTCGTTGACGCGGCATTGAATCGAGCGGCTGCCGTAGCTCACCGTGACGATGCTTCCAAACGGCCTCGTGCGGTGAGCGCAGGTCATTCCGTTGCCACGAGCGCTGTAGTAGGAAGCACCGGATTCGGCCTGAGCGGATGAGATGGGAAGAAGGGGAAGGGCGGCAATCGATAGATACAAAAGTTTTCGATACATGGGTCCTCGCTGACACGTGACCCTGCCCATGGGCGTAGCATGCCACGAAATTTGTCGGCAGCTGGGCCGAATCTGGGCTTTTGTCGAATGTGACTCACATGGGTTAGGTGCGGGTGCGCGAATGTGAAGCGTAACGGTAGCTCGTTCCGGCTCCGTGATGCCGCGCCCGTTGCGGGGTGTCCATTCGTCTTCATTGTCTTGATTTTTCGGAGTCGTGCGTTGTTCTGCCTTCGGCCGTGCGGCGGATGACCTCGGTGGAAGCCGTGGTCGGATTGTTCTGCATTGCCGCCGTGATCGCGGGGCCCTGATCGTCGATGCGCACGCGGCGAAACGTCGCTCCTCGGTGCCGGGCGAGCGCGGCGCTTCGTTGAGCACTTCAGGATTTCGATCGGACGAATTCTCTAAGGAAGCACCGTCATCGATGTCAGGTCGCTCGCTGCCGTACCGGGCGACAACGACGCCAGACTGATGACGATCAAGAACACGACGAGGAGTGCCACGCCGGCGAGCACCATCGTCGTGCCGTCATGGGTGAGTTTTTTTGCGATGATTGATGTGATGAAATTGAGCAAAATTCACGGTCACGTCCTCCGTTGACAAGGCCATGAGAATCTCGAAGCCGGAAAGCAATGATTTCGTCAGTTGTAAATTGCTGATTGACGCTGCAAAACAATCTGAACGCGATGACAAGCGGTGATGTTTTTACGAAATCGCGAAAACAAATCGCGCTGCCGTTCTCGCGATGTCATCGCTCGATGCAGAAATCATCTGCCTCGTGCGGCAGGCGCACGGAAGATGGCATCACAACGTTTCATTTTTATTGCAGTTGTGAGTTAGCAAATCGCATGCCAAAGGGCCGTCATTGAAATGATTTGCGTTTTGCATTTTCGAAGGCGTCAATAGAAGCCATCGATCAAACCTTGGGCAGGTCAGCCTGCGCGCAATCCCCGCATCGCCGACAGATGCGGCCGAAAATGCAAAGACGCGCCTCGCCACCGACGCGCGGTGGAACCCTTCTCCATCGCGCTCGCAATGCAGATGGATTGGGAATACCATGCAAAAGCCGGAATTTTCCCGGACGATCCTGTCGGCGGCCATTGACTAACATGCGGCACGCCACACGTTGAAAATACGGCCGACAATGAAGTTGGTCGGAGCAGAGGAGATGTAATGACTCCACCTGCAAATCGTGCCGCAGTGATCGCTGCTGCATATGCCCGGGCACCAGCGTAGCGGCTAACCCACGGACACGTTCCGAGAGCGGCCTATGGTCCTCATCAGTAGGGCATGGATCAGCTTGGCCTCTCTCGGTGCGGGCGGCGCGACTTTCTTGCTGACGGATCGGCGATTGACGTCGTCGCGGCCTTCGTTGCCGATTTTTATTTCGGAACGAGCTTTTCTCGTTGCGCTCCGCCGCACCGCCGAGTTTTTCTCTGTATGATCACCGCTGCAAGTCTACTCGGACGAAAAGTTCGAGAACGATCGGAGCGGTGATGGGTATCGAGACCGAATTGAAGTTCCGCGTGCCGCAACGCGGGCTTCAAACTCTGCGCAGCCGGAAAATTCCCGGCAGCACCATGGGCGAAAGCTCGGAGAACGATCTCCGCTCGATCTATTTCGACACCCCCAGGCTCAAACTGAAGCGCCGCGGCCTTTCCTTGCGGGTGCGGAAGGCCGGCGGCAAGCATGTTCAAACGATCAAGGCGGACGCGCCTGCCAGTTTTGGCCGCGGTGAATGGGAGACGGAGGTCAATGACGGTTTTCCCGACCTTCGCAAGGTCAAGGGTACGCCGCTGAAGCAGATCGGCGCAAAGAAGCTGCGCCGCAAGTTGAAGCCCATCTTTGAAACTTCCGTTCATCGCACCGTCGTGCCTGTTCGCACCGGGGGAAGCGAAATCGAGCTCGCCATCGACCGTGGAAACATCAAGGCCGGGCGGCGCTCAAGCAGAATAGAGGAGGTCGAGCTCGAACTGAAGCGCGGCCGGCCAGCCGACCTCTTCCGCTTGGCAAAGACGATGGAGAGGCGATCGGAAGCCGAACTCTATCTGCGAACCAAGTCTGAACGAGGCTACGAGCTGGCGCAAGGCAACGAGGGCCAGGTGGTTTTTGCAGAGACTATCGAGCTCGGCAAAGGCGTGGCTGCGGGCGAAGCATTCCGGACGATCGCGCGCTCGTGCGTGCGCCATTTCGCCGATAACGCGGATGCCGTGCGCGCTTGCGATCCGGAAGGCGTCCATCAGATGAGAGTGGGATTGCGTCGGCTGCGTGCGGCAATCTCGATTTTCGCGAGCCTCCTGCCTGACCGCCGGACCGAAAGGATAAGGACGGAACTGAAATGGTTGACGGACGAACTCGCGCCAGCGCGCGAGATCGATGTCTTCGTCAAACAGGAGATAAAGCCCCTCGGCAGTGGCGTCGTGCCGAGAAGGGCCAGCAAGGCGCTCGAAGAACAGTTTGCCGCCAAACGCGATTCCGCGTTCGCTCGCGCCCGGAGGACCGTCGATTCAGCGCGCTTCCGCGCCCTCTTGCTCGACGTGCTGACCTGGATCGAGGGCTCGCATGACCATTCGGCCGATCAGGCGGGCGCGGCTGCCACCAGGTTCGCAACCGATGTTCTGCGTCGACAGGTCAGGAAGGTCCTCAAACAGGGAAAGCATCTTGCAAAGCTTTCCGCACGCGGGCGGCACAAGGTTCGGATCAGGGTCAAGAAGATCAGATACGCCGTCGAATTTTTCGAAAGCCTTTTTCCGAAGCGTCGTCGAAAGGCCCTTGCACGCCTGTCACGGCGCTTGCGCAGGATCCAGGACGCGTTGGGATCGCTCAACGATTTGATCGCCCACCGCCAGATGGCCGCGGCGGCTGCGCTGCACGCGCCGCGACGAAACAGGCGAGCCCGCGCCTTTGCCTCGGGCGTCATTGTAGGCAGGGAGGAAGAGGCGGCAAAGCCGCTGATGAAAGTGGCGATCAGGGAAGTAGGCAAGCTTCGACATGCCGGCAGATTCTTGTGACGCTTCGCCCAAGGATTGGGACAGACGATCGTCCGGCGGCCGGTGCGTCAGCCGTCTTCCGCGATCAATCGTTGCCGCTTAAGCTTCGAAAATCCGGTCTGACCTCGGCGTGGCGGCCCCGAGAGGGCCCCGCTGTCACAATTTTTGGGTCGCCAGCTGAAACGCGATGTGACAGAATTAATTCAGTTAGATGTCAGTTTGGTTACGCGCGGGAATTGTACCATGAGTTCGCAATGGCGTGCGCGCCCAGCTTCGCTGGCCTGGTCAAATCCGGTTGCCCGCTGGTGGGCGCTTTTGACCTCGGTTAGCGGTGCAAACATCGCGGCCTGGTTGCTGCTTTACAGCCAGTTTCACCAACAACCAGCTGGAAGCCTTGCCGGCCTGCCCGGCTTCACGCTCGTCTGGCGCCAGACCATCACGCCCTCCAGCGCGCCCGGCCTCGAACTCATGCTGTTGCTCTGCGCGGCCTATGTTTTCGGCTGCGCGTTCCGCTCGTTCCTTCCGCGCGCCGACGTTCAGCGCATCTGCCTGTTCGATACCTGGCTGTCGAGCGTCGCCGTCGGCCGGTCGGTGGCGACGGTGGCCGAGGTTTGTTTCGCCGCGCAGTGGGCGATTCTTCTTTATCAGCTCGGCAGGCTGACCGTATCGGACACCACCTTGAACGCGGCTCTGGTGATCGTGCCGTTGATCCTCATCGCCGAGTGTTTCTCGTGGTACGCAGTGCTGACCACCAATTATTTCTTCAATGCGATCGAAAATTCGATATGGGCAGTTGCCTTCGTCGTGGTTGGAGCAGGTCTCGGCCGCTTGTTGCCGGAGTTCGATGGCGTGGTTCGCGTGATCCTCATCGCGGCGATGACGGGCATCGCCTTCTATTTGGCGTTTCTGGTGACCGTGGACGTGCCGATGTATCTCAGCCGCTGGCGGGCCGATACGGCCAGCGGTAGCAGGCGGCTGCGGCCGATTGAAGGCCTGCGCGATGTGGCGACGCGCTGGGTCGTGACCCACGACATTGCCCATTGGAAAGACGAGATTGCCTGGATGTCGCTTTATTTCAGCATGGCAGTCTGGGCCAGCCTGGCGCTGTGCGTCTTTTACGCGCTGATCCGACTTCCTGTATAGCGTCTCCGAAGGCGTTGCCGCTCATGAAATCGTGCAGCGGAACAGCACCTCGATGGTGGCGATCGTCAGCACGATGGCGATCGCCGTCAACACCACTGCGCGCGGCGTGAACGCGGGGTCGGGCCCGGGTTCGGCGATCGGAGAGGCAACCTCGATCAACTCGATCCAGCGCGCGAGCGCAGGGTATTGTGACCGATCGACTTCCACCCAGCGATCCAACCACCGCGTCTGCGCGATCTCCTCATGCGCCGTCTTCGGTGACGGCTGATGCCGCGCGCGTTGACCGATCGTCGTGCCGGGTTTGATGATCTGAAAAGCCCTGGGTGTCGGCACGGTGTCCCAGCAATGTTCGCGTGGATGCAAATAAAGATGCAGCGAAGGAAAATGCTGACGCGCTTCAATCCTCGTCATGCAGGATTGCGAAGCTTCCGTTGATGTCGTCAGCGCCAGCAGGACAAAGGCCAAAACAGCAGTCACTGCGAAAGGCATCTCTTGCTCCATTCGGATACAGTCGTGCCTCCGCCGAGGTATCGCAGTGGTAACCCCTACAGATTGACGAATTGCAAATGCACACCGTTCTCATGGGCAACAGCGGTGTCCAGTTGATGCAATCCCCTGCGTTCAAAATGGAATACGGAAATCAGCGACGGATGATTTTGGGGGTGCACGATTTAAGTGATGCTGCGTTGGCGCAATACAACCTTAAAGCAAGCGGTGATTTCCTGGCACGATCGCGGCATCAATGCGGCGCCTCAGCGCGCCCAAATTTCGGTCCAAAATCCGCCCTCCGACTCAGATCAAAGATGCCGACTGGCGCGCGTTCGACTACCAGAATAGGGGGATGAGCCATGGGACCCATACATCCGACACATGGCACGCAAGGACGCCTCGATGGAGCGCCGCTTGGACGTGACGACTACGCTGACAACGAGTACACCGACGAAGATGTCGTGTCGCTGCTTGAAGAGAATGCCCGGCTGCGCAAGCTTGTCGTCAAGCTCTCGGAACTCGTCCTGAGAAACGTCGTACAAGCAAAGTGACGGGTTGTCGCCGTCCAGTGACTTGATGCGAAGGTCTTGCCCCGCCGCCCGCCGGCGAGGCAATCCGTGCCCCTCTGCGCCGACGATCCAGCCCGCTTGGCGGGAGGTATTTTGCTACGTCGGGGGTGATTGATCGCGCGCCGGCTTGCGCCAAGGCGGACGGCATCCGTAGAGCCTCGATTTCGCCCGAGGCGGGCCTTTCACTCTGACGCCGTTTCCTGGTCTCTCATCGCCAGGCCAAGGACCCGGCACCGCCTTCGGCATTCACTGATAAAACACTGGTCGAAAATGGAAACCGACGCGCCGGCCGCGTGCTTTCCTGGCCGGCTCGCCTTGTGCTTGCGGAACGGATAAGACTAATTTCGTGGACAAAGAGAGCGCGGGCGAAGCTTTTCCATCCCCGCGGAACCAGGTCGGGGAAACGGATCATGTCATTCTTGGTGGATCGCCGAGGGCTCGTTCGCGCGTCCTTTGCCTTTGCCGCGGTGCGGCTTGCGGCAGTGGGCCTTGCAGCGCCGGCGTTGATCGGGCGGGCCGAAGCGGCAGTTCTGAAACTGAAGTTGTCCTCCTCGCAGGCCAACGATGCGAAATTTGCCAACGGGAGAGTTTTTTACGATAACCTCGTCAGGCAAATCGCCGCAAGTCCGCTCGCCGGGCAGGTCGAGGTTGCATTTTTCCCGGACAATCAGCTGGGGCAGGAGATCGACGTCATCAACTCGGTCAAGCTCGGCGTGATCGACATGATGGTTTCCGGCTCCTCGATTGCCGCCAATCTGGTGCCGCTGGTCGGTACCTATGACCTCGGTTACCTCTTTACGTCCTTCCCGCAGCAGACCAAGGCGTTCGACGCAGGAGCCGCCGCGCCGATCGAACAGGCGCTGCTCAAAGGCGCCAATATCCGCATCATTGCCTGGGCCTACAATTTCGGCTCGCGCTCGGTGCTGGCGCGCAAGGCGGTCAATACGCCGGATGATCTAACCGGCCTGAAGATCCGCACGCTGCCCAATCCCGTGATCACCGAATGCCTGCGCCTGATGGGAGCAGCCGCTACCCCAATGGCGTTCGGTGAGATCTACACGGCGTTGCAGGCCGGCGTGCTCGACGGGCTCGAACATGATCCGCCCACCATCGTCGCCTCGAAATTCTACGAGACGTCGAAATTCTATTCGCTCACCCAGCACAATTTCTCGCCGCTCGCGATCTACCTCTCCGAAACCACTTTCAACCGCATTCCTTCTGTCCAGCGCGAAGCCTTCATCGATGCGGCGAAGAAGGCTGCCGCCGATACCCGCGCGCACGGACTCAACGTCGAGAAGGAAGCCCTCGCCCAGCTCAAGGACAAGGGGGTTGCGGTGATCGACTGCGACCGCGAGGCATTCCGCAAGCGCGTTCTTCCGCAGACCGAAGCCTTCGTCAAGGCGCGCCCCGAGGCCAGGCAAGTGGTCGATTTGATCCGCGCCACCTCGACATAAGAATGCTTGACGCGGCTGAAAACTTGTCCGGTGCACCTGTCGGCGTCGGTCGGCAGGCGACAAGCGCATTGCTGATGATCACCGATATCGTTGCGGCAGGCCTCCTCGCCGCAGACCTTGCGGTCGTGATCTACTCGGTGCTGGCGCGCTCGCTTTTCAACGCGCCGGTCGAATGGGCCGACGACGTCGCGCGCGGGCTGATGGTGGCCTCAAGCTTTTTTGGCGCGGCGTCGGCGCTGGCGCGCGGCGAAAATCCCGGCGTGATTTTCTTCCGCTCGTTGTTGCCGCGGGCCTGGCAGGATGTCGTCGACGATCTCGGCGCGGCGCTGGTTTTGATCGTTTCAGCCTATGTCGCGTTTCACGCCATCGAGATGGGCTGGCTTACCTCCGGCCAGACCACGGGCTCCGGCTTGCCGCTCGAACTCACCTTCTATCCGATGGGACTGGGTGCGGCCTGCATGACGGCGTTCGCCGCCGAAATCTTTCTCGACCGCGGTTGGCAGCGTGTGCTGCGTGCGGCGGCCATCCTGGCCGCAGTCGCCGGCGTCTTTCTTGCTGGCAGCGCGCGGGTTCCGGACGCCATGCCGTCTTCCGGCACGCTGATGCTGGTGGGCTTTGCCTTGACCCTCGCCGGCGGACTGCCGATCGGTTTTGCGCTGGCGCTCGCCGCGCTGATCTTCATTCTCGTCGAGGGCACTCTTCCCGGCGTGATCTTCGCCCAACAAATGGCGCGCGGAATCGACAATTTCGTGCTGCTCGCGATTCCCTTCTTCATCCTGGTCGGCTACCTGATGGAAGCCAACGGCATGTCGGCGCGGCTGATCGAATGGCTGCAACGCCTTGTGGGAAGGATGCGCGGCGGCCTAAACGTCGTGATGGTCACGGCGATGGTGCTGTTCTCCGGCATCTCCGGCTCGAAAATGGCCGATGTCGCAGCCGTGGGCGCGGTGCTGGTTCCGGCTTCGCGCAAATCCGGACAGAACCCGGGTTCGACAGTGGCGCTGCTCGCCGCGTCCGCCGTGATGGCGGAGACCATCCCGCCTTGCATCAATCTCATCATCCTGGGCTTTGTCGCCAATCTTTCGATCGGCGGACTGTTCGCGGCCGGCCTGTTGCCGGCCGCGCTGATGGCATCCGCATTGATCGCGGTGTCGATCCTGTTCGGCAGGCGCGATGCGGCTACGCCTGCGGCCGAGCTCTCGCGCGCGCAGGTGAGACGCATGTGGCTGGGCGCCGGCGTGTCGCTCGGCCTGATCGCCATGATCTTCATCGGCTTCAAATCGGGCTTTGCCACCGCGACCGAAATATCCGCCTTCGCCTCGCTCTATGCCATCGCGGTCGGTTCGGTGGTGTTTGGTGAACTGACGCCGCGCGAGGCCGCGCGCAGCTTCGTTCAGGCGGCCGCGCGCTCCGGTCTCGTGCTCTTCATCGTTGCTTCCGCGCAGTCGCTGGCTTTCGTCTTGACATTGCAGCAGGTGCCGCATGCGGTCGCGGAGTTCATGGTGGGGCTGTCGCACCAGGGCGGCATCTCATTGTTCATGCTTTTGTCGATCGCGATCCTGATCGTGATGGGCTCGGTGCTGGAGGGTGCGGCGGCGCTGATCATATTCGGGCCGCTGCTGGTTCCGGTGGCCGGCCAGCTTGGCATTGCGCCGTTGCATTATGGCGTGGTGCTGGTGATCGCGATGGGCATTGGGCTATTTGCCCCGCCGCTCGGGCTCGGCCTCTATGGCGCCTGCCTGATCGGCAAGGTGCCGGTCGAACAGACGGTGCGGCCCATGATCGGCTATCTCGGCCTACTGCTCGTTTGTCTGTTGGTCATCGCCTTCGTGCCCGAGATCTCGACCTTCCTGCCGAAGCTGATGGGCTATTGAAAAATTTGGCATCCAAGAAACGGTCTGTCGAACCATGAAAATCCTCCTCACCCACACGCCTCACATGCGCGACAATTATTATGGCGCTCGCGCGCTTTCCGGGCTGCGGTCGCTCGGCGAGGTCGTGCTGCACCAGGGCCATGAGACGCTGGAAGGCGCGACGCTGATATCGGCCGCGCGGAATTGCGACCTCATCGTCGCCGATCGCGCCACCGCGGTGCCGGCGCCGATCTTTGACGGGCTTTCATCGTTGAGGGCGGTGTTGCGCTGCGCGGTCGATATTCGCAACATCGACGTTGTCGCCGCATCATCGCGCGGTGTGCTGGTTACGCGCGCCAAACCCGGCTTCGTCGAGTCCGTCACCGAACTGGTGCTCGGCTTCCTTGTCGATCTCAATCGCGGCATTTCCCGCGCGAGCGCGGCCTATCAGGCCGGCGAGGTGCCGATCGCAAGGATGGGGCGGCAGCTTGCGGGCACCACGATCGGCATCATCGGCTATGGTGCGATCGGCCGCGCGCTGGCTCCGCTCGTGGCCAACCTCGGCATGCGCGTCTTGATCAGCGATCCGCATGTCACCGTGGAGAACCCGAACTTCCGCCAGGTCGATCTGCCGACCTTGCTGGCTGGCTCCGATCACTTGGTCTGCCTTGCGATCGCCAATGAAGCGACGGAAAATCTGATCAATGCCGAGGCTTTCGCGCGGATGCGGCGCGATGCGGTGTTCATCAATGTCTCGCGCGGCAACCTCGTCGATGAAGCAGCCCTTGCTTCCGCGATCTCGGAAGGACGCATCGCCGGCGCCGCGATCGATGTCGGGCGGGCGCCGGATCAAATGCCGACGCCTGCGATTGCGAAGCTCGAAGGCGTCATCGCCACGCCTCATATCGGGGGCCTGACACCGCCGGCGATCGAGGCGCAGGCGCTGCACACCGTGGAGCAGGTCAGTGCGCTGGTCTCGGGCGCGGTGCCCGACGGTGCCGTCAACGAGCAGAGCTGGACCCGGCGGATCTGATTTTTCGACAGTCGAAGCGAATCGGTTATGGATGTTCTGTGGTTCGAGAGTAAGTGATGTCCCTTGCCGATTACGCGTCGGGACCGTTCCCGGTCCTTGCCAAGCTTGCTGGTCTGTTGCGCTATACCGCTTCGGCGATTTTTCGTTTGTCCGCGCATCTCCGCCGCGCGAAGCCAGCCGAAAAATCTCCGGCCAGCGATTTTGACCGCGCCCCTCCCGCCATCGTCGAGCATTCGCCGAACGACAAGGTCGTCGCCGCGCTGGAAACCGACCCGCGCGGGAAGCGGGAGCTTCTGATTCGGCGGCGTTGGGCCGAGACCGGCATGAGGATGTGGAGCGCAAGGGTTCACGGCGCCGGAGACGCGCCGTTGAACATCCAGGGCAGCGTGGAGTTGCTGCCGCCAGAGCCGGGCGAGACCGTGCGCCGCTACGACAAGCTCGAATTTCGTCTGCTCGGTGGGCGGATCGTTTGCGAAGGCGTCGTGGTCGATCCGCCAAAGCGCACAAGCTAGCTGCCAACAATCCAGCGCGCGCGACTCGCCGGCGTGAGCGTCCTGCGATCTCCCGCGCGTCGCGTGAATCATATTAGATCATGATGCGATTAAGTGGAATCGCATCATGATCTCATCTCTCTGTTTGAGCGTGATCTTTTCGGAAAACCGGTTTCCACTTTTCGGCTCTCGCGTCAGCAATCGACCGCACTGCGGTGCCTGGCGAGCCAACGTGTATAAAACTGTCACACACCCGCAGGGTACGTTCTTACCCACTTTGATATGGGTCAATCTGCACTTCACACCGTGGTTCCATCCTGCTCCTGGAGGAGCAGGTCGGAATGAAACGATGGAGTGCACGATGATCGAGAGGTCGAGACATTACGGAGTTGCGGCGTTGATTGCCATCGCCGCACTGACCGGCGTTGTTACAGGCGCCAGCGCACAAAATCAAAAGCCGAACATTCTTGTCATCATGGGCGACGATGTCGGCTGGTTCAATATCGGCGCGTATCACCGGGGTATCATGGCCGGCCGGACGCCTAACCTCGATCAGTTGGCTTCCGAAGGAATGATGTTCACCGACTATTACGCTGAAGCGAGCTGCACGGCCGGCCGTGCCAACTTCATTACTGGCGAACTGCCGATCCGCACCGGCCTGACAACGGTCGGTCAAGCTGGTTCTCCTATTGGCATGCCGGATGAAGCGCCGACCATCGCTACCGTGCTGAAATCGATGGGCTACGCGACAGGGCAGTTTGGCAAGAACCATTTAGGCGACCGGAACCAATTCCTCCCAACGGTCCACGGCTTCGACGAATTCTTCGGTTATCTCTATCACTTGGATGGAATGGAGGACCCCTGTCACCGCAATTATCCGCCGGCGTTAAAAGCGACGGTGGGTCCGCGCAACATGCTTCACACCTGGGCGACGGACAAGGACGACCCAACGGAACAGCCGCGCTGGGGCAAGGTCGGGAAACAGAGAATTGAAGATGCTGGCGAACTCTGCCCGAAGCGCATGGAGACGGTTGACGACGAAATACTAGCGAATGCGTTCAAGTTCCTCGACAAGGCGAGACAGGACGGCAAGCCGTTCTTCCTCTGGCTCAACCCCACGCGCATGCATGTCTTCACGCATCTCTCCGAGAAGTACGAGAACTTGCGCACGCCTGAGAACGGTTGGACCATTGAGGAAGCCGGGATGGCGCAACTCGACGACATCGTTGGCTCGATCATGAAGTACCTGAAGGACAATGGGCTCGACAACAACACCATCCTCGTCTTTACCACCGACAATGGCGCCGAGAATTTCTCGTGGCCGGATGGCGGTCAGACCCCGTTTGCCGGCGCCAAGGGAATGGCGCTTGAGGGCGGCTTCCGCTCACCGGCGATCATCCGCTGGCCCGGCAAGGTACCAGCTGGCAAGGTGGAAAATGGGATCATGTCCGGCCTCGACTGGTTCCCGACATTTGTGGCCGCCGCCGGCAACCCGAACATCGTTGAAGAACTCAAGAAAGGCAAACAAATCGGCGACCGCACCTTTAAGGTTCACCTCGACGGCTACGATCAGACAGACGTTATCACCGGCAAGGGGCCGTCGAAACGCCACGAAGTCTACTATTTCACTGAAACCACGCTCGCCGCGGTGCGTATCAACGACTTCAAATACAGACTGACCGATCAGCCGAATGGCTGGTTCGGTGGCACCGTCAAGGTCGATTGGCCAATCCTTGTCAACTTGCGTCTTGATCCCTTCGAGCGCACGGGCCTGAACCAGTCGCTGTTCGCGAAGGACTGGTGGGGCACCGAGTTCTGGCGGTTCGTTTTCCTTCAGCAGGAGATGGGAAGGGAGGCACAAACCTTTTTTGAATTCCCACCCATGCAGAAGGGCGGCAGCTTCAATCTGGCTGCCGTCAAGGAGGAGCTGGATAAGAAGATGGCGGCCCACGCGGCGCAATAAAAAGGCCGCGTCGCAACACGAGGCACGCCGCGCTGTCCGTCTCTTTCGATGGGCGGTACAGTGTGGGCGCGCGACGCCGCCGCACAGTGCCAAATGAAGCGCCAATGTCGCTTCTTGGCCCGAGGCGGACCTCCCGCGATGTCGGCTCAATGCGCCGCAAGCGCCGGCGCGCTGGGTGGCGGCTTGCGGGCGTGAAGGGCCTGCTCGAAGCCGAAGGCCAGCTCAATCAAACGTCCCTCGCTCCAGGGTCTTCCCAGAATATCCATTCCGACCGGCACGCCCAGCGGGGCATTTGCGGTCGGCGGCGAGAACCCGGCCGGCACGGTGATGGCCGGAAATCCGGTGACGGAAGCAAGAATGCCGTTGCGGTCGGCCTGATTGGGTTCGCTCAACGGCACGACCAGCCGTCGCTGCAGCGGGTAGACGATCGCATCCAGCCCGTGCTCGGCGAAAACCGACATCAGCGCCTGCCGCGTACGCTGGTTTCGCAACAGCCGCTCCTTGTAGTCCGGCTCCTCCATGCCGTTGGTGAACGCTTCCGCGCTCAACAAAAATTTCTCCAGCGAAGGCTTGTGAACCTTGGCGGATGCGATGATCTCGGAAAGTGTCTTTGCCGGGGCATTGGGCGAGATAGGCGTTGATCAGCGTCTTGAACTCGTATTTCTGCACGTCGTTTTCGGGACCGAGCTTGTTGGCATCGAGTGCCGGCGCATCGACGTCGACCACCTCGGCGCCTGCGTTCTTCAACGCGGCGATCGCCGCCGCCATCACGGCGTTGACGTCCTGATGTTCGGAAGCGTTGCCGTACATCGCCTTCAAGACCCCGATCCGCGCGCCGCGCAAACCGCCGGCCTTCAGGAACTGGACATAACCGGCCGGCGTGTTGCCGATGCTCCATGCGGTGGCGGGATCATTCGGATCGTAGCCAGCCATCACCTCGAGAAGCCGCGCGGCGTCGGCGACATTGCGAGCGATCGGCCCGATCGCGTCCTGGGTCTCGGAAACCGGCATGATCCCGGAGCGGCTCAACAGACCTTTGGTCGGGCGAATGCCGACCAGCGCATTGGCGGAAGCAGGCGAGCGGATCGAGTTCACGGTGTCACTGCCTGTGCCGGCGAGCGCGAGGTTGGCGGCCACCGCCACGCCCGTTCCGCCGCTCGAACCTCCGGGCGTTCGCGTCAGGTCATAAGCGTCGAGCGTCTGGCCACCGAGAGAGCTGACGGTCGTTCCGGCGAGAGCGAATTCGTGCATGTTGGACTTGCCGAGAATGATCGCGCCGGCCTTGCGCAATCTCGCGACCACGAAGGCATCGGCTGGCGGCTGCATTCCCTCAAGCGCGGCTGAACCTCCCGTGGTCGGCAGATCGGCGGTGTTGTAATTGTCCTTGAGCACCAGCGGCGCACAAAAGAGCGGCCCCATTGCCGCTCCGGCCGCTCGTTCCGCGTCAAGCCGGTCAGCCTCGGCCAGCGCTTTCGGGTTGAGCGTCAGGATCGCATTGAGCGCGGGTCCCTTGCGATCGTAGGCGGCGATGCGGTCGAGATAGGCCTGGACGATCTGGCGGCAGGTCGTGGCCTTGCCTTGCAGGGCCTCTTGAACGCCCGCGATCGTCGTCTCCTCGATTGCAAAGCTTTGAGCCTCGACCCTGGACGTGATCATGAACACCGCCACTGCAAACATACATGCAAAATTCTTCATTACCGATCCCACCGCGGCCAAACGCTATCGAACCTCGAATAGCGATTCGCTCTTCCGGGGGCAACACATACAGCCTTTCGCGTTTGAATTTCGACGAATAGGATTGACGCCTTCGCGGGGCGCGCGCGGCAGGCCTGCTCGCCATCGCTGAAAACGCGGGGAATTGGGATAAAGGCTTTTTCGAAACTGCAGGCCTGAGCGCAGAATCCTTCCTGCTTGCATCGATCGCCATCTTCGACAAGGCACGCGCTTATGAAGAACTCTGCCTTCCGCTCCGATGCTCCGGTCACGCGCGTCACCGCGCACGCGCTCCACGTCGGGGACCGGATCAACACGGCAGGCTTCGAGAAGGATGCACTCTCCGCCGTTCCGCTCGCGATCCGGACCGGCACGGACGGCATCGCGGTCATGTTCCGTTTCGGCGTCGTGGTGTTTTTTGGAACGTCTGGACAAGAGGAGGCGGCCTTCATGGAAAGGCTGTCGCCGCGCATCGGCGGCAGGTTGACGCCTGTCGAGGAGGAAACTGCGACCCTCGAAGTCGCAAGCGAGACCAGCGACCAGGTGGCGGCGGGCGGGCCGATCCAGGTCCGCGACATGTCACTGGCAAGGCTTCTCGTCGCTTCCGATGTCCTGGCCAAGAGCGTCGTGCTCGCCCATGACGAGCGCGAAGTGGCCAAGGTGTTCGAAATCATCGATCCCTTCGTGCGCGAACTGGCGAGTTCCGGAAAGGTGCGACGAAACCGGCGCGGCATATTGAAGCTGATCGGCGATGCGCTGTTGCTGCAGCATAACGTCTCCGGCCGCGTCGCGATTGCCGAGAAGCCCGATGCGCTGTGGGACCGTCCGGATCTGGAACGCCTCTATGCGCGCCTGGAAGACGAATACGAACTTGAACAACGGGTCGAAACCTTCAACCGCAAGCTTGCGGTGGTCGCGGAAACCGCAAATACCTTTGCCGACATGATCGACACGAGGCGGTCATTGCGCCTGGAAATCATCGTCGTGCTGCTGATTGCTTTCGAGATCGTCATCACCTTCTATCAGATCTTTGCGGCACGCGGGCATTGAACGGGGTCGCGATGTCCGGCGTTTACGTTAGAATGGAGTCGCGTGCAAGGCGCGGGGTTATCAGATGGTGACGCGGATCCTGTTCAGCGTGGCGCTGGTCGCCGTTCTCTTCGTCTTCTGGCTGATCATGAGCAAACCGGGTTGCCTCGCCGGCGAAGCCGCATCCCTTGGTCCGCGTCTCGAATGGACGTGCCTGCCCCGATAGGTGGTCAAGGGCGGATCGCCGCGCAACCTTGCGCTGCCTCACTCCCGACCGGCGCCGTCTTTGGGCCTTAAGGCCTTGAAATTGTGAAGTTCGACTTCTCGTCAGGCGGGCCGTCACCATTGTTTCTCGGCTTCGTCCCGAAAATGCGCCAAGCCTTGACATTTTCGGCCACATTCGGGCGAGACGTTAGCCCGATGAAAACCATCACGGTCATCACCATCCTGGCGCTGCTCACGATCTCCGGAGCGGTGATCTCGGACCAGATCCTGACCCGCACGGAGCATCCTGCACAAGCTACCAATTGAAATCGTCTGGGGGGACGACAAACATGCTTTCACTGGATCAGTTTCTGCGTTTCGTCAGCGTCCCGGCCCTGTTCGCGGCCTTGCTGGTCGCCTCCCAGGTTTCCGGCGCCGGGGTCTTCCACTAGTGCGGTGAATTTGAAGTTCCTATCAGTATTGCTGCAATCTCATCACAGGAACTTCAAATTCAAAAACCGCACTAGAAACATTAACTTGCCAGTGCTCCTTCGATTCCGAAGTTCGCATCAGAGGTCGCTGCGAATATTTGCGAACTTCGGAAATCGGAGCACTAGACGCGGCTTCAATCTTCGAGCGAGTGGCACAATCCGGCGGTTCCTGAAAACTGCCGGTCGCAAGGCTGCGTCTGCCCGGCCGTATCGCGGAATTCTTCCTGATTTTTTCCGATGGTTTCTCCTTTATTTACGGGAGGGGCGAAATTCCTTTATCCAAACTGCCCAAAAACTGACGATCAGTCGTTTGCTCAACTTTAGATCGGTGTTGGTAGCGTTCTGCGCTGGATAACGGCAACCCATCTGCGAGATGGTAGTCCATCGAGTGACACCTGGCCTTGCCCCGCCGAATCCGTTCGGCGGGGTTTTGAGTTCATTAAGGAAGAAGGTGCGAGGTCGGCCGCTTCCTGCTGACCGAACGGCGCAAAAGGCGGGCGCCGGGTTGCGTCGAAGTGAATAAGATTGCACGGATGCGGTTTACCCAACCTTAGATCACGACCGGTAGGGTCGGTCACGTTGGACAACTCTTCAAACATTCTCAATAGGAGGCGGATTTGCAGCGTATTTTGATCAAGTTCTTGTCAGACGAATCGGGTGCAACGGCCATCGAATACGGCCTGATTGCCGCCGGTATCTCCCTTGCGATCATCGCGGTCGTGAACGGTCTCGGCACGAACCTCAACACCAAGTTCGATTCGGTCAACACCCAGTTGAAATAACATCCCGTCCCCTTCTTGAGGGGGAATCCAACGTGATGAACCAGGGCGACACTGGCTTAGCCCGCCGGACATGTTCCGGCGGGTTTATTTTTGACGCTGCGGGTCGACCCCAATCGATGCATTGGCATTGTCAACCAGCCACAGCTCAAGCGTCGCCGTAAAAGCGGTCGCGAGCCCGGTACTGAACGGGTAACGGGACATGCAAACCCGACAAGCCAGCACGAGGTCATGGTCAGGGTCGCAGAGCTCGACCATGCCCCGAACAGTCACGCCAGTTCGGTGATTGACAGGAGCAGATCTACGCCGTTTGATCTCGAAGTTTCTGTTTCGGATCAGCACGTCGCTGAAATAAACTCCCGCCCTTGGTGACACAAGGGACGCTGTGTGACACGTGGCAACCACCCCGGCATCGTCCGGCGGGGTTTTGCTTATGAGCCGCGCTGGTTCGGGGGCTATTTCTTCTCGGGCGCATGCGCCGCCGGCTTGACGGGGGCAGCGTCATAGACCAGCCACAACTCGAGCGCGGAAAAGAACGCGACCGTGACGCCGACGCCGATGCTGTAATGCATCGCACGTGTATGGGCAAAGCCCAACAGCCAGGGTGAAACGATCAGCCAGATTCCGAGAAGCAGATTGGCCCATTCCTGCCAGCTGGCGTATGCGAATATCGCCGCCAGTGACATTAGCGCGATCGCCGCGCCGCTTGCCCTGAGGTCGACGACCGCAGTTCCACTGGCGCGCGCGCCAAGAACCACGGCGAAACGAACAGGAATATCGCAAGGAAAAGGTTGTAGAGATCCAGGACGGACTCGTTACGCCATTTGCGCATGCAACACCTCCCGGTGAAAACGGCGAGACGCAGTGTGCTTATCCGGACGAACGAACGAGTTCGAACCGGGTTCCGCAATACCAGAGGCGAACGCGGCTAGACTTTGGAACGATGGTCCGGCTGGGAGGTGGTCCATCCACGATCGTGATCGTGTAAAGGTGGCGCCCTTGGAAACCATGTCGGAAAACCAGAAAGCTTTCGCCGGGCTCTTTCTGCTGATCGTGGCAGTGATGGCGCTGCTGTTCATCGCTGCCGGCACGTTTCGCTATTGGCAGGCCTGGATCTTTCTGGCCTTCTACTTTGTCCCGGCGCTGGCGATCACCCTCTATCTGATGGTGATGGATCCGAAGCTGCTGGCGCGGCGGATGCGGGGAGGACCCACCGCCGAGAGGCTGACGGCGCAGAAGATCATCATGTCGATCGTGTCGGCCGGCTTCATCGCCTTGCTCGCCGTTCCCGCGCTCGATCACCGTTTTGCCTGGTCGCAGATGCCTGCGGCGGTCGCCCTTGCCGGGGATGCACTCATGGCGATCGGCTGGCTTGTGATCTTCGTCGTGTTTCGCGAGAACAGTTTTTCGTCGGCCACCATCGAAATCGCTGATGACCAGAAGGTCGTCTCTACCGGTCCTTATGCTTGGGTGCGCCATCCGATGTATGCCGGCGCGCTCCTCATGTTGCTCGGAATGCCGGTCGCGCTCGGGTCGTGGTGGGGCGTGCTGGTCCTCCTCGCCATGCTGCCCGCGCTGATCTGGCGCGTGTTCGACGAGGAAAAACTCCTGACGGAAAATCTGCCCGGTTATACCGAATACAGGCAAAAGGTGCGCTTTCGTCTGATCCCCGGCGTCTGGTGAAAGGGGTCCTTACGGTCCTTACGCTCCGGCGATCGCGTTTCCAGCGTGATGCCTCGGCGTGAAAACGGACAAACCGGCTTCGCTTGCCCAAAGGCCGGACCGAGCCGGCTGCTTGTGCCCGCCTTCACCCATTTCAGGCCTTGACGGTTGAGGACTTCATCAGTTGAGATGAAGTCATGGTTCGGGGCTCTTCCATCGCGCTTGTTCTGCTGATGGCCGCATCGCCGGCTTCCGGCGAGACGGTAAATTTCGAGACCAGCGCGGCGAAACTGAGCGAAAGCTGCGGCAAGGATATCGACGAAAACTGTTACGGCGTCTCTTTCGATGCGCCTCGGTTGAGGGAGTGCCTGGCCCGGGCCCAGGATTCGGTTTCGCAGCAATGCAGGACCGACTACGTCAAGGTTTTTGACGCGATCCAGAAGCGAGTGGCGGCGCGCGCCGCCGTCTCGAGAACCTGCGAGCGCGACAAGCAGAAATTCTGCGCGGCCGAGGCGCAGGGCGGATTGAGCGACGTCCTCGTCTGCCTGTCGAAGGTTCCGCGTGGGGTCAGCTGGGGCTGCAAGCAGGCCATCAGCGAGGCGGGGTATCGCTGATGCCGGCAAGCGGGAAGGGCAGGGGGCAAATTGCGCTGTTGGCGCTTGGCATGATGTTCGCGACGCCTTACCCCGTGCTGTTCGCAGAACCGGCTGCCACGACCGACGATATGGTGAAAGAGCTTTCCGGCCTGGAAGCGGGCGCGGACATCGACGTTCCCGCCTTGCGTCAGCAGGTGGTCGAGCGCGTCAAGTCGAAGGCGAACCCGGTGGCGCTGAAGCGGCCGCCGGTTGCGCCCCAGCTTGCCAGGCTGCCGCATCTCAACCTCGACATCACGTTCAATCCGGATTCGCCGGTGATCCGGCCGGACTCCTATCGCACGCTGGGGCGCGTTGCGGACGCCCTTGCCGATCCCAGGCTGTCCTCCTTCGGCTTTTTGATCGTCGGCCATACCGATTCGTCCGGAAGACGGGAGGAGAACCTTACGCTGAGCCAAAGACGAGCCGACTCATTCCGCGACGTGCTGGTGACGACGTTCAAGATCTCGTCCAAGCGCATTCAGTCGATCGGGCTGGGCGAAGAGCAGCTTCTGGATGCCGATCGTCCGAAGGCGCCGGTCAACCAGCAGGTCCAGATCGTAACTGTCCGCAAATTGCCTTGATCCCTGATCGGCGCGGCGATTCCGACGCAAAACCGACTTCCACGTCTGCGATCTCGCGGCTAGCGCCGCATAATCCACAACAATCGAAGCGGCGGACGTCGTCGAGTGGAGACAAACCCGCACTTCGCGTTAGATTCCCCTTGAGTCGTCACGGGGGACTCGATGACACACCCTTTACTTCTCAATCCTTTTCATTCGAAGCAGGAATCGGTCGAGAAGGCCGACCCGCAGGCGATGCTGTCGACGCGGTCCACGCCGGTCTGTTCCAACTGCCGCTCCGATGACATCATCTCGCATGCGACCGCGCAGTGGAGCAACGAAAAGCAGGAGTGGGAACTCGCCAACACCTTCGCTCAGCCTGCGCACTGCAACAGTTGCAACGCAACCTGCGAGATCGTCTGGCTGCCGCTGAACTAGTGTGGCGGTTCAGAACTCCGCATCATTGTTGCTGCGCGTCCGTCATGCGGACTTCTGAACCAAAGCCACACTAGAAACAATAACTTGCTAGTGTCCTTTCGATTCCGAAGTTCGCAAACAAGATCACCGCAAAATGATGCGAACTTGGGAATCAGGACACTAGGGCATGGACTCATCAAGACGCAGCCACAGCCTGTGACGCAGGTTGGACACGCCCGATCGTTTACCCGAGAGCCCCCGCGGCTTATTGGCAGCATGGGTTTGATGGCTGCCCATTCGAATTCGGCGAGTTCGAAGCGCATGAACCTCGCTCAATTCCGCCATGAGGTCAGCTTCATATTTCGTCAGCCGTAAACTGGCGGCCGCTTTTTACTCCACGGCTCGGCCCGCTCGATCTGGGCGGCAAGCTGGAGCAGCAAGTGCTCTTCGCCGAAGCGGCCGACAAATTGTACGCCGATTGGCAAGCTCGACTTCGACCAGGCGAGTGGCAGGCTGATCGCCGGCTGGCCGGTCACGTTTTGCCCCCCCGTAAAGGGAACGTAGCCCAGGATCGGTGCAAGACCTTTCATTACATCAGTCTCATCGAGGTCCACCGCACCGATTTCCAGTGGCGGTCGCCCCAGCACAGGCGTGATCCAGGCGTCGTAGGGCTGTTGCCACCTGGCGACTTGTCGCGAGCTAGCCTGCAAGCTCGCCCAGCAAAGTTGGTATTGTGCTGCGGTAATGGTCTTGCCGAATTGATAGAAGCCCCAAGTCAGGCCCTCGAAATCCTCGCGTGCGGGCGTCTTGCCCAACGTTCTCGCAAAAAATTCGACCACCATCGCGAGGCCCGCGGCCCAGATCACGATGAAATTCATGCGGAAATTGGCGGCTTCTTCCGCCGGCTGCTCGGGCCTGCCTTCCTCGACCTCATGCCCAAGTTTCGCGCAAAGCCTTGCCGCGGCTTCGGTCGCCGCCTTGCATTCGGAATCAACTTCGCCATCGAGGGCCCGGGTCGTGAACGCTATGCGGAGCTTTTTGGGCTCCCTTTTCGTGGCTTCAAGATATGAGCCGGGGGAAGGCGGGGCGGCGTAAGGATCGCCGATCTCCGGACCGGCAGTGGCGTCAAGCGCAGCCGCCGTGTCGCGTACGGTGCGGCTCACCACATGCTCGGCAACGAGGCCGCCCATGACGTCACCGATCACGGGGCCTAGCGGATTGCGCCCGCGCGTTGGCTTGAGGCCTACGAGGCCGCAACACGAGGCAGGTATGCGGATCGAACCGCCGCCGTCATTGGCGTGCGCGAGCGGCACAATGCCGGCTGCCACGGCGGCAGCCGATCCGCCGGAGGAGCCGCCGGTCGAATGACTGAGATTCCACGGATTGCGTGCCGGGCCGTAAAGCCTCGGCTCGGTAATTGGCAGGGCGCCGAATTCCGGCACATTGGTTTTGCCCAGCGGAATGAGACCAGCCGTCTGAAAGCGGACTACCAACGTTGAATCGAAAGGCGAAGGTACGGCCGGCACGAAGCGAGAGCCGTCCCGGTTCGGCCAGCCCTTCTTGAATCCGAGGATGTCCTTGAGAAGCATCGGTACGCCTGCGAAAGGACCGGAGAGGTCCGTGTTCGCCATTGCGCTAGCCTCGTCATAGGCCTTAAAGACGACGGCGTTGAGTTGCGGATTATGCCGCTCGATGCGCTCTAACGCAGCCTCGACGAGTTCGGCGGGCTTGATCTCTTTCTTCTTCACGAGCTCGGCAAGTCCGAGGCCGTCATAGTTCGAATATTCAGCAAAACCCATGCTCGCCTCCACGCGCGGAAAAGACGGCATGTAAGGTTATGCTGTTTCGCAATTGGTGCCAATCCCGCTTCTAAGCCGTCGGGATTGCTGAATTGATGGCCCGCCATTCAGCGGTGGCGCTCAAGTTCGGTTGTGGCCGTTCGCGACGTGTTGCGCCGCCACACGATCCCGGTCGCTTGTGAGCAAAGCAGACATGACGCCATCATGTCACGCCACCAATTTTACGGGTACACGGCCCGAGGCGCGAAGGATCGCAATCACCGTTGCCCTCGCGGCGCCCCCTGTGTTCTCATAATTGCCCCAGCGCCGCTGTGCTCCTGCCTCCCTTCCGTCAAACCGGTATAGTCTCGTGCACCAGCCGTCGGAGTAGACGGCTCGGTCGAGACAGCATGCATCACAGCCCAACACCTGCGGAAAATGATTGGATGAGAACGGAAGAGATTTCGTCTGGAGGATTTGCGTATTCAGATGCCAGATTTGATCCTCATTTTGGCAGTCGGCCAATAGAGCGCTCCCCCCGCAGAAAGCAACAGGTAGCGCGGGACGGGCCGTCGATTGGCAGGCGAATGTTCCGCTTCGTTACCAGGTTCACAATTGCGGTTCTCATCGGCGTCGGCGCCACGCTTTCCTGGCAGTCCTATGGTGATGTAGCCGGGGAGATGCTGGCGGCGCGCGCTCCGACGCTGGCCTGGTTAGTGTCCATTTCGACGTCGAAGCCGCCAATCGCGGCTACGACTTCCACCAGCCAGACGCAGCATGAGCCCTTGGCGCCCTACCTCGACGCCGTGCGACTCAGCATAGCCCAACTCGCTGCCATGCAGGACCAAATGGCCCAGAGACTTATTGCACTACAGGCCGTCGAGGAGGATATCAGACAGAAGATATCGCTAATGCCTCCGTTTTCGGCTTCGGCTTCGGCGTCGCAGGCCGCCGTCAGTCCGCAGCAGAAACCGGCGCAACCCAGGGCACCGTCTCCAGCTGTGCAGCCACCATCGGTGCCTCGCCCGCCTTCTGCCGGACCAGTCGTGCTCTCGCGATGATCCCTGGGCTCGCCAGACTCTAGACCAGACCCTGCGCCTGAAGGCTTCTTGCGGCCTCGACGATGGTGTCGCGCACCGGCCGCGTGGTCCAACCGAGCATTCGTCTGGCCTTGTCCGACGAAACCAACCGGCGCTTTCCCAGCTCGAACAGGCGGGAGCGCAGGACCGGATCGAACAGCGCGAAGATGCGAACGATGAAATTTGGAATTGACACCGATGGCACGTTGCGCGCCGCCTCGCCAAGCTCGGCCTTGAGCATCCGCGCGATATCCTTCATCCAGAAGAAGCCGGAAGAGGCAATGAAGCGTTGGCCGCTCACGCCGGGAGCCGTCATCGCCAACAGATGCAATCTTGCGGTGTCGCGCACGTCGACGAGACAGAAGCCGATATGCGGCAACGCCGGCACCGAGCGGTCGAGAAGTTTCCTGATCGCCTCCAGCGAAGGCGAGAAATCCGCCGAAAGCGCCGGCCCCAGGACCAAAGCGGGATTGACGGTGACGAGTTCGAGCGCACCGCCCTCGGTCTTCTGCCAGGTCCACGCCGCGCGCTCGGCGATTGTCTTGGACCGTTCATAGGCGGTGGTGTCCTTCAGATTGGTGGCGTCCGTCCAGTCGCTTTCCGTGAACGGCTCGCTGCGCGCGCCTCGCCCATAGGCGATCGCGGCCACCGAGGAAGTCATCACCACGCGCCTGACGCCGCAATCACGCGCGGCCTTGAGCACCCGAATCGCTCCGTCGCGCGCAGGCCGGACGACCGCTCCGTCATTCTTCGGATTGGTCGAAACCGGGGAGGCGATGTGCAGGACATAGTCGGCGCCGGCAAGCGCTCTCCAGCCGGCGTCGGAGGCAAGATCGGCGGGTGCGAATTCGATGGTGTCGGCGTTCGGCGCGATCTTGCCGATGGCCGCTCGCACCTCGTCAGCACGGGCAGGATCCCTCAGAGTTGCGCGAACGCGCCAGCCATCGCCAAGCAACTCGGCGATGCAATACGCCGCGATGTAACCGGACCCGCCGGTCACGGCGACGAGGCCGCGCCTGTCCGCTGATGTCGTCATGGCATCCGCCAACGATCCTCATCGGGAGGACAGTGACACCGTCTGCGAAATGGAATGGACATCGTCCGTGCAACCGTTTTTCCCGCCCGGCGACAAGCAGCGCTAGTATTGGCTGCGGTCCATGACCGGCGCCGGCTTTTCCAGTTGCGCCTGTTGCGCGAGCCTTGCGGCCTCGCGAGCCTCCTCAATGGCCTGGCGCACCTCCTTGGCGCTGGCGAGTGCCTTGCGAATATTCTTGTCTTCCGACGTGTTGTCGAAGGTAATCAGCCGGTTGCAGTGCTGACAATTGACCTGAAATCCGTTGCGGACCTTCTGCGCGCGCTCGCGGAAAAACTGCGAGCATTTCGTGCATTTGATCTTTATCTTCTCGTCGATCATGAAATGCCCCTGAATTGAAAATGCCACCTAGTGTGGCGGTTCAGAAGTCCGCATCATTGCAGCTCGCGAGTTCGTCATGCGCACTTCTGAACCAAAGCCACACTAGAAAACGATGACTTACTAGTGTCCTTTCGATTCCGAAGTTGGCAAACGAGGCCGCCACAAAATTATGCGAACTTCGGAATCGGGACACTAGCGGAAAAGCGCATTCTGCTTCCGAAGATTTAAGCGCCTGTTGAAGGTTTGCCTAAAAATCTAACAAGACGGTCGGCGACGAAATCGAACTTCCTTCACATGCCGGTAGCGAATCCTTAAGCATGAACTCCTTCCGCTGAAAGCTAGGGTACCTAAAAACCATTTCAACATCATTGGAGCGATAGATTGCCAGCAACATGATGCCTATCCACGGGGGTCAAGGCCCTGATGAATTGCAAGAGCGGCATCGGGACTGGAACATGCACGCACTCGACAACAACCCGGGCGTCCTGCTGGCAGCGCTGGAGCGGGCGAACGAAGCGATCCTGATCGTCGACGACGACCTCCGTGTGAACCACTTCAATGCGGCGGCAGAGCTCATCTGGGGAATAAATCGCGCAGAGGTTCTCGGGCGCCATGCGAGCTGTCTCGGATTGGATGACCTGCACGAGATGCAGGGCACAGCCGCCGGCGCAAATGAATCGGGTGGAGAAAACGCGAAGCCGGCGTGCGACCGCGAGCTGACGATCCGGCGCAAGGATGGCAGCAGGGTTCGCGCCATGCTGTCGCTTGCGCAGATCGAGGCCGCAGGTGAAAGCCGCACCATCGCTTTCGTTCGCGACATTACCGATGAAGCCGAGCTGCGCGAAAGGCTGGCGCTGGTCACTTTGATCGCCGACGGCACCAACCGCGCGGTCCTCATCACCGACCGGAAGCTGAAGATTATCTACGGCAATGCCGCCTTTTCGGGGATGTTCGGCTATTCGCCCGAACAAGCGCGGGGCCGGCAGGCCTATCAGCTGTTGGCCGGCCGGCATACGGGAAAGAGGGCGCTCGCAAGATTGCGCCGCGTGGTGATGGAGGAGGGGCGCGGCGGCGAGGAGGAAATTCTCGGCTACGACAGCAACGGCGACGAGATCTGGATCTCCGCCAATGTGAGGGCGTTCCGCGACCGGAGCGGCCGCATCAAATATGTTTGCGCCATTTTGAGCGACGTCACCGAAACCAGGCAGTTGCGCTCGCTGCAGCAATTGATCCTGAGCGCGCTCGCCGACGAACTTCCGATCACGGCGATCGCCGATCAACTTTGCCGCCGGGTGGAGGAACTCGCGCCCGACGTCGTCGCTTCCGTGCTCCACATCGATGCCGGCGGGCACATTCATCCGCTCGGCGCGCCGAGCCTTCCGGAAGATTATTCGAAAGCGCTCGATGGCGTGGCGATCGGGCCGAATGTCGGCTCCTGCGGGTCCGCAGCCTATTTCGGCAAGCCGATGCTGGCGACCGACATCGACGCCGATCCGCGCTGGCAGCCGTACAAGGCCCGGCCGCTTGAAGTCGGTCTGCGCGCCTGCTGGTCGACGCCGATCAAGGCCAAGGACGGTCGCGTGATCGGCACGTTTGCGTTCTATTTCAGCGAATGCCGGGGCCCAAGCCGCTGGCATCAGCGCATTGTCGAGGCCTGTTTGCATCTTGGTTCGCTCGCAATCGAACGCCAGGAAGCGCGTGCCCAGATCGCGCAGCTTGCCTATTACGACGTGCTCACGGGGCTGCCCAACCGGTCGCATCTGCGCGACCTCATCTCGGAGGCGATCGAGGCATGTGCCGCCGGCAGTCACGTGGCGCTGGCGTTTCTCGATCTCGACAATTTCAAGGACGTCAACGATACGCTCGGCCATTCGGCCGGCGATGAATTGCTGGTCAAGTTCGCCCAGCGTCTGCGCGCAAAGATCCAGCCGGGCGACATCCTGGGGCGCCTGGGCGGCGACGAATTCGTGCTGATCCTGCCGAACCGCGACGCAAACGAGGCTGCGCTGGTGGCCTCAAACATTACGGAATCGCTGGACACGCCGATCAAGATTGCTACCCGCCAGGTACCGATGTCGGCCAGCATCGGCATCAGCATCTATCCGGACAGCGCCACCGACATCGACACGCTGATACAGCAGGCCGACGCAGCGATGTACCAGGCCAAGCGCGCGGGCCGCTCAACCTATCGCCTGTTCAGCGCGGAGATGAGAGGGCTCGCCAAGGAACGGCTGGTGTTGAGCGGGGCACTGCGCAGCGCGATTGCGAGCGGTGGCCTGCACCTGCGTTACCAGCCGCAAATCCGCACCGCCGATGGCGCGATCCATGGCGTCGAGGCGCTGGCGCGCTGGAACGACCCCGTGCTCGGCGAGGTTTCTCCGGCAAAATTCATTCCGCTTGCCGAAGAGAACGGATTGATCGAGCAGATCGGCCTGTGGTCGATACGCGAGGCATGCCGGCAAATGGCGGAATGGCGCGAATCGGGGCTCGATATCCCCTGTGTCTCGGTCAATCTCTCGCCGATCAATTTCCAGAACGGAAATCTGGCGGCGGCGGTCGCCGAGATGCTCACCGATCATGGACTGCCGCCGGAAATGCTGATGCTCGAGATCACCGAGGGCGTCGTCCTCAACGAGCGCGCGGTAGCGATCGAAACCATGAATGCCCTGCGCAAGCTCGGCGTCGGGCTGTCGCTCGACGATTTCGGCACCGGCTATTCGAGTTTGAGCCGGCTTGCGCAATTGCCGATCCGCGAACTCAAGATCGACCGCAGCTTCATGCGCGATATCGAGAGCGATCGCGGCGCGCGGGCGATCGTGACCACGGTGGTGAGCGCCGGCCAGAGCCTGCAGCTGATCGTCGTCGCCGAGGGCGTCGAAACCGACGGCCAGCGCGCACTTCTCACCCAACTCGGATGCGATGTCGTCCAGGGATTCCTCTATGCGCCGGCGCTGGCGCCGGCCGCGTTCGGACGCTGGCTGCTCGACCACAGCGCGGCTCGGGCGAAAATGCTGCTTGAGGATATCGGTCAGTGCCTGAGGCCACCGTCTCCGTCTCCCATCGCCTCGGGGGCCGGGCTCGCATAGCTTCCTGCCGAAACGTACCGAAAGCGGCATGCAAAGTAGTCGAGCGTCCTTCCTGGCACCCGCATGGGCGCAAGCAGGAGACGCGCTCTTTGAAAACTGATAACGCCGCAATTGGCCGCAAATGGCTTTGCGCAATGGTGCGCCGTGCAAAGCAACCCGGCCGCAAGTTTGATCATGTGCCAACACTTGAAGGCTTTAAGGACATCGGCAAATCAACTGCGGTGTCGAGTGGTCCTGGCGATGCCTACTATTCCGACGCCAGCATTCTCGACGCCAAGGACAAAGAGCAGCAATAACTCACTAAAGGCATTTGGGGTTATGAGATCGGCGAACTCACTGTCATTCGCAGGGCTGAAGTGGAAAAGGTGAAACAGTTCATCACTCGGCTCAATGACCGTGCAAGGCCCGCATACGCACGCTACGTCGTAGACCCCGTGCCAAATCCGAGTGTGTAGCTCCCAATGGCATTACGTTAAAGTCAAAGTCTTGAGGAGCAAACGCTGCGTCGAGTAAGCCTCTTGCCCGCGCGAACGAGCTGATCGAACAGGACGGACTTGCTGCGATGCATGAGTCCGGAATTGGCCCCTCGCGTCATTTCGCTACGATGCAGAACTCGGTCGCTTCTCTAATCGGCCGTTTGAGGTCAAGCACTTTCAGACTATCCGCCACTGCAATGTCGATGTCGCTCACGGGCTCGCGCTTCTCTTCGGAATCGGCACCAGGGCCCTTCCATCATGGGATCCGAGGACGAGGT
>NZ_DATMLW010000249.1:0-4203 GCF_035570375.1 Bradyrhizobium sp. | reverse complement strand
CGAAGCGGAAAAAGGCAAGACATTGACTGGCTCAGCCCCGAGGATGTCGCGGGGTTGATTGCGCATCCGGGAGGGGCCGCACCGTCGCAGCGCCGCGTGGCTGGCATACCGCTGCCGACCGGCGATAAGAAAGCGGAAAAGCTCGCGGAGATTTTGCGGCCATTGACGCTGGATTCCGATACCGTCGCGCCGATGGGATCGCTGCACGGGTTTCTCTATTTTAATGTGAACCACGATCCGTCGCTGGCATCGACGTCGGTGCTTTACGTACCTGATGTGGTGGTGATTCCGACCAAAAAGACATTGATGTTCTTCGAAGTGCCGCTCGGCAAGCCCGCCGAAAAGTAGTCGAACGGTTGTGCATTCGCCGGGCACTGACGCCTGCAAGTGAGATCGTTTCCACTGTCGAGGACTTCGAGTTCGCCGTCGCACCAAAAACGCTCTCCGAATCTAAAACTCTCCCCGCGCATCAAAGGCTAGGTCCCAAGTTCTCACCCCAGCCCGCATCTATCTGGTAAATATAGTGTTACCGACACATAACCAAATGAGGAGAAAAGAAATGGGTAAGCTTACAGGGAAAGTTGCAGTCGTGACAGGAGCCTCTAAGGGCATCGGGGCTGGGATCGCTACGGCGTTGGCCGCGGAAGGCGCATCGGTGGTCGTGAACTATGCCTCCAGCAAGGCTGGCGCGGATAAAGTGGTGGCCGCCATCACCGCATCCGGCGGGAAAGCTATGGTAGTTGGCGGCGACGTGTCCAAGGCCGCAGAGGCCAAGGGCATTATCGACGCCGCAATCAAGAACTACGGCCGCCTCGATATTCTAGTGAACAACTCCGGCGTGTACGAGTTCGCTCCCATCGAGGCTGTCACCGAAGAAAACTTCCACAAAACTTTCAACATCAATGTGCTTGGAGCGATCCTGGTGACGCAGGCGGCTGTCAAGCACATGAGCAACGGCGGAAGCATCATCAATATTGGGTCGGCGGTGAGCCGCTTGACGCCTCCTAACTCAACGGTTTACACGGCGAGCAAAGGGGCGCTGGATGCAGTTACCGGTGTGCTGTCGCGGGAACTGGGACCGAAGAAGATTCGTGTGAATACGATCAATCCCGGGATCATCGAGACCGAGGGCACGCATGCCGGCGGGTTTCTTGGATCTGAATTCGAGACGGCTTTCGTCGCGCAGGCGCCGTTGGGACGCATCGGAAAGGTTGGAGACATTGCGCCGATTGCGGTGTTTTTGGCGTCGGACGAGTCGAGATATCTTACTGGCGAGCAGCTTTTGGCCGCCGGAGGAGTTCGATAAATCCGTGGGGCGGTTGGTTGCCGACGATGGA
This sequence comes from Bradyrhizobium sp., assembly GCF_035570375.1. Taxonomy (GTDB): domain Bacteria; phylum Pseudomonadota; class Alphaproteobacteria; order Rhizobiales; family Xanthobacteraceae; genus Bradyrhizobium. Next base: position 2,866 of record NZ_DATMLW010000249.1, on the reverse strand, counting down.
TCCGTAGAGCCGGCGAGACGCCACCCTGCCGGTAGGCAAGCGGCGCTACGTTAGCCCATGCGAGCGATTACTACCGTTATGTCGTCGGCTTGTTCGGGGGTGCCGGCCCATTGCTCGGCGGCGGCGATCAGGTTTTCGGCAATGCGCTGCGGGGGCATGCTGCGTTGGCGCAGGATTTCCTCTTTCAAGCGGTGCATGCCGAATTCCTCGCCGTAGACATTTTCTGGTTCGGTTAGGCCGTCGCTGAAGGCTACCAGCAAGCTGCCTGGTTCGACTTTTATGCTGCCCTGCGTGTAGGGGACATCCTCGAACATACCGATCACCGTGCCCCCTTCGCTGAGCTCCTGCACTTCGTCCCTGCAAACGAAAAACGGCGAGAGGTGACCGGCGTTGGTGTAGGTGAGCATCCTGCTGTTCACGTCAAAAACAGCGTAGAAGAATGTGGCGTAGCGATCGTCCGAAGTGTTGCGAAACACGTGGCGATTCAGGCGCGAAACCAGGTCGGCGGTGGTGCAATTGCCATCGAGCGACGCTTGGCTGCGCAGAGCTGCTTGCAAGCTGGCCATCAGAAGCGCGGCAAAAATGCCCTTGCCGCTAATGTCCGCGAGCGCGATGCCCACGCAATCCTGCCCAGTGCGGATGAAATCGTAGTAGTCGCCGCTGACGACGCGGGCGGGGCGGCAGATGGCCGCCAGTTCCAGGCCGGGCAACGCGGGAAGGACCTGCGGGAAGAGCTGCGATTGCACTTCACGAGCGATGGCGATCTCGTTTTCGAGTTTCTGGCGCTTGCCTTGCTCGACGATCAGCTCGGAGATGGAACTGGTCATCTCGTTGAAGGATTCGCCGAGCGCGCCGAGTTGATCACGCTGGTGCACGCGAATACGCTGGGCGAAATCTCCGCGGCGGACGTTGAGAGTGGCCTCGTAAAGATCGCCCACGGCGCGCGTGATCGTGCGCGTGAGAACGATGCCGGTAATCAGCGCGGCAAATTCGAGCGCCAGGAAAATCACACCGGCAGCAATCAGCGCCAGTTCGAGCAGCGGCCCTATTTCGCCTACCGAAGTGAACAAGCGACGATTAAGGGCCGCGGCGCGCATGGCAAACGTCGCCAAGACGGCAGCGGGCGCGTCGTCCGGCTGCGGGCCGATGTGCGCGAGGTCAATTGTGGAGACGCCGCCAATGCGCACGTCAAACCAGTTCGCTGGCGATTCGAGGACGCGGCGGCGGCTGGCGATTTGCTCTCCGGGAACGAATACTTTGCCGTTGAAACTGAGCGAGGCGCCTGCGGGAGTTTGTTGGTTGGTCGGGCGCAGCGGAATGATTTGGATGGGACCGATGTCCGAAGGCAAGCCATCGAGGAAAGCAGGATTGAGCGGGGTCCCGACGACGAGGTAGAAAGGTCCGGCTGGGCCGGTCTTCTCGACTGCCGCAGAGACCCAAATTTTCCCGCCGAATTCCACGAGGCCCGCGAAATGCTGGCCGTCGCCCGCCTGCACGAGGCGTTCGCCACGGTTGGGGAAGACGCGCAAGTCAGGCCATTCGCGGCGGGCTGCATCGATTAGATTGGCGACGCCCGGCCGCGCGAGGATGGCTTCGCTGGTGGGAGACGCGCCTTGTGCTGCTTCCTGTTCCACGGCGCCTGCGAGGGCATCCGCGTCGGCGGAAATGGTGCTGATGCGGGCTTGCAGGTCGTCATGAAAGATATGCGCGCCGAGTTGCAGGTAGAGACCGTAGGCTGCCAGGCCCACCATCGAAAGCAGCAAGATGACCGGAACAACCGCGATGAAAACGTACACGACGATGAGGCGGTTTCGCAGGGTCCACATGAATTTCGTGCGGAACCAAGGCACTAGTCGAACGACGAGGTAAACGGCGGCGAGAAAACCGAGCAAGCCGATGAATCCGGAGAAGCGAACCGGGGCTACGAATGCCGCGAACACGCGCACCGCAGCGTAGAGAAAGATGACTACAAGTGCGACCCGGTCCAGCGGCGCGATGTGTCGCAGGAAGACAAATAACCGGCGAGGAGAAAGTCGGTTCACGAAAATTGGTCTCAGGCGTTAGAAGAATAGCCGACGAGCGGCGGATATGGAAGGTACGTGCTGCTCCGGGAGGAAGGCGACGAGATAGTGCTCAACCCGGGCCAGCACACCGCAGTTCTGAGACCCGCCCCTACACAGGATCTACACAAGTGTTGCGAACGCGGGCGCAGCGAGGCCCCACGTTCGCGAGCTACCGCTGGAGCGCGGTGCGGTCGTTTTGCTGCACGCGGCTGTGGTGGCGGCTATAGGCGAAATAGACCACCAGGCCGATGGCCAGCCAGATGATGAGGCGCGCCCAGTTCACCCAGCCTAGGTTGACCATCATGTAGATGTTGATGGCAACACCGAGCGCCGGAATCAACGGAACAAGAGGCGTGCGAAACGGACGAGGCTGATTAGGATTGGTGTAGCGCAGAACGATCACGGCCATGCATACGATCACGAAGGCAAGCAGCGTGCCGATGTTGACCATTTTGCCGAGCTGATCAATCGGCGTAATGCTGCCGACGACCGCGGCCAGCAGGCCGACGAGAATCGTGGTCTTGTACGGCGTGCGGAACCGGGGGTGAATCGCGGCGAAGAACTTGCGCGGCAGCAGGCCGTCGTTGGCCATGGAATACAGCACGCGAGTCTGGCCTAGCAACATCACGAGCATGACGCTAGTCAGTCCGGCCAGCGCGCCGGCCGTGATCACGGTGGAGGCTGTGTTCAGGCCGTGATCGAGAAAGGCAACCGCCAGCGGCGCCTCGACGTTGATCGACCTCCAGGGCACCATGCCGGTGAGCACGAAAGCCACGAGGATGTAAAGGATGGTGCAGGCCACC
>NZ_DATMLW010000248.1:0-30907 GCF_035570375.1 Bradyrhizobium sp. | reverse complement strand
GGCCAGCGAAAAGCAGGCCCAGACCGCGCAGATCACGATTCCGGTCGCCGAGCGGCTCGGCCAGAACGTCGTCGACTTCGAAGGGCTGAGCAAGGGTTTCGGCGACAACGTGCTGATCGACGAGCTCACCTTCAAGCTGCCGCCGGGCGGCATCGTCGGCGTGATCGGTCCCAACGGCGCCGGCAAGACCACGCTGTTCCGGATGATCACCAAGCAGGAAACCCCGGACAAGGGTGACATCACCGTCGGCGAGAGCGTGCATCTCGGCTATGTCGACCAGTCGCGCGACGCGCTCGACGGCAAGAAGACGGTGTGGGAGGAGATCTCCGGCGGCAACGAGTTGATCCTGCTCGGCAGGAAGGAAGTCAATTCGCGCGGCTATTGCTCGTCGTTCAATTTCAAGGGCGCCGATCAGCAGAAGAAGGTAGGCGCGCTGTCGGGCGGCGAGCGCAACCGCGTGCATCTGGCCAAGATGCTCAAGTCCGGCGCCAACGTGCTATTGCTCGACGAGCCGACCAACGATCTCGACGTCGACACCTTGCGCGCACTCGAGGAGGCGCTGGAGGATTTCGCCGGCTGCGCCGTCATCATCAGCCACGACCGCTGGTTCCTCGATCGCATCGCCACCCACATGCTGGCCTTCGAGGGCGACAGCCATGTCGAATGGTTCGAAGGCAATTTCCAGGACTATGAAAAGGACAAGATGCGAAGACTCGGGCAGGATTCCATCATCCCGCACCGGGTGAAATACAAGAAGCTGACGCGGTGAGGCTTAAGCGTTCGACTTTTCGTCGAACATTGGTGATGCCATCGTCTCTATTCGCGGGCAGGAAGTGCGGGCTCTTTATCCCACCTTCTCAGCAAGCCACATCTTGATCAGCGATTGATACGGCACATCACGCTTGTTGGCGGCAATCTTGATTTGCTCGAGCAGGCCTACGGGCAGTCGAATGGAAATAGCCGTTGTGGAGGGCTTGAGGTTGGGAAAGCGCGCACGCTCAGCCTTGCTCCAATCGACATAGTCGGTGGAATCATGGGTTTCCCAAAATTTCCGCTCCTCGGTTTCGGTTTTGAATTGAGGGGGCGTTTTAAGCTTGCTCATAGCGCTGTCTTTCCTTTCGATTCATATCCCGAGCCGAAATCACGCGGATCAGCGTTCCATTCCGCCTCAACATGAAGGTGACGTTGAGCGCACGACCTTGGCCGGTCTTTCCCAAGGCTTGGAAGCGCTGCTCTGCCTTGCTATGCGTTGAATCCTCGACAACGATCAGGGGGTCATTGAAGAAAATACTTTCTGCCTCTGCCTGACTAACGTCATGTTTATCCGCGCTCTTGCGGTCCCAGTCGAAGCCGACAATCCGTTCAAGGTCGATCATTGTATATGACCAATATATACAGAAATAACCGTCGTTTCAAGATGAGCCTGTGGTGGCTCGTCCCTGGCCTGTTGGGCCTGTTGAGCATTGCGGCATCGCCGGCAGCCGCCACCCCTGATGCTGGCTTTACGGCATTCATCGCCTCGCTCTGGCCGGAAGCCCAGGCGCAGGGCGTCTCGCGGGCGACATTTGACGCCGAGACGCGCACGCTCGAGCCCGATTACAAATTGCCCGACCTGATCCTGCCGGGGCGGCCCGCCACCGGTGCGCCGGCGCAGGCGGAGTTCGTCCAGGTGCCGGCCGATTATTTGAAGGAAGCGAGCATCGCGCGGCTGGCCGAGGAAGGGCAGCGGTTGATGGCGAAATATCGCGATGCGCTCAGCAGAATCGAAGAGCGCTTCGGCGTGCCCGGCCCGATCGTGCTTGCGATCTGGGGTCGCGAGACCGATTTCGGGCGTTATACGCTGCCTTACGACGGGCTTCGGGTGCTGGCGACGCAGGCCTATGTCGGCCGTCGCAAGGATACCTATCGCACCGAATTCATCCTGGCGCTGAAGCTGATCAATGACGGCGAGGTGACGCGCAAGGACATGCGCGCCTCATGGGCGGGAGCGACCGGCCTGACCCAGTTCCTGCCGTCGGAGTTCTACAAGCACGCGGTCGATTTCGATGGCGACGGCCGCAAGGACATCTGGCACTCGGTGCCCGATGCGCTCGCGTCCGCCGCGCGTCAACTCGTCGACAAGGGATGGCAACGCGACCTGCGCTGGGCTTACGAGGTGCGCGCGCCCGCCAATGTCGATTGCGCGATCGGCGTGCCGGAAGTGACGAAGCCGCTTGGCCAATGGCTGCGCGAAGGCTTTGTGCCCGTGCGCGGACAACAATTGAGCGCAGCCGAGCAGGCCGAGCCGGCCTCGCTGTTGCAGCCGGAGGGCATCTACGGCCCGGCGTTCCTGACCACGAAGAATTACTTCGTGATAAAGGAATATAATTTTTCGGATCTCTATGTGCTGTTCGTCGGCCACCTCGCCGACCGCATGGTTAGCCCGCAACCCTTCGCCACGCCGTGGTCGGCATCGACCCAGTTGCGCACCGCCGACGTCGAGGCGATGCAGCGCCACCTCACGCGCATCGGCCTCTATGCCGACAAGATCGACGGCAAGGCGGGGATGAAGACGCGCGCGGCGCTCGGCGCGTATCAGAAGGCAGCGGGGCTGAAAGTGGATTGCTGGCCGAGCGAAGCGGTGCTGCGTTCGATCGCGGCCGCGCGCTGAAGCATCCGGAAAAAGCCGCTACCCTATCCCCACGGCCCCCGGGAGGAGCGCGAGCGATTCCAGGGACCGCCCGCGGAATCATGAGGCTCCGCATCAACCCAAGACCGTGCGCCGCTCGTTCCGAGTTCGGCCGCGAGCCGCTGCAGCGCCGCGATGCGGTTTTGGGTCGACGGGTGGGTCGCGAAAAGGCTGTCAACGCCGTGGCCTGACAACGGATTGATGATGAACAGGTGCGCGCTCGCCGGATTGTGCTCGGCTTCCATGTTCGGGATCTGATGAGCGGCATCTTCGATCTTGTGCAAGGCGCCAGCTAGCCACATCGGCTGTCCGGCGATACGCCCGCCGAGATTGTCGGCGGCGTATTCGCGCGTTCGGCTGATCGCCATCTGAACCAGCATGGCGGCGAGCGGCGCCACGATCATCAACACGATCGTTGCGATCGCGCCTGGCCCGCTATTGTCGCGGTGCCTTCCGAAAAACATGCCGAACTGCGCCAGCATCGAGATCGCGCCGGCAATCGTCGCGGTCATCGTCATCAGCAAGGTGTCGCGATGCTTGATGTGCGCGAGCTCGTGCGCGATCACGCCGGCGAGTTCTTCGCGGCTCAGCGATTGCATGAGTCCAATGGTCACCGCCACCGCCGCGTTTTGGGGATTACGGCCAGTTGCGAACGCGTTCGGCTGCGGGTTGTCCATCACGAACACGCGCGGCATCGGCAGGCCGGCGCGACCTGCGAGTGCGGCCACAAGTTCGACGAGTTCGGGCGCGGAGTTTCGATCGACCTCGTGGGCGCCGTATGTTCTCAGCACCATGCGATCCGAGTTCCAATACGCGAAGAAATTGGTCGCGGCGGCGGCCAGGAATGCGATCATCGCGCCGTTGCGGCCGCCGAGCAGATAGCCGACGCCCATGAACAGGGCGGTGAGGCCTGCCAGCAGGATTGCCGTCCGCAGGTAATTCATTGCTGCCTCCCTCGTCCGGGGGATCGCTGGCAGAATTAAGTTTGGCCGCAGGCTGCAGGCCTTGCGCCAGATCAAGGTAGCCGCAAATTCTCGCGCCGCGACCACAATGCCATGCGGCTCCGCTGGGCCGGCCGAAGTTCGCGTTTTTTTGCGTAGCTTATTGTCAATCAGCAAGGCTACTCGGTGCTTTCGCCGTCACCTTGCCAATCGAGAGCCGTGGGCCAATTATTCGGCCACCCAAAGCGGCGCGCCCCCGCCGATGGCGGGCTTGCCACCAACGAGGAGACGACAATGCGGGTCAAGATAATGGCTGCCCTTGTGGGCTGTTTGCTCGCCGGTTCGGCCTATGCCGAAGAGCCAGCCACCGACCGCCCGGCGTTGTGGGGAAGCCCCACCATCGACCATGGCGCATGCTGCAAGACGCTGGGCGAAGTGCGCAGCAACATTGATCGGATCGATCGACAGATCATTCGCCTCATGGCCGAACGAAGTCACTATGTTCATGAGGCGGCCCGCTTCAAGGCCAACCCCGCCCAGGTCGAGGCGCCCCAGCGCGCCGAAGCGGTCGTACGCAGGGCCATGGCCACCGCGGAGCAGGAGGGACTTTCGCCAAAGATCGCAGAGGCGACGTATCGCGCCATGATTGGCGCGTTCATCGCCTACGAACAGGAGGTCTTTTCGGCAGCAGCCGCGGCCGGAAAAGCCCCCTGGAGCAAGTGAACCGGCCAAGGCGAGCCAACGTGAAAAACAAAAAAACCGGCCGCAGTATCGGCCGGGTTTCCACGGTTACGCGCGATAGACGACATTGGCCTGAAAAGCGATTTTCAGGCCAATGTCTCAACAGGTTTTGCGAGCCGGACGCTTTGGAGAAAACCGCCCTGTCTCAACGAAGATGAGCGGGGATTACTGACAAACCCAGACGCGGCGAACCCGCCAGGCATAGCCATCCCAGAAGCGTTGGCCCTGCCAACAGCCGGGGGCAGCGACATAGGCCGGACCGTAGCCGGGCCCGTAATAGCCGGGGCCGTATCCATACGGGTAGGGCGAGGTGGCGGCGATCGCACCACCGACGATTGCGCCGCCGATGATTCCGCCAGCGACCGCAGCTCCGAGCGCGCGTTGGGCGTGGGCAGGCTGAGCGGCCGAAATGGCCAGGGTGGTGACGGCGGCCAGCGCCACCAATGTCTTCCTCATGGCATTACCTTTCTGATCGAATCAGACTGCACAAGTGCAGCCTTTCAGGGCCCAAATTCCACAGTTCACTTGAACGATCAATGAACGAGGGCGGCGTATTCTCTCACCAATGGTGGCGGATTTAAGTGCGTTATTGCAGTGCAACAAAGAATTAAGCCAACCATCAACAGGAGAGGACCGTGAGCGCGTGGACCGGCGTCATCATTGCGGTTGGCGTGAGCTCTCTGATTTGCCTTGCGCTGATGGTTCGCGCCGAGCGCATCCAGCGCCGGCGGAAGCTCTCCCCCGGCAGGCCGGATGGCGGCAGTTTCGCCACCAGCGATGGTGGCAGCTATTTCTGGAGTTGGGCCGGCAACCATTCCACGGGCGACCACTCGGCATGTTCCCCCGGAAGCGATGGCGGGGGCGGCGGTGAGAGCGGTAGCGCCGGCGACTGCGGTGGCGGCGGCGGCAGTTGACGTTTCCGGCCGCAGAAATCAGCGCCTTGATCTGCCAAATCCGAAAATTCCTTAAGATTCATTCCGGCATGAAACCCGAACTCAGTTTGGAATCGCTTCAAAACGCCGTTTTTCCTTTTGCAACCTGCGGAACACTTCAATATCGAAGTGGTCCCGCTTCAAAAGCATCACCCGATGGGCCTGCCGATTTAATGATTGTCTGTTCCTGTAACGTGCTTAGCGACCGCGATGTCCGCAGTGCCGTCGAGTCAGCGCAAGATCTTCCCCGCAGTGCCAAGCAGATCTACGGCTGCCTCGGCTGCAGCGCCGAATGCGGCCGCTGCGCGCGCACCATCAAGACCATTATCAACGATGCGCTGGGCGCCTGCGCGAGGGCCTGCGGCCCTGGTTGCCCGCACAGCCAGGCGGGAGAATACGAAACCCTGGACGACGTTTTCGCCGACGAGGCTGCCGAACCGCTTCCCATAGAGGCGTGATCTGATAGCCTTCACGGGCTAGCTTATCATGGGCCCGTGGGTATTCTCGCGTGGCCGCGGCGGAGAGAACGAGCCATGCAAGGCGATACAAAGGTCATCGAATATCTGAACAAGGCTTTGCGCCACGAGCTCACCGCCATCAACCAGTACTGGCTGCATTATCGGCTCCTGAACAATTGGGGCCTGCTGGAGATGGGCAAGACCTGGCGCAAGGAATCCATCGAGGAGATGGAGCATGCCGATCGCCTTACCGATCGCATCATTTTCCTCGACGGTTTTCCCAACATGCAGGTGCTCGATCCCCTGCGCATCGGCCAGAACGTCAAGGAAATCATCGAGTGTGACCTCGCGACCGAAATCAGTGCCCGAACGCTCTATCAGGAGGCGGCGACCTACTGCCACAGCGTCAAGGATTACGTCTCGCGCGATCTGTTCGAAAGCCTGATGAAGGACGAGGAGCATCACATCGACTTCCTTGAAACCCAGCTCGATCTGATCGGAAGAATCGGGCTTGAGCTCTACACCCAGAAGCATGTCGGCGGGCTGCAGAGCGGGGAGTAGGTAGCCGTTACCCTCCCCTGGAGGGGGAGGGTCGTCGCGAATGCAATGAGCGGCGGGGTGGGGTGAAAGCTTGTTTTACGCGCACCCCACCCCGTCTCACATTTCGCGTTGCTCAATGTGAGCCGACCCTCCCCCTTCAGGGGAGGGTGATCCCATCGGGAAGATCACATCACAACTGCGTCTTGTAGCGCGCCTCGACCTCGGCCTGCGATTCGGCTTCGCCGAGCCTGGTCTGGTCGTGGATCACCTCGCTGATCGAGGGAAAGGCGGCGCGCTGAACCTGCGTCTCTTTCGACCACAGGCGCGAGCGCATCAAGGCCTTGCCGCAATGGAAATAGGTTTCCTTCACCTCGATGCGCAGCACCGCGCGCGGCAACTTGCCGAATTCTTCCGTGGCCGCGAGTAATTCCGGCTCGGCCGAGAGCCTGCCCTTGCCGCCGACCCTTAGGGTTTCGTCGATTCCGGGAACGAAGAAGATCAGCTGCAAGAGGCCCGAGCCCTCGACGATGTTCTTGAAGCTGTCGATGCGGTTATTGCCGGCGCGATCCGGCATCAGAAGCTCGTTGGGGCCGGTGACACGGACAAAGCCGGGATTGCCGCCGCGCGGCGAGGCATCGACGCTGCCGTCCGTGCCCGAGGTTGCAAGCACGCAGAACGGCGACATCTCGATGAATTTTCTGGCGTGTCGATCGATCTCCGGACGCGCCTTGGCGATCACGCGCGGCGTTGGTTTCGGATAGATCTTTTTGAGGTCGCCTTCGGAAAGGTCTGCCAAGTTTTGTCTCCCGTGGAAGTTCGAAGAATAACACGCGCCGGCCGTTGCGAAAAAGATTGCAATCAGGGCCTGACCGTCGATCCGTCGTTGTCGAGCGCTGGCAACTTGTGGTAGCATTGAAAATATTCAGCTACTTTCGGAGCTTTTATATGACCTCCTCGACCCGTTTTTGGATCGGCGGCGGAGGTGCGATGCTTCCGCTGCTTGTGACCTTGCTGGCCGTCGACCTCGGCCCCCTGATCGATCATCCCGACCTGCTGTCCGTTGGTACCTACGTCGGGGCCGCGATCCGATATATCGTCCTGTTTGCGATCGGAGGTATTGTTGCTGCGCTCAATTCCGATGAAGTTCAGCCGGTCAAGCTCGTGCAACTCGGGATTGCCGCTCCCGCGCTAATTTCAACCTATGTGAATGCACAACCGCCGAAGCCGCCGCCAGGCCAACCACCGGCGGCTCGCGTCAGCATGTATTCGTTTGACCTCGTGTCGAGCGCTCATGCCGCCGGCCCAACACCCGACGATGGCAGGATCGTGGTGGCGCAATTCTTTTCCGATGTGCTTCGAGCGGCGACGGCACCGCTGCCGCGCGTGGTCGCGCCGCCGCTCGCGCAGGATCCGGCCGCCGTTGATCGTGCTATCGAGAACGCCCGCGCTTCCGCAGCGAGTGCGGCAGCGGCGGCCCAGAAAGCCGCCCAAGACGCAGCCAAGCTCGATCATCAGTCGACGGCGGAGACGATCACATCGGTTCAACAATCAGCGGCCAAGGCGCAATCTGCCGCGGAGAAAGCGCAGCAGGATCTTAAGGCGCTGGACGCCAGGGTGGGCGCGATGCGGTAGCGCCGCATCACATCGTCCGTTGCGGCGCGCTCTGCAGCAATTGCTGCAGCTCCTGCCTGTAGAACGAAGCGTTGCCGGTCGTGCCGTGACCGCGCGTCTCGGTGCTCGCAGGGATGAGATAGAGCCGGCCGTTCTTGACGCGCTTCATCGCGGCTTGCGTGACGCCGGTTTCCGGCGGGTTGCGTTCGTCATCGGCGGAATTGATCGCCAGGAGAGAGGCCTCGATTCGCTCGAGCGCTTTGGATGCATCATAGTCGTGCGAAGACTGCCATTGATAGATGAAGTCGTTGGTGTCGGTCGCAATTGGCGATGCCAGCCGCTCCTCGACCATTTTGTCCGCCTTCTCGGCCGTCGCCGCCTCGTTTTGATAGGCCAGCGTGCCGCCGGAGGACGCAAATCCGTAAGCCGCAAGTGCGTATTTCATCATCCTTGGCTGGGCGGTGTAGTTGCCGTTGTTGTAATCCGGGTCATTGCGGATGGTCTCGATCATCATCCGCCGCAGCATCCAGTTGCGCGCCGACATCGCCGTCGGCTGGGAGGCCATCGGCACCACCGCATCCATCAGATCGGGATATTTTCCGGCCCAGATCCAGCTCTGCATGCCGCCCATCGAATTGCCGATCACGAGCCGCAAATGCTTGATGCCGAGGCCTTCCCTGACGAGGCGATATTGCGCATCGACCATGTCGTCGTAATTGTATTTCGGAAACGCCGTCTTTAATCCGTCCGACGGCTTTGACGATTTGCCGTGGCCGAGCGCGTCAGGGATGATGATGTAATATTTCGAGGCGTCGAGCGGCTCCCCGGCGCCGAACAATTGACCCGCAAAGGAAGGCGTCAGCATGCTCGCGGCCGAGCCGCCGGTCCCGTGCAGCACCAGCACAGCCTGGCCTGTGGGCTCGCCGACGGTCGTGTAGTGAAGCTTGACCTCTGCCATCACCTCGCCGGTGTGGAATTTGAAGTCCTTGGCGATGAAGTCACCCTGCTTGGGTAGCGGATAGTCGGCGCCGAGCGCGGCAAAAGGGATGATTGCGAAAACAACCGACAGCGCCGCGCGCGAACGTTTCATGGTGCGTTTTCCCCCTGAAGGCGCGGCCGTGGTTGCACGACCGCTTGTGTGCCAGATGATCACGCTGCGCCGACGACCGGCGAGGGCGGTCAAGGCCAATTTCCCGGTAAGGATTCGCGAGTGTCGGTTTAAGTTTATCGCGCTCAAGGCGCGTCCTCGACCTCGGTCTCGGGACGATCGCTGCCCGAGGCGGTTTCGGTGTGCCACACGCCGTCGGCGGTCTCGTACATGATGGCCTCGGTGCGCCCGGGCACGCGCTGTTCGGTGGCGGCGCGCTTGGCGGCGGCCAGTGCCATGGCGTGTGTTGGATAGCTTTCCGAGAACACGCCGTTGACCGTATAGGCCCAGCCGCCGTCATGTTCGACGATCTTGTAGGTGACGTGGCTCATCGAAAAACTCGCTCTCGTTGCCGCGATTAGCCGAAGCGCGAGGACCTTTTGACCCGAAGTCAACGCGCCTTGGGGGGTGAACGGGTTGCTTATTCTATGACAAAATGGTCTGCGAAAAAGGATTTTGGTTCATCGAGGGCAAGGCTTTTCGGAGGCGTTGCCATACGCCAGGGAGAAAGAAATGTGCCGAAACATCAAGACGCTATTCAATTTCGAGCCGCCGGCGACGGATCAGGAAATTTCCGCTTCCGCGCTGCAATTCGTGCGAAAGCTGTCCGGCTTCAACAAGCCGTCTCAGGCCAACGCCGAAGCCTTCGACCGCGCGGTCGAGGAGGTGGGCGCCGCGGCGCGGCGGCTGTTGACCTCGCTGAATACCCATGCGCCGGCACGCGACCGCGAGATCGAGGCCGGGAAAGCGCGGGAGCGCTCGAGGCTGAGGTTTGGACGGGCATGAGCCAGACCGGGTCGATTGGACGACCGGGCACAGGCCAGCAAAAGCGACGCCGCTCTTCGAACGGCTGAGCCCGGCCATGACGAACTGAAACGCTGCTCCTCAAGAGCCGTTTGGCGCTGCACCGGCAACGAGGGCTGGTCTCCACCCTCACGCGCGCCCGCAGGCCTACTCTTCATTTTCTGCGAGCCTGTGGCCTTCCTTCCATTTCTTCTTTCTTTTCTTCTTGTCCTTCTTTTTCTTCTTCTTTTTGTGGCGCTCTTCATCTTCCAGTTCTTCGTCAACGAACATGTCGCCGAAGTCGTGCTCGATGAGCGCGGCTTGCGTGCTAGCCTCGCGTTCGACGGTCTCGTGATCGTTATATTGCCGTTGGCGCCGGTAGTCTTCAAACGCCTCGAACAACGAATGCAGCCAGGGGATGAACTGTTCGATCGAAGGCAGTTGTCCGGCCGGACCGGGCTCGCCGCGCGGCCCCGCTTCGCCGCGCTTGCCCTGCGGTCCCGGTTTTCCCTGCGGACCCATCTTGCCGCGCGGGCCTTCGCGCCCGGGTCTTCCGGGATGTCCCTGGGGTCCCGGACGTCTGCGGGGGCCCTGTGGCCCCGATCGTCCCATTCGATTGACTGCGTTCCTGGCCAATTGGCGCGTTCCCCGACCCTTCGATAGCAAAAGCCTGGTGTGGCGGATTTGACGTTCCTATCAGTCTCGCCGCGAGTGCATTATGGGAACGTCAATCCAAAGCCACACTAGAAATCATAGAGTTGCCAGTGTCCCTCTGGTTCCGATGTTCGCAAAAGTGCGTGCGGCAAAGTCATGCGAACGTCGGAACCGGGACACTGGTGTGGCGGATTTGACGTCCCGATCAGTCTCGTGCGGCAAAGCCATACGAACGTTGGAACCGGGACACTAGCAGAGGATTCGCAAGCGCAGCAATTGCGGGCGGATTTGATCAACATCAATCGCCGGGCAAGCGCGTCGTGTCATCAAAATACGGGGACGATTGAGATCGCAATCAAAGCCCAGAGGAGTATGGCGATGGCATCCAATATCGAAGCGACGAAGAAAGGTTATGAGTCCTTCCAGCGAGGTGACATTCCGGGTCTCCTGAAGGACTTGATCGATGACAATTGCACCTGGGTAATTCCCGGTCCCAAGGACAAGCTGCTCTGGGCTGGAACCTTCCGGGGTAAACAGGAAATTTCAAATTTTTTTGCGCAGGTCGCGCAGAACCTCGAGTACAGCGAATTTGGTCCGCATGAAATGATCGAGCAGGGAGACACTGTTGTGGCCCTGGGCACGGCGACCGGACGGGCAAAGAAGACCGGCAAGACGGTAAAGAGCGAATGGGCCCACGTGTTCAAATACAAACAGGGAAAGGTCGTGCTTTTCCAGGAATACACCGATACTACCGCGGATGTTCTGGCAATGTCGTGATCGCGGAGACCGCGCGGAGATTATGGCATGCGAGCAAGGCTGACGCATCGCATCTGCGCATGATCTCCGCGCAAACGCACTTCGCTTCTATCGCGAAGGATCGCAATTGCGTTGGACGAGACGCCCCTCTCAGATCGCCCGGTAGCCGCCGTCCGCCATCACGATCGATCCCGTCACATAGGATGACAGATCGGACGCAAGGAAAATCGCAGGACCCACGATGTCCTCCGGCTTGCCGGGGCGCCCGAGCGGCGTGTGATCCATGAAAATCCTGACGAGATCCGGATTGTTGGCGCGCGCCTGCGCGTTCAGCGGCGTTTCGATCAGGCCGGGGCCGATCGCATTGACGCGGACGCCGTACTTTCCGAGCTCGGCCGCAAGCGCCCGGGTGAAGCCGAGCACGCCGTGCTTCGAGGTGGTGTAGGCCGGCGAGTTCGGCGTGCGCACATGAACGAAAGACTGGATCGAGGCGATGTTGACGATGCGCCCCTGGCTGGCGCGTAACGGCTCGAGGAACGCATGCGTGACGTTGAAGACGCCGTCGAGGTTGATCGCGATGATGTCTTCCCAGTCCTTGATCACGGCCGCGCCATCGCCAGCGAACGCGTTGCGGCGGTTTATGCCGGCATTGTTGACCAGGATCGAGACGCGCCCGACCTGCTCGGCGACGCGTCTGGCGACCGCAACGCAATCCTCGCGCCGCCTGACGTCAAGGTGGAAGCTCTCGGCGAGCCCGCCCGCCTCGCGAATCTCCTGAGCGGCCGCTTCCGCCGCCCGGGCGTCGATGTCGAGCAGCGCCACCTGCGCGCCCTCGCGCGCATAACCGGCCGCGATCGCGCGCCCGATTCCGGAAGCTGCACCCGTGACGACGGCGATGTGATTTTCGAGCAGCTTCATGGCGGCTTTCCCTCCCGTTCTTGGTTAAGGCTTTCGATACAGGTTAGTTGAAAACGGCCTGGACAAAAACGAAAAGCTTTACCTTTCGCGTACATCATTGTGCTGGTCCGATTCCGAATTCGCGCACCCATGGTGCTGTGTCATGGAAAAGCAGCCCGCGGAATGGAAAACCGAAATTGAACATGTCTGGTCGGCGCACACGCCCGACTATGGCGAAGCCGTGCGGATTGCGATGCATATCGCAGCCGCAGCCGAGGAAGAACTGCTTCGGCAGGCGGCTTCGCAGGCGTTGCCGATCCTGCGCGCCGCGGCTCACGCAGACGCCGCCGACCATCTACCCGCGATGCTGCACGCCGCCGCCTTGCCATCCTTCGCGACGTCCTTTTGACGCTCGCGACCCCGAAATTCGGCAGGCGCCAGGTCGCGCTGAAGCTGCCGACGGCGGAGGAGTGCTGCCGGCAGCTGTTGGGATTGCCGCTCGACCGCCGTCTTTCCGAAACCGAAATTCAGACGGCCTACAAGCGTCTCGCCAAGCAAGCGCACCCGGACGCCGGCGGCAATGTGAAGGCATTTCTTGAATTGTCCGCCGCGCGCGATGCGCTGATGAAAGAGCGGCGAACGGGACCGCGAAACTGATTTCGCCACGCGAGCCTACGCTGAGACTGATGCGGTTCACCTCTCCCCGCTGGGGAGAGGTCGATTTGCTCCTGGCGATGCGAACGGGTCGCGCGAACGCGCGCCAGATGACAGGCTCCGCATCGTCCAGTGCAAATCGGGTGAGGGGTCATGCCTCTTACCAAGCGACCGTCCCCCTCACCCCGACCCTCTCCCATAAGTCGGATTTATCCGACCTCGACAGTTGATGATGCCCAACTCGGTAAACCCGAGTTGGGTGGGAGAGGGAGCACACCTCCTTTGCGGCAACCAGTCGAACCTGACCTCATCACGTACTAGAACCTGCAGGCGCCTTTTTTCACCAGGGCGTCCTTTTCGGCCAGCGCTTGGGCGAAGCTGGCGATAGGCTTCTTGTTTAGCGCGACATATTTCGATGGCCACGGCGTCGGCGGATTGCTCTGGCCCCAGACCTGGCACCAGCCGGTGTTGTCCCAGCGGATCACATTGAAAGCGGCTTCGGCCGGGCTTGTGGCGGCAAGGGCGGTGACGGCGATGCCGGCCGCGGCGCAAAGAACTGAAAGTCGCATGGTTCTGATTTCTCCCTGATGTAAAGGCCCCCTCCGCAAGGTCGCTTGCAAAGATCGGCGCCGGGATTCCCCGGCCGAAACCAAGTGTAGCTCAGCCGCTTTTGAGTTCAATGCAGAGGTTGCAAACTCGCTCCTCTTGGCGCATAGGGCGGAGGAAATGGTTCGGAGGCGAAAGATGACTGCGAAAGCGACCGAGAAAATAGCGCCGATCGATCCCGAGCGGTTTCACCGCGCGTTGGGCGTCTACCAGGCGGCGGTCGCGGCACAAAAATCTCCGCACGCCGCCGGCGAATCTTCTTCGCAAGGGCAAAAGGAAGCGGCGGAGGAAGCGGCCGGCATTCGCGGAATTCTCGCCGTGAAAAAGGAATTTCCCGATGCGAAGGAATTTCAATCCTTAAGCCTTCGGCTCCAGCGATTTGCCGAGGTGATCGGCGACAAGAAGCTCGCCAAATGGGGCATGGTTGCCTACACCAAAAACGGCGGCTTCGAGATCCATGACGCCGTCATCAATGCGCTCGCCAAGGCGCCTTTCCGCAAGTCCGGCGTGCTCGACAAGGTGGCGTTTCATACGCTCGTGAAGGCCGAGCTCGAAAGGCTGAAGGCCGAGGAGAAGGAGTGAGGCGGCTGTGCCGTGATTGCGAGCGCCAGCGAAGCAATCCAGCTTCCCAGCCGAAACTGTCATCACCGGGCTCGTCCCGGTGATCTACGTCTTGCTTTCTCTTTTGCAGAGGCAAAGACGTGGATGGCCGGGTCAAGCCCGGCCATGACGATGTAGCGCGGGCGAAGCAGCGAGCCCGCAACGACAGCTACCGCGAACCAACCGACGCGACGCCCTCGATCTCGATCAGCATTTTCGGATCGGGCAGCGCATGGACGACGCAGGTGGTGCGCGCCGGATAGGGAGGGGGCCCGAATGCGCCAGCGTAGAGCGCGTTCATCGCCGCGACGTCGGAAGCGCGCGTCAACAGCACGTTGAGCTTGACGAGATCGCGCGTCGAGGCGCCGGCCTCCTCCAGCACGCGATTGATGTTCTTCACGACGCAGGAAAACTGCGCCTCAAAACTCTCCGGCAGGCTGCCGTGCTCGTCGAAGCCGGGAATGCCTGACATGAAGATCAGATCGCCGGTGCGCGTGGCAAAGGACAGCGGCGGCGCCTTGATGCCGGCGGGCGGTGGAAAATGCTTGATGGCGGTCATGATTCACCCATGAGTTTGCCTGCACGAGTAGTTTAATCCGCTGCCGCGCGCGAAATAAGGGGGCATGCGCGTGAACTCACCGCCTCCCTCGTCATTGCGAGCGCAAGCGAAGCAATCCAGACTTCGTCATTCCGGGATGGTCCGAAGGACCAGACCCGGAATCTCGAGATTCCGGGTTCGCGCTGATGCGCGCCCCGGAATGACCGTCAATGAGATCTGGATTGGCTCGCCGACGACAGCAAACCAGTGGGCCGAACCCAGCCATGACGAATCCCAAGCCGGCTTGCTAGACTGTTGTTCGTGATTCGAAGCGTGTCCGAGAGTATTCGCCCCACCAATCCCGCAAAAATCCTGCCAAGAGGTTACGCCATGAAGCTGTCTTCCGCCCTTCGCCGCGCGCTCGTCGCCGGCGTCATGCTGGTCAGTGCCGTCTTTGCCGGCGCCGGGCTTTCGCCGGCCCATGCCGACGATGGTTATGTGACGCTCACGATCTGGAAGGCCGGATGGATCATCGGCGGCTCCGGCGGCGGCGGCACGCTCACCTTCCGCGGCCAGGCTTATCCGCTCTCGGCCGGCGGGCTGGACTATGGCCTGGTGTTCGGCGGATCGAAGACCGTGCTGCGCGGCCGCGTCCACAACATCATCCGGCCATCTGATGTCGCCGGCGTCTATGCCGCGGCGGGCGCGGGGCTTGCGGTGGGCGGCGGCGCGCGCGCCATCGTGCTCACCAACCAGAAGGGTGCGGTGCTCGAACTCTCCGGCACCGAGGTCGGCTTGCTGGCGAACGCCGATCTGAGCGGATTGGCGATTACGTTGAGATAGCGGCGGTGCGCTCCCTCTCCCGCTTGCGGGGGTCCGAGGCGAGCAAAGCTCGCTCTCGAGGTTGGGGAGGGGGCGTTCGTTTGGAAATCCGCCCATCGCAGAGTGAAGCCCCCACCCGCCGCGCTCTGCGAGTGCGGCGACCTCCCCGCAAGCGGGAGAGGTGATCCGGGTCTGCCGAGAGAGCGGATCGCGCTTTGGTGTCGGTGGGCATCAGCCTCGTAGGATGGGTTGAGCGACTTCGTCCGCCGAAGCTCGACAAGCGATGGCGGGAGCGAAACGCATCGCGACAATTGCGATAGAGCATGATCCGGAAAAGTGGAAACAGGTTTTCCGAAAAGATCATGCTCAAACAAGGAGATGAGATCATGATGCGATTCCACTTAATCGCATCATGATCTGGGCGATGGGTTTCGCAGGGCTCAACCCATCCTACGGGCTACAAGCTCACCGCTTCATGAATGGCGCGACAGTGCCGGACGATATTTTCCTGTGCGGCGACGAATTGTTTCAGCGGCGTATCGATGTCGTAGAAATAGATGTTGGCGATGAACCCGTAGATGCCGGCATCGATGCTGGTTGGTTTGTCGCCATGCAGATAGCCGTGCTGCGGGATCAGGGCGGCAAGCGTCCCGAGATCGGCAACGCCGCGCGCCATGGCGGCATCTCCATCGAAGCGGCCGATGCCCTGGTAGTAGTAACGCTGGTGATTGAAAGCCTGCGCCTTGGCGAGGCCCTCTTCAGTCAGGTTCGGATGTTCGCGCAACAGCGCGGCGCGGAACGCCGGCCAGAAGCGCTCGTCCTTCCAGCGCGAATACGACATCACCCAATAGAGGTCGTCGAGCATGCGCGTGATCAGGAGGTTTGTGGTTCGCTGCGCCGGGCTTAAGCCGGCGTCGATCGTCAGCCGGTATTTTTGGGTGACAAAGCCGAGAATGGTCTCGCTGTCGCCGACTGTGTCGTTGCCGTCGACGATATAGGGAAGCTGGCCGCGCGGCGCCTTCGAAGCGTCGAAAATATGCTCATGCCGGAACGGCACGCCCGCCAGGCGCAGGAACGCAAACACCTTCAACCCGTAGCCGTTGTTGTCGGCGACGCCAAACAGCGCGGGATAGGAGTACAGCGTGAGCATCTGCGCGTCCGTTGCGGTTGGACCGAGCAATCCCAGCGTACTCGGCAAGTGTCGGGCGGACAAGCAAAGCAATCCCGGCGCTGCTTTTGGCTCCGTCGATCCCTCCCCCGCGAAGCGGTGGGGAGGGAAGGCCGAGGCGAAGCCGAGGCCAGGGTGGGGGGCTCTTTTCTCGCGCTCCTGCCGCGCACTACGGCCGCGGAAGAACTTACGGATGCAAGTGGTGGGTTACGCTGCGCTAACCCACCCTACGAGCTGAGGAGCATCGTCAACGGGTCGCGCGATGCGTCACGAGTGATGAACCACGCAAGACTTGCCCCACCCCCGACCTCGCCAAGCGGGGTCGACCTCGAGAGCGGGCTTCGCTCGCGCTGCGCGGGGGAGGAATCAGTTCCTCACAACACCCTGTTACTCTCCTTCACCTTGTCGGCGTCGAGATAGACGTTGCTGCCCATCTCGCGGAATTTCTTGCTCATCTGCGCCATGCCGTCTTCGATCGTGCCACTCATCGACATGCCGACCGCGGAGGGATCGTTCAACGTCGCGGCGTAGTCGCGCACGTCCTGCGTGATCTTCATCGAGCAGAATTTTGGGCCGCACATCGAGCAGAAATGCGCCACCTTGTGCGCTTCCTTCGGCAGCGTCTCGTCGTGGAACAGGCGCGCGGTGTCCGGATCGAGCGAGAGGTTGAACTGGTCCATCCAGCGGAAGTCGAAGCGCGCGCGTGACAGCGCATCATCGCGCAGTTGCGCCGCCGGATGCCCCTTGGCGAGATCGGCGGCGTGGGCTGCGATCTTGTAGGTGATGACGCCGGTCTTGACGTCGTTGCGATCGGGCAGGCCCAGGTGCTCCTTCGGCGTCACGTAACAAAGCATCGCGCAGCCGAACCAGCCTATCATCGCAGCGCCAATGCCGGAGGTGATGTGGTCGTAGCCCGGCGCGATGTCGGTCGTCAGGGGTCCGAGCGTGTAGAACGGCGCCTCGCCGCATTCCTGCAGCTGCTTGTCCATGTTGATCTTGATCTTGTGCATCGGGATGTGGCCGGGGCCCTCGATCATCACCTGGCAGCCCTTGTCCCAGGCGATCTTCGTTAGTTCACCGAGCGTCTCGAGTTCGGCGAACTGCGCGCGATCATTGGCATCCGCAATCGAGCCCGGCCGCAAGCCGTCGCCCAATGAAAATGAAACGTCGTACTTACGCATCAAATCGCAAATCTGGTCGAAGTGGGTGTAGAGGAAGCTTTCCTTGTGATGCGCCAGACACCACTTTGCCATGATCGAGCCGCCGCGCGAGACGATGCCGGTGACGCGATTGGCGGTGAGGTGAATGTAGGGCAGGCGCACGCCGGCGTGGATGGTGAAGTAATCGACGCCCTGTTCGCATTGTTCGATCAGCGTGTCCTTGTAGACTTCCCAGTCGAGCTTGACCGGATCGCCGTCGACCTTCTCCAGCGCCTGATAAATCGGCACCGTGCCGATCGGAACCGGCGAATTGCGCAAGATCCATTCGCGCGTGGTGTGGATGTTGCGCCCGGTCGAGAGGTCCATCACGGTATCGGCGCCCCACCGGATCGCCCACACCATCTTGTCGACTTCTTCCTCGACCGACGAGGTCACGGCCGAGTTGCCGATATTGGCGTTGATCTTGGTCAGGAAATTGCGGCCGATGATCATCGGCTCGAGTTCGCCATGGTTGATGTTGGAGGGAATGATGGCCCGTCCCCGCGCGATCTCGCTGCGCACGAACTCCGGCGTGATGAAGGGCGGGATTGCCGCGCCAAAGCTTTCGCCGTCGGCGAGCGCTGCTTCGGCGCGTTCGAGCTTAAGCTTGCGGCCCAGATTCTCGCGCGCCGCGACATAGATCATTTCCCTGGTGATGATGCCGGCGCGGGCGAATTCGAGCTGGGTGATCATGTGGCCGTCGATGCCGCGCAGCGGCTTGTGATGCGCGGTGAAGGCTTTCGCGGCCTTGTCGGCGGAGACGTTGCCGTTGTCGATCGGCCTGACCGCGCGCCCCTCATATTCCTCGACGCCGCCGCGCTCTTTCACCCAGGCGATGCGGTTGCGCGGCAGGCCGGCGTTGACGTCGATCACGACATCAGGATCGGTATAGGGGCCGGAAGTGTCGTACACCGGCAGGTTCGGCTCGCCGGCGCCTTCGGAGAGGATGATCTCGCGCAAGGGCACGCGCACATCGCTCGCCTCGTCTGCGCTCACGAAAATCTTGCGCGACGAGGGCAGGGGGCCCGTGGTCACGGCTGGTGTGGTCGTGTGAGGGTTGGAGCGGATGTTCATGCGGTCCTCCTGTTCATAACTTTGGTGCCGTTCCGGACGAGCCGATAGCGGCGCGATCGGGATTGTGCGATTGCGACGTCATTCCGGGGCGATGCGAAGCATCGAACCCGGAATCTCGAGATTCCGGGTCTGGTGCTGACGCACCATCCCGGAATGACGCTGGTAGTTGTCTTCGCTCGCAATGACGGTGGATACGGTGTTTCACGCGGCCTCCGCCTTCAATCCGAGCCAGCTGCGCACCCGCGCGTCCGGATCGGCGTTCTGGGTGATGTCGCTGACGACAGCGATGGAATCGGCGCCCGCGGCATAAATCTCGCGCGCCTGTTCGAGCTTGATGCCGCCGATCGCCACCAGCGGGATATCGCCGATGCGCTTCTTCCATTCGCTGATCCTGGCGATGCCTTGCGGCGCAAAGCGCATCGATTTCAGCGTGGTCGGAAAGATCGGTCCAAGCGCGATGTAGTCGGGCCTGGCATGCAGGGCGATCGCCAGTTCGTCGTCGTCATGGGTGGAGATGCCAAGCGTAAGCCCGCCCGCGCGGATCGCGTGCAGGTCGGCCGCGGCGAGGTCCTCCTGGCCGAGATGGATGTGCCTGGCGCCGGCAATGATTGCCGCGCGCCAGTAATCGTTCACTACCAGCTCGGCTCGCGTGCCCTTGATGACTTCGAGCGCGTCGAGGATCGTCTGCACCGCGTCGGACTCGCTCAGATTCTTGGCACGCAGCTGGATGGTGCCGACGCCGAGCAGCGCCAGCCGCGCCACCCAGGCGACGCTGTCGACCACGGGATAGAAGCGATCAGGATAGGCGGGGCGATCAGGATGCGGCATGCCAGAACGGTGTCCCAACGACGGGGGTTGAAGGGGAGGCGAAGTCGCGCGCTTCCATCAGGCCGGCTTCGAACGCGGCACGCCCGGCCTCGACGCCTTGACGGAACGCTCTTGCCATCGCAACGGGATCGGCGGCTTTCGCAATCGCGGTGTTGAGCAGCACCGCGTCGTAGCCGAGCTCGAGCGCGCGCGCGGCGTGGCTCGGCGCGCCGATTCCGGCATCGACCACCAGCGCAATTTCCAGCAGACGATCGCGCAGGAGCTTTAGCGCGTCCGGACTGATGATCCCCCTGGCGCTGCCGATCGGCGCCGCCCACGGCATCACCACCTTGCAGCCGGCGTCCACGAGCCGCATCGCGACCGAGAGATCTTCCGTGCAATAGGGGAACACCTCGAAGCCGTCCCTGATCAGGATGTCGGCGGCTTCGACGAGGCCGACCACATCCGGCTGCAGCGTGTCGTTGTCGGCGATGACCTCGAGCTTGATCCAGGATGTGCCGAACAATTCGCGCGCGAGTTTTGCCGTGGTCACCGCCTCGCGCACGGTGCGGCAGCCGGCGGTGTTGGGCAGCACGGTGACGCCGAGCTCGCGGATCAGCGACCAGAAGGCTTCGCCCGCCTTGCCGCCGCCGGCCTCGCGCCGCAGCGACACGGTGACGATCTGTGCGCCACTGGCGCGGATCGCGCCTTGCATGATCGCGGGCGAGGGGTAGAGCGCCGTGCCGACCAAGAGGCGGGATGTGAATTCGCGGCCGTAGAAATTCAGCATGGCTTTTAAGTCCTGTCCTCGTCGTCCCGGCCAAGAGAGCTCCTGGCAACGCGAAGCGTTGTCCAGAGCGAACGCGAGCCGGGACCCATACGCCGCGGCCCTTCAGGAAGGCACGCCGGGCGACGTTCTTCGCAACAATAACCGGTCGTGGTTATGGGTCCCCGCTTTCGCGGGGACGACCTGCGGATGGATGTTCGCGAGCAACGCACTTTCACCCTCCCTGCCGCGGCGTGATGATCTCGATCTCGTCGCCGTTCGTGAGCGCCGTCTCCGCCCAGCGGCTTTTCGGCAGCACGTCGTAGTTCAACGCGATCGCAAAATGCGTGCCCTCATAGTCGAGCTCGGCGAGCAGCGCATCGACGCTTCGCGACGAAATCTCGCGCGCCTGGCCGTTGACGATCACGCGCATTGCATCACCTCATTGTCGATCACGCCGCGCTCGACATAGCCGAGCGTCAATTCGGCGAGCGCCGGTGCCAGCAGAAAGCCGTGGCGATAAAGCCCGTTGACGGCGATGTGATCGTTGTTCACCGCAATGCGCGGCAGGTTGTCGGGATAGGCCGGCCGCAGGCCGGAGCCGAATTCGACGATGCGGGCTTCGGCGAAGGCCGGATGCACGGCATAGGCTGCGCCCAGAAGCTCAAGCGCCGAGCGGACGCTGACGCCGTTGTCCTCGCTCTCGATCGAGGTCGCCCCCAGCATGAAGCGATTGCCACCGCGCGGGATCACATAGAGCGGCCAGCGCGGATGGATCAGCCGCACCGGCCGCGACAGTCCAACCTCGTCGGTCTCGATCAGGATGATTTCGCCTTTGACGCCGCGTAGCCTGTTTTGCCTGTCGCGGGCGGCAAGTCCGCGGCAATCGATCACGATGCCGTCGATTTCTTCGGGGTCGGCATCGCTGTCAAATCTGATCTGGCCGCCGGCTGCCGCGATGCGCGCGTGCAATTCCGGCAGGATCCGCCGCGGCTCGACATGGCCTTCGTCGGCGTAGAAAAGACCCTCGCGGAAACGGCCCTCGAGCGAGGGTTCGATCTCGCGCAGGCCTTGCGCATCCAGCCGCCGATAACCCGAGGTGAGACGGGCGAATCGTTCGAAGTCGGCACGGTCGCGCGCGTGCGCCACCACCAGCGAGCCGTTGAACGGGGTTTGCGGAAAATGTTCGCGCCACAGTGAAAGCGAACGGATGCCTAATCTGACGATCAACGGTTCGGAGACTTCCGCCTCGCAGTGGGGCGCGAGCATGCCCCCGGCCCAATAGCTCGTCGATTGCGTCATGGCAGGGGAGCTGCGCTCATGCAGCGTGACGGCGCGTCCAGCCTGCGCAAACAAAAGCGCCTGCCATGCCCCGGCGATGCCAGCGCCGATGACCGAAATGGGGGATTCCGCCCGTGGACTCGCCTTGTTCTGGTACATCCCTGTCCCTTCGCCGGCATGACCCGGATCAGGTTCAAAGGGTCACCGCGGTCTCGCATCCTCCAGGACGAGGGCCTTTTGGAATTGAGGGTGCGGTCTCTCAGCTCCTCATCGGAACTCCCCTCGGAACGGCCCCTAATGTAAGCCGATGCGGCGGGGTGTCAACGCGCGCTACGGCGTTTTGTGCGCCCCGGATGCAGTGCCACGTAGTTTGCGTGACTGAGCCAGTTCGAATCGGGATGCATGACTTTTTGGAACCTCCCCTTGAAAAGGGGAGGTTGCTTTGCTCGCTTGCGAGCAAGCGGGAGGGGATCGGCGTGCTCAATGAGAGTGCGAGCCCTCCCCTTCCAGGGGGAGGGAGCAGCGGCGCTACTCACTCGCGGCTTGCGGTTCGGGATGCCTGATATGCCCGGAACGCTGCCGTTTCGCGACGTAGTAATAGCCGCTGGCGTAATAGGCCATGGCGCGATGATGATCGCCGTTTGCGGCGCGGTAGGCGCCGGCGAGATATCTCACCGCATAGGTGAGATTGGTGTCGGGATCGCGCAGCCCTTCCGCCGTTCCGGTGTAGCCAAGGCCGCGGGCAGTGGCGAGCTTGATCTGCATCAGGCCGATCGTGCCGCCGCGCCCGACGAGGTGGGGTTGATAACGGCTCTCGCGCAGGATCACCCGATGCACCAGGGCTTCGGGGACGGCGTTGGCATGTGCGTGCTTTGCCACCAGCTCATTATATTCGGCGCGCTGGGCGCGCGCCGCTTGAGCGGTCACCAGCGCGCTCAGCGCGGCGAGCGCTGCCAGGGCTAACAAAGACTTCATGGGCGAACCCTCGGGGGCGTTGCGGCAAGCGGGTCAAGGCCTTGCGATTCGAAAGGCAAAGCGCGGGTAAATCATCGCGTTCGACGCGGCAGGGATGTGGCGAAAAACCGACTTTCTCTGGCTTTGCCGGCATCGTCCCGCGCCACTTTAGTCTGCAGCCTACTAGTGCGGCGGTTCTGAAGTCCGCATCATTGCTGCGGCGAGTCCGTCATGCGGACTTCTGAACCAAAGCCACACTGGAAACAATAAATTGCCGGTGTCCTTTCGATTCCGAAGTGCCGCTCGAAATCCTCTTCGTCGGCAGCCCACGCGCTGTTGACTAATCCCGAATGACGGCGATCGTTCGCAAACCAGGTTGCCGCGCAATGATGCGAACTTCGGAATCAGGACACTCGTGTGGCGGTTCAGAAGTCCGCATCATTGTTGCTGCGAGTCCGTCACGCGGACTTCTGAACCAAAGCCACAATGGAAACAATAAATTGCCAGTGTCCTTTCGATTCCGAAGTTCGCAAACCAGGTTGCCGCGCAATGATGCGAACTTCGGAATCAGGACACTGGCGGCGTTTCACGTTTCATCGACGGCCGCACCGAACTCTATGGCGAAAAATTCTTCGTCGATCACAGCGCCGCCACCGGCCCGGAGCCAGGCGATCTGTTCCGCCTGCTCGATGCGTACAAATGAGCGGCGACCTTGATGCGCGCGCAGAGCGCGTCGATCACTGCTCGATCATGTCGATGGCTGGCAGAAGGCATACGCCGACGACATCGCCACCATCCATCTCCGCACGGCTGGCGCGGTGGACAGCGTAGACCCCGAGGTGGAACCTGGTCCGGGATCAGGGCCGAATTAATTTTTTTATCGCATTGCATTCGTCGTCGGGTCGCGCAATGATGCCGCCCGTAGAATTGTCCCATTGATTGTTCAGACATACTGCGTGACGGAGTTCCTCTCCGCCTGTTCAATTTGTTTTCACAAAAAAAGAAAAGAAAAAGGGAGAAGGCCAATGGCCAGACTAAACTTGGGTTCCCTGCCTCGCGAAAACCCCTGCGCCCAATGTGGTCAGCCGATTGCGATTCCCGAGTGGATCGAGAGGGAACCGGGCCGCACGTCCTATCTCTGGCGCTGCCTCGCCTGCGACTACCGCTTCGAGGCGATCGCCTACTTCGAAGACGACGAGCAGGACAGCGAAGCGCTGGCGGCCTAGCCGCGGGACAAAAGGCATCTTTCGAAAATGACATCGTCGCGTTCCGGCTTTGATCGGAGCGCGCGTGCGGGCGGGGCGTGTTCCCGTTGCGCCGCAAAGCAAATTGCACCCTGGAGACCGGAACTGGCGCGGCGCAAGAATGTTCTCTCCCCACAAATTCTCTGAGGGAGAAACCAGATGTTTGCAAAATATCTCACGGCGGTGATGGCCGGTACGGCGTTGCTGGCGACGGTTGCCTCGGCGCAAACCCCGACAGCGACCACCGACAAGGCCAACGCGGCGTCAACGATGTCTGAATCCTCGCTGCAGGGCAGCACCTGGCGCGGGTCGAAAGTCGTCGGGCTTAACGTCTACAATGACAAGAATGAGAGCATCGGTTCGATTAACGACCTCTTGATTGACAAGAGCGGAAACATCAAGGCCGTCGTGCTCGGCGTCGGCGGGTTCCTTGGCATGGGCGAGCATCTTGTCGCTATTCCCTTCGACAAGATCAAGTTCGTCGATCAGCCGGTTCCCTCGACCACGACCAGCAGCAGCAGCAGCAACAAGCCGTCCACCACAGGGTCTGCGAGCACGTCGACTTCAACGAAAAACCCGTGGTATCCCGATCACGCCCTCTTCAACGCCACCAAGGACGAGTTGAAGGCGATGCCTGAATTCAAATATTCGACGTAAGGCACGGCCGAATATACTGGCTTGAGGCAAGCGCGTCCGGCTTTGCCGGGCGCGCTTTTTTGTCGAACCCAGCCGCAATGGAGGTGTGCCCCCTCTTTCTTTGGAGAGGGGTCGGGGTGAGGGGTTACGGTCTTTCGTAATTGCGGTGCCCCTCACCCGGATCGCTATCGCGATCCGACCTCTCCCCGCCGGGGAGAGGTGAACTGCTCGACTGACAAAGCAGCTCAGTCGAAAATCGTCACGCTGGATTGCTTCGTCGCTGACGCTCCTAGCGATGACGGTGCGCGTGGTCGCGTCTCGTTGATCCAATGCAAGGAAGCGTCTCAATTCGTCTTCACCAGCGGCAGCCACCCTTGTCGAGCTTCGTCGCCGGGAACGGTGGCGAGCAGCTTGTAAAGATCCCATTCGCCCTTCGATTCCTCAGGTCTCTTGACCTCGAACCGGTAATTGTCGTGGACCATGCGGCCGTCGATCCGGATCTTGCCGTTCCTGGCGAAGAAGTCGTTGATCGGGGTTGCGCGCATCTGCGCTGTCACTCTCGGCGCTTGATCCGTGCCGGTTGCCTCGATCGCCTTCAGGTAGTGCATCGTCGCCGAATAAAGACCTGCCTGGATCATGGTCGGCATGTGGCCGACCCTTTCGTTGAAACGTTTGGAGAAGGCGCGATAGTTACCGCTGTCGCCCCGGATTTGCGACTTTCAGCGCGGGGATCGCGATGTTAGGCTTGAGAGCGGCAGGAGCATCCTGCGTCCTGCCCAAACCGAAAGGGAGGACGGCATGCCTGACAGCGTCTACAAAATCATCGAACTGGTCGGGACCAGTAAAGAGTCCTGGGAAAAGGCAGCGAGCTCCGCGGTCGAACGGGCGGGACAGACCTTAAGGGATTTGCGCGTCGCCGAAGTTTCCGAGCTTGACCTGCAACTGGACGCCAAGGGCAAGGTCGAGGCCTATCGCGCCAAACTGAAGGTCTCCTTCAAATTCGAGGGCTCCTGAGCCGAGATGTCATGGCCGGGCAGAAGCGGCGCGTTTTTGCCCGGCCATGACTGCATTCCCCGGTGCCGGCGGCTGGTCCCGGAATGGCCCGCGAGCCAAAAGGCGCGATGACTTGCGGTCGAGATCGCGCTTTTGGGAGGCATTTTCATCATCCGGATTCTGCAGGCAATGCCGAGCCCACTTCAGCTTTGCAGTGAAAGCGGTCGAACCGCCGCGCAAGACCCAAATGACGCGAGGGACAGAAGCCGACATCTGGACCTCGCAGATGGCGGAGCATAGCTGCTCGTGCCATCTGCTGTTTCGGGCCTGTAGGTCTTATGGCGCGTCGCCGTACATGGATTTAAGTTGGCCATGGGCGAAGGCGAGGGCCGGCGGCATATCCATTCTGCCGCCAATGATCTCGATATATGCCCCCGACTTGCTGGCGCGAGCGGCCTTCATCGCCTCGTCGAGCTCGCCCAGCGTGGTTACACGCGCGGTGTACCAATTTGCGCATCCCAGCGCCTTCGGTAATTCGGCGTACTTCCAGGGCGCGAGGTCGTTGTAAGTCCAGTCCGGGTTTTCCTCCAGGGCGCGCTCGATGAGATAACCGTCGTTGTTGAGTACGAAGACAATGACGTTGGCTCCGAACCGCCCCATGGCGCCAATGTCGTTCGCAGTCAGTTGATGCGAGCCTTCACCCGTGATCAGAATGGTACGCCTGCTCGGGTCGGCGAGCGCGACACCGAATGCGGCTGGGGTTGCCCAACCGATCGATCCCCACAGAACTTGCGCTTCCACCCTGACGCCGTCCGGAAATATCGTCGGCGTCACGCCAAGGCTCGAGCTGCCGGTCTCAAGAACGACCGTGTCGCCCGTGCGCAGGAACGCTGCATAGCGCGGATAAAGGGCGTCCATCGTGATCTTGTCGGACGGGCTTCCGTTTACGGGTGCAAGAGCTTGTGGTGTTCCTCGATATGGCGTGGATGACGGCTTAAGCTCGGCCAGCCCCGTCAAAACATCCGCCAGCCTGACATTGGGAATGATTTTGTCTCCAATCCTGACGTCGTTGAGGCCGACGGTAATGAACCGAGAAAGATCAAACCGGCCTGAATAGGCGGCGGTGGTAATGTCGTTCAAATTGACGCCACCGAGATCGAGGACCAGATCGGCGCCTTCGACGATTTGGCGGGTTCTTTTTTCTGACACCGCACCAACATACATTCCGGCAAACTGCGAATGACTCTCGTCAAAGAGGCATTTCTCCATCAGCGTTGTGACAAAGGGGCAGCCCACAGCTTCGATCGCTCTCTGTGCCTGCTTCTGCAAGCCGAGCCGCGAAATTGTGAAGGCCGGAAAGGCAACGACGGCTTTTGCCTGTTTGATGCGCTGCGCGATCGCCGCCATCGCCTTTTCCAACGCTGCCGCGTTTGATCGAGGTACAAGCGGCTTTACGTCAGCCGGCACGATCGGGGATAGTGCGTAGTCCGACGGCACGACGATGTAAGCCGGCTGACTGTTACGGTGCGCCTCCGCGATGACGCGTTCCATTTCGATGACGCAGTTCTGCGGATTGATGACGGCATGAGTGCATGCTGCTTTGGCGGACAGATCGACGAAATTGCCGAAGATGCCGTCGCCGAGGGTGTGGTGGGCAATCTTGCCCAAGCGCTGATTCTGGTAAGAGGGCATTCCGACGACGTGAAAGACCAGTGATTTTTCCGCCTTGGCGCCCATCACGCCGTTTATGGCCGATAACTCTCCAACGCCGTAGGTCGTAGTCAGCATGGCCGCGCCCCGGATGCGCGCATAGCCGTCCGCGGCATAAGACGCATTCAATTCATTGGCGCAGCCAATCCATTTCACCTTTGCACTGCTGTCGACAGCATCGCAGATTGGAAACACGTAATCGCCGGCAACGCCAAAGCAGTGGTCGATTCCCTCTGCGGCAAGGCGCTCAACGATGTAGTCAGCGACGCTGACAGCCTTCACATTCGCTGTTCTGCCGGTCTCTTTCTGTTCGTTCATGGCCTTCTCCGTTCCGTGTTGGCAAAGGTTCGGCGTTTACTGCCGGTACGGTTGTGGCGCAGCATCCGAGCGGCTGCCGTGCCGTGATGCGGGGCAAACCACAGCGCCCTCGGCTGCATACTTGTTGGTGATCCTGGTCAGGCAGAAGTCTGAAATGGTTGAGTGGGGACCCGACACGGCTTCGGACTGCGCCAATTCATGGTCCTTCTCATGGCCCACACCTGATATGCGAGGGCACCGTCGCGTTGCCATAGCCGCGTTCCTGAAACTTCCCCCCGACTGCAATGGTGATATTTTGAAAGCTGCGCGCGTGTCTTGAAGAAAAAAGGCAATTTCTTGAAAGAAACGGTGCTCACCTGCCGCTAGACGCGCAGCACACGCCGCGCCGCCCGGCGCCCACGAGTCATTCTGGTCGAAGAAGTTACTGACCGATAGCAACGCGCTCCCACGTGGATCGTACAATCGGGCAAAACTCGTATATTTAGGGTTTGATCGATATCGCAGGGATGGCATCAGCGCGGCTGTTTGCGATCTCCACAACAGGAGATTGGAGAGATGGATGATGATGGCAGCCAGAGCATTACCGAGGTGCGCAAGCGCAAATTCGCGTATCAGATCGGCAAGGACGTGACGGACAGGAATGGAGCGGTCGCTGACAGCTATTTCGAGAACTACTCCGGTAATCGGAGATATGAAGACATTTTCCAGGCTGCCTTTAATTCGAAATATCTTGTTGATTTGATCAATGCCGTCTGGGGTGCGCAGGCGCCCTACAAGTTGCTTGACTGCGGCAGCGCCAATGGCCTGACCCTCAAACAATTCGACAGGCTGGGCGTCGAAGCCTGGGGCATCGAAAACAATGCGTACATTCATTCGAAAACGCCGGTTGAGTGGCGCCGACGAAACCTGCTCGGCGACGTGCGTAAAATGCCGTTCACGGACGGATCGTTCGACTTCATTTACGAAACGAGCCTTCCTTACCTTCCCGAAGAAGAGATCGACCAGGCGATCAAGGAGATGTTTCGGGTATGTCGTGCAGGAATCGTGTTTCACGGCACGGCTACCGATATGACGGAGGAAGTGATCGAGGACTACGAATTATTTGCGGGCTTGCAGACCTTTTGGACATTTGCAGAGTGGTCCGACGCTTTCGTCCGCAACGGCTTCCAGTTCGCTGTTTCCGATTCCTCTTTGCTCGATGAGATTTGGCGCATCGAACAGGAGGCCGATGCGGATGACTGGAACTGGTATCCGAACAAGGAGAGCATGCGATTTAGCTTTTTCAGCAAGCGATAGATCGAACTAAATCCTCAAAAGCGGTCGTGAAAAGGCATATGCAGGTGGCGTTCCCACCAGGTCGGCTCGGGCTCGTCACGAGACCGAGTCGATCTGATTCACGAATACCCCCTCGGCCGGCGGCAGCGCGAACTGAAACAGGGCGCCCTGCGGCAGGTTTTCGTTCGCCCACAGCCGTCCGCCGTGTTCTTCGACGATGGTGCGGCAGATCGACAGTCCCATGCCCATGCCGCTGGGTTTTGTCGTGAAGAATGGCTCGAACAGTTTCTCGAGGTTGTCCACGCTCAAGCCGGGACCGGTATCCCGCACCGCGACGCGCACCTCTTCCTTTGTACTCTCGGTGCTGATACGTAGCTCACGGATGCTGTCAGTGAGGCCGCTCATCGCCTGAATGGCGTTGATGATTAGATTGAGCATCACTTGTTGAAGTCGGACCCGATCTCCCCGAACGCGCGGTAGGCTATCTGACAATCGCGTCTGCACCCTGATTCGGTTCTTCACTACCTCCCCGTGGACCACGGTCATAATCTCTAGGATTGCATCATTAATATTGATCGTATCCATCCGTGGGGCAGCTTTTTTCACCAGACTATGGACCCGGTCTATCACACCGCTGGCTCGGTCGACGGCCTTGATGATGCGCTGAATGGATTGTTTTGCGTTTTCGATCTGGGGCGGTTCTCTCATCAGCCAGAGCGAGCTGGCGTCCGCATTGACGGCTACCGCGGAAAGCGGTTGCTTGAGTTCATGGGCAAGCGAGCCCGTAAGGTGGCCCATTGCTACGACGCGAGTTGCGTGTGCCAGCTCCATCTGCACTTCCCGAAGTTGCCGCTCGCGACGGGTAATCTCCAATGCGATCGTAGCTTGCGCGGCAAAGGCCGTGACCAACTCAATCTGCTTGTCCGTGAATGGCTGCACGTGGGCGCGGACGATGGTAATTCCGCCGACTAATTCATCATCTTTCAGCATGGGGACGAGCAGATAGCTCCGGACGCCTATCTGTTCCACGAGAGCCACCAGGCCGGGTACGCGCTGGAGATAGGCTTGATCTGCCGTCAGGTCGGCGATGTGCACCGGCGATTTCGTTTTGACCATTCGTGCGGAGGGAGCGCCTTCGCTGACTGGATAGAGGTGGCCCTTGACATAGTACCCATCTGCCACACCTGTTCGCGCGACAAAGCGCAAGCCGTGTTCCTCGAAGAGTATCAAGGCGCTCGCTTCGGCTCTACAGAGACGGGCGGCATTGGCGATTATTGTGTCGAAGATAGGCTCCAACTCGTGCGGCGAATTAGCAATGGAGCGCAGCACTTCCGACGCCGCCGCCTGCTGTGCAGCGAGTTCGGTTACTTGCTCTTGCAGCTCTAAGCGGTCGGCAACACGCGGGCGACCAGGGGCTTTAGGGCCGCCGCGGGGCTTGATCGGTTCCATCTTCTCACGTCTCCGTCTGATCACGGGTCGCTCATCTCTCGCATGATGCAAGTATGGCGGCCGTTATCGATGAGCGTATAGTCGAATTCCCGAGCTCAGCCGATGATTTGGTGCCCGCCCAAGGACTGTCTGCGGCATCGCCGTGGCCTCAGAAGATCTACGACGTGCTTTGCCCCGGGCGTACCTTGCTGCCGTCGGGCAGATCGACGGCCGGATTGAGGATCACCTGATCGCCCCCCTTGACGCCGCTGTTGATCTCGACTTCTTTCCCAAGGTCGCGCACGATCGTGACATTGCGCAGATGCACCACGCCATTCTCCACCACTGCGACCTGCAGCCCAGCTTCATTGAAGATGATCGCATCCGCGGACACCCTGAAGCTTGGAGTCTTGCGCGGAATGTGGAGCTCGATGGTGCAGTAGATCCCGGGGCTGAGAGTTCCGTCGGGATTCGGGATATCGATTTCCGTCAGCAGGGTGCGGGACCCCGGCTGCAGGGCATTGGCGATCCGCGTCACCTTGCCTGGAAAGGTGCGATTCGGGATTTCGGGCACGTGCACCACGGCTTCGATGCCCGGCTGCAATCCGAACGCTTGGTCCTGCGGCACGAACACCTGGGTTCTGATCACGTTGCCCTGCATGATCGTGAACATGAACGTACCGCTGGTCGCGTCGGCTTGCACCAG
>NZ_DATMLW010000247.1:0-29495 GCF_035570375.1 Bradyrhizobium sp. | reverse complement strand
GGTTGCGCGGCAATACTTGTCGAGCGCAGCCAGCGCCTCCCGATACCGTAGCGCCGGGGTTAATGGAGACTGATTGCCCTGTTGTGGCGTTCCCTCAGCAAAGGGCCCGCGCATATATAGTTCTTCGGCGGTGCCATACGGCCCCGCAAGTTGTCGGTCGATGAAGACCGCACAGCCCGCATCCTTGCCTCCCGGCGTCTGCGGGTCCGGTGGGATCAATCGGTCGACGAGCGCCTCGACAGCGGCGCCCTCTTCCGCAGTAAAATATGTCCAGGGCCCGGGTCTCACTTCGACAGGTGGAGCGCCCGCATCTTGCTCCCAGGGCAAGCTGCCTTGGACAACGCCTGCTAAGACGGAGTTCGTAGAGAATAACAATGTCGTAGCTGTGGTCAGCATTAGCTCACGTCGGCGAATGCCCGACTGGAAACGCGGCGGATGGGGCATACCGCTCCCGACATCATCGGGTGAACTGAGATGGAGTTTATTGGTAATCATCGGGCTCCTCGATCTCAAAGGAACACCTCCAAGGCACTAAATCTTTATCGGATCGATGGGTTCCTAAAGGTAATCGGAATTTTCAGAAGACTTACGTGAAGCACTAATCTTCCCCGATTGAGGTGATTAATGACCCGCCCTCAAAAATCACCTTCAGTGAACTGCGCGGGCGTGCGATCAACACTGATCGATGGCCGGGTGACGTTTGGCTCTCTGACCTTGAGCCGCATTTCATATGCACCGCTTGCGGCCAGCCCGGTGGCGAGGTCCGGTGGACCACTGATGGTCCTGGTTCGGGTGTTGCCAGGCTCTAGCGTTGACATCGGGAATTCAACTGACAGTTCGGACGGCTTTGTTCCTCGTAAGAATATTGTCGAGGTATTCCGCCGAACAGCGGAAGAGCTTGCATCAGTAATGGCGATGAGCGGAGATGATTCTCTCTCGCATTTTGCACATTTCCACCAACAGACGCTGAGTCGCGACAATTCAACCTCGTAGTTCGTCCACGGCTCTCATCAGATTCTGTTTTGTTTGCGCCTCTTGCGACGTTAGATCCTCGCATTTCGCAATCTCTCGATTTCTTTCGTCGCGGCCTGCTTGGCAATATCGAACGGCTTAAAGTTTGACAACCTCTTCGGCGCCAGCTGACCGACCTCAGCACGCTGCCGTTCAATCTGATCGCGGCCAAGCTTTCCGTCTTGCTCGATTTCAATGCAGCTGCAATCGACGTTTCGCGCAAAGTCGTACAACCGCCAAACTAACGCAGGAGCGCGAAATCGCTTGCTCATCGATGCTACGAACTAGCGGCGGTACGACATTTGGTACGACATGGGTCTCGGCGACCCGGCTTAAGTGCTGATGGTGCTTCGCTTTTCGGTATGTCCCGGTCCCATCCATCATGGGCGCCACGGAAAACAGCCAATCCGTTGATTCTATGTAATTTTTATTCATTTTCAGCGCTCCCATTGTCGCGCCAATGGGAGGCGTACTGCAACAGCAAACCGAAGCTCCTCAGGCTCGGACATCCGGCACCCGACCCAGAATCGCATAGCTCGTCGATATTTGCACAAAACCTGGCGGCTCTTACTCTCGCCACGCTCGCCCGACCTTTTCATCGGGCGAACTCGCCGAGCAAGCTCCGCGCAGCAAGAAGATCAACAGTTTTAAAGCCTTCGGTGAACTTGCTGTAAACTCCTTCCAGCTGCTCTATGGCCTCCCTTTGACGGCCCTGATTGGCCTTCAATCGGGCAAGATTCATCACCGCCCGCAGCTCCCACGCGAGCGCGCCTTGCTTGTTCGCCAGCGCCGCCGATTGCAAAAAGAGAGTGGCTGCCGCGTCGCGGTTGTGACCGGCCGATAGCGCCAGCAATCCCTTCACCCGCAGGACCTCGGCCGTACACCAATGTTCCGGGTTGAGATCCCTGCTGGCGAGCTGCTCCATCAGGGACGCAGCGTCAGCGTGGCGATCCGCCGCGATCGCGGACTCACTGAGGTGAGCCAGAATGAGCGGAACGAACACTTCATATCGCATTTCCGCCAACAGCCGCAGCCCCTCGGTCGCGAGCGGAATCGCCGTATCGAACTGATTTCGCCTCGTCTGACACAGGGCCAGAAAGCAATTACCAACCCCTACCTGGGGTTTTATCGAATGGGTTCTGGCGTGCTCGATCAGTTCGACAATATCATGCTCGACGGCATCGATGTCGGTATCGGACAAGTACCTGTGGAAGCTGGCCCATGTCATCGCCACGCTGAGCGGCATTGCGAATTGGAGTGGCCTTGCCGCCTCAAGCACGCGCAATCCCAACAACTCGGCCTGCTCGGGAAATCCCTGCATCCACAGCGTACTTGCGAGATTGCCGAGCGTGTCAACGCGGCGGTCGTAGCCGATCGCATTGACCTGCGCGAGCCGCGCCTTCTCCGTGTCGACATCCAGCGAGCGCTGGAGATGCGTCCGCGCCTCGGCAAGCCTGCCGAGATGATGCAGAGAGTGGCCCAGCATCCATTCCGCCAGAGCGGTCGGACCGGGATCAGACAGCTTCCTCGCATCTTCGGCACAACGTTGAGCAAGTTCGAGTGCCTCATCATAACGGGTACGGATACTCCCTCCCCAGGACGATACGTAGCGCAGTATCAATTGCCCCTGCGTTTCGCGAACGGTTTTTTGCAGCGTCCTGGTCCAAGCGACCATCGCCTCCACCGAGAAGCTAGTCGTGAACAACTGGGAGCTCGCAAGCGCCAGGCGGATCACGGTATGCTGCTCTGTCGCTTTGCTATCCTCGCGGTCTGGCGCAAGCGCGGCGGCCCTGATCGTCCATTCACGGCATTCGGCAAACAAAGCTTTGCTCAGCCAGATCGGGCTCGCATAGCTCGTCAGGTCGACGCCGATGGCTGGATCGCCGTCGGGTCCGAACGCCCAATGCAGCGCGGCGCGGATGTCGTCGAGATGTGTGACCAAAGCGCGCTGCTCATGTGTCGGCAAATCCGCCACATTCCCCGTCGTCTGCAACAATCCGCAATAATATCCCGCGTGCGCGCGGCGGGATTGGTCGCGCTCTCCGGCATCGACCAATTTCAGCGCGGCATAGGTGCGCGTCGTGTCAAGCAGCCGATAGCGCGCGATCGATCCCGTGGTGTCGGCTGAGGCAAGCGATTTCATCAGGAGTCCGCCGACCGCGTCGAACACCTCTTCCGCGCCGACCCCCGGACCTCCGGCGACCTGCTGCGCGGCTTCGAGCGTGAAGCCTGTGACGAATACGGATAGACGCCGTAGAACCGTGCGCTCGACCTCCGACAACAGGTTGTAGCTCCAGTCGAGCGTCGCGCGCAGTGTCTGATGACGAGGCGGAGCAGTCCGGCGTCCAGGCCAGCGCAAGGCAAATTCGCTGTCAAGCAGCCTTGCAATCTCTTGCAGGCCATAAGCTTCGACACGCCCCGCCGCCAACTCGATGGCGAGCGCGTTGCCGCCGAGCTTGCAACAGATGTTGCTGGCGATCCTGACGTCCTGATCAGCAAGATTGATCTGCCCGCCGCTCGTCGTCGCGCGTTGCAAGAAGAGCTTTACGGCCGGGAAGCCGAGCAACTCGGCGGGCGTCAGGCTGGAGCCATCAGGCGGAATTTCGAGGGGAGAAAGCCGGTAGACGTTTTCGCCGCCGACGCGCAGGATTTCCCGGCTGGTCACCAGCAGATGTAGCTGCGGCAGTTCGGCAAAAAGCCTCTCCGCCAGAGCCGCGGCCTCCGAAATTAGATGTTCGGAGCCGTCTAGAATCAGCAGAACGGGTTTCCCGCGCAAATGGCCGATCAATCCCGGAATCGGGTCGCCGGACTGAACCGGAAGGCCGAACGCGGAGACGACGGCCGGTGCCAACAGGCGCGGATCGCTAACCGGGCTCAGTTCCACAAAGCAGACGGCGCCAAAAAATTCCGGCAGCAATGTATGCGCGACGGAGAGTGCTACCGTCGTCTTGCCCAACCCGCCTGGTCCGACGATGGTCACGAATCGCTCGATCGTCAGCTTGTGACAGATTCTGCCAACGATCTCGTCGCGCCCAACCATTTGCACGAGCAGCGGTGGCAAAGGGTAGTGAGCTTCAGGAAAATCATCGGCAGTCGGCAAACCCACGGCGTCCCGTGACGTCGTTGCGACGAAGCAATAACCGCGGCCCGGCACATTCGTGAGATAGCGCTCGCCGGCTTCGCCGGTGTCGAGGGCCTTGCGCAAAGCCGTGACATGAACCCGAAGGGTGACCTCTTCGACGAAAAGCCCGGGCCAAACCTTGGCGATTAGCTCCCTCTGGCCGACCACTTCACCCGCATGCTGAACCAGAACGAGCAGGATATCGAACGCACGGCTGCCAAGCTTGACCGTCTCATCGGCTTTCTTGAGAACGCGCTCTGAGGGAAACAACCGAAATGGCCCAAAGG
The DNA here is from genome assembly GCF_035570375.1 of Bradyrhizobium sp. Lineage (GTDB taxonomy): Bacteria > Pseudomonadota > Alphaproteobacteria > Rhizobiales > Xanthobacteraceae > Bradyrhizobium. Next base: position 25,076 of record NZ_DATMLW010000247.1, on the reverse strand, counting down.
AGATGACCTCCTGGGTGCGCGGCCCGCTCGTTGGAATAGCAGTTCGCAAGGCAATTCTTCTTTGAATTCGTTGCCGCCAGCGCCAGTCGACTGATGTAAGCTACCGCGCTTCGAACGGTCAAGCCAACTCTGGCCGGCGGTGTTCGGTGCCGTAAGCGATTGAACTTTTGCAGTATTTGGCCCTGCACCCGAGGTACGATGCAAAAAGCCCGCATCGCGCGGATACGTACAACCGCGCGCGGCCCGCCCAAGGCGGACGGCAGTTCCTCGCGAAAATCGAGGCGCGGCTACGCCGCCTTGATCAAGTCCGCGGCCTTCTCGGCAATCATGATGGTCGGCGCATTGGTGTTGCCGCCGACCAGCGTCGGCATGACCGAGGCATCGACGATCCGAAGTCCTTGCAATCCGCGCACGCGCAGCCTGGGGTCCACTACGGCCGTGTCATCCAGACCCATTTTGCATGTGCCCACAGGGTGATAGATCGTATCGGCCTTGTTGCGGATGTGGTTTATCAGCGCCTCGTCAGAGGTGATCCCGGCGGCGAAGAGATTCTTATCGCGGTATTTCGTTAATGCCGGCGCCTGCAGGATCTGCTGCACGAGCTTGACGCCCTTGAGCATGATCTCAGCGTCGCGCGGGTCGGACAGAAAGCGCGGATCAATGCGCGGCGGCGCCAGGGGATCCTTGCTGGTCAAACCGACCTCACCGCGCGAAAAGGGCCTCAGTTGGCAAACGCGGCAGGAGAAGCCATAGCCAAAATGCGACTTGCGCATATGGTCATCGAGTATGGCGATGATGAAATGCAACTGAAGATCGGGGCGATCGAGTTCGGGATCTGATCTCAGGAAGGCTCCGCCTTCCGATCCGGGCGACGAGAAAAGGCCGGTTCCATCCTTGCGCCATTGAAACATGCTGCGAACCAACTTGACCACGCCACTCGGAGTGATACCGAACAGGTCGGTCTCTTTCGATGAGTAGCATGTGATGCAATCGAGATGATCTTGCAGGTTCTTGCCGACCCCCTTGAGCTCGTGCACGACGCTGATTCCGTGTCGCCTGATTTCATCCGCCGGACCGACACCGGAGAGCAGCAGAAGCTGCGGCGAGCCGAATGTCCCGCCGCAAAGGATCACCTCACGCGAGGCCTCGGCGGCCTCTTCGCGCCGGTCGCGGCGGTAGCGCAAGCCGGTCGCGCGCTTGCCGTCGAACACGATCCCGGTCACCTGCGCGTTCGTAATGACTATGAGGTTCGGCCGGTTCATCACGGGATGCAGATAGGCGGCTGCCGTCGAGCAGCGTTCGCCGTTCCTGTCGCCGCCCCAGAACTGGGTGACCTGATAAAGACCAGCCCCCTCCTGTTCCGGTCCATTGAAATCGTTGTTGCGACGGATCTGGTTTTCGGCGCAAGCTTCGACAAAAGCTGACGCAATCGGCCGGGGGCTGCGCTGGTTGGCGACGCGCAGCGGGCCGTCACCGCCGTGAAAATCATCGGCGCCGCGCTCGTTACCTTCCGCACGCTTGAAATAAGGCAGGACCTCCTGCCACGACCAGCCCTCGCATCCAAGCGCCGCCCAGTCGTCATAGTCGGTGTGATGGCCGCGGATATAGATCATGCCGTTGATCGCGCTCGATCCGCCGAGCGCCTTGCCGCGCGGCTGATAGCCTCGGCGTCCGTTGAGCCCAGGCTGCGGGACCGTCTCGAAGGCCCAATTGTTGATTTTGGGCTTGCCCGGCAGCATTGCCGCCACGCCGATCGGCGCCCTGACGACAACACTCCTGCCCTCACCGCCGGCCTCGATCAGGCAGACGGTGGTCTTGTGATCTTCCGAAAGGCGAGCCGCGAGCGTCGCGCCGGCGGAGCCGCCGCCTGCGAGGACATAATCGTATGCCATGCGAGGTTTCCTTTCCTGTCAGATGTTATTTCTATGGCCGGCTCAGCCGGTCGACAACGTCCAGCAGGCCCGCCGTCCGCAAACGCGGTGCTATAGATGCAGGTCAATGCTTTCTTGGCCCGTAGCAACTGCGTGGTCAAGACGTTGAGGTCCGTGATCCAACCGACGCCGCTGCGGTATGATGCAAGCGCCGCATCGAACGTGGTTTGGTCTTCCGTCCGCTATGCTTTCGAAATGGGGGCACGAAACGGCTCTTGCTGTTCGGCTCGGAGGTGTATTCATCGCAGTCGGCTACGAGGATGTCGCGTTGACCTCAAGCCACTTTGTGATGTTCGCGGCGGCATCGCCGTAGAAAATCCGGTAAAGGTCCTCGGTGACATAGCCGATGTGAGGCGTCGCGAGTATGCTCTTCAGCTTCCGAAAAGGGTGATCGGCAGGCAACGGTTCAGTATCGAACACATCGACCGCTGCGCCGGCGATCTTACGCGCATGCAGCACCTGGATCAGGGCCGCCTCATCGACGATCGGGCCCCGCGACGTGTTGACGAACCTCGCAGTCGGCTTCATCAGGGCAAACTCCGGCGTCCCGACCAGGCCTTTTGTGCGGCCGCTCAGCACGAGGTGGACCGTAACAACGTCCGCCTCGCGAAACAGTGTTTGCTTGTCGACGAGAATGGCACCGGCAGCACTTGCCTTTTCCTCAGTAAGGTTCTGGCTCCATGCGATCACCCTCATGCCAAAGGCCAAACCGATGCGAGCGACCTCTTTTCCGATGTTGCCTAACCCGAGAACCCCAAGGGTCTTGCCCCGCAGATTTGCACCTAGCCCGGTCTGCCAGCCGCCTGCTTTCAACGAGGCGGTCTCCCGGTCGATGCCTCGCATGCTCGCCAGGATCAGCGACCAAGCGAATTCGATCGTCGGAGTGGCATCGTAGCCTGTCGCGGTGACAACAATGCCAAGGTCTGTCGCGGCCCGAGTATCGATGGACGCGTTTCGCGGTCCTGTCGAAGCAATCAACCTCAGGTTCGGCAACTGCTGCAGGACCTCCCTCGTAAGCGGCGTGCGTTCCCGCATCACGCACACCACATCGAACGGCCGCAACCGCTCCACTACTGCCGAGGGGTCAGCAACATGGTCATTGAAGGTAGTGATTTCAGCATGGTTCCGTACGCCAGACCAGTCGGCGAGCTGCAGCGCGACGTTCTGGTAATCGTCGAGAATAGCAACCTTCATCGGGTCCTCCATAAGTGTTCGGCGCCAATGAACACGGCGAGAGCTTCTGCCGCGACTTTGAGGACGTTCTCTATCGCCATATGACCGGCCGACTTAATCTTAACCGGCCGGTCGCCAAACCGGCAACGATGTCTAAATTATCCTCGCGTTGCGATTCCATGATCTGCAGAAGACTCTTGATGACTTCTCCGTAGTCGCGTTCGCTCTAAGGTCCATAGGGCGCTTGGCCTCGGGCGCAACTACCGTAATCTAGGTTGAAAGAGCCGCTGGCGCAGGAGCCTTTGGTAGTTCCCGACCGCTGAAACGCTCGAGCCAGACCAGTGCCACGGTCGACAGAAATGGCAGGCTTTGAATGAGCAGGACCGCGGCGAACAGGTCGGTCTCGAGATAGCGATAGAAATTGGTCGCATAGATGATGGCGCTGCCGGCGAGCAGAAGCGAGCCGAGGAGTGCTTCGGGCATCGCTGCGAAGGTCGCGCGAACGATGGCGCCGTTGCCCTTCCTGGTGCGATGAAAATCGCTTTGTCCCGCCGGAAGCGCGGCCTCGAGAGCCGCCCTCGCGACTGTCCACTGAACCGACATGAACATGATCATGGCGCCGAGCATTTGCCGATATGGAATGGCGACCCGCAAGCTGTACGAGCAGGCAAAGTGTCCAACCGATACGAGAAATGCGGCCAGTATCGGCAGCGTCAGCAGCGCATCCGGAATCGCGACGACCTGAAAGGCGACAAAGGGCACCCAGATCAGATTGAGGATCGCGGCGGCGACCGCGATGATTTCGGCTCCGAACCATGACAGCCAGCCGAAGATGAATTCGCGTTTCTGGTTGCGATCGAGCCGGTTCGTGCCTGGCAGGAATTGCCGCCAGTGCTTCTTGACGATCTGCACCGCCCCTGCCGCCCAGCGCGACCGCTGGGTTCTGAAGGCCAGATAGTCCTGCGGCAGCAGTCCCCAGCCATAGCGGCGGGTGGTGTAATGGGCGCGCCATCCCAGTTCCATGATCGACAGGCCGAGGTCGCTGTCCTCACAGATCGTGTCGCTCGACCAGCCGCCGGCAGCCTCGAGAGCTGTACGACGGATCAGGCACATCGTGCCGTGGATGATGATGGCGTTGGCCTCGTTGCGCTCGACCATGCCGACATCGAAAAAGCCGGCATATTCGGCGTTCATGGCGCTGTGAATAAAGCTGCGGTTGCCGTCGCGATGATCCTGCGGCGCCTGAACGAGCCCGACTTTCGGATCGACAAATGCAGGGGTCAGATCTCTGAGCCAATTGCGATCGACCACATAGTCGGCGTCGATGACACCGATGATTTCGGCATCCTCGGCTGTCTCGGCCAGGGCAAGCCGGAGCGCGGCAGCCTTGAATCCCACGAGGTTTTCGACGCGGATGAACTTGAAGCGCGGGCCAAGCTCATCGCACCTCGCCTTGATCGGTTCCCAGAAAGCGGGATCGGGGGTGTTGTTGATGACAACCACGCACTCGAAATTCGGGTAATCGAGCCGCGCTGCTGAATCGATGGTCTGCAGCAGCATTTCCGGCGGCTCCCGGTAAGCCGGAATATGGATCGAAACCTTCGGCACGTGCCCACGCGGCACCGGCGGGGTCACCTTCAACAGCCGCGTCGGCCCACGGCCGAACGACACTTTCGCCATTTCATTGACCCGCGAACGCACGACCGGCGCAAGCAAGGCCAGAAGGGGAAGCGCGATGGCGAACGAAACCGTTTCGCCCACCAGCAGGTAGTGCGAATGCCAGTACACGAACAGGTCCGCACACCAGTGCCCGCATAGATGGTCTATGCCGGAGAGCAGTGCTGCCTGGCGGATGGTCGCGCCGGGCAGTGCCAGAACGGTAAGCGACAGCAGCAGGCCGGTCATCACCGCCACCAGCGCTGTCTTCCAGTAGTTGGCGTCATTGATCGGCCCTGCCCAGGGAAATTTCGGCCGCAGCGAGGCGTCGAAAATGCCCCAGTACGGACCGACATTGCCTTCAAACAACTTCTCGGGCTGGTCGATCGCTTCGACGATGTTGTAGTCGATAGCCTTCGCGTCGGCGCGCGCCACGAAGTTCCGCAAAATCACGGCCTGGCTGATCGGATCGGCGACCGCCCGTTCAAAATTGTGGCCCTCGCTCGGCCAGCCGAATTCACCGATGACGATCTTCTTGTTCGGGTAAGCGGTGAGCAATCTGTCATAGAGATCGAACGATTCGTCGACAGCGAGTTCATTGGGTATGCCTCCCCAATAGGGAAGGATATGGGCGAATACCTGGTCGACGGCATCGACCAGTTCCGGATGGTCGAGGAAGCATTTCCAGTGATCTGCGGTCGCTACCGGTACCAAGCTTTCGCGCCTTACGCGCTGGATGATCTTGATAAGACTGGCCGCGGTTTGCTCGCGGCGGAACAGCGTCTCGTTGCCGACGATCAGCCGAGTCACATTTGGATAGCGGCGGGCAAGCTCGAGGGCGGTTGAAATCTCGCGCTCGTTTCGAGCATCGTCCTTGTCGATCCATATGCCGAGCGAGACCGTGAGCCCCAACTCGGCAGCAATCGGCGGGACGAGTTCAAGACCTTGGGTCGAAGAATAGGTACGAACCGCCCTGGCCTGCGCCGCAATTGCGGTGAGATCGGCGCGGATCCGTGTCTGCGATATCTCTGAATTGCCTGAGGCAAACCGGTTGTATGAAACGCTCGGCAATCGCTGTTCCACCGAAGGCGCGGTGGTGTGAGGATTTTTAATCGCCCAGAACGCGAAATGCAGGGCTGCGGTCAGGCAGACTACCACTCCGAAGGCAGCGAGAGACATGGCACGGCGTTGACCGCTTGCTGTATTGATCTTCAGCCCATATGGAACATCGTCCACTCTTTTCATTTTCGTGCTGCCCTCTTGCGAGCGACGGCCTGCAAGGTGGTCCTCGCATCAAACCGGCGGCGCTTATCCGCGCTCGACCGATCCGGCTCGGTCGAGCGCGCGAGGTCAATCCGGGTAGCACCAGAGTATGTCACATGATTTGGTGCCGACTGGCTTGGACGCGGCATCAAAGACATCGCGATACTGCTGATTTAGATGTGCAGAAGCTCGCGCTGCCTTTCCGCCACTGTGCGGGGCTGCAGCTGCCACTTGGGCTGTTAAAGCGGAAACGACCAGCAAACCCAGAACGCTCAAACCTCTCTTTCGCATTTCAGTCTCCTTTGGGGCTGTCTTGAGTTCCAACTCTGCTTTCACCCTCCGACCCGACCAGCTCAACAAACCGACCTCGCCAACTATTCGCTGCGGGGGTCGACGCTGAGCTGGAGGCGGTCTTTATCCCGGTTCACCAGTGAACCTTTCGCCGACGGCCCGATTGACCGCTGCCCTGGCATCCCGTTTGCCGATCACGCAGCGCCACGCTGCCAAACGCTCGGCCGGATGCTCTTTCATCCACTCGGCGAGTTGCGGCGCGCCCATCAGGCAGGACTGCACAGAGACATCGGCAAAGTCCGAGGTGGTGACGATCTGCTCGCGGCAATCAGCGGGGGTCGAGAGACTGCAGAGCACAGCGATGATCTTGATCATGGTAGAAGCTCCCCGCCGCCGGGATAGGCGTTGGCTTCCTTGGCAGAATGCCCTGCCGGCACCCTGTCCGGCTGGACGCGGTTCCGCCCATCCGGCGGGAAGATACCGTCGTATATCGCGCGAGCCTCTCGAATTAGGCGGGCTCGCTCGCGCTCAGACTTCGAGACAAATCGAACAATTTCACCCATGTTTGGCTCCAAACAGCAGCTAGATAGCGCGCTTCCCTATTGAATGACGATAATCATGCCATCATCGACCTATGATATCAGCTCCAACTTTGAAGCTATGCAGGCGGTAACGAAGCTATAAAAAGTTCGTGACTGGAGCATTTCCGCAAGACGGGTTTTGAACCCTCGACCGATCATGGCCAATCGTATTCCGCCCTGGCAGCCGAGCGAGCCAACGCTTTGGCCGTATCATCGTAAGAAGCTTTCTCGGCCCGCCGCTGGTAGTCGTCAGCAAGGTTCTTCAGCTGATGCGCGACAGCTCGGTCGGCCATGGTTTGGGCTGCGCGGAGCAAAGTCTGTGCAGTTTCCAGATATTCCCTGCCTCGTCGTGAGATCTGTAAAGTCATAATGCCCTCGCGTGGTTCTCTGGCAGTGGGTCAATGGCGAGTTGGTGCCAACCCACCCAATTGCATTCACTTTCCCGGCGCGCTCTGAAGCGCTCGACGCACTTCTTGGAACAAAACGGAGTTCGCCACGAGTAGTAGTGGACTAGACCAAACCTGCCGTCACAGACCGTGCATTGCGTTGCTCTGCGGTTTCCAAAACCTTCGGAGCTGTTCGGCATGGTTATCTCCTCTCGGGTTTAAATCTTCGCCTCGTACCGGATGACCCTCTGCTCTTTTCAACGCTTAAAGATTAAGCCAATCGCGACCAGCAGCCCATTGGACGCAAGTAAAATTGGATATCCAATGGGATGGATGGAACTAAACGAAGGTTTAGGGTACTCGCCTCTGAAGGTTGGCAACTTCCTCGACGCTTTTTTACGTCTTACGATCGGCGACCACTCAGCGGCATCATTGGCCTGAGCCGGCGGCCGCCTGTTGAGAGGTTCTCTGAAGGTTTTGCCGCAGGTTCGTTCAACTCCCGATAAGTCCATTCGAGAGAACTGCCCTGCCAAGCGATAAGAAGCTCGCAGCATCTATCAGCAACAAGCGGAGCTGCAATGATGAAGCGAGTGACTGCACTGACAGTCTCGGCCCTGATCAACGTCTCTGCGCTTTCGGCGGTAGCGTCGCAGTGCACCTCACCTGACGAAATCGCCGCCTCTCGCTCGCGCTGGGCGACCGTGCGAAGCCAATCCTTCAAAGCTCCCGACAATGACGCGAAATGCCGCGCATACGCCGCTTCGTTTTACGAGTCCGTGACGTTACGTCAGTCTGCCGCGAAATGTCCCGCTGATGCCGACCACGATCGAAAGCTTGCCGTGCTCGACTCAGAGGTCGAAGCATTCAACGACCTGTTGGCGAGGAGGTGCGGCACTTGAAGCAGGACTCCAGGCACCAAATCGCAATTGAAATTTGTTAGGACAGGCAGACGATCTTTCTGGCTCCCGTAACCCGCTGGGTCTGGTTACAGGTGTTCGCAGCGTCATCGCTCGTTAGTGGTGTCCACCAACTCAAGGACAGACATGAGAGCTCGCCAAGGTTTCAATCCTTAGGACATTTGGAACTCGAGGCATGACTCAGATTTATTTTCACTGCTCCAACTCACGAGAGGTTTTGGTCGATCGATACGGCGCGGCTATCGACGACCTGGCTGAAGCATGAGACCATGCGGCATGCGTCGTGCGGTCACTAATTTCGGCACGTAGCGCGGAGGACTGGCGCAGCTGGGTCCTGCACGTAATTGATGACCTTGGAGATGAATTGTTTGTCGTTCCCTTTGCGTTCGTGCTGGGCAAGGTTCACTGAGGTTCGCCTGTTGGCTGTTCACTCGGTTCTGATGTCTTCGACGAAGCCTGGGCGAAGCCGCACCAGGGATAAGACCTGGCTGGAAAAAGGCCGGTGACTAATGTCACCGGCCATAGCGACCCGACGCCGTCGGGGGAACGGCGCAGTAGCGGCTTGGGGGCAGCCGCTCCCGGGTCTCATATCGCCGCAGGGAAGGGATGCGGAGATATATACTGGCGGAGATCCAATCTCCCATTACGAAACATCCTGCTATTTCCAATCGAAACGATCTATTGCACGCGGGTCTTTTGCGATCCCCCTATGGCTCCGGTGAGTTAAACCTTGGCTTAGGACGCATTCACCCACTTCCGGTTCAACGATTGGCAACGGGCGCTAACGCCAGACGGCGCGGTTCCTGTTCGCAGCATTGCGAGCCATCCGCCCGCGCCTTCTGGCGAAGCACGCCTGGCTTTTCATGATGGGGGACGGAGTTATTCCGGTTTGGCAGCTGAGGCATTCCCGCGGTCTTAGCGAAAGACGTCGTGGTACCGCTCGCCCCACGGCGGCCCATCGAGCCACGCTGTGTGGGTAACCCATTAATCCATTTGGTCTAATAGCGCCTTCGCCCGTCTAACTCGCGACGCCGAGAAGCCTTCGGTAAATTGATCACATATCGAAGTCAGCACCGATCGTGATTCCGCGCGCCTGTTCTGACACTGCATAAGCTCTGCGAGGCTTATCGCCGAGCAAAGCTCCCAATAGAGCGCCTGCTGTTCACGCGCCTGGCTGATCGACTGGCGATACAGATCTTCGATCCGCGCCATGTCGTCAGAACCACCTAGCGCAAGTAGATCACCCTTCACTCTCAGCATCTCGGGCACGAACCATCGATACTCAATCGCCGCCGCGAGATGCATCGCCTCGTCGAGCTCGGAAAGACCATCGCCGACGCGGCCGATCGCGCCAAGCGCCGCGGCCAGCTCCGCCATAAAGAAGGCGTAGAAAAGCAGGTAGCTCGCCTTTTTCATTTCGGCGAGTCCGGTACGTAGCAAATCTATTCCGGCGCCCGGATTGCCGCGCTTGGCCGCAAGACTACCGCGCACACAAAGCCCGGCTGCGTAAAACGGGCGCAGCGAATGCTTATAGGCGCAATCGATCAGCTCGTCGCCGAACTGATCAGCGCGGTCCCACTCATCCAGGCTCACAAAGACAAAACCAGCCGCCCATGCAAGAGAAATGCACAGCACGCTCGGATGAAAGGTACCGCGCGCCTCTTCGACGGAAAACAATGCTGTCCGCGATGCGTCATCCAGGCGTCCGAGCGAAAGCAAATTAACGGTGAGATGAGCGGACGCCGAGGCCCGCAGATCGCTGCCGAACCGGACCAAGTCGAGCCTTCGCCGATCGGTGGGGTAATACTCGATCGCTCGTTGCAGCCGCTGGGCGGCCTCGGCGTGCGCGGCCATGTAGGTCAGCGGTACTCCGACGATCCAATCGGCGACTGCCTGCGCTTGCAAGTCTTGGGTACGCGCGACGCCTTCGTATCGGCGAGCGAAAACAAGCGCCTCCTTGGAGACCGCCGAGCGCCCCAGGAATAGCCAGACACCATGTGTCGCTCGCTGCCGGTAGTCGAAATCCCCAAGCTCCTCAGCGAGTGCCAGCGCTCGCTCGAGCGCCTTGCGAGCTGGTGCGGTCATGCCCTGTGTATAGGTGAGTGCCACCCCGAGACTGCACTGCAGGATCATCTCAGAGCGTGTACCGAGTGCATTCCCGATCTGGGCAGTTGCTTTCTCCGCCCATTCGCAAGACTCGGTAAGCAGAGACATCGCGCTCCAGAAATCGGCTGCCGCAGCAGCGAGCTCGACGCCCAAGGCGGCATCCCCAGCCGGGGAGAACGCCCAGTTCAGCGCAGCACGAAGATTGTCGATTTCCTCACGATAACGACGCAGGTCTCCAATAGGAGCCTGGAACTGCCCGTCGCTTGCGAAATGAGCAAATAGATTGCGATAGAATTCTGCATGCCGCCGCGCGGTTCGCCTGGCTTCGCCGCTTTCGTGCAACTTTTCGAGTGCATATACGCGCGTTGTCTCAAGTAACCGCCAGCGCCGAGCCCTTTTTGAATCGTCAGGCGCAACGAGCGACTTGTCGACGAGATTGGCCACCGCATTCATGATAACCGACGAAGCGCGATCCTCTTCGGCAATTACTGCACGCATCGCATCGAGGGTGAAACCGCCCGCGAACACGGCCATAGAGCAAAGCAACTGCTGCTCCAACCTGGGTAATAAATTGAAACTCCAATCAAGCGTGGCGCGCAGCGTCTGGTGACGCGGCAGGGCCGTACGCCGACCGCCAGTAAGTAAGGCGAAGCGATCGTCAAGATGTTCCGCGACCTCCTGAACACCAAACGTTGCCGCACGCGCAGCAGCAAGCTCGATGGCGAGCGGAATGCCATCCAATCGCCGAACGATTGCCGCGATCGCCGGAAGATTCTCACCGCGCCTCAGGAAGTCGGCGTCGAGTGACCCCATTCTTGTGATGAATAGCTGCACGGCGCTGCGCCCGAGGACGTCGCTCGACGTGACTTGCTCGGGCGATGGCACCTCCAGCGGGGCGACGTGGTAAACATACTCGCCCTCAATCCGCAGTACTTCCCGGCTTGTGGCGAGCACTGTTGTGTGCGGACACAGGCGCAAGACAGTTTCGGCGAACTCCGCGGCGGAGTCGATCACATGCTCGCAATTGTCGAGAACGAGCAACACCTTTCTGCTGCCGATGGCCCGAGCCACCGAAGCCGACGAAATCTCGTTGCCGCCCAATCGTAGGCCAAGCACTCCCGCAACCGTGGATGGCACCAATTGCGGATCCGACAGCGAAACCAGCTCTACGAGAAAAACGTCACTCTCCATCTCCGGAAAGAGTCTTCGGGCCACTTCGGATGCCAATACCGTCTTGCCGATCCCGCCAGGGCCCGCGAGTGTCACGGCACGACAGGCAAAGACAAGGTCGCGCAGATGCTGCACCGCCGTCGCCCGGCCTACCAGCGCGCTAGCCGCTACCGGAACGTTCGTTGAAAATGAAGTTCCCGCCGCCGTGGCCCGCTCTACTGGACTCGGCTTGGCCGGATTACGATCCTGCTGGATTTTCCAATTACCCAGTAAGCGGTAACCACGACCGGGAACCGTTTGCAGCAGCCTCCGTTCCGGGCCTAGAGCCTTGCGGATGGCCGAGATATGAACCCGTATGGTGCCATCCTCGAGGGTGATGGCGCGCGGCCACGCGCTCCTCATGAGCGCGTCCTTGGTCACGATTTCACCATCTGATTTCACCAACGTCTCGATGATCAGGAGAGCGCGGCTACGGATTGGAACCGCGACGCCGTTGGCGCGTAGCTCGCGCGACACGAGATCTATCGTCCACGTGGTGGGCTCAAGGGCGTCTCGTTCGGATTGGCCCACGTGACCATCCCGTTTTGGCTCTTTGGTCCTGTTCACGAATTGGTCTTACAGGCAAATAGAGTAGAAGATGGCTAATCCCTCGTCTCTTCGCGGTCAAGCCGCACCTGGCGCCGGTTTTCCAACCGCGCTGTACACATTACGCCGCACACGCCCCATAACGGGGCGTTGGCGCAGTCGAACAGGTTATGAGATCGGATTACCTTGCGCCCGTTGATCCCAACCAATCAATCGGGACGAGATCGAGCAATTTCAACGGACATTGTCGGTTGGCTCGATCCAGACAGTCATGCCCGCTTCGAGTCCTGTCGAATCTCCCAATGGATCAAGGCGCATCCGCAACGTATTGCGGTCATGATCGCCTATGACCCGCTCGGCCTGCCAGGTGGCGAACGCCCCGAGCGGCCGCAGTTCGGTAATAACGGCTCTGATCGCAGCATCGGCGCCGTTCCGCCTCACATTGACGGTTGCCCCGACCGAAAGACCACCGAGATGATCCTCGCGCACATTGAATGAAAACCACCGCGGGCCTGCCTCCTCAATCATCAGAATAGGTTGGCCGGCGCGAACATTCTCGCCCAGCTCTGCAGCCACGACAGCGACCACGCCATCCACCGGGGCGCGCAAGATCATCTTGTCGAGGCGACGTTCGAGCACATCTACTGCGGCCGCCGCAGCCCGCACTTGCGAGTCCGCAATCGAGCGTTCCTCGCGGGTCGGACCCGCCACGGCCGCATCATAGTTAGCCTGTGCCTCAGCCACATCAGCACGTGCGCTTGCGGCAGCGTTCACGGCTTGATCCAATGACTGCTGGGACTCAAAGCTGTCGCGTGCCAGCGTGCTGGTTCTTGTGAGCTGAGCCTGCACGTACTCGAGGCGGGCGCTTGCTTTGGCAATTTCATATTTCAGCGAGGCCACCTGTTCGCGACGGACACCGGCGTAGACATTGTTGCGGTCCGCGATTGCCGACGCGAGGGCGGCGCGCGCCTGGTCCGCCTGTGCCGTCAACTCCAACGCGGAGAGCTTCGCCAGGACATCGCCCACGTGTACTTTCCCACCTTTCTGCACCGCGATTGAGACGAGTTGGCCATTCACCTCCGGTTCCACCCTGACTTCTGTCGTCCGAACCACTCCAATGAGTGTGACCTTCGGATCCGGACGATGGATGGAATAGATCAGAATGGCCGCCGCAAGCAGGATGGCGACCGCGACAGTAGCTGCAGGCTTAACTCTCTGCATGTCCTCGCCTTCCTCTCGTCACAACTATCGAGATCACTGCAAGCGCGAAATAGATCAGGGCCAGGCACCACAGCCCGAGCCAATCGTGGGCGACCTCCCAGATGCCGGCACCGAGCTGGTTGATGCGCACGAGACCATCGATCGCGGAGTCGGCCGGGAAAATCCGGCCGAACGCGAGGGCCGCCTCGGGGATTGCTTCACGCGGCCACGCGAAACCGGCCATGAAGAACTGAGGCAGGCTGGTTGCCAGAAGGAGGATGGTCGCGTTCTCCGGCCGGGTGAACCAGGCCCCGACGGCTTGCCCCATGAAGCTTGTCGCCAGCAAAAAGACGGTCGCGATCGCGAAAAGCTCCGGAAGATGGCCGAGCGTCGAGAAGCCGTAGATGCGCGGCAGCACGATGAGATAAAGCGCAACCGCCGGAAGGTAGATGCTGAGATGGGCGATGCCGCGGCCGAACACGCTAGCGAACGCGCCCCCGCCTTTCGCCAGCGCAGTGCCGGTCAGCATCGCCGCCCCGATCAGAAGGGTTTGCTGCAGGATCAGCACAAAAGCTGCCGGCACGACATAGCTCGCATAGCCACCCACAGGATTGAAGATCGGCTGCAGCAGTACATCGGCCGGGCTCGAGTTTGCCAATTTCGCCTTGACAAGGCTGCCATCGGAGCGCGCGCCTCGCGACACGAGCTCGGACGTCAGGGTGCCGATGGCGGTGGCAACCCCGCTCGCGGTCGACCTGAACATGAACAGGTAGGTGGCATCCGCATAGATCGGAATGTGAACGGTGAGGCCCTTGAGCATGTCGCGTTCGGCATCCGGTGGAATTTCTACGGCGGCAAACGCTGTCCCGCGATCGATTGCGCTGCGCGCCTCGACAAGCGTGCGCGTCCGGACTGCGACGCTCAACGCGCCGCTCGCATCCAGTGTCTCGACGATCTGTCGGCTGAGATCGCTCAAATCATTGTCGACGACCGCGATCGGCAGCTTGCGCAAGATCTGGTTGAGATAGGGCTGCGGATAGTAAATGCCATAAATCAGGGGCGCCAGGAACAGCAGCGTGAAGGCGCTCCGCGTTCCCAGCACGCGCCGCCACTCCGCGGCAAACGCGCCGCCGATCCCTCGCGGTGTCTGTGTGACGTCGGGCGGGTCGGAAGGTCGCGCCACTTCAAACCAGCCCTTGCGCTTGAGGCTCGCCATGCGCAGCAATGCCAGACCGGCATAGAGCAGCGCAAGGCCTGCGAGCGCGGCAAAGGGAATCGCGGAGTCCGCGACCGGCAATCCGCGTGCCGCCTGTCCCAGCAAGACGGCCATGTACCAGCGCAGCGGCAGCATCGCGCTCCAGACATGCGCAAACGCGTTCATGCCGATCGTGGGAAAGCCGACCCCTGCATAGCCGAATGCGGGAGAGGCAATCAGGCCGGCAAGTCCGAGCCCCGTCGCCAGGTCGCCGGCGACGAGCTGGAGCAAGGCGCCGAGCGACAGGTAGGCAACGATCAGGAGCGAGCCCGCCGCCACCATCATTGGCACGTCTCCCCGGAAGGAGATCTGCAGCACGCCCTCCAGGAAGAACGGCTCAGCCAGCATGATCAGGAAAAAGATGCCGAACAGCGGGGTGAGCTTACCGACGAGGGCGACAACCGGATCGCCTCCGGCGCTTTCGAGCCACTCTCGCGCATTGCGCCGGCGGAATTCGGAGCCGACGGAATAGCCTGCGGCAAGCGTCATCACCACATGGATGATCGTCGGCAGCAGCGCGCGCAACAGGAATTGGGCATAATTCTTTTGCGGATTGACCAACGCGATCGTCTCACCGGTCAGCGTTCCGATCGAGGCTGCGGTGGGTGCGGCGCGTTTGGCGGGGGCTGCCGCGGCCGCCGCGGCAGAAAGCGAATCGCTCAGGCCCGAGGATGCAATGCCGGAGGGCGTCAGGAACTGCTGATTGTAGAATCCGACGACCTGCGGGCGGCGATCGGCCTTCAAGTCGCGCTCGAAGTTTGGCGGGATATAGACTGCCGAGATCGCCTTGCCGGACCGGATGTCCTGCACGGCCGTGGACAGCGTGCCGGAGCGGTCGACGATTTTCAGGCTCGGAGACGCCGCGATGTATTCCGTCAGCGCACGCGAAGCATCCGACCTGTCCTCGTCGACGACAGTGACCCCGAGATGCCGGATGACCGGGCGGCTGAAGACCGTCGTGAGAACCACGAACGCGAAGAGCGGTACGCCGAAGATCAAGAGCAGCGCAACGCGATCGTGAAGCAGCCAATGGCACTCGCGCCGGGCAACGCGCAGAAATCCGGGCTTTGACGCCAGTCTCATTGCCGCGACCGCCAGTCGAGATAGGCACTCATTCCCGGCCGCAGCTCAGGCACCGGCTGGACCGGATAGGCGCGGATCGAAAACGTCCGCAAATCGAAATCCCCCGAAGCACGGGTGGCGCGCCAGCTCGCATATTCGCCCTTGGTTGCAATAAGCTTGACCTCCACCGGAACGCGGCGGTCATCGAGAGCCGGAATACGTACGTCAAATCGATCACCGATTTTCAAGTTCTTCACGAGATCCTCGCGAAGATCGAAGTGTATCCAGACGTCCGCCAAATCGATCAAGGTAACGAGCGGCACGCCCGGTGAGACATACTCGCCCGGCTCCACGTTACGCTGGTAGACCTGCGAGGCGACTGGGGCATAGATCACTAGTTGATCGACGGTGGATTGAACGGCCTGGATGTCGGCATTGGCCTTTTCGACATTCGTCCTGGCAATGTCCCTCTCCTCCTTGGTATAGCCATTAACCACCTGGTCGTAGGCCGACTTCGCTTGGTCAACCGCCCGTTCGCTTTCGTGCAGCGTGTCAGTCACCTGGTCGAGACGGGCTTGAGGCGCATTACCCTGTTCGGTCAAAGTGTGCGTTCGGTCAAAGGTCTTCTGTGCCAGCACGAGGGCCGCCTGCGCCCGTTCCAGCTCCGCTTTCTTGGCGGCGATGGTCTCGGCCCGGGTCCCAATGAGCACGTTGGCAAGTTGGGCCTCGGCAACAGCCATCGCCGCCTTCATCTGCCCGTGCTTGGCCAGAGTTTCGGGGTTATCGATCCTCACGAGTACAGCCCCCGCAGGAACGTTCTGTCCGCGTTCAACGGGAATTTCCTTGACCCGTCCGTCGACGCGCGCAGCGATATCCAGTCGTGTCGCATCGGCCTCGCCCTGCACGAGCAGCGGTTCTCCCCGCAAGAGATAGAAGACGGAAAGCGCGGCTACGACAGCTGCGACGGTGCCGACGATGATGGATGGAGCACGGGTTTCAGCGCGCTTGTTCTTCCGTGCATCGTTCTTGAGCTCGGACGCATCTTGTGTTTCCGTACCAGAGGTCGGCATATCCACGCCATGACTCCTCTTGTTCACAACCAAGTGGCCGACTGGCAGCTATTACATCAGACCACATCCATGAGGGGCACGCCGTTTTGCCCCACTGCCGAGGGTCGGGTGTTCTTCTGTTCAGCGATAATTCGATCACCCAATAGACACCGGGATTATACTCGCCGCTTGAACATGTTTGCTGCAATTTTTTAATGCTGTGCTGCTGAAAACGGGCGTTCGGTACTTGGTGGCGCGGGTACTCCGGACTTATGCGTTGTTCAGGGGTATTGAACCACCAACGCCTTTTCGCGACTGGAACCCTCAGATTTGCAAGCCTTGAGAGCCCCTGCCATTCGAACGGTGAGCGATAGCCCGCCCGGGATCGACGGCAGAACAAGGCACCAGGCGCCCACCCGCATGAATAGACAAGCAACACCAGACCGCGGCGGCATCAACGTCCGACAACTCGTTCAACTTGACGAGGGCTTCAATTTCTAGGACCGTCCGCTGCTCTCGAAGAGAAACCAGGCGCGTCCCTCCGCCTCATCGATCCAGGATTCGAGCAAGCTTGCGGTAGCGATATCGCCAAATTCGTCGCACAGTGCATGAGTCTCACGCATGTGAGCCGTTAGTTTAACGTTGTCGCCGCGAAGTTCCTTCAGCATTTCTAGAGGCGAGACGCAGTCGGCGTCATTATCCAAAACGCGTTGCAGGCGGCCAATGTTGGCGATTGAACGCAATGTCGTTCCGCCGAGCTTGCGTACGCGCTCGGCAATCGGATCGGTCGTGGCGAGGATTTGCGTGGCCTGCTCGTCGAGCATGAGATGATAATCACGAAAGTGCGGCCCAGATACGTGCCAGTGGAAGTTCTTCGTTTTTACATACAGGGCAAACATGTCCGCCAGGAGCGTGGTGAGCGCGGCAGAAATGCTCGGCATGGCGTTCAATCCGAGCCCAGATGGCGTTTGGCAAGACGGGCCGCTTCGTATGTTGATTTTTTCAATGACCATGAAAGTGTGCCCCTGCTCCGTCGTCGAGCTCCCTTGAAGTCACACGCGCAGGCTCTCCGATCGTGGGGTCTCAGTCTTGAATAACGCTGCTTCCCTTTGAAGGGACGCCTCTTTTTAGCCACAAGGACGGTCCGAAGCAGGTTTGTCCAAGAGACGAATGCCCACGCGTGCCAAGTTGTGCCTCGAGTTCATCACCACGCAGCGCGGGCATCACGTCCCGAGCGCCGAGGATTTTGGACATGCAAAGCAGGGTTGCGCATGGACAGCTTGCCGTTGACCTCGCCGATAACGGCCCGCATTGAATCGCTTCCGCTTAAATGGCGTGTTCGAGTGTTTACCAGCCTGCTAACTCAATGGACGGCACGTAGCGCCAGCGCTTTCAGGGCGACCCGCTTTCTGCTGGCTTGCTCTCTCTTGCTCGAGCCGATCTGGTCGCTTCCCTGTTCCGCCGCACCCATCTCTCTGGTCGCCGACCACGTCCCACTTCGTGGCGGCGTCGCGACCGTGTCTTCAACGCCCCGCAATCAGCCAATCCCGGAAAAAGAGCAATTGGCTCGATTGTTCGGTCTGGATACCGAGCCCGTCGCCTGGGGACCGCTTTTGGAGAAATGGCATCACCTCAAGGCCGAGATCGTCCACGACCTCGGAGTCGTCGAACAATGTCGCGCGAATGGCCCCTGCCCGGTGCCGGCTCAGAAGTTGATTGATCTGGCTTCCGAAGGCGCGAGCCGCAGTGGACGGGCTCGTGTCGGCCTGATCAACAGAGCAGTGAATTTCGCCATCACTCCCGTCAGCGACGAGGCACAATGGGGCGTTCCGGACCGTTGGAGCGGTCCGTTGGAAACACTTCGATCCAGGCATGGGGACTGCGAGGATTATGCGATTCTCAAATATGTCGCGCTCCTGGAAGCGGGTATTTCAAAAGAGGATTTGAAGATCGTCATTTTGAAAAACCGTCTGCCAAACGAAGATCATGCTGCCGTCGCAGCTCGGGCGGACGGTCAGTGGCTCATCCTGGATAACCGAACGCTCACTTTGGTACGCGACGTGGATGTCGCGCGGGCCATCCCAATATTTGTACTGGACGACGATGGCGTCAGACGATTTGTAGGGAGCAGTCGAGACCGAAGACGGCTAGCCGATTCTGTCCCGGCCACCTTATCCTCTGGGTGGGCCGGTGGTACGCTTCCTTCTCTACAAACGGCTCTTGAGGTTGAGGGCCGAGAGCCAATCGCGCACCAAAGAAGGCCTCCGAAGGATGGTGCCCCTCCCGTTCCAATCGCTGGCACGAAGCGGTAGATGAATTCGTTCATCGTCAGGCGAGTTCTCCCACAACGGGCAGCATACCCTCGATCTCCTGGCGCCGCGGCTCAAGGAACTTCGGCAGCTTCAACGCCCGACCAAGGGTCTCGACGGGCTCGTCGACTGCGAAACCTGGAATATCGGTCGCGATCTCAAACAGGACACCGCCGGGCTCGCGGAAGTAGATCGAGCGGAAATAGCTACGGTCTTTCTGTTCGGTCGGATGCCTACCGTGCACGCGGATCAGCTTCTCGGTCATCTGTGCCTGCTGCGCATCGTCCGCAGCGCGGAAGGCGATGTGATGCACTGAACCTCGTCCCTGGTGCCCGCGCGGGCATCCCTTGACCTCGTGAATATCAACGATGCCGCCGTTCGCGACGCCTGCCGCAGCGAAACGGATTGCCGATCCTTCACGCGCGACCTCGCGGAAGTCGAACACGTCGCTCAGAATCGCTGCAGTCTTCTCTGCGCTGTCGAGCAGCAGCGTTATACCCTGAAAGCCGCGAATCGCATGTTGAACGGGAATGTCGCCGTTGCTCCAAGCCGGCTCGTCGGCTGCATTGGCAGCGCCAACCAGCGCGAGCGCCATCCCGTCCGGATCCGTGAAGGGCAAAACTTGTTCGCCGAAGCGCTTTTCCAACGCCTGACAAGCAATTCCCTTCTCGATGAAGCGCTCGGTCCAGTAGCCGAGCGAGCGCAATGGCACTCGGAAAGCAGTTTGATGGGTTTCACCGACCCCGCGCTGGCCTGCCGACGCCTTTGCCCAAGGGAAGAAGGTCAGGATTGTACCGGGACTGCCGGTCTCGTTACCGTAATAGAAGTGATAGGTCGACGGATCGTCGAAGTTCACCGTCTTCTTGACGAAACGCAGACCAAGATCGCGCGTGTAAAAGTCGAGGTTCTTGTTGGGATCTCCGGCGATTGCCGTCACGTGATGAATACCGGACATGTCGTCTCTCCTCACTGGTCCATCGCGATCCACCGCGCATCGTGCCTCCGTCGCGGAAGACGCGCCTGAACTAAAGATTTTCCTTTACCATTTCCCAAACATCTCCCCCGCGGCCGCAAAATGGCGCGAGCCGAGTAAAGCGCCATTCCGATCGCCGGCTCTACTTGCATGAATGGCGGCATGACGAGTTGCATTGGGTTGACCTGTACATGAAGAAGTGCCGGCCCGGGTTCTGCCAACCAGTCCTTGACAGCGGTTTCAGGCTGATCCGCGCTCGAGACCGCCTCTCCACAAAAACCTGACGCGCGCAACCCCCGCATTTGAGAAGTTGGCTTCGGGTCGACGGTACGAAAGGACGAAACTCAGCACTTTGCAATGCTCATGACTTGTCCGCGCCAATTCCTGCGATGACCTCGCCGGGGATTCCCAGTTCTCGCCGCCAGTTGGCAGGACTCTGACCGAAGTCCCGCCTAAAAAGCCTGCATAGATGTGCTTGGTCAGAAAAGCCGACACTCAAAGCTATTTCACTTAATGATGTCGTACTGGTTATCATCAGGTGACAGGCTTTCTCCAAGCGCCTTCTCACCACGTAGGCATGTGGCGACTTACCAACAGCCAGTTTGAACTGCCGCGAGAAGTGCGCCGGACTTCGGCGCGCGATGGCACTAAGGTCGCGGATATGAATGGTGCGGTGCAGATTGCTGTCGATGTAAGCTCGCACGCGCGCGACCTGCCAGGCAGCCAGACCGCCACTTGAGGAGCCGTTCGCCCCGGAACAGCGTTCGATCTCCGCCTGCAGGATACGCCACGCTGTAACCAGCGAAGCCTTTACTACGCCCCGATCACGCTCGAGCTCCCGCGTTGCAGTCTCAAGCAACCGGGCCAAACTACTGGCAACAACATGGAATTGCTGGTCGCTTGCAGAAGGAGATGCTGGTGAAGTAGTTTGAAAGTCTTCTGTAATAGCCCTGTCGACGAACATCCTAACCTCGCGTGTTTCATTCTCGGCGGTTGGACGTAACTTATGCTTTGGAGTACCGCGGGCTATTCCACACAGGTGGCGCGTAGCGATCAGTTTGGGTGTGTTGTCTAAACCTAAATTTACAGGCCCACTGACAGCTGTCGCGCCGCAGATGGTGAGAAATGGGAGGAGGCGTAAGTGCGACTGCGCACGTAGCGCAGAGGGGACCGCTCAGACGCGATGCGGCGTGTCGGATACCAACCTGAGCTTATCAGCCATTCGGCCGAGTTCCGGAAGCGAACCGGCCCTCATCTTCTGCATCGCCCGGCTGCGATGCACCTTCACCGTCGCTTCGGCGATGCCGATATCGAAGGCAATCTGCTTGCTCAGGCGGCCACGAGCGACTTGAATCACGATCTCCCGCTCCCTCGGGCTTAGTGACCCGAAGCGCTCCCTGAGGACGGCCAAATCCGTTTCAGTTTTTCGCCGTGCCCGATCGCGAGACAGACCCAGCTGAATAGCGTCGAGGAGATCCTGATCGCGGAACGGCTTGGTCAGGAACTCGATGGCGCCCCGCTTCATTGCCTGTACGGACATCGGTATGTCGCCGTGCCCGGTGACGAAAATGATCGGGATTTCCCTGTTTGCCGCAGCCAGCTCACGCTGAAGATCCAGGCCGCTTTGATCGGGCAATCTGATGTCGAGCACCAGACAGGTAGCACAATCCGGCGGATCGGACTCAAGGAACTCGGCAATTGATGCAAATAACTGAACATTGAGGCCGAGCGATCGCAACAGGCGCCCGACCGAAGCGCGGAAATTCGGATCGTCGTCGATGACCAACACGGTGGAGTTTGAATCAGACATTGCTGCTGCTCGGATTAAAGCATCCCGAAAAATCAGCCTTTGTCTCGGTTGCAGGTTTAGATTGACCATGCATTTCTAGTCCTAATCCGTAGACGTGAACAGCCCCATTCTTCTCGATATGAAACGTGCGTACACTAAAGTTTACACAGCATAACATAGGTCAGCGACCTCCTTTGATGCCCGAGCTGCCCAATTCGCTCCGAGCTAAGCCAAAGTTTACAAGGCGCCGACATTACGCGAGTAGCATTCTTCGCAGATATGACGCTATTCTAGACGTGTTTGATGCCCGCAACGCGAGTTAAAGGCGAATTGCCACAGGCAGCATGATGAAAAAACCATTGGTTTCGGTTGTTGAAGACGATCGATTTTTTCGCGAGTCCATGCGAAGGCTCATGAGATCAATGGGCTTTATGGTCGATGTTTTTCCGTCGGCGGCCGATTTTCTCGCATCTCCTCGCATGGGTGAAACGGCCTGCCTGATCGCCGACGTTCACATGCCGGCGATGACAGGTATCGAACTTTTTCGGCGCCTTATCGATACCGGCCACGCCATTCCGACAATACTCGTGACTGCTTTCCCGAACGATGTTGACCGGGCCCGCGCCCTGAGCGACGGGGTCACGTGCTACCTCAGTAAACCAGTGGATGAACGGGATCTCACAAGGTGTCTTGACGCGGCTCTCGCGTCCGGCGATTCGACCTGAGGACTTCTGAACTCTCATTTGCTTCTGAACTCTCATCTGGCGTCGGGCAACGTGAACCAAAATACGGCGCCGCGAGGCTGATTCGCCTCCGCCCACAGCCTGCCCCCATGAGCATCGATGATGGACCGGCATATCGACAGCCCCATCCCTGTTCCACCGGACTTGGTAGTGTAGAACGCCTCGAACATTCGTACGAGATGCGTGGGATCGATGCCCGGCCCGGAGTCGCGCACGGCCACGAGGACCCCTTTCTGTTCGCGTTCTGTGCTGATCAATAGCTCTCGCGCCCCTGTCTCAACGGCGCCCATTGCTTCAACCGCGTTCAGGATCAGGTTCAACAGCACTTGCTGCAATTGAACGCGATCCCCGTGAACGACAGAAAATCCAGTGGCAAGCCGGGTCTCGATCAGAACGTTATTCCGATTAGTCACGCTTCGCGCCAGTGTGATTACCTCATCAATTGCCGAATTAAGGTCGAAACGCTCCTTTCGCGGCGGCGCCTTCTTGATTTGCTCGCGGATGCGGTCGATGATTTCTCCGACTCGATCGGTATCGGCAACGACGGAGCCGAGTGCTTCCCTGACCTCGCCCAGGTCCGACGGCTCCATTCCCAGAAAATTCTGTGCCGCGCGCGCATTATTCCGCGCGCTGGAGATCGGTTGTGCAATCTCGTGAGAGAGAGAGGCAGCCAATTCTCCCAGCATGCTCACGCGGTTCATATGAGCGAAATCCGATTCCAGCTCGCGCAGCGCCTCTTCCGCCTGCCTGCGTTCGGTCAGATCGAGCACGAAAGCGACCCGTTGGTTCTCGGTTTTTTCGTAGCTCGCGGCGCCGACCAGAACAGGCACGCGGCTGCCATCCTTTCGCAAATACTCGTTCTCGTGTGGTTGCGCGATGCCCGTCGCTTTTACCTCTTCAACCATCTGTGAATTGCGGTCGCGCCACTCCGGCGCCGTCAGATCAGTCCAGCGTATACGCCCCAATGCGAGGTCCTTCCGGTCGTATCCCAGCATCCTGAGGAACGCGTCGTTGGCTTCGATGATTTTCTCCTTTCCGTTTGAGATGAAAATGCCAATGATATTGGCGTCGACCAGCCGGCGGATTTTGGCCTCGCGTTCGGCGACATCACGGTACAGCCGCGCGTTCTCCAGCGCGATTGCCGCCTGTGACGCGAGCAGCTCCAGTACCGCGATCCGCGCCGGCGTGAACACATGTGACGCCAGGCTGTTTTCGAGATAGAGAACGCCGGTCAACTCGGCCTGTTTCAGCAACGGCAGGCAAAGGAGCGATCGCGCCTGCTTACGGCCTATGTAGTCATCTCCGACGAACGCGTGCCGCCCGCGCGCGTCATCAAGGATCACCTGGCTCTGGGTGCGGACGACCCGCTCGAGGATCCGCACGGGAAATTCCAGAGGCGCCACCGGCGTTTCGAAAAGACGGACCCTGACGCCGTCGCGACCGCTCCTCGCTTCCGCCTCGATCCGATATTGGCCGCCGTGCGGAAGAAGCAGGAGACCGCGGTCCGCCCCGGCATGCTCGACGGCAATCACCATCAGCGTCTCGATCAGCTTCTCGATCACGATCTCGCCGGCCACGGCCTGCGACATCTTGATAACCGTGGTGAGATCGAACTGCTCGACAGGCGCCTCGATTGTCGGTTTCGGCGACAACGGTGGCTGTTGCCCGACGTGGCGGCTCTGGTCGAGCTGTGCGACCTTGGCCAAGGCTCCCCAGCGAGCATAGCAATCCCGGGCCTCGCCCAAATAGAAATCTGCCAGCCTTTCGAAGCCGCGATTGCGGTAGAACCGAGCTGCCAATTCGCTGGCGAGCGCCTGGTCCTGAAGGAAGCCGCGCTCCGCGGCCAGGCGGATTGCCTGCTCGTACAAACGCATGGCCTCCACTTCTCGTCCTTCGAGACGTGCCCATTCCGCTGAGACCAAGAGGTGTTTATGCGCGAACGTCGCCGGGCAGCTCTCAGCCCAGCGCTGAAACGATGCGAGGTGTGCAATGAAGTCCTCGCGAAGCTCTGCCTGTCTCTCCGGCGAGGACGTTTGAAAGACGGC
This sequence comes from Bradyrhizobium sp., assembly GCF_035570375.1. Taxonomy (GTDB): domain Bacteria; phylum Pseudomonadota; class Alphaproteobacteria; order Rhizobiales; family Xanthobacteraceae; genus Bradyrhizobium. Next base: position 592 of record NZ_DATMLW010000247.1, on the reverse strand, counting down.
TGCTATGGCGAGAGAATGATAAAAGCAGTAATCCATCGACTGAAGATTGAGACGGGCCGACCAGAGAATCGGCTTGGCCTTGGCGGCAAATTCAAGGGCCGTCTCCGCGCTGCCCAGTAAGAAGTGCCGCTGCAATTGCAGGATCCAGTGAAAGCAGGCAACAATGGGAACGCCGCCCCGGAGCACCCTCGCTTCGAGCGCCGCCTGGTCGAGGGGCGCGCCGGTCCCCGCACCGCCGCGAAGGCTTTGGACGAAACCCTGGATGCTCAAGATGACCAACTGACCGAATTTGTATTTGCGGACAAAATCCAGGGCGCTTGCCGACTCGAGCCACACCTGGTCAAGAAGATCGCCGCGCGCCATCAGATCGGTGAGGCGATGTTGACGGTTGAAGCAGGCGTAAACCATCTCGCCGGTTTCGGCGACAGATCGGATTGCGGCCTCGAGGCAGGTGAGCGCGTCTTCGATTGGACGCGTCCATAGGACCGCCATTTGCATTAGGAAATGTACGCCTGCCTTCTGCGCCGTAAACCCGTATCGTTCGGCAACCGCGACCGCCAACCGTGCAAAAGCCTCCCCATCCGCGAAGCGA
>NZ_DATMLW010000246.1:0-7157 GCF_035570375.1 Bradyrhizobium sp. | reverse complement strand
GCCCTGCGTCGGGTGTTTGGAGAGGAGACTGGCGGCGAGAATTGGATCGAAACCCTGCCCAGACGAGGCTATCGGTTCATCGGCCCGACCAGCATGCAGGACCAAGGTGCCGCCACCGCTGTGTCGCTGGCCGCGAATTTTGCCATGGCCGCCGGTTCCTCGAACCCCACGCTTCCGGACAGGCCATCTATCGCCATTCTGCCGTTTCAGAACTTCAGCGGGGACCCTGAACAAGAGTACTTCACCGACGGCATGGCCGATGAAATCATCACGGCGCTGTCGCGCTTTCCGTCGCTGTTCGTCATCGCGCGGAGCTCCAGCTTCACTTACAAGGGCCGGGCCGTCGGCGTGAAGCAGGTCGGTCGCGAACTCGGGGTGCGTTACGTGCTCGAGGGGAGCGTGCGCAAGGCAGGAAATCGTGTGCGATTTACCGGGCAGCTCATCGATGTGACAACCGGCGGCCACATTTGGGCGGACCGCTTCGATGGTGCCTTGGAGGACGTATTTGACCTGCAGGATCAGGTGACCGCAAGGGTCGTGGGGGCCATTGAGCCACGGCTCCAACGCGCGGAGATCGAACGCGCGGGACGGAAGCCGACCGGGAGCCTCGACGCCTACGACTATTTCCTGCGCGGGATGGCCAGTTTTCATCTGCACAATAGAGGCAGCCTCTTGGAAGCGGTGCGGCTCTTCGTGCGCGCGACGGAACTCGACCCCAATTACGCCTCTCCCTACGGGATGGCGTCGTGGTGTAGCGGGCTCAGTAAGAACTATGGCTGGATGGTTGATCCCGAGAGTGAGATCGCCGACGCCGTGAGGCTGGCGCGTCGCGCGGTCGCGCTGGGCAAGGATGATCCGACCGCGCTGTGGTCAGGCGCCTTTAGCCTGGCTTATCTGGGTAATGAGGTCGAGGCCGGCGCCGCGTACATCGACCGGGCGTTGGTTCTGAACCCGAATTTGGCGGCGAGTTGGAATGCGAGCGGCTGGGTGCGCATGTACCTTGGCGAGTCAGCCAGCGCTATTGAACATTTCAAGCGAGCTATGCGGCTGAGCCCGCTTGATCCGTTGACCTACTTAGCTTGCGGTGGCATGGCCTTCGCGCATGTCTTTGCCGGTCGTTACGACGAGGCGATTTCCTGGGCGACCAGGGCCCTCCATGAGCAACCGAACTGGGCCACGGCACTGCGGGTGGCAGCGATTGCCAATGCTCTTTCGGATCGGATGGTCGAGGCCCGAGCGGCGATGGCCCGCTTGCGCGAGATCGATCCTGCGTTGAGGCTTGGCAATCTTGACCGGGTAGCGCCGCCGGTCCGGCGGGCGGAGGACCGCGTGCGCTTCATTGAGAGCCTGCGCAAGGCAGGATTGCCGGAGTGACCCGACATCCGGTCCGTCGATGACGCTTCGATATTCCCAACGACATCGCGGTGACCCACGATTTTGCAACGCTTGAAGCATGTGGAATGCTGGCGTAGTTGGCGCGCCGATAATCTGGCTTCCTTGTTATGTCGGTCTACGCAGTTGGACCCCTGCAGCAGTTGATCGTCGCGACCATTGGGTTATTCAGCTTCCGGCAGGCTTAGGATGTAGCTATCGCGCCATTTGGCTTTGGGTCGCGGCACCGTTTCCCCTTATCGTCACAAATCAGGACAGGATAATTGCGTTGGCATCCGATTTGCGTCTCGCCGCGATCTATCCCTTTCGTTATTTTGCTGCGAATGGGGGCTTGGCGTCTTATAGTTTCGACCCAGTCGCGCCGCATCAGGAAGCTGCGTCACATGTCGATCGCATCCTGAAGAGGGAAAAGCCGGGCAACCGTTGACTCGCCCTCAAACCGGCATTCTCTTAGAATATCGAATATCGAGCTTTGGCACGGTGTCGGGCCAGGACTATGATTGGCGGATGAAGCAACATGTCGGCCTCCTTTCTATGTGTTCTGAAAAAGGATGGTCACGTACACCGAGTCCTCGTTACTCAAGGCGCTGCCCGCTGCGTGGTCGGTCAGGTCCCGGCTCTGTGGAGCAATTCCAAGCCTCGCCCTGCCCTCCGGGACTGCCTTGAAGCCTCACATTCTCACGAGCGGCGCACCGTTCATGGCCTGCATGAACACAAATCCCATGAGCAAGACGTACCCTGCGGAGACGGCAACAACGGCTGTCGGCTTCGCTCGTCTGGGCAGACCTTTCAGCCGATCGATGAGCCAGCCTGCTATCGGCAAAATCTGTAATGCGTGGATACCCAAGAAGTGCGCGACCCTGAAATCGCCCCCCGTGGTGCTCCAGTTGAGCACCGGCAGCCCGGGACCTCCAGGCGCAACGCCCACTACACTCTGTCCTTGCGCCACCATCACCCCCCCGATGGCGGATCCTGCAAGAAAAAGGAAAAGCCCGAATGCGATTCCGAGTTGAGATGACCGCGAGACATCGTACCTGACCTGTATAGCGAAGATTAGCAGGACAAGGACAAAGACGCCATTGAGAGGATCCACTATGTCCATCAGTGAGGAGACGGCGGAGTCGAAGGGCGTGCTGTTGTTGAAGTGTGAGGTCGTACCACGCGCTGCTTGCATGGTGATGCAGGTGATGGCGGTCAAAATGCAGATTGAGACTCCCCAGCCGATGACCTTCTTCCACCACATCGATGCCCGGAGGTAATCCAGCAAAATCACGACCGTCGCGAGATACATAGCCATCGACATCGTAAAATTGAGCGGCTTGATCAGGCGGTAGCGGCCTCCCACTTGCACAGTATCAAATGGCAAAAGAACGAGCAGGACGAGCATCAAGAGCAGCTCAAGGTAGATAGCCCAAACGACGACATTCGTCGCACCGTTGCGTCGATGTAGTTCGTACCAGCTGCGGACGTCCTCTTTCAGTCGATGGATCGCCTTGCTGAAGGTTTTCGTGGGGACGCTCTCGCTCGGGCGGCGATACCGGGACGAAGTGCTGCCTCGCGATCCTTGCTTGAGGAAGAGCTCGGAGCCAACTTCGCCGGACGCTAGCACCGCGGCGTGCTCGCCGAGGGCCTCGAGCGGGCGCGAGTAATTCTTCGGGGTGATGACGAAGGTCTGCTTGCTCATGATGATCCCTTCTTTCTCTATCGGCTTGATATCGGCCGCCGTCGATTTGGTGTCGTTTGTGTTTGTATGGGAAGCGCGGTACGAACCACCTCGATGCTTCTGGTATCGGCGATTTGCAGGAGCTTGGAGTGCGACGTTCCGCTCGATGCAGGCCCGCTCCGGGAGGTCGCAATCACCGACCGATTTCCTTGCCTCGGCGCACGATCCGCACCATGATCTGAAGCGTCCGCCATCAGGCTGTAGCAGACTGAGCCCGGACCGGCCGGAAGTCATTGAAAAACTTCTTAAGCGTTTCTGAACTGGCGGAAGCAACGTGCATCCTCGGTCCGTTCGGACCTGGAGTGGCAACAAAGATCGTCAGGACGCAATAGCGGCCGCGCTTGCAAACGGACCGCGGCGAGTTTCCGACATCCGCAGGATGACGAGGAATGAAATCACTGCGGTGGCCATGATTAGGAATGCCGGCGCAATTTCGTCACCTGTGCGCTCCACCAACCAGGTGGCTGCTAGCGGGCTCAAGCCGCCAATCACGCCAAGAGACACATTGTAGCCGAGTGCGACGGCCGTGCAGCGAACGCTAGGTGGCGCATACTCGACAATAGCGGCGGGCAGGGCACCGTTGAACAAACCGACGATCAGCACCATGCCGAGCTGTCCCAGTAGGGCCAGTTCGGCGCTGGGATGATGCATTAGCCGCCACAAGGGCAGCGCGGTGGCGAACCCGAGAACCGTTGCCAGTTGCAGAATGGGCCTGCGACCAGCGCGGTCCGACAACCAGCCGCCGGCAATGGTGACCGGCAGCAGGATTACCATGCTGAACGAATTGATCTCGAGCGCGCGTGCGGGCGCAATGCGGTCTGCGATCTGCAACCAACTCACGAGATAAACGAAGCTCAGGTAAAAGCTGACGGAGAGGAACGCCGACAAGCCAGCAATGCGGAGTACGACCCGCCAGTGATCGTGCAGGGTCTCGAAGATCGGGGCTCGTTTGCCCCGCTCCGCCACTACGGTCTCCTGCATATGCCGGCGCAGGACGTAGCCGGCAATGCCCACCACGAGCCCGAACAGGAACGGGATGCGCCAACCCCATGCGTTGAGGGTTTCGGTCGGCATGGCCGCCGCAAAGCATGCACCCAAAGCCGAGCCGAGCAGGATGCCGCCCGAGGCCGCGCACGGCGCCAGCGAACCCATCAGGCCGCGACGGCGTTGAGGCGCGTGCTCGATCAGAAACACCATCGAGCACGTGTATTCCCCTCCGACCGAGAGTCCCTGCACCATGCGTAGCAGGGTGAGTGTGACAGGCGCCGCCAGGCCGATCGTGGCATAGCCAGGTAACAGCGCGACCAGGAAGGTCGATATCGCCATCGCCGCGACCGAAAAGATGAGCGCCCGACGCCGTCCGAAGCGGTCACCGATATGGCCGATCAGCGCGCCGCCCACCGGCCGCATCAGGTAACCAACGGCAAATACGCCGAACGAGGAAAGAAGCTGGGCGACCGGGTCCTGGTGCGGGAAGAAGTGGCGCCCGATCGCAGCCGCGAAGTAACCGTAGATCGCGAAATCGTACCACTCAAGCACGTTGCCGATTATGCCGGCGGCGACGATTCTGTACCTGGACGTGGAATTCATCTCATCGCCCCATTTATCGCCTTCCGAGGGAGGGGTCACAATTTCGAGCGCGCCAGCGACGAAGGAATGTCATAGCGCTGCAGACGCCAAGATGCATTGATTCGCTTTGCTCGCAATTGACGGGTTCGGCGACTCCTCGGCCGAGATCGCCTTGGCGGATTCCACCTGGTTGCGCAGCAGAAATTTCTGGATTTTTCCCGTCGACGTCTTCGGGATCGTGCCGAATACGACCGCCTTGGGCGTCTTGAAGCTGGATATGTGGTTGCGACAATAAGCGATGATCTCGGCTTCGGTCGTCTTGGCGCCTTCCTTTAACTCGATGAAAGCGCAGGGCACTTCGCCCCATTTCGCATCGGGCTTGGCGACGACGCTTGCAAACAGCACAGCCGGGTGCTTGTACAGGATGTCCTCGACTTCCACCGACGAGATGTTTTCCCCGCCGGAGATGATGATGTCCTTGGAGCGATCCTTGATGATGACGTAGCCGTGCTCGTCGAGCACGGCGAGATCGCCGGTGTGAAACCAGCCGCCGGCAAAGGCTTCGTTCGTCGCCTTCTGGTTCTTGAGATAACCTTTCATCACGATATTGCCGCGGAACATCACCTCGCCGATGGTCTCGCCGTCGCGCGGCACCTCGCGCATGGTCTCGGGATCAAGCACGGTGACGGCTTCTTCTAGCGGGTAGGGCACGCCCTGACGCCGCTTCTTCTGCGCGCGCGCTTCCGGCGACAACGCATCCCAGCCCGGCTGCTCGGCGCATACGGAGGCGGGGCCATAGACTTCGGTGAGCCCGTAAACGTGCGTCAGCTTGATGCCGATGCTCTCGGCGCCCTCCAGCACTGCCACCGGCGGCGCGGCGCCGGCGATCAGGCCGACAACCGGTCTTGCCTTGGCGCCCTTGGGTGCGTCGGGTGCGTTAATCATGGTGTTGTAAACGATCGGCGCGCCACACATGTGGGTGACGCCGTGCTTCGGGATCAGCTCAAAGATCTTAGCGGGACCGACCTTGCGCAGGCAGACATTGACGCCGGCAGAGGCGGCCACCGTCCAGGGGAAGCACCAGCCGTTGCAATGGAACATCGGCAACGTCCAGAGGTATATCGGATCGTTTGCGAGAAATTCGGTTGAAAACTCAACATCGGTGTTCCCGTTCATCGTACTTTCTGTCGTACCAATTTCTTGCTTTTTCAAAGATGATTGGGCCGGACGCTGGACGAGGCCCGCTGCGAGAATGTTGCTGACCGCGTTCAGATACGCGCCGCGATGATGGGTCACGACGCCCTTGGGATTGCCGGTCGTGCCTGACGTATAGCTTAGCGCGATGGCGTTCCATTCGTCGTCGGGATAGCGCGGCGCGAAGGAGGGATCGCCCAGCGCGAGCGCCGCCTCATATTCGATCTCGCCGATGCGCTGTCCACCTGTGTACGTCGCATCATCAACATCGATGACAAACGGTTTGGACCCGCTCATCAGCTTAAGCGCCTCATCGATCACGGTTGAAAACTCCGGATCGACCAGGATGATCTTTGCGCCGCCATGGTCAAGCTGGAAGGCGATGGAGGGCGCATCTAGGCGAATGTTGAGTGCATTCAACACCGCGCCCGCCATCGGGACGGCAAAGTGCAGCTCGTACATCGCCGGAACATTCGGCAGCATGGCCGCAACGGTGTCACCGACGCTGATGCCTTTGCTGGAAAGGTAGGAAGCGAAGCGACGACAGCGCCGATATGTCTCGCCCCAAGTGAAGCGGCTGTCTTCATACACCACGCTAGTGTGATTGGGATAGACAGTTGCGCTGCGCGCAAGGAAGCTGACTGGCGTCAGCGGCACGTAGTTCGCCGCATTCTTGTCCAGACCAACATTGTACTGGTTCTGCCTTCCGTTCATCAGCCATCTCCTATCGAAGTACGTCGGCGCTACGGTTCTCTGGCAGCTGGCTAAAGGCGATCTGGAGCCATCTCACCCAAGTGCGGTCACTTTTCGTGCGAGCCGTAAAGCGATCGACGCACTTCCTGGAACAAAGCGGGGTTCGCCACGAGTAGTGTCGGACGAGACCAAACTTGCCATCACAGACTGCGCATCGCGCAGACCTGCCAGATCTAAAACTTTCGGAGCAGTTTGGCATTGTTGTCTCCTCTTGGCTTTATCGCAGTCGTCGATCCTCTTTTTTCCGTCACACTTCCGCACCATGATCGGAGCGTCCGTCGTCGGGCCGTAGCAATCTGAGCCCGGACCGGCCGGAAGTCATGAAACTGCGCTGAAAAACTTCTTAAGCATTTCTGAACTGGCGCTGGATCGGGAGATGGCCGCAACGTACATGCGGAGACGGACACATTGTTCCGCCACGGCCACGCTATGCACATTTGGCGAGATCAGATCACTTCAATCGGATGACCGGTTTGGGTCAAAAGCGCCAAAACCGCGATGACCGCGGCAGGTCCGCTGCTTTGCC
>NZ_DATMLW010000245.1:0-5396 GCF_035570375.1 Bradyrhizobium sp. | reverse complement strand
TTCGCCTCACACCGAGCATTTCCGAAAGCAATTCCCGCGTCGGCGAGACACAGACTTGTCCCGCATTGCGGCGCACATCACGCAAGGAAGTTGCTGCTTGCCGCCGTCGTTCATTCACGTCTTCGATCTTCTGCGCCCTCTCGTATGCCTCGCGAGCCTGGTGGAGTTGATATTCCGGAGCTTTTATCCCCCTTCCATAACAAGGTTCGGATGAGGTGAAGCCGGGCGGTCGGGTAGCAGAGTCTCCGACGCCGTTTCGGCACTGTCTTCCTCGGTGAAAGCAACGCTCAACCCGGACGCCTATAAGTGAGATATGCCAAGCCGCTGCGTTAGCGCCACCCCAGGGCGGGAGCGACGTGGGTCAGAATCGCTTCGATCACATGCGCGTTGTAGGCAACGCCCAATTGGTTGGGGACGGTCAGCAGCAGCGTGTCGGCCTCGGTGATAGCTTCGTCTTTCCGGAGCTGCTCGATAAGTACGTGCGGCTCGGCGGCATAGCTGCGGCCGAAGATCGCCCGAGTCCTCTCGTCGATGAATCCGACCTGGTCATCATCCTCGCGCCCGCGCCCGAAATAGGTGCGATCACGATCGTCCATCAGCGCGAAGATGCTGCGACTGACTGAGACCCGCGGCTCGCGAGCGTGGCCTGCCTCCTTCCAGGCGGCGCGGTAGGCCCGGATCTGGGCCGCCTGCTGCACATGAAAAGCCTCGCCTGTTTCGTCGTTCTTGAGTGTCGAGCTCTGCAGGTTCATCCCGAGTTTTGCTGCCCAGATCGCCGTGGCGTTCGAGCCGGCGCCCCACCAGATCCGGTCGCGCAGGCCATCAGAATGGGGTTCCAGGCGCAGCAACCCGGGCGGGTTTGGAAACATCGGTCGTGGATTCGGCTGGGCGAAGCCCTCACCGCGCAGCAGGTCGTAAAAGACCTCGGCATGACGCCGCCCCATGTCGGCGTCGCTCTCGCCTTCGGCTGGCTGACAACCGAAATATCGCCAGCCATCGACCACCTGCTCGGGCGACCCTCTGCTGATGCCTAGCTGCAGACGCTGGCCGGCTATGAGATCGGCGGCCCCAGCGTCCTCGGCCATGTAGAAAGGGTTCTCGTAGCGCATGTCGATCACCGCCGTGCCGATCTCGATGCGGCTGGTCTTCGCGCCGACGGCCGCCAGCAGCGGGAAAGGCGAGGCAAGCTGGCGGGCGAAATGATGGACTCGAAAATAGGCCCCGTCTGCACCCAATTCCTCGGCGGCAACCGCCAGGTCGATGGATTGCAGGAGTGTGTCTGCCGCCGAGCGGGTCTGCGATTGCGATGAGGGCGTCCAGTGCCCGAATGAGAGGAAGCCGATTTTCTTCATGCGGGTAATCTATTGCAATCCGGGCTTGCTTGCGACCGTCGATGTGCGGTCCCACTCCGGCGCGGGAACACGTTAGCAAATTATTCTCCGTTAATGCGCTCTCGGTTTTGCTGGGCAAAGCTCGTCGACACCCACTAACCCCTAGGAGCGACGGTTAAACGGGGTGTGCAGCTTGGCGCTGGCACGCGCCTTGCCGGACTCAACAATTCGCGTTGCCGTTCGCTGATCGGGTGTTACGGAATCTCGGGACGCCTATTCATTGCTTCGGACAACTTATGCGCGCGATTTTGCCGAGATCGTCGTTAATAACCACGAGTGCGAGCGCTCAACTTTTACACCATCGAGATTCGATCTAGGTCGCGGCCAAGCGAGATATGGGGTCGTTCAGAAATGGAGGGCACCTTTCGCAATAGGCCACATGGGCCTTCGTGGCCCTGGCCCAGGCAATGACTGCCGTTTTGGCCATTCCGGATCTCCAGCAAGCAAAGGCTTTGCTCGACAAACTGGATTGAGAGGCGCCTCATGGGGACAAGTGACATCCGGGTTTGGCCGTTGCGGACTTTCCAGACTGTTTCGGGGCGTTTCGCCTGTCAGTAGAAATGCCGACCTTCTGCGACCCGCACGCCGAATTGGCCGCGTCTCCCGGCATCCAAACTTGCGAGTCGTAGGTCCAAAGTCTGCACGAGTTCGGCGCTGCGAATTTCAAGAAGGTGTGGAGGACCGGCGAGGTATCCACGCTTGCCTCACACGGCATAACGCCGGTAGAGCACGACGATGACAACGAGCACCGTCCCGGCATAAATGAGCCGCGCTACGTGATCCGAAACAACGGCGACGCGCTTTCGGCCGGCGTCCCGAAGTTTTTCATGTCTGTAGCCCGCCACTATCGTCATCAGGCATAGTATAAAGAAAATGTAGAACATCTCTTCGACCACCACCGTGTATCCGACATCGCCGATCTGACTGTTCACCGCCACGAGCAGCACCGCGCTCGCCAGGATCGAGGTCACTGGAATCGTCACGCGTTCACGAAACATGGTTTCGGGAAAGAACAGCGTCGCGAATACGACGAGCACGAGCAGAAACAGCGGCAGCAGGTTCTTCAGCATGTAGATGGCGGAGCTGCGGCGCAGCATGATGGCCGCATCGAAGCCTGCGAATTCCGTCCTTGCCTCGGCACCAAACAAAGACGCCTTTCCGAGCGTCGATCCGCTGGACAGGGATTCGACGAAATAGTTCAGTCCGAGAAATCGCCAGAGCGGAAGTCCGGAATAGGCCCCGTCCTCGGCCCGCGAGCTTCCGTCGTCGGCGAGGCGCAAGCCGAACCGATCGATGACATAGGTGACGAGTTCCCGCCGCTGTTCCGTGTTCTGGAAATGCAGAAGCAACTGCTGCGTATCGAACGGATAGTCGTGGAGATCGAAGCGGGCTTTGAAATCGCCGTTGATCCGATAGAGCCGATAGCTCAGGCCGTCTTCCTGTCCGGCCTGCACTGGCCGGGCCGGATCGAACGCCCCGCGATCCAGCAAGGCCGGGAATTCGACATGGGTCTGCGCCTCGTCGTCGCCGGCGAACCGCATCCAGAGATAGAAGTCGACGCTGAACGAATTCTGCTTCATGTCGACGCGGCTGACGCGATTGATGTCAATGCCGGTATAGACGACACGCTGAATCCAGTAATGCCGGTCCCTGAACGTCACGACATGGCCTTTCTCGCGTTCCGCAGCGAGATCGATGCCATTGGGCTGATCAATGTGCACGAGTTGCAGCGGCGCCGTGACGAACCGGCCGTAGCGGAAGAAACCCAGCCGGATCGGGCGCGGAATGTCGCGGTTCGTGTTGAAATAGAGCCGCCCAGTCAGCCCAGCGACCGCCGATTTCGGACTGTCGATCGCACCCAGTGCGACGCGGACACGGTCGCGATCTGCAATCTTGCTGTCGGACCTGTTCTTGACGTCAGCCCGTTTCAGCGCCTCGATCATCAGGCGCGCAGCGTCATATGCGCCGCCGGCGAGCCAGCTTGGCGAGGTTCCCACTTTCGTCTTGTAGTCGGCGGCAAAGCCCTGCGCCGCCACGCCGGCGCTGTCGAAAATCAGCGACGATGCGGCATACAGATTCTCGCTGAAGAAACCCGGATGCGCTTTTTCCTCGGGCTCGTTGACGAAATTCTGCAAATAGCTTTCGCGGGCTGCGCCCTGGGATGCGATGATCGTCCCCTTGATGCCGCGGCGGCGCAGCGCCTTGACGATATCAGCGTCAAAATCGGCTGCCGCGCCGATGACGATGACGCCGGGTCCCGGCTCCTGCGCGGCGGCCTCCAGCGCCTCGTCCATCGATCCGATCTGCCCTGAGGCGACGTCCAGTCCGAACACACGCCACTGCACCAACGGATAGGCCGCTGCAAATCCGCTCACAAAACTCTCGCCGTAGGCATCACGGGTGTGAACGAGGCGGACTTTTGGCTCCTTCATCACAGCGCGCAGATGTTCCGCAATCGAGCGCGCCTGCGTGGAGATCGGCGTCTGCGCGCGAAAATAGTATTCATTGCCGGATGTTAGATCGTCGGCAGCCGCGCTTCCCGTCAGCGCCGGGATTCGCGCATCCTTGTATGCCGGCGCGGCTGCGAGCGAGGTGGAGCTGAGAAAATGTCCGAGCACGGCGACGCACGGGCTGTCGGCAATCGCCTGCGCATTCGCGCGCGCCACGGCTGGATCGCTCGCGTCGTCGAACAGGACGAGTTCGATCGGCCGTCCGTTGACGCCACCCTTGGCGTTCACCTCGTCGATTGCAAGCTGCGTCGCGTCCAGGCTTTCCGTCCCGGTCGGGGCGGACGGGCCAGAGAGCGAATTGGCGAACGCGATGCGAATAGGCTCCGGGCGGGTCAAGAGGATGGCGGCCCAGGCGACAGCGAGCACCAGGACGACGCCCGCAACAACGGCAAGCCACATTATAAGCCGCTGCTTCATTTCGATCCTTGCATCGATCGGTATAAGCCGAGATTCTCCAGATCGAGGCCTCAGTCAGGCCGAGACTGCCGCCGCTGAGAGCGTTTTTCAAGCCCGCCCCATCGTTACCGGCAAGATCTACGACCACTCGAAGCGGATGAAGGATAAGCGCGTGGTGCCGCGCTAGCGTTTGCTGCCCGCCGGAACCGCGCTGGCTCTGTTGGGCTCTAGCCCTGACGATGAGGGCGGATACCGCGCAAGTCGCGCCCCACTACAAGCTTTCCAGCGCGCCATTTTCGTGCATACTTTCGAAGCTCAGGGAAGGGACGTTCGGATGGCCCAGGCCCTTCAGACGACCGATGGGGTGCCGCAGCAAGACGCCCGAAGGCTGCCCGCCGTTGTGGTGCTCACGGCGCTCGGCGTCGTCTACGGCGATATTGGCACCAGCACGCTCTATGGGCTGAAGCAGGCCGTCGACGCCGGCGGGGGGCCCGCACCTGAGACGGTCATGGGCGCAGTCTCGCTGATTTTCTGGGCGCTTCTCCTCATCGTTGGGCTCAAATACGCCATTCTGATCCTGCGCGCGGACAATCACGGCGAAGGCGGCATCGTGGCACTGCTCGCGCTCCTCGACGCAAGGCACGCCCCACGCGGAAGCGCGCGGGCCTCCCTGCTCATCGTCGGCCTGATCGGGGCCGCGCTACTTTATGGCGACGGCGTGATCACGCCGGCAATCTCGGTGCTCAGCGCCGTCGAAGGTCTGAAGATCGATGCGCCCGCGCTCGCGCCAATGGTCGTACCCATCACGATTACAATCCTCGTCGGCCTATTCCTGGTGCAGCGGAAGGGAACCGAGTTCGTCGGCAACATCTTCGGGCCGGTAATGCTCGTGTGGTTCATAGCAATCGCCGTGCTCGGCCTCAGGGGAATCTTGCAAAGCCCGTCCATCCTTGCCGCGGTCAGCCCACATCACGCCGTGCTCTATCTCAGCCACGCGGGACCCGGCATCGCCTTCGCCGTGCTCGGCGCCGCCTTTTTGGCGCTCACCGGCGCGGAGGCCATGTATGCCGATATGGGCCATTTCGGCCGGCTGCCGATC
>NZ_DATMLW010000244.1:0-41542 GCF_035570375.1 Bradyrhizobium sp. | reverse complement strand
CCTGATCGCATCGCTTGGAAATCCATGTGTGCCACCAGCGAAGGCATGGAGAAAGGCGAAAAATGGTGCAAACGCGCGATCTGGCGGAATACTCTTCCGGCCGTCAAACACGCGTGGAAATCGGTCGATAAGCTGACATCGTGGGCGTTCGTCGGAATGTGGCGTGACCGGGTTGCCGAGTTCTATTCGAAATACGTGGCCACCGCCGCCGCCGAACGGGCGAACCAATAAATTTCCGTTGAGTGGTTGGAGGCCGATTTGGATGAAGCCTTCGCGAACGAAGCGACAGATTACACCGCCGCGCGATCTCGGCCGCCCTCTACCGCGGCTGTTTTTGGTTTGGCTGAATTGAGCTCGCAATCTGCGCACGGTGGTGTTTCCACATTCCGTAAGGTGCGAAGATATAGCCAAGAAGCGCCCAACCAACCATCCAGGTCATCGCCACCCATTCTGGCAACTGCACCAAAGTCCTCGCAGCCAGCGGGGCAAACATTCCAGCAAGCCATACAAGTACAAACCTTAGCGCCTTGCCCCAGCCAAGATTGGCCGAGACATAGGCCACGTAAGCTCGCAAATATTCGCCAAGATCCCGCATTTGGTTCAAGCTTAGCACATAATGTGGCATGGGAAGCGCTGGCAACTGCCGCCCCTTCTCCCAAAAGGCGCAGCGGCCAATTTCCGCCAAAGGACGAAAGGAACGACAATCGCCGATCAATAGAGCCTCAAACCCACCACGAAAATCGCCTGTGAGTTTGGCGCATGACGACGTGGCCCCCACATCACTATTCAATCGTCGCGCCTGGGGCGCGGAGAATTTCTGACCCAATGCTGCAAAAGGACTTTTGCAACACTATCGGCACTTTTCGGACGTCGCCGACCGCTCTGCCCATGTCTGCTGTCCGGCGCAACGCGGATCTACCAGTCGAGCGCGTCGAGGTCTGAAAATGACCCTGGCTGTGTGAAACGACGGAACGACCATTCTGGTTCGAACGGACCGCTCAAGCCGCGGTTCAGGCCGGCGTGAATTCGGCGGCATGCAGCTTGACGAAGTCGTACATGCTTATCGGCTTCTGGCCCGTGAGCTTGAACACGTCGTCGGTCATACGGTCGTAGCGGCCCTGCTTATTCAGCTCCGTCATCACCGAGAGGTGCTTGACAGTGTGCGCCGGCGCACCCGCCGCGAGAAGCTTCTCGCTCCAGCCGGAGAGTGGCACGTCGCGATAGCGGATCGTCCGACCCAGCGCCTTGGAGAACGCGCGTGCATAGTATTCCAAATCGGCCGATTCAAAACCGGTTAGATTGTAGATCTGGCCAATGTGCGGCGTGGGATCCTCGAGGACGACCGATACGGCGCGCGCTACGTCCACAGCCGAGATCGGGGAGGTTTTGCCCGCACCCATTGGCAGCGCCAGTTCGTCGGCGTCCCGCACGCCCGGGGCAGCGAAAAGCCGGAAGAACCCATCGAGGAAGACCGTGGGCCGCATGGTGACGACCGGGAGGCTCGACCAGGACAAAGCCTGTTCCGCCAGCCAGTGCAGTTTGTGCTGAGGGCTATCGGTGCTCTCGCTGATGCTCATCTGCGTAACGGTCATCTGCGACATGTTCACGAAAGCCTCGACGCCGTGGTGGCGCGCCACGGCAGCGGTGTTGACGGTGGCCGTCAAGTAATCGGCCGAAACCGACATGCCGAAGTAGACACGCGCGCAACCTTCGATCGCGCGGTGCATCCCGACCAGGTCGGTCAGGTCGCCTCGCATGACCTCGGCGCCGAGCCGGCGCAGGGCTTGGGCGCGTTCATCCTCTCGGCGAACCAAAGCTCGCACCTTGTGCCCCCTGGCGAGCAACATTTCGGTGACATTGCGGCCGATGGAACCGACAGCGCCCGCCGCGCCGGTCACCAGGATCGGGCTAGCGTGTGACGGTTGAGTGGTCATTTCATTGCCTCTCGATGAGTTCGATTGCGGGACGATCGCATAGCCCGAGGGCGCAGACGCTCAGCGCAGCAAGCGTGCTCACCGTCGCACCGGATGTTGGGAAAGTCCGAAGACGAGCGCGGCGGCGTGCGCGAAGGATATTAGCAGGGATTGACCGAGTCTAGACTTTGCGCGATGCAGTGCGAATTATGAATATGGGGCCTGGCTCTCGAGCCACCTCAGCACTCCCCGCCCCGCCGCAGCTCCGGTGGCAAAACAAGCCTGCAAGAGATAGCCGCCGGTCGGCGCTTCCCAATCGAGCATTTCGCCTGCGACGAAGACGCCAGGCAAGCGGCGGATCATGAAATCTTCCTCAAGTTCATCGAAAGCAATGCCGCCGGCGCTCGAGATCGCGCGCGCGATCGCAGAGGCGCCGGTGAGACGCAGCCGCACATCGTTGATCTGCTCTGCAAGAGCTTCCGGCGATAACGACGACAGCGATATCCCGGACGATTTTGCGGCTTCCTGCAACAGCCCAAGCGCAACCGGCGACAAGGACGCCGCCTTGCGCAGCCAGTTCGAAAGCGTCTGCTTCCCGCGCGGTGCCGACAACCGCGCGGCAAGGGCTGCTGCCTGAAAATCAGGCCGCAAGGCGATGTGCAGGGTCGCCTCACCCGAGCCGCGGATCGCTTGGCGCAGGTCGGCCGAAAGCGCATAGATCGCGCCGCCCTCGATGCCGCCCCGCGTGATCACGGCTTCGCCGCGGACGTTGCGGGTGCCAAACGAGAGCGTGATATTCTTTAGAGGCTGGCCTTCGAAACCCTTTCGAAAAATATCCGACCAGAGGACGGTGAAACCGCAATTGGCAGGCTCGAGCGAAAAAACCTTCACGCCCCTGGCGCGAAGCGTTTCCACCCATCCGCCGTCGGAGCCGAGCCGCGGCCAGCTTGCGCCGCCAAGCGCCAGCACGGTTGCGCGCGTCTCGACGGCGATTTGTCCCTCGCCCATCTGGAATAGCAACCGCCCCTTTTCGTCCCAGCCGCTCCAGCGATGGCGCAGCGAGAACTGCACGCCTATCGCATCGAGCCGACGCAGCCAGGCGCGCAGCAGCGGAGACGCTTTCAGGACTTTCGGAAAAATACGCCCGCTGGAGCCGACGAAAGTCGGCTGCCCCAGCGCCTCGCACCATGCCCTTAAGCGATCCGGCGAAAACGCCTCGATGGCGGGGGCCAATTGCGGACTTGCTTCGCGGTATCGCGACAGAAACGTCGGCAACGGCTCGCTATGCGTGAGGTTGAGCCCGCCGCGACCGGCCATCAGGAATTTCCGCCCCGCGGACGGCATCGCGTCATAGACCGTGACGCGGCCCCCGCCCTGCGCGATCGTTTCGGCCGCCATCAACCCGGCAGGACCGGCGCCGATGACGGCCACTTCAGTTTGGGAGATTCGCATGGATCGGGTTTACGTCATTCCGGAACACGCGTCTTCGCGTGGGCCCGGAATCCGAAGGTTGTCGGTCGAGATTCTCCGATGTGCAATTGCACATCGTAGTTCGCGCTAGCGCGCGCCCCGGAATGACGGTTTGCCTCACAACTTCACGCCTGCGCGCGCCGCCGCCTGGGTCACATATTTCTGCGTCTGCTGGAATGCGTTTTCCAGCGCCTTCGCGCGGCCCATGTCGCTGATCTCGGCGAAATGTGCCGTGATCGCTTCGGGCGTCCATTCATCTTGCGGAAGGTTGATTCCTTCGGTTTCCATGATCTTGATGACGGCAAACGATCCCGCGCCCGCGCCGATAATGGTGCGCGTCGGCGCGTCTTCGGAGAGCAGATAAAGCACCGCGGGTGTGATCGATTCCGGCCTCATCAGCTTGAGCGCCTGCGGCGGCAACAGCTCTTCCGTCATTCGCGTCGCCGCCGTCGGCGAAATCGTGTTGACGCGGATATCGTTCTTGCGACCCTCCTCGGCCAGCACGTTCATCAATCCGACGATACCGGCCTTCGCCGCGCCGTAATTGGCCTGGCCGAAATTGCCGAACAGGCCCGAGGACGAGGTGGTGACGACGATACGGCCATAGTTGCGTTCGCGCATGCCGTTCCACACCGCCTTGCAGCAATTAAAGGTGCCGATGAGATGGACGTCCAGCACTTTGGCGAAATCGGCACTTTCCATTTTTGGCAAAGGACTTGTCACGCAAAATGCCGGCATTGGCGCAGAGCAGATCGACCTTGCCCCACTCCCTCGTCGCGCGGTCGACCATCGCCTGAACCTGCTCGAAGTCGGAGACATCGGCGCCGTCGGCCATTGCCACGCCGCCCGCCTTGCGGATCTCCTCGACCACCGTTTGCGCCGGCGTCAACGAACCTCCGGTGCCGTCGCGTGCGCCACCGAAATCGTTGACGACGACCTTCGCGCCGCGGCTCGCCAGCCCGAGCGCGTGCGCGCGGCCAAGACCATTGCCCGCGCCGGTGACGATAGCGACGCGTCCATCAAACCTGATTGTCATGCATAAACTTCCCGAATGTTATTAAGCTTCTCGAGGGGGCCTTCTCCCTTGTGGGAGAAGGTGGCGCGAATGAAATTCGCGCCGATGAGGGGTTACTGCTTGCGGAGAGAAAACCCCTCACCCGGCTTTATCTCGCTTCGCTCGATTTCGCCACCCTCTCCCACAAGGGGAGAGGGTGTGACCCAGCAACGATAAATGTCCGGGTCATGCCCGGCCATGACGACGATTACGCGAAATAAATCAGGCCGATCCATTCGGCGATCAGAGCGGGTTTTTCCTCGCCCTCGATTTCGATCGTGACGCTGGTGCGCGATTGCAGCTCTTTCGGCTTGCGCAACTTTGCTTCCATCAGGGTGAAGCGGCCGCGCACCCGCGAGCCGGCGCGAACCGGCGAAATGAAGCGCAGTTTGTCAAAACCGTAATTGACGCCCATCGTGGTGCCCTCGATCACGGGCATCACCTCATATGACATGATGCTCAGAAGCGACATGGTCAGGAAGCCGTGCGCAACCGTCGAGCCAAACGCAGTTTCACGTTTTGCGCGCTCGGGATCGACGTGAATGAACTGGTGATCCTCGATCACGTCGGCAAAGGCGTTGATCCTGCCCTGATCGACCACATGCCATGACGACACGCCGATCTCACGCCCGACCATGTTCTGATACGCCTCAAGCGAAAGGGGCGGCTTCTTCCAGACTTCGTTCATTCCTCAGCTCTCCGATCGCGCTTTCTGCAATTCCGGGAAATCCTCTTCGCGAAACTCCGCGCCCCGCAGCGAACTGTTGCGATCATTGTCATGCTCCAGGCGGCGCAACTGCACGCGGCGGATTTTTCCCGAGATCGTCTTGGGTAATTCGGTCACCAGTTCAATCCGCCGGATTCGCTTGAATGGCGCAAGGCGCGCATGAAGGTACCGGAAGATCGAAAGCGCTGTTTCGCTCGAACGCGCCGCGCCCGAGACCAGCAGCACGTAAGCCTTGGGCACGGCAAGGCGAATGGGATCCGGGCTCGGCACGACGGCGGCTTCCGCGACCAGCTCGTGTTCGAGCAGGATGCTTTCGAGCTCGAACGGGCTGATGCGGTAATCCGATGATTTGAAGACGTCGTCGGAACGGCCGACAAAGGTGAGATAGCCTTCTTCATCGGCAAACACCACGTCGCCGCTGCGATAGAGCGCGCCGTCCGCACCGGAGAGCTTGCCGTCGTCGCCCTGATAACCCTGCATCAGGCCCGCGGGGCGGTCGTCGCCGAGCAACAGCGTGATCTCGCCTTCCTTGGTGAGGTTGCCGTCGACATCGGTGATCCGCACACGATATCCCGGCATCGGCCGGCCCATCGAGCCAATCTTGACCTTCTGCCCCGGCGAATTGCCGGCGAGCGCGGTGGTTTCGGTCTGGCCGTAGCCGTCGCGAATGATGAGCCCCCAGGCGTTGCGCACCTGATCGATCACTTCCGGATTGAGCGGCTCGCCGGCGCCACAGACCTCGCGCAAGCTCACCTTGAAATCCGCAAGCTTCTCCTGAATGAACAGCCGCCACACCGTCGGCGGTGCGCACAGCGTGGTGACGCCACAGCGTTCGATGGTCGCGAGCAATCCCCTGGCGTCGAAGCGCGGCTGATTGACGACGAACACGGTCGCCCGGGCATTCCAGGGCGCGAAAAAGCAGCTCCAGGCATGTTTCGCCCAGCCGGGCGAGGAAATGTTCAGATGGATGTCGCCGGGCTTTAGGCCGAGCCAGTACATGGTGGAGAGCCCGCCGACGGGATAGCTGCGCTGGCTGTGCCGCACCAGCTTCGGCTTGGCCGTGGTGCCGGAGGTGAAATAAAGCAGCATCGGATCGTCAGGCCGGGTTGGGCCATCGGGGGAGAAGGATTTTGGAGAATTCGCGGAACCCTCGTAGGCGAGCCAGCCTTCTTGTTTCGAGGCGGCGTCGACAACGATGCGGACCAGCTTTTCGCTGCCAAGGCCTGCGAATTTCGCGATCTGGTCCTGCGTCGCCACCACCACCCTGGCGCGGCCTCGCTCGAGCCGGTCGCGCAGTTCATCTGCCGTCAACAAGGTGGTCGCGGGAATCACCACCACGCCCAGTTTGATCGCCGCCAGCATCGTCTCCCAGAGCGGAACGACGTTGCCGAGCAGCAGCAGAAGATGATCGCCGCGCTTGATCCCTTGCGCACGCAAAAAATTCGCGACCTGACTGGAACGGCGGGATAGCGCTGCGAAGGAAAGCTTCGTCTCGCGGTTGCTGGCGGAATCGACGATCCAGAGCGCCGGACGATCCCGGCTATCGGCGTCACGCGCGAGCTCCGCGTCGAACCAGTCCAGCGCCCAGTTGAAGGGAACGGGGTCGGGCCAGCGGAACTCCGCCACCGCCTTGTCGTAATCCGTGCGGTGAGCCAGCAAGAAGGCACGGGCTTCCTGAAATGTCGTCATCGGCCTTCAGCTATGTTTTCGCGAGCCTGCGCACGTGCCGGATGATCCCGGAGAAATCCACCCCGCCATTTCCTTCCGCATCGAAGGCCTTGTAGAGCTCCTGAGCATGCTTGCCCAGCGGGGTCGCGGCGCCCGCAGCCCTGGCCGCATCCTGCGCCAAAGTGAGGTCCTTCACCATCAAGGCCGAGGCGAAGCCGGGCTTGTAATCATTGTTGGCGGGCGAGGTCGGCACAGGACCAGGCACGGGGCAATAGGACGTCAACGACCAGCACTGCCCCGATGAAGTCGAGGCGACGTCGAACAGCGCCTGATGCGAGAGGCCGAGTTTTTCGGCGAGCGCAAAGGCTTCGCTCACCGCGATCATGGAAACGCCCAAAATCATGTTGTTGCAGATTTTTGCCGCCTGCCCGGCCCCACCGCTGCCGCAATGCACGATCTTCTTGCCCATCTTTTCCAGCACGCCCTTTGCCGCCGCGAAGGACTTTTCGTCGCCGCCGCACATGAAGGTCAAGGTCGCGGCCTTGGCGCCGCCGGTGCCGCCGGAGACCGGCGCATCCACCGAACCGACGCCGTGCCTTGAGGCCAGCGCGTGGGCCTGCTTGGCGCTTTCGACATCGATGGTCGAGCAGTCGATGATCAGCGCGCCTTTTGCCATCGCCGGAACCACCTCATTCCAGACCGAGACCACATGCTTGCCGGCGGGCAGCATCGTGACGACGACGTCAGCGCCTTTGACGGCCCCCACCGAACTTTCGGCAATCGCCGCGCCGTCGGCTCTGGCCTGATCGCGCGAGGCCGCCACCAGATCGAACGCCGTTACCTTCTGTCCTGCCTTGACCAGATTGGCAGCCATCGGGCCGCCCATGTTGCCGAGACCGATGAATGCGATGCTGGCCATCTTCAATTCCCTCCGCTCTAGTGGTCCGATTCTAACATTCGCATCCTTTCTCGGTGGCCACTGTTGCGAATGTTAGAATCATAGGACCACTAGTAGATATAAGATTCTAGTGGAGTTTAGGATTTGACATTCGCTTTTCCGGACTCGCGGCCAGATGGGTAGCGAATGTCAAATCCACTCCACTAGCGCGCTTCTTGTCGTCTTCTCAAAATACCAGTTCGTCGGCACCGATATCGGCAAAATACGGCGCCGTCATTTCCGGCGTTACGTCCTCGACGCGCGAGGGCGACCATTTTGGATTACGATCCTTGTCGATCACGGCGGCGCGCACGCCTTCGCGAAAATCATCGCTTCGGAATACTTCGAGCGCAGCACGATATTCCCGCGCCAGGCACTGTTCGAGCGACGAAGAAGCGCGCGCCAGGCGCAACAGTTTGAGCGTGACGACCATGCCTCGCGGCGATTTTTCGTTCAATGTCCTGAACGTCGCCCTCGCCAGTTCCGAACCGTCCCGCTGCAGGGCGGCAAAGATGTCTTCCATGCGGTCGTGGCCGAACCAGGCATCGATGCGCGGCTCCGTTGCTGCGACGGGGCCCGCGGACTCACCGGTCGCAAAGTCGTCGATCAAAGCCCCGACCTCGCTGGACGCCGTACCGGGCCTGACTTCGGTGAGAACGTTGCGCAAGACCGGGAGCTGGCTCGATGGCACGACCGCGTCGGCGAAGCGGGCATAGATGGCGTCGGGGCCGTTCATGGTTTGACCGGTCAATCCGAAATAGGTGCCGATCTCTCCCGGAGAATGCGAAAGCAGCCAGGTGCCGCCGACGTCGGGAAAGAACCCGAGGCCCACTTCCGGCATCGCGAGCTTGGTGCGCTCGGTTACGACGCGATGGGCGCTGTGCGCGGACAGGCCGACGCCACCGCCCATCACGATGCCGTCCATGAAGGCGACATAGGGTTTTGGGAATTTGGCGATACGGGCGTTGAGAATGTATTCCTCGCGCCAAAGGATCTTGCCGAGATCACCCTTGACCTGCGAACTGTCATAAAGCGCCCGGATATCACCGCCAGCACAGAGACCTCGATCCCCTGCCCCTTCCAGCAGGACCAGACTGACCGCGGCCTCCGCCTCGAATTGATCGAGCGCCTTGTCGACGCCGCGAAACATCTCGAGCGTCACCGCATTGATCGCCCTCGGCCGATTGAGGCGAATGATGCCGGCCGATCCCTCGCGCCGCACGATCAGGTCGCCTTCCTCGGCCGCGGCAGGGGCTTGACTGGTCATCGCGCCCCCTCCTCTTTCTTCCCCTCTCCCCTTGCGGGAGAGGCGGGAGCAGCCTTCGTGAGGGGCCGAGCCCCCTCACCCGCCTCGCGCGTTTCGCGCTCGGCACCCTCTCCCGCAGGGGGAGAGGGTGACGTCCGACCAGCGATCATCGCGCCCCCTCGATAAGTTTGCGCGCCACGATCAGCCGCATGATCTCGTTGGTGCCCTCGAGAATCTGGTGCACACGCAGATCGCGGACGATTTTTTCGACGCCATATTCGCTCAAATAGCCGTAGCCGCCATGCAATTGCAGCGCCTGATTGGCGACCTCGAAGCCGACATCGGTGCCGAAGCGTTTTGCCATCGCGCACAGCATGCTGGCATCCGGATCCTTGCGGTCGAGGGCCGCGGCCGCACGCCACACAAAGGTCCGCGCCGCCTCCAGTTCGGTCGCCATGTCGGCGAGGCGAAATTGCAGCGCCTGGAATTCGTCGAGGCGCTTTCCGAAAGCCTTGCGCTCCTTCATATAGGCAAGCGACTTGTCCAGCGCGCTTTGCGCCCCGCCGAGCGAACATGCCGCGATATTGATACGTCCGCCGTCGAGGCCGGCCATCGCAATCTTGAAGCCGATCCCTTCTTCGCCCAGCCGATTGGCGACGGGAATGCGCGCGTTTTCGAAGATCACCGCGCGCGTCGGCTGCGCATTCCAGCCCATCTTGCGCTCGTTTGCGCCGAGCGAGAGTCCGCTCGTATCGCCCTCGACCACCAGCGTCGAGATGCCGGCGGGTCCATCCTGGCCGGTCCGCACCATCACCACATAGACGTCGCCTCCGCCCGCGCCGGAAATGAATTGCTTCTGCCCGTTGAGGACGTAGTGGTCGCCGTCACGCACCGCGCGGGTGCGAAGTGCGGCCGCATCCGATCCCGAACCGGGTTCGGTGAGGCAATAGCTTGCGAGATATTCCATGCTGCACAATTTCGGCAGCCATTTGCTGCGCTGTGCATCGTTGCCGAAGGCATCGATCATCCACGCGGCCATGTTGTGGATCGAGATGAAAGCCGACACGGTTGGGCAGCCCTGCGCCAGCGCCTCGAAAATCAACGCCGCGTCGAACCGCGTCAGTCCCGAGCCGCCGACATCGTCGCGGATATAGATGCCGCCGATGCCGAGTTTGGCCGCCTCGCGCATCACATCGACGGGGAAATGCTTCTCTTCGTCCCAGCGGATCGCATGTGGCGCGATTTTTTCCGCGGCGAAATCCCGCGCCATATCGCGAACTGCAATCTGGTCGTCGGTAAGAGCAAATTGCATGTGTCGTTGCGTTTCCTCTGGCCTACCCTATGCGACCCCTGCTGTCGTTGCGAGCCGACGGGTCGCACGAACGCGCGGCCCGATGACAAGCTCCGCGAAGCAATCCAGAAATAATGCTGCGGCAACAACCTGGATTGCTTCGTCGCCTTCGGCTCCTCGCAATGACGAGCCAGCGCTCGTCAGTTCATGGTCGGAATCGAAAACTCCGCGCCCTCCTTGACACCCGACGGCCAGCGCGCCGTCACTGTCTTGGTCTTGGTGTAGAAGCGGATCGAGTCCGGACCGTGCTGGTTGAGATCGCCAAAGCCGGATTTCTTCCAGCCGCCGAAGGTGTAATACGCGATCGGCACTGGAATCGGCACATTGATGCCGACCATGCCGACATTGACACGGGCGGCAAAATCGCGCGCGGCATCGCCATCGCGGGTGAAGATGGCAACGCCGTTGCCGTAGTCATGATCGGAAGGCAATGCGAGCGCCTCCGCGTAATCCCTGGCGCGCACGACCGACAATACGGGGCCAAAAATCTCTTCCTTGTAGATCCGCATGTTCTTGGTGACGTTGTCGAACAGGCAGCCTCCCAAGTAGAAGCCTTTTTCGTAGCCCTGCATCTTGAATCCGCGGCCGTCGACCGCCAGCGTCGCGCCCTCCTTGATGCCGATCTCGACATAGTTCTTGACGCGCTCGACCGCTTCTTTGGTTACCAGCGGGCCGTAATCGGCGGACGGATCGATCGAGGTTCCGATTTTCAGGGATTCGACGCGCGGGATCAGTTTTTCCATGAGCCGGTCGGCGGTGGTCTTGCCGACGGGCACGGCGACCGAGACCGCCATGCAGCGCTCGCCGGCGGAGCCGTAGCCCGCGCCGATCAGGGCGTCCACGGCCTGGTCCATGTCGGCATCCGGCATCACGATGGCGTGGTTCTTCGCCCCGCCGAAACACTGGGCGCGTTTGCCGTTCGCCGCGGCACGCTCGTAGATATATTGCGCGATCGGCGAGGAGCCGACGAAACCGATGGCCTTGATGTCGGGGTCGTCGAGGATCGCGTCCACCGCTTCCTTGTCGCCGTTGACGACGTTGAGGATGCCGGGCGGCAGGCCGGCTTCGATCATCAATTGCGCCAGCAGCATCGGCACGCCCGGGTCACGCTCCGACGGCTTGAGGATGAACGCATTGCCGCAGGCGATCGCGGGCGCGAATTTCCACATCGGGATCATCGCCGGAAAATTGAACGGGGTGATGCCGGCGACGACGCCGAGCGGCTGGCGCAACGAATAGATGTCGATGCCGGGGCCGGCGCCCTCGGTATATTCACCCTTCATCAGGTGCGGAATGCCGCAGGCAAACTCCACCACCTCAAGCCCGCGCTGAATGTCGCCCTTGGCGTCAGGAACCGTCTTGCCGTGCTCGCGCGCGAGCACGTCGGCGAGCTTGTCATAGTCGCGCTGCGCCAGTTCCAGGAACTTCATCATCACGCGGGCGCGGCGCTGCGGATTGGTCGCAGCCCATTCCCCTTGAGCCGCCCTGGCGTTCTCCACGGCGGAGCGAACTTCGGCCCTGGATGCCAGCGCCACCTGGGCCTGGACATCGCCGGTCATGGGTTCAAATACGTCGGCAAACCGGCCGGATGTGCCCTTCACCTCGCGGCCGCCGATAAAATGCCCGATCATACGCATGCGTTCCTCCACGACTTGCGGGTTTTGGCTAGCGTCCCGGTTCTGACATTCGTTTGCTGTCGCGGCGGGTTCGTTTACGAATGTCAGAACCAAGGGACCCTAGCAAGTATAGGTTTCCGGTGAAGTTTAGGATTTGATATTCGCTATGCGAGCTAGCCGCCAAGGGGTAGCGAATGTCAAATCCACTTCACCGGCATCTTGCAGTCTTTGCCGCGTTTGGAAAGGACTTTCAGCGGGAGGCGGAATTGCGAAAATACCGGCTTCGTGGCGTTTCCCGCCGCATGCGACCAATGTCCCATGCGGCTTGATGGAAGGGCCAGGATTCTAATGGTCCGATTCTAACATTCGCATCCCGTTTCGGTAGGCATTTTTTCGAATGTTAGAATCAAAGGACCATGAGTAAACACAGGTATGTAGTGGAGTTTTCGATATGACATTCGCTTCGCGAGCCCGTGGCCTACGGGTAGCGAATGTCAAATCCACTCCACTAGATCATGATGCGATTAAGTGGAACCGCATCATGATCTCATCTCTTTGTTTGAGCATGATCTTTTCGGAAAACCGGTTTCCACTTTTCCGGATCATGCTCTAGCCGCCAATGTCAGTGACGCGTCGAGGCGACCGCCCTTCGGGACGCCGATTTCCCTGGCCTTGGCGACTTCGCCCGGCCAAGCAGAGCCTCGCGGCCGGCGCCAAGGATTTCATCGGAAAATTCGCCGCTGCCTGCAACACGGGCCATCACCAGCGTCCCGATCATGGTAGCCATGGTGGCCATCGCCCGCTTGCGTGCGGCCTTGCGCGGCAGACCCGGAATCTGGTCCGCGAGCATGTCGATCATCTGATCGAGCCGGCCCGCAAATACCCTTCGCGTCCTGGAACTTTCACGGGCGATCTCTGCGCCGAGCGTCGGTATGGCGCAGCCGCGACCGGGATCGTCGCGGTGAAGCGAGGTCAGGTAGCTATCGACGATCATTGCAAAACGCTTCTCGCGTGACGTCTGTCCGGCCAGTTTCCGCCAGCGCTCCGTCGATCGATCCATCGCGTGCGTAAAGGCCTCGATCACCAGATCGTCCCGCGAATTGAAATGCGCGTAAAACCCGCCATGGGTAAGACCGGCCTCCTTCATCAGGTCGGCAACGCCAACACCGTGCGCACCCTTCTGGCGAAGCCTGACTGAGGCCTTGCGCACGATCCGCGCGTGAGTTTCGAGCTTGTGTTCCCTGGAGTACCGCATGCCAGACCTATGATATGTTCAAAATCATACAATGCCGTTCGCCATCCTCATAACATCGGACGGCGCGAAAAGCTGCACTTATTTCGGAACTAAAGTTTTACCGCCGCAAATAATCCTGCTTCGGCGGACCTTGACAGCCCATGGTTTTTTCGCCCGAAAGTGGCACAATCCACGGCCGTAATCCTCAATTGCGAGTCCGTTCATGCTCATGCTCAATCCCTACTGCGGTATTGACCGCGACACGCGCGGCGTCGTCCGTCTTACGATCTGCAATGCAGGGACGCTCAATATTCTCGGTTCGGCCGTCATCAACGGCGTGCGCGAGGGATTGCAGGCGCTTGCAACGGAACGACAGCTTCGCGTGCTCGTCATCGCCGGGCAGAGCGAAAAGAGCATGATCGGGGGCGCTGACATCAAGGAACTGGCGAAGCTCGATCAGGCCTCGGCCGAGAAATTCATCACCGGCTTGCGCGATCTCTGCGAAGCGGTGCGCGCGTTTCCCTCGCCCGTGATCGCGCGAATGCCCGGCTGGTGTCTCGGCGGCGGGCTAGAGGTCGCGGCAGCCTGCGACTTCCGGATTGCGGCACACGGTGCCAAATTCGGCATGCCGGAAGTCAGGGTCGGCATTCCCAGCGTCATTCACGCGGCACTGCTGCCTCGCCTGATCGGCTGGGGTCGCGCGCGCTGGCTGGTGATGACGGCCGAGAACATCGACGCAGCCACCGCACTCGCCTGGGGACTGATCGACGTGGTCGCGCCCGAAGGCGGTCTTGATGCCGCGGTGGAGCAAACCGTTGCCTCCCTTCTGGCCTGCGGTCCGGAAGCCCTGCGCACGCAGAAGGCTCTGCTGCGTCAATGGGAAGAGCTGCCGCTGACGGAATCGGTCAATTTGAGCATCGGCGTGTTCGGCCAATCCTACCTCACGGATGAACCAAAACGGCTGATGCAGGGCTTTATCGATCGGAAGCGATAGTCGGCAGATTGACAGTCGGCGGGTTGCGGAAACCCTGCTTTTGGCGGCGAGCCGGAGAACTCATACGATCACGACAATTTGTCATGTGAGACATGCATTGCAAGTTTTGCAACGCATCATATGATTATCGTAATCCAATCACCCCGATTCTGAGGATCACCGTCATGGCCGCAACCCCCGATCCCGTCGTCATCGTTTCCGCCGCCCGCACGCCACTTGGCCGTTTCATGGGTGACCTCTCGCCGTTGAGCGGGCACCAGCTCGGCTCGCATGTGATCGGTGCCGCGGTCGAGCGGGCAAAACTCTCGCCGGAACGGATTAACGAGGTCTTCATGGGTTGTGTGCTCCCCGCCGGACAGGGCCAGGCCCCGGCGCGACAGGCCGCTCGCGGTGCGGGCCTCCCGGATGCGACGGGTGCGACCACCATCAACAAGGTCTGCGGCTCCGGCATGAAAGCCACCATGCTGGCCCACGACATCATCAACGCCGGCTCGGCCGACATCGTCGTCTCCGGCGGCATGGAGAGCATGACCAATGCGCCTTATCTATTGGCCAAGGCGAGAGGCGGCTATCGCGCCGGTCACGACCGGATCATCGATCACATGCTCTTGGACGGACTTGAGGACGCCTACGAGGCCGGACGTTCAATGGGCGATTTCGGCGAAGCTACCGCGGAAGCCTATCAGTTCACGCGCGACGCCCAGGACACCTATGCGATGGAGACCTTGAGGCGCGCGCGCAAGGCGGTCGAAGGCGGCGCATTCGGGGCCGAAATCGCCGCCGTGACGGTGAAGGAAAAAGCCGGCCCTCGCATCATCGACAAGGACGAAATTCCGCTCAAGGTCGATCCCGCCAAGATCCCGGGCCTG
Organism: Bradyrhizobium sp.; assembly: GCF_035570375.1. GTDB lineage: Bacteria > Pseudomonadota > Alphaproteobacteria > Rhizobiales > Xanthobacteraceae > Bradyrhizobium. Next base: position 26,463 of record NZ_DATMLW010000244.1, on the reverse strand, counting down.
AAGCCGGCCTTCCGCCCCAATGGAACGATCACGCCGGCTGCGTCCTCCGCAAACGCCGATGGCGCCGCCGCGCTCATCCTGACCAGGCGATCGATCGCGAACCGCGAGGGTCTGCCGGTTCTGGCCGAGATCAGAGGCCACGCGACCCACAGTCAGGAGCCGCAATGGTTCACCACCGCACCGATCCCGGCGATCCGCAAGCTGCTCGACAAGGTCGGCTGGCGTGTCGGCGACGTCGATCTGTTCGAGATCAACGAGGCATTCGCGGTTGTGGCCATGGCGGCTCAGCGCGACCTCGCAATCCCCCGCGAGAAGCTGAACATCAATGGCGGGGCCTGCGCGCTCGGCCATCCTATCGGCGCGACGGGTGCGCGCCTGATCGTCACGCTGCTGCATGCGCTTGAAGCGCAAGATCTCAAGCGCGGCGTTGCTGCGCTGTGCATCGGCGGCGGGGAGGCAACCGCCATCGCAGTGGAGCGCGCGGTCCACTAAAGTCCCGAAAAATCCCTCCTCCATCAAGCGGCGCCGGGCCGGAAGATCGCGCATCTGATGCCAAAACAGGAAAAGCCATGATCTCAAGCTGGCTGTCGGCTGCGCTGACCCGCCGTAACATCCACTATGGCTGGGTGATGGTGGCGGTGACATTCCTCACCGCGCTGATCACCGCCGGTACGGTCGGCGCGCCCGGTGTTTTCATTGTCCCACTGCAGCAGGAGTTCGGCTGGAGCACCGCCGAGATTTCCTCGGCGCTGTCGATCCGGTTCATTCTGTTCGGCCTGATGGCGCCCTTTGCCGCCGCCCTGATGAACCGTTACGGCCTTCGCAACGTGACGCTTTCGGCCCTCTTGATCGTGGGTTGCGCGCTGATGTCATCGCTTCTGATGACACAGGTCTGGCAGCTGATGCTGCTGTGGGGCGTCGTGATCGGCATCGGCACCGGAATGACCGCGCTGGTATTGGGCGCAACCGTCGCCACGCGCTGGTTCACGGCGCGGCGGGGGCTGGTGCTTGGGATCCTCACCGCGAGCGTCGCCACCGGGCAATTGCTGTTTTTGCCGCTGCTCGCCAGCGTCACCGAGAAAATGGGCTGGCGGATTGCGCTGTCGCTGGTCTGCGTGATGCTCGCGCTCGCAGCTTTTGCGGTGTTGCTGGTGATGCGCGATCGTCCGGGCGATGTTGGCCTGCGTCCCTTCGGCGATGAAGGCAAGGAGCCACTGCCACCTCCTGCTCCGAGCAGCGGGCCGATCGTGACGGCTGCGCTGGGAACCTTGCGCGATGCGGCGCGGACCAAAGCTTTCTGGATCCTGTTTGTGACATTCTTCATCTGCGGCGCCAGCACCAATGGCCTGATCCAGGTGCACTTGATTCCGATGTGCCTGGATTTCGGAATTCCCCAGATTCAGGCAGCCAGCCTGCTCGCCGCGATGGGTGTGTTCGATCTGTTCGGAACCATGTTCTCGGGCTGGCTGTCGGACCGCTATGACAATCGCTGGCTGTTGTTCTGGTACTACGGCCTGCGCGGCCTGTCGTTGTTGATGCTGCCGTTTACCGATTTTTCGTTCTATGGCCTGTCGCTGTTTGCCATGTTTTATGGTCTCGACTGGATTGCCACGGTCCCGCCGACGGTGCGGCTGACCGCGCAGCGCTTCGGGCCGGAGCGCGCCAACCTGGTGTTCGGCTGGATTTTCACCGGGCATCAGCTTGGCGCCGCATTCGCGGCTTTCGGCGCCGGCCTTTCGCGCACGGCGCTTGCGACCTACCTGCCCGCCTTCTTCCTGGCCGGCGCGCTGTGCGTGGTGGCGGCCCTGATCGCGCTGGCGATTTCTCGGGCGGGAAAGCCGGTCGCGGCCTAGTGCCTACTTTCCGAAGTTCGTGCTCGATCGCAGCGTCCACCTTTCACGAACTTCGGAAAGTCACGGGCACCAGGGCATTTGCTCATAAATCCGCCATGTCGGCTTTGGGGGAATATCTGGTGGCAAACGCGGCTGGCGAGATGACCTTTCTCGAGGGCGAAACATGACAAACAAACCAACCGCACAAGATAATCAAGCCCGTCGCGCGCGTGCGAGCACGTGTTGCGGAACCTTGCGGCCGAGCGCTTTTGCGCAGTATGGCATTTGTAGCACAGTGGGCATGGATTGGTTGTGAGTTCCACTCGCGCTTGATGCGACTCACGACGTGGAGTGCTATGTCGCGGCATTTGGCGGGCTGAATTTTTACGGCGATTTTTTTGTTTCACGTTGTTGTCATCCGAGGATGAGCGGGAAATGTACGTCCTTGCTCTGGTCACGCAAAAAGGTGGAAGCGGCAAGAGCACGCTGGCCGTCGGACTTGCTGTCGCGGCGATGGAGAACGGGGAACGCGTCGCATTTGTCGAGGCGGATCCACAAGGCACGGTATCGAAATGGAAAGCACGGCGCAGCAATCCCTATCCGCGCGTCGTTCGGGTCACCGATCCCGCCGAAATAGAAGGGGCGCTGTCCGGCCTCGAGGCCGAGGGGGTCTGGCTCGCGATCATCGATACCGCCGCTACAAACAACGCGTTGGCCATGCGCGCCATCGCCGGGGCCGATCTTTGCCTGATACCGGCGCGTCCGAGCCCGGCCGACATCGAAGCTGCGATACCGACGCTCTTCGCCCTTCGCAGGCTTAACCGCCGATTTGCCTTCGTCCTCAATCAAACGCCACCGCGGGGCTGCCGAGTGAGCGAAGCTGCAACGTCGCTCAATTCGCTAGGCGTGCTTGCGCTTCCCTATGTCGGACAGCGCAACGACCACCAGGACGCCCTCGGGACAGGGTTGGGCGTGACCGAGTTTGCGCAAGAGGGAAGAGCCTCGGAGGAAATTCGAGGGCTGTGGCGCTGGGTCTTGAAGAAGCTCGCCGAGGGTTCGTTTGATCATGAGCAGAACGCGAACAAGGCGGCCTGCTAGCAATACACGGTCCGGGCGCCGCTCGCTGGTGGAGCTCACCGCGGCGGCGAGCCGCGCCGTTGACGACGGCTTGGTTGTATTGTCTGCCAGCCTGATTGCCGCTTCCCCTGACGATCCGTCTCGACCGGAGCACGCAGCGAAGACATCTGACCGAACAGTCGCCACAAGGCAAGCGACGGCCCCGATTCCTGCGGCGGCGGCATCGCTGAATGCGGCAATGTCACTTGTCGATTCCGGCAGCACCGCCGAAATGGCGGTGAGAATTGCCAAGGACTGTCAGAACAGGATTTTTGAAAACGTCAAAATCAGCCTCAATGCTGCGTTGGACCATGCGAAGAATTTGACAGAGACACCGGTGAAAAGCGCGTCGAACGACGACAGCGATTCCAGCCTTGAAAGCGATTTTTTGGTGGTCGTCGAGGGAGCCGCAGCGGAATTCCGCGCCGAGGCAATCGAATTGATGAAAGCGAACGTGATCACGACCCTGAAGTACGCGCGAGAGTTGGCCGGCGCGACAACGGTCGCAGAATTTGTCGAGCTATCGAGCGCGCAAGCACCAAGGCAATGTGAACTAATCCTGAAGCAATCCGACGCGCTAAAGTCACTTGCGCAGACGATATTGAAATCCAGGTCTAAATAGCAACTCAAAACGCGGTCGCCGCTCCAGCCGGCGTGGCTCGGCATTGAAGCGACAGCTCACGCTTCCAGGCAAATTTCCAGCAGATAGGTTGTCTTTGATGCATGGGTCGGTGGATATGCCCTTGGGACGTGAGCGATGTCAGTTTCTGAAGCCGGTGTCTGGTTCCGCAAGCGTTGACTTGGATCAATGGCGACATTGCGAAGGATTTTAAGTTGTGGCCGGCGGCCGGCACGCGGGCGACTTACGACAAGGCACCGCTGAGACAACGGTACGAGGGCGCGGAGAAAACCTTGTTTACAATCAATAAAGCTCACATGGTCACCACGTTGCTGGCAGTTGGCATACTGGGCTGCGGTCAGAGTGAGGCTGCGGTTCGGATCGAGGGACAAGTCCAGGCTGGCGGAGGCCCGCTCGCAAACTCGACCGTTACGCTATGGGCAGCGAGTGCAGGCGATCCCAGGCAACTGGCGCAAGCAAGGACGAATAGCGACGGCCGGTTCGATCTTTCCAGCCAGGAAACGCCGGGTGCGGACGTGATCCTGTATGTTGTCGCCAAAGGTGGCGAAGCCTCGGTCAACAAGGGCAGTGGTGACAATCCGGCAATTACGATGTTGTCGGTCCTGGGAAACTCGCCTGCGTCCACAGTGGTCATCAACGAGATGACAACCGTGGCATCGGTGTGGACCCACAATCAGTTTATTGATGGGACCGCGATCAGAGGTCATGCGCTTGGTCTCAAGATCGCCGCCGGCAACGTGCCGAGCTTTGTCAATCTCCAAACCGGCGGCTGGGGCGCGGCCATCCAGGATGCGGTCAACAGCTCGCAGACGACAACGATGGCAAACTTCGCCACGCTCTCCAGTCTGTTGGCCGGCTGCACCACGCGCGTCAGGCCCGACGCTTGCGCAAGCCTGCTCGACGCAACAACGCCGCCAGGAGGCAAGGCGCCGACCGACACGCTCGGCGCGTTGCAATCCGTTGCACGCAATTGCGCGTACCGACCGGAGAGGCTCATTGCGCTTTTGGATGCGTTCTATCCCGTTCCGCAGGGCAAAAACTTACGGCGGACGCCATATATGCCATATCTGAATTATGCGCCGAGTGCCTGGACGCTGCCCCTCAAATTCACCGGCGGCGGGCTAAGTGCACCAGGCAAGATCATGTTCGACGTAGAGGGTAATGCCTGGACAGGTGTCAACTTCATCGTCGGCTCGCAAGCATCAGACGATCTATGGGACGGCAACCTGTCGAAGTTCGCCCCGAACGGCAGACCATTGTCGCCCGAGACGACCGGATTTCAAGGTGGAGGCGTCGAAGGGCCCGGCTTCGGCACGGCGATAGGCGCCGATGGCAACGTGTGGGTCACCAGCACGGGCGGCAAGACGATTTCGCTTTTTGACAAGAGCGGCAAACCGATTTCTCCGCCTGATGGCTACAATTTCGGTGGGCAGCTTGGAATCATGCAGGGAATCATCGTTGCGCCGAATGGGGACATTTGGACGCTCGATTTCGAAAAGGACCAGGTAGTGCATCTGCCTAAAGGCGATGCAAGCAAAGTAAAGTTCTATTGCCGATCCACTGACGGCAAACCGAACAAAGACAACCCGTGTAAACTGAGCGGTCCTTTCCACCTTGCCATCGACCAGCAGGACCGGATCTGGATTACCAATGCGATTGGCGACACGGTCACACGTTTTCCAGCGAGTGACCCTAGCAAGGTCGAAGTGCTCCAGACCGGCGGGCACAGTGGTAAGGGCATGGCGATCGACAGTCAGGGCAACGCTTGGATTGCCAACACGCTTGGAACCGGCCTTGATGTTGGAACGAAACTAGAGCTGCTCGAGCTGAAGCTTACGGGTCGAATGAGCCAGCTACATCGGGTGATTTTCGATTATCTGAACGGCAACTCTTCGCTCGGAAACATTTCGATGTTGCGTCCTGACGGGACCCCGGCACCAGGCTCGCCATTCCATGGGGGCGGCGCTTGGGGATCTTGGGGGGTCGCCATCGACGGGAACGATCAGGTTTGGAGCTCGAATTTTGCCGGCGCGTCCATCACGCATCTCTGTGGCGCGCGCACCGAGACCTGCCCGCCGGGAATGAAGACGGGCGATCCGATCTCACCGCCCGGCGGCTATGTGGGCGGCGGCATGCAGCCGTTGACCGACATTGGCATAGATCCAGCGGGCAACGTTTGGGTCGCGGACAACTGGCAGCGACCGCAGAGCTGCTTTGCTCCCTATGCGAGCGAAGCAACCTCAACACTCTGTGGAGGGAATGGACTGACAGTGTTCTTCGGCATGGCCAAGCCGGTGCGCGCGCCGCAGATCGGTCCGGCCAGAACACCGTGAGCGACCAGGCCCGGCGCAAATGCGCGGCGATGTCCCGCCGCTTTCCGTTTCGCCGTCACCCGGCGATGTCCGCTTTACCCTGGCAAAGATCAATCTGGTGCCGCTTTTCCATTTGAAGTTCCAGGAAAAATTTTGCCGCAAGCGCTGCAGAAACTTCAAACGGGCGGCACCAGGGTTTTAAGGCCTCGTCGTCATGCTGGTTGGAGGGCCCGGTGTCCGCAGGGGCTCGGCGAGGCGCGCGAATTCGCACAAGAGCGAACGGGTCTTGCGCGGGTCGATGATTTCCTCGACCCAGAATTTTTCGGCGGAGCGGAACGGCGAGCGCAGCCTGTTCAAACGCTCCTCGATCTCCTTCAACTTGGCTTCCCCGTCTTCGGCCGCGTCGATCTCGGCGCGATAGGCCGCCTCAATGCCGCCTTCAAGCGGCAACGAGCCCCAATAGGCCGACGGCCACGCATAGCGCAGCGAGAAGCGGTCGGCCGGCTGATGCACCACGCCGGCTACTCCGAACGAATTGCGCACGATGACGGTGCACCACGGAACCGTGCTCTGGTTGACGGCCGCCATCGCGCGAACGCCATGGCGGATGGTCGCGGCCTTTTCGGCCTCGAGCCCGATCATGAAACCCGGACAGTCCATCAGATAGACCACCGGCAAATGAAAGGTCTCCGCGAAGTCGACCCACCGCACCACCTTCTGGCAGGCGTCAGCCGTCCATGATCCGCCGTAGTGAAAGGGGTCGCCCGCAAGCACAAGCACCGCGCGGCCTTGAAGACGCGCAAGCCCCACGATGATCGGGCGGCCGAAATTCGCACCAATCTCGAAGAACGAACCCTCATCGACGACCGCGTTGATAATGGGGCGCATCTTGTAGACCTGACGGCGGTTTCGCGGCACCGCGGAGAGCAGCGATTCCTCCGCGCGCTGCGGATCGTCGTCGCACCGTGTCGTCGGCGGGAGCTCGTAGACCGACGCCGGGAGATAGGAGAGAAATCGTCTCGCGCAGGCGAATGCTTCTTCCTCGGTATCGACGGCGTGATCGACAGCGCCCGCACGGGTCTGGATATCGGCGCCGCCGAGCTCCCGTTTTCCGAGATCCTGGCCGAGCCGCTTGACGACCGGCGGCCCGGCAACGAACATCGCGGAGGTCTTTGTCATCACCGAATAATGGCTGGCGGCAAGCCGCGCCGCGCCGAGCCCCGCCACCGAACCAAGCCCCAGGGCCACCACCGGGACCCGCGAAAGGTTTTTGGCCGTGTAGGCATACCAGCGGGTGCCGCCGATGCCGCCCGGCAGGTTGGCCGCGCCCTTGGTCTCGATGGTTTTCACCGAGCCGCCGCCGCCGGAGCCCTCGATCAGGCGGATGATGGGCAGGCGGAAGTCGTGCGCCATCTCTTCGGCCATCAAGGGCTTTGCGGAAATCGAGGCGTCCGCCGAGCCGCCGCGCACCGTGAAATCGTCGCCGACCACGACCACGGTGCGCCGCTCAACCCTGCCGCGGCCGAACACGCAATTGGCGGGTGTCACGTTGGTAAGCTCGCCGTTCTCGTCATATTCACCGGTGCCGGATATGGCGCCGATCTCGTGAAAGCTTTCCGGATCGAGCAGCTTGTCGATGCGCTCGCGCACGGTGAGCCGGCCCTGGTCGCGTTGCCGCTTGACCTTGTCAACGCCGCCCATGGCGCGCGCAAGCGCTTCGCGCCGGGCGAGTTCGTCGAGTTCCGGCTTCCAGTTCATTCAGACGCTCCGTTCGCCACCCCTCCCTTCCTTCCCCCGCAAGCGCGGGACGATCGGGTGGGGGTCACCGATAAATTTCCATTGCAAGCCAAACTACCTTGAGCAACGTGAGCCCACAACCGGAAGCTAGTGGAGGGGATTTGACATTCGCCCCCCACCCGGCCACGAGTTCGTCAGCGAATGTCAAATCCCTAACTCCACTAGAACTCCATATTTTCCAGTGGTCCTTTTATTCCAACATTCGCAAGAGTGCCGGCCGAAAGGGATGCGAATGCGGACCACTAGGCCTCGCCCAACGCACTTATCGAGCTCGCAGCGTGTCTCCTGGAGAACGGCATGGCAGAAATCAAGATCATCACCGAGGTTTCAGGCCGCATCTGCACGCTTTCGGTGCAGGCGGGCGCAAGGGTCGACGAAGGCGATGACGTTGCCTTTGTCGAAGCCATGAAAATGGAAATCCCGGTGCCCTCGCCCGCTGCCGGCAAAATCAAATCGATCCTTGTCAATCTCGATGACGTCGTGGCCGAGGGACAGGCTCTCGTCATTCTCGAGACCTGAGGGCACGCAAGGCGCACATTCGGCGGTATCATCCGGCATTGCAACCGGCTTGCCGCTGCCGGGATCAATTCGTCACACCACCTGCTCCACCGGCTGCAGGTCGATATCGAAGGTTTCCAGAAACTTCGACGTCATGACGTAAAAGCCGACCGCGAGCTGCAACTCAACCAGCGCGCCTGGAGTCAGCCTGGCGGCAATGGCGTTGAACGTGGCGTCGGTTGGACGGCGCAGCGCCACGACCTCGTCGGCAAAGGCGAGCGCCGCGCGCTGCACCTCGCTGAAGCAGGTTGCCTCCCGCCAATTCTCAAGCGCCGCATTCTGCTCGTCGCTGACCCCGACATTCTTTCCGATCCGCTTGTGCGCCACGATCTCGTAAGGCGCCTGGCATAAAATTCCGGTGCGCGTGATGGCAAGCTCGCGCACTACCGGATCGAGCTCGCCCCTATGACGGATCGCGCCACCCAGCCGGCAATATTGTTCGAGGTGGCTCGGCGAATGGGCCATCATCCGAAAGATATTGGCATTGCGGTTCTTGCCAAGAAGTTCGCGCGTGCGTTCGTTCGATTTCGTGTCGCAATAGTCGATGCGGGCCATCTTTCACCTTGAGTTGTTTGACCGTTTTCGATCGGCGGGCAGTTTCCAAACCGCATCCTGTGGGCAATGCAGCATCAACGGCATGCGCTTCAATGAGAGCAAACATCACGCCCGAAAATTCCTTGTGACGCGCATAAACCGGCTGCAGGCGAGCCAAAATGCCGCCGCATTGCTGATCGACCTTGGCACATCGATATTCGCTGAGTGGGGACTCGTCAAAGCGAATACTCGTCGTGGGGTGTTCCGAGTAAAACAACCGGATCGTCGGGCCTTTGCGGGCAACGATGAATCGCGCCCAGGTCTAGGGAGCTTGAGTCCGAAGGAGAACGGCATGAAGGACGCCACCAGGAGGGCGGCCTCGGAAGTGCTCGCGCAAATGCTGGCGGTGACGGCGATGCTCGTCATCGCCAGCTTCGTCTTCTACACGCGTTGAGATTCAAAATCGTCATTGCAGTTAGCGAATGCGATGAAGCAATATCGGGGAACAGTTTTGCGTAACCGGGGGATTGCTTCGTTGCGTTCGCGACCATGCAGCTCTTAAAGGAAATCAAGCCCGGAAGACGTCAACCACGAAAGACATCAGCCCCGATAGACATCAGTCCCGAAAAACAACGGCATCCACCACGACGCAACCCTTTCCTTCGCTGTCGAGCAGCACCGGGTTGAGGTCAAGGCTCATCACCTTCGCTGCCGGATCGAGCATCAGCTCGCCGATCCGCAGGACGGCTTCACAGAGGGCATCGACATCCATCGCAGGCTCGCCGCGCACGCCCGCAAGCAGCGGCGCGATTTTCAGTTTACCAAGCGCCTGCCTCACTTCCTCCTTCGAAAATGGCGGAAGCAACAGCGCGGTGTCGCGGAAGATCTCGACATATTTTCCACCGTCGCCGACCGCGACCACGGGGCCGAACACGCCATCGCGATGCGCACCGATCATGATCTCGCGCCGGCCGTTCGCCATCGCCGCGACAATGACGCCGTCGAAACGCGCGCCCTGAGCGCGGATGATGGCCTCCATCTGCGACCAGATCTCGCCGGCCTCCTCGCGGCTGGTTACGCCGAGCTTCACCAGCCCTAGCTCGGATTTGTGGGCGATGTCGGAGGAACATCCCTTGACCACGACCACCCCGCCGATCGTTTCGAACGCCGCAACGGCCTCGGCGCGCGACCGGCAGAGCCGGTGGGCGACGACGCCAACGCCGCGCGCTGCCAGCAGAGCGAGGCTGTCGGCTTCGTTGAGCATCGTCATCGAAGCCGATGAGATCGAAGGCGCGCTGACGCCGCCCTGCTGTGCCCTGCGCGCCAATGTGCGCGCCATCAGTTCGCGGTGGGCCAGGAATTGATGCAAGGCTGTGACGGCTTCGGTCTCGGTCGGGAATACCGAAGAACCTTCGGCTGCGAATTGATCGGCGACGCTCTTCTGGGTTGCCGCGATCACGAGCGGCTTTGCGGTCTTGTTGCCGAACGCGGCCGCATCACGCGCAAACGCCTCCACATCGTAGCCTGGGCCCGCGACCGGCACGCCGATCAGGAACGCATCCGCGGCCGGGTCTTCGGCGAGCACCGGAAGAATGTCGCCGAACAGGCGGCTGTTCGACAGTAGCGCCGCGGTGAGGTCGATCGGATTGGTGGTCGTGGCAAAACTCGGCAAGATGCCCTTGAGCCTCCTGTCAGTCTCAGCCGAGAGTTTCGCCATCGGCATGCCGACGGCACTTGCCGCGTCCGCCGTCAGGACGCAGACCGCACCGGAGTTGCTGATGGCGACGAGCCGCCTTCCTTTCGGCTTCCAGCCTTTCAGATAAAGCTCGGTCGCCTCGACGAGGCCACGCATGTCCGGCGCGCGCCAGATGCCGTGGCGCTCGAAAAAGGCGTCGACCACGCGGTCTTCGTTGGCGAGCGCGCCGGTGTGCGATTGCGCCGCCTGGCGCCCGGCTTCGGAGCGGCCGGATTTCAAGGCGATAATCGGCAGATCGCGGTCGAGCGCGACCGCGGCAAGCTCTTCCAGATATTTCGTTTCCGGGATGCTTTCCAGATAAAGCAGCAAAAGCCTGACTTCCCTGTCCTCGGCCACCGCAACCGCCAGTTCGCCGACAGTGATGTCGGAATCGTTGCCGGTGGCGTGGGTGTGACGCACGCCGATGCCACGCTGGCGCAAAAATCCAACCGGTACCGTCGAGAGCGCGCCGCTTTGGCTCAGCATCGCGACGTGCCCTTCGGCGCGGTCCATATCCATGAACATGGTGGAGAAGCTGGCGATCGCGCCGGTGCCGAAATTGGCGAGCCCTTGCGAATTGGGGCCGACGATGCGCATGCCGGCGTTTCGCGCGGCCTCGACCATCCGCCGCTCCTTCGCCTTGCCGGCAACCGCATCGACCTCGCCAAAGCCCGAAGCCATCACCACGGCGACCTTGACGCCATGGGCCGCGCAATCCTCGACCGCGCCGATCGCGTTGTCGCCCGCGACCGCCACAATCACCATCTCGGGCGCTTCCGGCAGGTCGTCAAGGCTCTTGTAGCACGTGTGGCCCTGCACCTCGGGGCGCGACGGATTGATCGGGAAAATCCTGCCCTTGAAGCCGAACTTGTCGAGGTAATGCACGGGACGACCGCCGACCTTGTTGGGATTTTCCGACGCGCCGATGATGGCGACGGAACGCGGATCAAGTGCGGCCTTGAGACGGCTCATGAAGTTTGACTCCGGGACGATCTAACCGGCTAAACCGTCGTTCCGGGGCGCATCGAAGATGCGAACTATGATGTGCACTTGCACATCAGAGAACCTCGAGATTCCCGGTCTGCGCCTGGCGGCGCATCCCGGAATGACGGCGGCAACTGCAAGGGTGTACATTTGCGGGTTGACCCTCAATACGACTTCGGCAGGCCCAGCACCTTCTCGGCGATGAAACTGAGAATGAGCTGCGGGCTGATCGGGGCGATCCGGGGGATCAGGGATTCGCGCAAGTAACGCTCGACGTGAAACTCCCTGGCATAGCCAAAACCGCCATGGGTCATCACGGCCTGTTCGCAGGCATGATAGCCGGCTTCGGCGGCGAGATATTTCGCCGCGTTCGCCGCAGGGCCGCAAGGCTCGCCCCGGTCATATTGCCAGGCCGCCGATAACGTCATCAGCCACGCCGCCTCTAGTTCCATCCAGTTCTTTGCCAGCGGATGCTGGATAGCCTGGTTCTTGCCGATCGGACGGTTGAACACGTTGCGCTGTTTGGCATAGGCGGAAGCACGCGACAATGCGCATTTGCCGAGCCCCACCGCTTCGGCCGCGATCAGGATGCGTTCGGGATTCATGCCGTGCAGGATGTACTCGAAGCCGCGTCCTTCTTCGCCAAGGCGATCCTCGAGGGGAATTTCAAAATTCTCGATGAAGAGCTCGTTGGAATCGACGGCCTTGCGCCCCATTTTCTCGATTTCCCGGGCGGTGATGCGGCTGCGATCGAAATCGGTGTAGAACAGGCTCAAGCCGTGGGTCGGGCTTTTGACTTCCTCGAGCGGAGTGGTGCGCGCGAGCAGGAGAATTTTCTCGGCGACCTGCGCGGTCGAAATCCAGACCTTCTGACCATTGACGATATATTTGCCGCCCGAGCGCACCGCGCGGGTCTTCAATTGCGTGGTGTTTAGTCCGGTGTTGGGCTCGGTGACGGCAAAACACGACCGTTCCGCGCCTGATGCGATTCCCGGCAGCATCCGCTCGCACTGTTCTTCCGTGCCAAACACGACGACGGGATTGAGCCCGAACACGTTCATGTGGATTGCAGACGCGCCGGACATGCCGGCACCGGATTCGGCGATCGTCCGCATCATGATCGTGGCGTCGAGAATGCCGAGGCCCGAGCCGCCGTATTGTTCGGGAATGCAGATGCCGAGCCAGCCGGCATCCGCCAGCGCCTTGTGGAAATCGGCGGGATAGCCGCCCTCCTTGTCCTTCTTCAGCCAATAGGCGTCATCGAAGCGCGCGCAGATTTTCGCAACCGCATCGCGGATCGATTCCTGGCTGGCCGTGAGCGCGAAATCCATGGCCCCTCAACTCAACTGCCTTGTTTGGTCACGCCATCGCGTACCAAGGCCGCTATCTCCCGATCGGAAAATCCGGCCTCGTGCAAGACCTCGAGACCGTGCTCGTTCAGGCGCGGCGCTAGCCGCGTCGGCTCGCCGGGCGTTTCGGACCATTTCGCCGACACCTTCATGCTGCGGATCTTGCCCTCACTCGGGTGCTCGACGACCGGAAAGTAATTCGTAGCGACCAGGTGTTCATCCTGCAAAATGCTTTCGAGATCGTGCATCGGCATCACCGGGACGTCGGCCCTGTTGAGCAGTTCGGTCCACTCGGCCGTGGTCCTGGTTTCGAAGATGCGCGCCAACTCGGCATAAACCGTGTCGATATTGGTGGCACGGCCGGCGAAGGTCGCAAACTTCGGATCGCGGCGCAAATCGTCGCGGCCGGTCGCCTCGAAGAACCTTTCCCACTGCTTGTCGTTGTAGACGATCACGGAGATAAAGCCGTCGGAGGTTTTGTAAGGCCTGCGGTCACGCGACAGATGCCGCGCATAGCCTCCCTTGTCCAGCGGTGGCTCGTAGGTCAGGCCGCCCATGTGATCGCCCATCACAAAGCCCGCCATGGTTTCGAACATCGGAATATCAACCCGCTGGCCGCGCCCGGTGCGGTCACGATGCACCAGACTCGCACAGATCGCACCGACCGCCGTCAAACCGACGATACGATCGACCAGTGCATTGGGAACGTAGCGCGGAACGCCATCGCCGGTCTGCGCCATCAACGCCGGCAGTGCGGTCGCGCCCTGGATCAGATCGTCATAGGCGGGCTTGGCTGCATAGGGACCGTCCTGGCCGAAGCCGAACACGCCGGCATAGATCAGACGCGGATTGACCTCGGAGACGACATCATAGCCGAGTTGAAGCCGCGCCATCGCCTGCGGTCGCACATTGTAGACCAGCACATCGGCGGATGCGATCAGGCGGAGGACCACATCGCGGCCCGCGGGCTTTTTCAGGTCGAGCGCGATCGAGCGTTTGCTGCGGTTGGTGTTGAGGAATACCGGCCCCATGCCGGGGTGGCGGGTCGGGCCGATCAGGCGCGTCACGTCGCCATCGAGACTTTCGACCTTGATGACGTCGGCACCGTAGTCGCCGAGCATCTGGGTGGCATAGGGGCCCATCAGCACGGTCGTCATGTCGATGACCTTGACGCCCTCCAGAGGTCCCATGGTTGCGCTTGCTCCCTCATGCGCGGCGCGGTGGTCGGCCACGTTGCAATTTCTCCCTAGTGTGGCGGTTCAGAAGTCCGCATCATTGCAGCCCGCGCATTCGTTATGCGGACTTCTGAACCAAAAGCCACACTAGAATCATAGATTTGCTAGTCCTTTCGATTCCGAAGTTCGCAAAAGGGGTCGCCGCAAAATGATGCGAACTTCGGAATCAGGACACTAGTAACGGCATGGGAAAGGGAAGATCAAGGCTTCCCCGCGGATGGGCGCATGCACCCCGTCATAACGCTGACGTCCGAGGAACCGATGACGATCAAGGGCGGACAAAGTTCCGACTTCTTGCGGTATTCGTAACAGCCTTTGCAGCAATCCCGGGCGGATCGCATGAAGGGCAGATTGACCCTCGCTTCGATCCCGCATGTCGGCAGCATTCATCCCCTTCCTTTGGCCCGGACTGAGCCGCTATGATTGCGCCATTGCCCCGGAGGCAGCCGGCATGAGGCGGCGCGAGTTCACAGGATTCGTCGGCTGGACAATCGTCGGCTGGCCCTTGCTCGTGCATGCGCAGCAGGGCCAGAGCAAGAAGCGCATCGGTGTGTTGATCGCGCGTCCCGAAAACGACCCGGAGGGTGAAGGCTACATCACCGCCTTCCACCAGGCACTCGAGCAACTCGGATGGAAATCGAGCCACAACGTTGAGATCATCTATCGCTGGACCCCGGGCGACGTCCGTCTCGCCGAAGCCCTTGCGAAAGAGCTGGTCGCGGCCGGGCCCGATATCCTCGTGATCAATGCGACTGCGGGCGTTATCGCTGCGCGCGGCGTCGCGGGCACCATACCGATTGTCATGGTTGCGGTTGCCGATCCGGTCGCGCAAGGCTTCGTGCATAGTCTGGAGCGGCCTGGCGGCAGCATTACCGGATTTGCCGTCGAAGAACCCGAAATGGGAGCCAAGTGGGTCGAGTTGCTCAAAGAGATTGCGCCGAAGGTCAGGCACATCACCGCGATCTACAATCCCAACTCGTCTCCCTCTGCGGGAATGTTTTTGCCGGCCATGAAGAACGTCGAGGTGCCCCTTTCATTCGAGCTGGCAGTTTCCCAGGTTCGGACAGAGGACGATCTCGAGCGAGCCATCACAATTGCCGGCGGGCAGCAGGAAGGCGGTCTTGTCTTCCTGCCCGACAGCTTTACGTCGTCCCACCGTGATATGATTGCAAATCTGGTCGCCCGGCAAGGCTTGCCAGCCATCTATTCGACCCCGGCCTTCGTCAAAAGCGGCGGCCTTATCGGTTACGGCTTCGACCGCGCCGACATATTCCGGCGTTCGGCAGGCTATGTGGATCTCATCCTCAAGGGTGAAAAGCCGTCTCAACTCCCGGTGCAGATGCCGACAAAGTACGAATTGGCGATCAATCTCAGGGCCGCCAAGGCCCTGGGACTTTCAGTTTCGCCAACCTTGCTTGCGCGTGCCGACGAAGTCATCGAGTGAGCGCACGCAAGGGAGCAGCGGCAAGCTTACTTCCGCATCATTTGCCGCAGTTCGGTCTTCAGCACCTTGCCGTAATTGTTCTTCGGCAAGGCGTCGAGATAGACGTAGCGCTTGGGCCGCTTGAAGCGCGCAATCGAGGCAAGGCAATGCGCGTCGAGCTTGGCGTCGTCCCCCGCAATGCCCTGTTCCAGTACCACGCAGGCGACGACGATCTCGCCCCAATCGGGATCGGGGACGCCGATCGCGGAGACCTCGCGCACGTCCGGATGCGTCAGAAGCGCCTCCTCCACCTCGCGCGGATAGATATTGGTGCCGCCTGAGATGATGACGTCCTTGGATCGATCCGAGAGTGTCAGGAAACCGTCCTCATCGAGCCGTCCAACGTCGCCGGTGCGCAGCCAGCCGTCCTTGAGCGTTTCGGCGTTGGCTTGGGGATTGTTCCAGTAGCCCAGCATGACGGCGGTGCCCTTGGCTTCGACTTCGCCGGTCTCGCCGGGCGGCAGCAGCTCTCCATCTCGGCCGGTGATGCGAACCGACATCACGCTCTGCGCCGTGCCGACGGACGCCAGCCGCTCCAGATAACGCGGATGGTCGGTGTGTCCGTGCCATTCCCGGCTCAGCGCGGTGATCGTCATCGGCGATTCACCCTGGCCGTAGATCTGCACAAAGCGCTGGCCCATGGTCGCGATCGCATCGCGGATGTCGGCGAGATACATCGGGCCGCCGCCGTAAATGATGGTGCGAATCCCCTCGCCATGGACGCCGCGGCGCCTGGCGGCATCGACCAGGCGACGGACCATGGTGGGCGCGGCAAACATCACGACATTGTCGAGCTGCCGGCCGAGATTGAGCACTTCATCCGGATCGAAACCGCGGGATTCCGGGATGACATGCCGCCCGCCCGTGCGGACATGCGGAAAGTTATAGAGGCCGGCGCCGTGCGAAATCGGCGCGGCGTAAAGCGAGGCGTCGTTGGGTGTCGCATGATCGACATCGGCGAGATAACACATCGTCATCGCCACCAGATTGCCGTGGCTCAGCATCACGCCCTTCGGCCGGCCGGTGGTGCCCGAGGTGTAGAACAGCCAGGCGAGGTCATCGACCTCGCGCTCGACCGGCTGGCGCGCACCCTCGCCTTCGCGCAGTGCCCGATAGGCCTGGCTCTCGACCGACAGCGTTCTCATACCTTCAGGCAGATCGCCTTTCGCTTCCACCAACGCTTCGACGGTGTCGTCGGAAACCAAGGCCAGTTTCGCCCCGGCATCGCTGCATATCCACGCCGCCTCGCGGCCATGGAGCTTGGCATTGATCGGAATTGCGACCGCGCCCATCCACCAGATGCCGTAAAGGCATTCGAGGTATTGGGTGCAATTGGTCGAAAACAGCGCGACGCGATCGCCGGGCGCAATCCCGTAGTCGCGCGGCAATGCCGAAGCGATCGCCGCCGAGCGCCGCGCAAAGGTTTTATAGTCCGCGTCAAGATCGAAGCCGGTCAGAAGCGCCGGGGCTGAGGGGCGAACACGCGCCGTTGCCGCGAGCCATTCGGCGACGTTCATCGCTCACCCCTTTGAGGACAACTACTTCGCCGGCTCCAGCACCGAGACATAGTTGGCGACAGCGGCCCCTCCCATGTTGAAAATGCCGCCGAGCTTTGCGTCTCTGATCTGCATCCCCTCTGGCGCCTGGCCCAAAAGCTGCATCGCCGTCATCACATGCATGGAAACACCGGTGGCGCCGATCGGGTGGCCCTTGGCCTTCAATCCGCCGGACGGATTGATCGGCAGCTTGCCGTCCTTCTGCGTCCAGCCTTCCTTGATCGCTCGCGCGCCCTGCCCGCGCGGCGTCAATCCCATCGCCTCATACTCGATCAATTCGGCGACCGTGAAGCAGTCGTGGGTTTCGACAAAGGAAAGATCGGAGAGCCTGATGCCGGCCTTTTGCAGCGCGCGGGCCCAGGCGACGCTGCAACCTTCGAATTGCAGGATGTCGCGCTTGGACATCGGCAGGAAATCCTGGGCATGGGCTACGCTGCGGAAATTGACCGCCTTGCCCATCGATTTGGCGGTTTCCGCATCCGCCATGACCAGCGCGGCCGCGCCGTCCGACACCAGCGAGCAATCGGTGCGCTTCAAGGGACCTGCGACGAACGGATTCTTCTCGCTTTCGGCGCGGCAGAATTCGTAGCCGAAATCCTTGCGCATCTGCGCATAGGGGTTGGAAACGCCATTCTTGTGGTTCTTCGCCGCGATCATCGCCAGTGCATCCGACTGATCGCCGTATTTCTGGAAATAGGCCTGCGCGATCTTGCCGAACACGCCGGCGAAACCGCCAGGCGCATCGCCGTCCTCGGCAAGATATGATGCGCGCAACAGGTTGCGGCCGATCTCGGCTGCAGGCGTCCGCGTCATCTGCTCCACGCCGACCACGAGCACGATCTTTGCCGCGCCCGCGGCGATGGCCCGGATGCCCTGATGAACGGCGGCGGAACCGGTGGCGCAGGCATTCTCGACGCGTGTGGCCGGCTTGAACCGCAAATTCGGATCGGCCTGCAGCACCAGCGCTGCGGTGAAGTCCTGCGGCGAGAAGCCGGCGTTGAAATGACCAAGCACGATCTCATCGACATCCGCGGCGGCAACGCCGGCGTCAGCCAACGCTTCATTCGCTACCCGGACCACCAGACTCTCCACCGTCTCCGCATCGAACTTGCCAAACGGCGTATGCGCCCATCCGACGATACTGGCAGTCATGGTTTCTCTCCCGCACAAGGTTCAGGCGACGAACTTACCACCAAGTTCCTCGTCGATGTGAATCCGGATAATATCGTCAAAGGTCTTTTCGGCCGTCGTGAAGCCGAGTTCGCGCGCCCGCCGGGCGTCGAAATTGCGCGGCCACCCGGCGACAATACCCGCGATGAAAGCATCGGGCTCGCGCCTGATGCGCGCGGCGACCTTCTCGCCGGCGACGCGCTTGAGGGCTGCGATCTGTTCGCCGACGGTTGCCGACAGGCCGGGCATGGTGAGGTTTCGGCGCGGACCGATAGCGGCCGTGTCCATGGTTGCGGCATGAATAAGGAAGCCCACGGCCGAACGCGGCGAGGCGTGCCAGTGCCGCACGTCTTCCGACACCGGCAAAATCGCTTCCTTGCCGGAAAGCGGCTCGCGCAGGATGCCGGAGAAAAATCCCGAAGCCGCCTTGTTGGGAAGCCCCGGCCGGATGCAAATGGTCGGCAGGCGGATGCCGACGCCCTCCATGAATCCGCGGCGCGAATAATCCGCAAGCAAAAGCTCCCCGATCGCCTTCTGGGTGCCGTAGCTCAAAAGTGGCGTCGTGAAGAACTCATCCCCGATCGCCTCGGGAAATGGCGCTCCGAATACCGCGATCGACGAGGTGAAAACGACCCTCGGCTTGTAGGAGCTCCCCGTTAGCCTGATCGCATCGAACAGCATGCGCGTGCCGTCGAGATTGATGCGATAGCCCTTGTCGAAATCGAGTTCCGCTTCGCCGGAAACGATCGCCGCCAGGTGGAAGATCACGTCGGGGCGATTGGCGAGGAGTTTTTCGGCAACACCAGGCACGGCGAAATCGCCGGCCGAAACCTCGACTGGAAAGCCGACCTTCTTAGGCTTCTTCGCCGCCACCACGTCGTGCAGCGTCATTTTAGTGATGGCGTCTTTGCCAAGCCTGCCGTCAGTGACGAGGCGATCAACCAATTTGCGGCCGACCATGCCGGCCGCTCCGAAAACCAGAATATGCAAGACCCACTCCTTATGTGTGGTTCATCGTCGCGCAGTGCTCGTTGTTGCGCCCTCTCCCTTTGCGGGAGAGGGCAGCACCGGATCCGCGACATACTCACTCGGGGTGAGGGTTAGCAACGCAATCTCGCTCTCGCAAAGAAGGACCCCTCACCCGGCGCCTTCGGCGCCACCCTCTCCCGCAGGGGGAGAGGGTTAGTTTCGCGTACGCGGTAGCAACTATGTTCACCTCGCGACTGCCGTCGCACTATTTATTCCTTGACGGCTCCGGTCATCGCCGACACGTAGTGCTCGACAAAGAACGCGTAAAGGATCACCAGCGGCAGCGAGCCGACCAGCGCGCCCGCCATCAGCGAACCCCATCGATAGATATCGCCGTCGACGAACTCGTTGACGATCGCGACCGGCACGGTCTTGTTCGGCGTCGATTGCAGGAAGGTCAGCGCGTAAATGAATTCGTTCCAGCAAAGCGTGAACGAGAAGATGAAGGCCGAGATCAGGCCGGGGACCGCTAGCGGCACGACGATGCGCGTGAGAATTTGCCAGCGCGAGGCGCCGTCGATCAGGGCGCATTCCTCAAGCTCGTAAGGAATGGTCTTGAAATATCCCATCAACAGCCAGGTCGAGAACGGCACCAGCAGCGTCGGATAGACCAGGATCAGCGACAGCGGCGAGTCGAACAGGCCATAGGCCTGGATCACGGAAGCCAGCGGAATGAACAGGATCGAAGGCGGCACGAGGTAGGCAAAGAAGATCAGCACGCCAACGGTGTCGGCGCCCTTGAAGCGCAGCCGCACGATGGCATAGGCGGCAAGCACGCTCGCGAAGATCGACAATGTCGTGGCGCCGACCGCGACATACATCGTATTCCAGAGCCAGCGCGGGTACTGGGTCTCGAACAACAGCTTGCTGATGTGCTTGAACGTCGGATGAACCACCCAAAACGGATTATAGGTGTTCATGTCGATCAACTGTTCGTCCGGTTTGATCGCCGTCAGCGCCATCCAGTAGAACGGGAACAGCAGCACCAAAAGGATGATGGCCAGCGGCAGATAGAGTGTCACCAAGCGGCGCGGCAACGATTCCAGATAGCTCATGCCCTCGGTATCGTCACCATGGGCAACCCTGACTTTGGCTTCGAGCGCGGAATCAGTCATTGCTCGATCCTTGCTGCCACTTGCGGCGTTGCATGCCGAACCAGGAAATCGCGATCGCCGCGAGCAGGAACGGGATCATGGCGGTCGCAACTGCCGCGCCTTCGCCGAGGCGGCCTGAGATGATGCCGCGCTGATAGCTCAAGGTCGCCATCAGATGCGTGGCATTCACCGGGCCGCCGCGCGTCAGCGCCCAGATCAGCTGGAAGTCGGTGAAGGTAAACAGCACCGAGAACGTCATCACCACCGCGATGATCGGGGTCAGGAGCGGATAGGTGATGTAACGGAAGCGCTGCCAGTTGGTGGCGCCGTCCAGCGTTGCGGCTTCATAGAGCGACGGCGAGACCGTCTGCAGGCCGGCCAAAAGCGTGATCGCGACAAAGGGAACGCCGCGCCAGATGTTGGCGAAGATCACGCTGGCACGCGCCCAGTTCGTATCGCCGAGGAAATTGATGTTGTGGTCGATCAAACCGAGCTTGATCAGCGACCATGAGATGATCGAGAACTGGGAGTCGTAGATCCACCAGAACGCGATCGCCGACAGCACGGTCGGCACGATGAAGGGGATCAGCACGATCGAGCGGATGATCGCCTTGAACGGCATGTGCCGGTTCAACAGTAGCGCAAGATAAAGGCCGATTGCGAATTTGATGGCGCTCGCGACGATGGTGTAGAGCAGCGTGTTGAAAACCGAGAGCCAGAAAATCGCGTCATCCCAGAGCCACTCGTAATTCTCAAGGCCGATGAAACCGCCGCCGCGACCGATCCGCTCATCGGTGAAGCTCATCCAGACACCGAGGCCGAGGGGATAGGCGAGGAACAGGATGAGGAATGCCGCGGCCGGCAGCATGAACCAAAGCGCCAGGAGATTGCGGTTGTGCTTGAGCCGCGACCACAGCGGCGGCGTCTCGACGCTCGCCGCCGGCACGGGCACGGATGTCTGAAGGGTTGTCATCTCGCTCCAATTCCACTCCCGGGGAAATATGCCCGGCCGTGCATTTGTATCAACGCGGGCACGCCACCCGGATTTCCATTAGATAGAGGCCGGCGCGCCTGGCGTGGTGGATTTGGCATTCGCTTCAGATTCGCCGCGGGTCCTCAAAGCGAATGTCAAATCCAAAACCACACCAGAATTGATATTTTACAGTGTCCTTTTGGTTCTGACATTCGTAAATGAACCCGCCGCGACAATAATACGAATGTCAGAACCGGGACACTGACCGCGCCAGCGCTCCATCTTACCTGAAGATGCGCTTGGCGGAGCGCTCCGCCGAGGCCATCGCGGTTTTCACATCCTCGCGACCGGTACAGTAATTTGCAAACATGTCGACCACGACGAAGTCGGCAATCGCAGCCGCGGCGTTTTCGCTCATCTGGCCGAGGCCCGCAGGCGTCAGCGATGTTTCGGCGACGTCGCGGAACGGCGTGTTTTTGGGATCGGCGGCCCAGATCGGGTTCTTGTTGAAGCCAAGCAGGAACGGCGAAAGGTAACCCTGGGAGGCCTCGACCCAGGGATTCATCTGATCGGGGTCGAGCATGAAGGCGGTGAAGGCTTTGCAGGCCTGCGGGAATTTGGTGAAGTTAAAGACCAGGATCGGAAAACCGAGATTGAGTTCCCGGGTCTTTCCATCCACACCCGCAGGGAGATGCGCGTGGTTCATGTCCTCGGCGATCTGCGGATTTTCCCTCTTCGCTGTGACGTAGATCGAAATACCGTTAACGGTCAGGAAAAGCTGACCGGCCAGGAAAGCCTTGTTGTTGGAACTGTCGTTCCAGGACGCGGTGCCCGGAATGAAGTTGTCGTAAAGGCCCTTGACGTATTCGAGCGCCTTGGCCGTTTCCGGCGAATTGATCACCACCTTGTTGTTGGCGTCGATCAAATTGCCGCCGTGCGCCCACAAGGCCCAGTGCAGCCAGGTGTTGGCGTCGCCGGAAGCGTGTCCGAGCGCCATGCCGGCCGGCGTGCCGTTCTTGTTCAGGCCCTTGATCAGATCGGCAAAGCCGGCGAGGTCTTTCGGGAACTCCTTGTGACCCGCCTTTTCCATCGCGGCGATGCGGTAATTCGGCAGAGCGCCGGTCGCGGCAACCGGAACGCCGATCCACTTGCCTTCGAGCTTGCCGTAGGCCTCGCCCGATTTGGACCAGCCACCGCCTTTTTTTCCGACGTAATCGGCTACATCGGTCATGTCGGCGACCTTGGTCGGGAACAGGAACGGGAGCGAATAGAGACCCCAGACGATATCGAGGCCCTGCCCGACATTGGCAGCAACCGACGCCTTGGGCTGGACGTCCTCATAGGATTCGTTGGAGACGTTGATGGTCACGCCGGTCGCCTTCTGGAAGGCATCGACGATCTTCAGGAACGCGACGTCCTCGGCCTCTACAAAGCGCTTCCAGCGCAACAGGTTGATCCTGGCTCCGGCTTCCGGCTTCCACGGTGCGCTCTGTGCCCAGGCCTTTGCATAGCCCAGCAATTGCTCGCTCGACATGGTGGCCGCGACCGCGAGCAGGCCGCCGCCGCTCTTGAGCAAGGACCGCCGATCCAGTGTAAAATGGCTCATCGTCTCACTTCTCCCTGTTTGATTGGTCCGTAGATCGACCAATCGCTTTTTGCCAAGTTTATAGCCGCTTGCCGGTCGCGTCATCGAACAGATGCACGAGCGACGGATTCGGCTTCAGCCGGATCCTGTCACCCGGATTGAACTGATGGCGCTCGCGAAATACCGCGACGACCTGCTCGCCGCCGAGGGTGGCGAACACCTGCGTTTCCGATCCGGTCGGCTCGACCACCACGATCTCGGCTTCCGCGCCGTCATCGGCAATCGTGAAATGCTCAGGCCGCACACCATAGACTGCGGGGCGACCGACCGAATTGGCCGGCGCTTTCGCGAGCGGCAGTTTGACGCCGTTGGGACCCTCGAAAACCGCGCTGCCGTTAACCCTGATGCTGCCTTTGAGGAAATTCATCGCGGGCGAGCCGATGAAGCTTGCAACGAACTGGTTGTCCGGCCGGTCGTAAAGTTCGAGCGGAGAGCCGATCTGCTCGACGATACCATCATGCATCACCACGATCTTGTCGGCCATCGTCATGGCCTCGATCTGGTCGTGCGTCACATAGACAGTGGTGGTCTTCAGCCGCTGATGCAGTTCCTTGATTTCAGTACGCATGGCCACGCGCAATTTGGCATCGAGGTTCGACAACGGCTCGTCGAACAGGAACACCTGGGGGTCGCGCACGATCGCGCGTCCCATCGCAACCCGCTGGCGCTGCCCGCCGGACAATTGCCGTGGGTAGCGGTCAAGCAGCGGCGTCAGTGCCAGGATTTCCGCCGCGCGCTTGACGCCCTTCTTGATCTCGGCCGGGTTCGCTCCCCGCAGCCTGAGCGAAAATCCCATATTGTCGGCGACCGTCATATGCGGATAGAGCGCGTAGTTCTGGAACACCATGGCGATGTCACGCTCTTTCGGCTGGACATTGTTGACGACGCGCTCGCCGATCGAAATAGTGCCAGAGGTGATGTTTTCCAGTCCCGCAAGCATCCGCAACAGGGTCGACTTGCCGCAGCCGGAGGGGCCGACCAGCACAACAAATGCGCCGTCTTCGATCGGTATCGTGACGCCGTGCAAGACCTCAAAGCCGCCAAACGATTTCCGCACGTCGCGGATATGCACAGACGACATGAACTTCCTCCCGAAAACGCTTGCGGTCACCGGCAAAGCCGCAGCGACCCTCTATTTGAACGGCGTCATATCAGACTTTTTCGCTTGAGTCCTTGGATCAAAGTCGTAGGCGATGACGGCCCGTCCCGAGCCGTTGCGAAGCCTGCGGTGGCATGCGAACATTGGCCGCCAACAAGAAGATTACGCACAAGAATAAAGCGTGTGCGCTGCGGGAGAACCCATGAACAAGCCGCCAACCGGTGTCACAAAGCGCAAACTCCGTTCCAGCGAGTGGTTCAACAACCCCCACAACCCCGGAATGACGGCGCTCTACCTCGAGCGCTACCTTAACTACGGCCTGACGCGGGAGGAACTGCAATCCGGCAAGCCGATCATCGGCATCGCCCAGACCGGCAACGATCTGTCGCCGTGTAACCGTCATCACATCGAACTGGCGCATCGGGTTCGGGAGGGAATCCGGGCGGCCGGCGGTATCGCGATGGAATTTCCGACCCACCCGATCCAGGAGACTGGCAAGCGCCCGACCGCGGCGCTCGACCGGAACCTGGCCTATCTCGGGTTGGTCGAGATCCTGTTCGGTTATCCGCTCGACGGCGTGGTCCTGACCACGGGCTGCGACAAGACGACGCCGGCCTGCATGATGGCGGCGGCCACCGTCAACCTGCCGGCCATCGTGTTGTCCGGCGGACCGATGCTCAACGGCTGGCACAACGGCCAGCGCACCGGTTCCGGCACCGTGGTCTGGAAGGCGCGCGAGCGTTTTGCCACCGGCGAAATCGACTACGAGGAGTTCATGACCATCGTCGCCTCGTCGGCACCCTCGATCGGTCATTGCAACACCATGGGCACCGCCTCGACCATGAATTCGCTTGCCGAGGCATTGGGCATGTCGCTGCCGGGCTGCGCGGCGATTCCTGCGCCCTACCGCGAACGCGGCCAGATCGCCTATGAGACCGGCAAACGCATCGTCGAGATGGTTTGGGAGAATCTCAAACCCTCCGACATCCTGACGCGGAAAGCTTTCGAAAACTGCATCGTCGTCAATTCTGCGATCGGGGGTTCGACCAACGCGCCGATCCATATCAACGCACTCGCTCGCCATATCGGCGTGGAACTTTCGATCGACGATTGGCAGAAGCTCGGCCACCAGATTCCGCTTCTGGTCAACATGCAGCCGGCCGGGTTCTACCTCGGCGAGGAATTCCACCGCGCCGGCGGCGTGCCGGCGGTGGTGCGCGAATTGATGAAGCAAAGGCGCATCCACGAAGACGCGATGACGGTGAACGGCCGCACCATGGGCGACAATTGCCGTGAGGCTGCTCCGCCCGATGGCGATGTCATCTGGAGCTACGACAAGCCGCTGGTGAAGGATGCCGGCTTCCTCGTCCTGCGCGGCAATCTCTTCGATTCCGCCATCATGAAGACCAGCGTGATCTCGAAGGAGTTTCGCGACCGTTATCTTTCAAATTCGAAAGACCCGAACGCGTTCGAAGGACGCGCGATCGTGTTCGAGGGGCCGGAGGATTACCACGCGCGGATCGACGATCCCTCGCTCGACATCGACGAGCACTGCATCCTGTTCGTGCGCGGCACCGGCCCGATCGGCTATCCCGGCGGCGCCGAGGTCGTGAACATGCAGCCGCCCGCAGCCCTGATCAAACGCGGCATCCTGTCGCTGCCCTGCATCGGCGACGGCCGCCAGTCCGGCACGTCCGGATCGCCATCAATCCTCAACGCCACGCCGGAAGCCGCCGCCGACGGGGGGCTCGCCATCCTCAAGACCGGCGACAAGGTTCGCATCGACCTCAACAGGGGCGCCGCCAACATCCTGATTTCCGATGACCAGGTGAAGAAGCGGCGCGCCGAACTGAAAGCCAGGGGGGGCTTCCCCTACCCGGCGAACCAGACGCCCTGGCAGGAACTCTATCGCTCGACCGTCGGCCAGCAAGCCACCGGCGCCTGCATGGAGTTCGCTACCCGCTACCATGACATCGCCGGCCGGGTCGGCGTGGCGAGGGATAATCATTAGGCGCGACACGTCATCGCGAGCGAAGCAGTCCAACAGTCATTCCGGGACGGTCCGCAGGACCGGACCCGGAATCTCGAGATTCTCAGGCGCGCAATTGCGCACCATAGTTCGACGCTGCGCGTCGCCCCGGAATGACTGGATTGAATCTATTTAAGCCGCGATATTGAGATTGCCGCCGACGCCGGGTCCGACATTGGCGAGCGACAGGCTTTGCTGGGCCGAGCCGAGCAGCGTCAGGACCGACGACTTTTCGCTATCGAGATTCTGCTTCATCACCGCGGTCGCAACCTGCTGCTGAACCGCCCCCGCCT
>NZ_DATMLW010000243.1:0-40192 GCF_035570375.1 Bradyrhizobium sp. | reverse complement strand
CACGATCGAATGTTTTAAGGCATGAACCAGGGTGATGCGCATGAGGTCGGGTCGCTCTTTCCGCTCCCTCTCCCCGCAAGCGGGGAGAGGTGAACGAGTGTTCTACTTGAACGGGATGGCGTACATCAAGCCGCCCTTGGTCCAGGACGCGTTGAGGCCGCGTTCGAGTTTGAGCGGGCTCGCCTGACCGACATTGCGCTCAAAGATCTCGCCGTAATTGCCGGTCGCCTTGAGCGCCTGCTGCATCCACTTGTTGTCGAGGCCGAGACGCGAGCCGAGATCGCCGGATACACCGAGCAGACGCTGCACGGTGGGCGCGGAGGACTTTGCCATCTCGTCGACATTGGCCTGGGTGACGCCGAGCTCTTCCGCCTCGACCAGGCCGTAATGCAGCCAGGTGATGATGTCGCTCCAGACCTCATCGCCGTTGCGCGTGAACGGACCGAGCGGCTCCTTGCTGATGGTGGTCGGGAGCACGAGATAGTCGGCCGGATTTGGTGCCGCGGTCGCAACCGCGCCGGCGAGCGCGGAAGCGTCCTGGGTCATGACATCGCATCGGCCGCCAAAGAAAGTCTGGTACATGGTGTCGACGCGGTCGAACACCAGCGGCTTCCAGTCGATGTTGTTGGCGCGGCCGTAGTCGCCGAGCGTCACTTCATGGGTGGTGCCTTGCGCGACACACACCGTGGCGCCGTTCAGCCCCTTGAGGTCTTTGACGCCGGCGTCATGCCTGACCACAAAACCCTGGCCGTCATAAAAATTGACCGGACCCTGGCGCAGCCCGAGCGTCACGCCGCGCAGAAAGGTCTGGGTGGAGTTGCGGTAGAGCACGTCGATCTCGCCCGACTGGAGCGCGGTGAAGCGGTTTTGCGCGGTTAGCGCGACATAGCGGACCTTGCCTGGGTCGCCGAGCACGCCGGCGGCCAATGCGCGGCAATAGTCGACATCGAGGCCCTTGTAATTGCCCTGGGAGTCGGGTGCGGAGAAACCGGCAAAACCGGCACTGACGCCGCACACCAGCGTGCCGCGCTGCTTGACCGTATCGAGGGTTGCAGCCTGCGCGGTGGAAACGAGCGCGACAAGCAAGGCTGTAACTGCGATCCTCTTCATCTCTTCCTCCCTGTACTGATGTTTTATTGATTAATGCTTTTCAGGGCGCCGTCCACGGCGGCGCCCAGGCGCTCGACAATCGTGTCGAGGTGATCCCTGGTGGCGATGTAGGGCGGCGCAAGCAGCACGTGGTCGCCGCTGCGGCCATCTACCGTGCCACCGGCCGGGTAACAGGCAAGACCGCCTTCGAACGCCGCGGCCTTTATTTTGTGGTTGAGCTTGAGGGCGGGATCGAAGGGTTTTCGCGTTGCACGATCCTCGACCAGTTCGATCGCCTGGAACAGACCGCGCCCTCTGATGTCGCCGACGTGACGGTGGTTGCCAAACCGCTCGGTGAGCCGTCGCTCGAGATGCCGGCCCAGTTCCTTGACGTGGTCGAGCAGCGTCTCTTCGCCGATTACGCGCTGCACTTCCAGCGCCGCCGCGCAGGCCATCGGGTGGGCGAGATAGGTATGTCCGTGCTGAAAGGCGCCGGAACCTCGCCGGATGGTCTCGATGATTTTTCCGCTCGCGAGCATCGCGCCGATCGGCTGGTACCCGCCGCCCAGCCCTTTTGCGATCGCCTGGATATCGGGGGAGATGCCTTCCTGCTCCCACGCATGCGTGGTCCCGGTGCGCCCCATGCCGCACATCACCTCGTCCAGAATGAGCAGAGCACCATGCCGGTTGCAGATCTCGCGCACGCGGCGGAAATAACCTTCAGGCGCCGTCACGGCTCCGGCAGTGGCGCCTACCACCGGCTCGGCGATGAAGGCGGCTACCTTCTCGGGGCCCAGCCGCTGGAATTCGGCTTCGAGCTCGGTCGCAAGGCGGGCGACAAAGTCAGATTCAGATTCGTCGTCGCGCTTTTCGTGATAGGCGAAGGCCGGCGTCACATGGCTGAAGGCCGAGGACAGCAGCGGTGCATAGGGCGCGCGGCGCCAGGCGTTGCCGCCCGCCGCGAGAGCCCCGAGCGTATTGCCGTGATAGCTCTGGCGGCGCGCGATGAAATGTTGCCGCTGCGGCTCGCCGCGCTCGACGAAATATTGCCGCGCCAGCTTGATGGTGGCTTCGATCGCCTCCGATCCGCCGCTGACGAAATAGGCATAAGCCAGTCCTCCCGGTTCGTGGCCGACGAGATGATCCGCCAGCGCCTCGGCGGGTTCTGAAGAAAAGAATGCTGTATGGGCATAGGCGATTTTCGACGCCTGTTTGGCCATCGCCGCAAGAACGCGCGGATGCTGATGTCCGAGGCAGGAGACCGCCGCTCCGCCCGAAGCGTCGAGAACTCGGCGGCCATCCTCGGCAATCAGCCACACGCCTTCGCCGCCGATGACCTTGGGCGGGGTTTCGCGCAGGCTACGATGCAGCACGCGGCTGTTGCGGACGGCCATGATCACAAACCTTTTTCTGTCACATATTGGGAAGTCGCCGCGAGGCGGGCTTCGGTCTCTTCGAGACGCTTTTTCGCGACCGCGCCGCCCATCAGGAACGCCGCAGCCGCGAGCGATTGCGCGATCGCAACCGCGCCGGTCAGACTCGGAAAGAAGCCCGGCGAGGCCGCGGACTCGAACAAGAGCAGATGGTCGGCGCCTTCGGCGACCGGTGCCGTTATCGTATCCGCGATCGCGATCAGCCGCGCGCTGGCCCGCCGCGCCTCGCGTGCCGACAGCACGCTGGCGCGCGAATAGGGCGCAAAGCCGATCACTACGACGGCGTCGTTCGTCCGGAAGGCTCCGAGATCGAGATCCTCGGGTCCGGAACCGCCGACCAGTTGCACTTCGTCCGGGCGAAATAGGCGAAGCTCGTAGTTGAGCAGTTCGGCGACCCCGCGACAGCTGCGAAAGCCTGCGATCCAGATCCGCCGCGCAGCGTGCAGCGTCCTGGCCGAGGCCGTTATCGAATTGGATGAGATGCGCCTCAGTCCGAGCGCTTCGGCCTCGAGCTTTTCCGAGACAAGCAACACGTCGGAATCGGGACCGCGGCGCCGGTTCCTGGCGCGGAGCGAGAACGGCGAGGATGAGGATTGCGGCGGCCGGCGCGCTTCGGTGAGCGCGGCGCGCAATTCTTCCCAGCCCGAATAGCCGAGCGCCTTGGCGAGCCTCGTGAAGGAAGCGGGATCGGCACCGGCAACCGAAGCCAGTTCCCGCATCGAGCGCGTCGTCGCGTCATAATCGTTGGCGGCCACAAAACGTCCGACTTCCCGCAGTCGCAGCGGCAGCGAGGGCAGGGCACTGCGCAGTTCGCTCAAGGGTGAGGCTCTGGACGGCTCGGGCATGAAACAAATGTTGCATATTTTCGGTTTTGGTGCAACATATGAAACGCGCTTCGACGATCGCCAGGACTGGCGGACAAGGAGTCTGCCGTACAAGGACTGATGTGCTGTGACGACATCCACATCGAAGCCCCGCCCCCGCAAGCAGCTGCGCTTCTCGCTGCGCGATGAGAAGATCAAGGGTTTGATCTGGCAGGTTGTCGTCGTCGGCATCACGGTCGCGGTCGTCGCCTGGCTGTGGTCGAACACCAGTCACAATCTCGCGGTGCGGCGGATCTCCACCGGCTTTGCCTTCCTCGGCCGCGAGGCGGGAATGCCGATCGTCGACACCTGGCTGCCCTACAGTCCCAAGGACACTTATTTCTGGGCCTTCATCGTCGGAATCGTCAACACGCTGCGCGTCGCCGTCATCGGCATCGTGCTCGCAACCGTGCTCGGCACCATCGTCGGCATCGCGCGGCTGTCTTCCAACTGGCTGTTGTCCCGTGTTGCCGCGGTCTATGTCGAAGTGCTGCGCGACATTCCGCTGCTGCTGCAGCTTCTGTTCTGGTACGTGCTGATGCAGGGACTGCCAGGCGCCCGCGCCGCGTGGAATCCGCTCGACGGCGTGTTCCTTTCAAACCGCGGCCTGGTTCTGCCCTCGATCCCACTCGGAACAGGGCAATTGTGGGTGCTGTTGACGCTCCTTCTCGCGTTGATCGCATTTTACCTGTTGTGGCGGCACCTGATCGCGCAGCAGATGCAGGACGGACGCGTCCGGCGTGCCTGGCCCTATGCGCTGGCGCTTTTGATGATTCCCGTGGCCGTGTCGTGGTCGCTCGGCGTTTCCTGGGCCGTGACGATGCCCGAGCTGCGCGGCTTCAATTTCGTCGGCGGATGGACGCTGTCGCCGGAATATTTTTCGCTGCTGATCGCGCTCGTGACCTACACCTCGGCGTTTATCGCCGAGATCGTGCGCAGCGGTATTCAGGCGGTTTCCAGGGGACAGTGGGACGCCGCGCTGGCGCTGGGCCTGCGCCGGAGTTTTGTGCTGCGGCAGATCGTCCTGCCTCAGGCGCTTCGCGTCATCATTCCGCCGATGACCAGCCAATATCTCAACCTGACCAAGAACTCTTCGCTCGCCGTTGCGATCGGCTACCAGGATATCGTCTCGATCGCCAACACGACGCTGAACCAGACCGGCCAGGCCATCGACGCCATTGCGCTGATCATGCTGGTGTTCCTGACCATCAGCCTGAGCATCAGCCTGTTCATGAACTGGTACAACGCACACATCGCGCTGGTGGAGCGCTGAACTCATGACGTCGGCGGCGGACATACAGGGCTCACGCGCGCTTCTCTCGCACTCCGGCCGCGGCGTCTTCGCCCGCGCGCTGCGCTGGCTGCGTGCCAATCTGTTCTCCTCGATCTTCTCATCGATCATGACTCTGGTTTTGGTCTTCCTGCTGGCGAAGGCGCTGTTCAGCCTCGCGCAATGGGGGATCTGGGACGCGATCTGGAGCGTGCCGGGCAACAACACCAGCGCATGCCGCGCGCTTCGTGGCGTCGGCGCCTGCTGGGCCGTCATCCCCGAAAAAATCCGTTTCATCCTGTTCGGCAGCTACACCTATAACCAGCAGTGGCGGCCGGCGGCCGCAACCCTGATTTTCATCGGACTATTCTATTTGTCGAGCCGGCGAAGCTGGTGGCGGCGCGAGCTGGTGTTGGTCTGGGTGGCGGCGCTCGCGCTGATCAGCGTGTTGATGTGGGGCGGCATCTTTGGCCTGAGCTTCGTTCCGCAGGATCGTTGGGGCGGTTTGCCGGTGACCCTGATCCTGGCGACCTTCGGGCTCGCCTTCGGCTTTCCGCTTGGAATCCTCGTGGCACTCGGCCGCCGCTCGAAATTGCCGGCGATACGCTCGCTCTGTGTCCTCTATGTCGAACTGATCCGCGGCGTGCCACTGATCAGCCTTCTGTTCATGGCGAGCGTGATGTTCCCGCTGTTCATGCCCGAAGGCTTCAATATCGACAAGCTGCTGCGGGCCCAGATCGCGTTCATACTCTATGCCGGCGCCTACCTTGCCGAAGTGATACGCGGCGGCCTGCAGGCTATCCCCGTGGGGCAGCAGGAGGCAGCCGATGCGCTTGGACTTTCCTATTGGCAGAAGAACCGCCTCGTCATCCTGCCGCAGGCAATCCGCCATGTGATCCCGCCGCTGGTGAACACGTTCATCGCCTTTTTCAAGGACACCAGCCTCGTGCTCATCATCGGCATCTTCGACCTGCTGACGACGGCCAAGACCGCGATCATCGATCCGGCCTGGCAGGCGTTCAGTGTCGAGGTCTATATCTTCGTGGCGTTAATCTACTTCGCCTTCTGCTTTGCGATGTCACGCTATAGCCGGCAGCTTGAAGCAACGTCGCCGTCGAAGTGACGCACTTGGCTCACTATTGCCGCATAACAAAGTGCGAGCTAGGCTCTGTCCGAATGGATGCAGGAGGGACGCTTGACCACATCGGACGACAGCAAGGTTTCTGAAGATCGCCGCGAAGCGCTGCGTTACGCACTTGCGATTGGCAGCGGCGCGGCCGTCGCCTCGGCGCTGGCGGGCCCGGCTTCGGCGCAAGGCGCCTCGGACAACACGCTCGACCGCATCCGTGCCACCAAGGTGCTGCGCATCGCGGTGCTGCCGGGAGAGTTGCCCTATTTCAACAAGGACCTCGCTACAGGGACCTGGTCGGGCTTCTCCATCGAGATGGCCAACGACATCGCAAAGCTTCTCGACGTCAAGCTCGAATACACCGAATCGACCTACGGAAACTCGATCCTCGACCTGCAGTCGAACAAGATCGATCTCGGCTTTGCCCTCAACCCGACCCCGCAGCGGGCGCTGGTCGTCGATTTCACCAATCTCGTGTTTCCGCATCCGTTCGGCGCCATGCTCAGGAAAGGACTGGAGGCCAAAACCTGGTCTGACATCAACAAGCCCGAAGTCCGAATTGCGGTCGACGTCGGCTCGGCCAACGAGGCGGTGGCGCGGCGTTTTGCGCCGAACGCGACGATCAAGTCGCTCAAATCGCGCGACGAGGTCATGCTGGAGATGTCCTCGGCGCGGGTCGATTGCGTCGTCAACGCGCTGGTGCTCGGTCTGACTGCGATCGCCAAGAACACGAATCTGGGCACCTACAAGATCCTGCAGTCGCCTTCGGTCGCCATTCCTTCCAGCATGGCGGTCCGGCGCGAGCCGGACAAGCATTGGCGCGATTTCCTCTCGGTGTGGGTCGATTACAACCGCGGCATCGGGCAAATGCGCGAATGGTTCGTCAAGGGCCTGACGTTGAGTGGGGTGAAGCCGGAGGACGTTCCGGTCGAACTCAATATCTGAAAAAGCTTTCGAGCACCTCACGCCTTGTCGTAGGTCATGCCGCGCTCGAGCCTGCGCGCCACGAGCGTGGCCGGGAACAGGATCGCGAAGTAGATCAGCGCCACGATGGTATAGACCTCCAGCGGTCGATAGGTTTCGGCATTGATCAGGGTTGCGTTGTAGACGAGGTCGGGAACGGCGATGACGGACACCAGCGACGTATTCTTCAATTGCGTCACCGACTGGTTGACGTAGGGCGCCATCATCGGTTTGAGCGCCTGCGGCAGAATCACGAGCCGCAGCACGCGCCAGGGCGACAATCCCAGCGCTCGCGCCGCGTCCCACTGGCCGCGGTGCACGCTTTCGATGCTGCCGCGAACGATCTCGGCGTAAAATGCTCCGCCATAGAGCGACAGCACGGTGACGGCGGCGACATGCGCCGGGATATTCACACCGATGACGACCGGAAATGCGTAATAGAACCAGATGATCTGGACCAATAGCGGCGTGCAGCGGAACAGCTCGATATAGGCGATCAGGAACCAGTCGATGACTGGCAAGCGAGCGACGCGCAGGATGCCGACAAGGAGGCCAAGCAAGGTTCCCAGGACAATGGTGCCGATCGTGTAGGCGATGGTCCAGCCGAGCCCAAGCCAGAACAGGTGGCTGTATTTTCCAAGGATCGCAAAATCCCAGACGTAATTCATGAGCCCACCCGTTTCACTTGCGCCCGCGTGTGCGATTGGGCGGTCATTAGAGCATGATCCGGAAAAGTGGAAACCGGTTTTCCGAAAAGATCATGCTCAATAATAGAGAGGAGATCATGATGCGATTCCGTTCAATCGCATCATGATCTAGAGATAGCGACGCGGCGAAAAGGCGGTCACGTCGAAAGCAGGCCTTCCACCAGCGATCATCGATGCAATCGCCGCTCCGGTCGCGGGCCCGGTGGTGAAGCCGATGTGCTGATTGCCGAAAGCAAGCCACAGGCCGGGATGGACTGGCGCAGGCCCGATCACGGGTAGACTGTCGGGCAATGTTGGCCGCGATCCGCGCCAGGGTTCGCCGACCGCCTCGCCGAATTCGACCACGCCGTGCGCGAGCGGCACCACCGCTTCAAGCTGGGCGAAGGACGAGGGCGCATCGCGGTCGGTCAACTCGACGCCTGTCGTGACGCGGATACCTTGCTCCATCGGTGTCATCAGAAAGCTGCCCTCGGCGTCATGGATCGGACGCCGCAATGGGCGTGCCGGATTCGGCTTGAATTCCCGATGATAGCCGCGTTCGAACGCCAGCGGCACGCGGTAGCCGAGCGGTCGGAGCAGGTCGGCCGACCACGGCCCCAGCGCGACCACGACATGGCGCGCCGTCATCGTGCCGTCTGAAAGCGTCACGCGCCAGCGATCGCCCTCGGGCGTGATCGATTTGATTTCCGAGCGGTGGATTTCACCGCCGGCGTCCGCAAACATCCGCGCATAGGCCTTGACCACGGCGCCGGGCGAATCGACCGAGGCGGTCTGCGTGTGCAGGAGCCCGACCCTGTAGACGGGCATGATGTCGGGCTCCAGCGCCGAAATCGCCCGGCGATCGAGCAACTCGCTCTCGATGCCATACTCGGCGAGAAAAGCCTGTTCCTGCTTCGCCGCTTCGACGGCGTCGCTGCGCCAGACTTTCAACCAGCCGGTCTCGCGGATGCGGTGCGCGGCATGCGCTTTCACGATCCACTCGCGATGCAATTCTAGCGACGCGCGGATCAGCCCGTGCAGGGCGGATGCGCGCGGTCTGGTTCGCGACGTTCGCGCGTTGGCGAGAAAACGAGCGACCCAGCCGATGTTGCGGAGGGTCCAGGACGGATCCCAACGCAGCGCAGCATGGCGGTTGGCGAGGTAATGCGGCAGCGCGTTCCACAGCGACGGTTTGTTGAGCGGCAGGATCGAGCCACTGCTGAGAACCCCGGCATTGCCGTAGGAAGTTTCACTGCCCGGCTCGCGCCGGTCGACGAGGACGACGGAGAGGCCCTGCTGCCGCGCGGCGATACTGGCCGAAACGCCGACGATGCCGGCGCCCAGCACAATGACATCCTTGGTCCCGCCCGCAAAATTCTCCGGCATCATTCCCCTTCCAGTTCGTCTACATCAATGCCAAACCGCCATCGACCGGCAGCGATGCGCCCGTCACGTGTCCGGCCTGCGGCGACAACAGAAAGACGATCATCGCGGCCACCTCGTCGGGTTCGGCCAATCGCGCCAGCGGATTGGCGGTGGCGACCGCTTGCCAGGCTCGCGCGTCCAATGCACCCATCAGGCCCGCATCCTTGCGGGTATAGCCAGGTATGACAATGTTGGCCGTTGCGCCCGAGCTTGCGAGCTCGATCGCAAGACACTTGACCAGCACCTCGAGCGCGGCCTTGGCCGCCCCGGACCCCGGATAGATTGCTTCCCGAGTGAAGCGATGCGCCGCAAAGCTCGAGACGGCGACCACGCGCCCCTTCGATCCGCGCATCAAATCCGGCAGAGCCGAGCCTGCCAATTCGTGAAACGCGCTCGCCATGACGGCGAACGACCGTTCGAGGTCTTGCCGCGGCAGATTCGCGAAGCTTCGACGATCGGCAAAGCCCGCGGCATGCACGATGGCGTCGATGCACCCGAACGCTTCGCGCGTGCCGTGGACAAGCTCGATTGCCGTTCCGGCGATCGCCAGATCGCCGCTCCGCCAGGCGACGTCAGCGCCGGCACGCTCGCACTCGGCGGCAACCGTTTTCAATCGCGCCAACCCCGCGGCATCGGCACCTTGTCCGTGCAGCATCAGGCACTCATCCGGACCTGCGAGCCGGCGCGCCACCGCAGCGCCGATCCCGGACCCGCTGCCGGTGATGATTGAAACGCGCATGAATTGTCGTTCCCGAATGCCCCGATCGGCAGCCGACTATAGGTGCGGCATTCGGGAATGCCAATCTTCGCAGCGCCGCCGGGCGTGGTCGTTCCCAACACCGCGGCGGAGGCACAAGCAATCCGGCAATTTAACCGTCGAGGTCTTGTGCTAGCGCGGCGCCGGCTTGGTCGTCAACGAGAGAGCTGCGACCGATGAGAGTACCAGCAAAGCCCCAAGCCATTGCAGTGAGCTCAGGGTTTCGCCGAGAACGCCAGACGCGATGGCTGCGGTCATCAGCGGGACGAGCGGCAGCAACAGCGCCGCAAAGCCGGCACTCGCCCGCTCCAGGACAAGGCCATAAAGAAAAAACGGAATTGCGTTCAGCAACAAACCCGACCCCGCGATCAGCGTAGCATCGATCACGCCGAGTTCCGACGGCTGCGGCTTTTGCATCGCCCACCAGACGATGAGAACGGCCAACCATCCGATAGTTTGGCTGGCCCGCGTCAGGCGGAGCGCATCAACGTCCGCCGACATCCGGCGAACGATAACGCTGTAAAGTGCGGCAAACAGTGCGGCCGAGACGATCAAGGAGACGGCAAATCCCTCGCCAGAGGTCACCGCGATCTCCGGCCGCCATGTCAGGATTAAAACTCCGGCGAATGCGAGTAGCCCCAAGGCTGCCAACAACCCGGTCGGGCGTTCGCCGAGCAAAGGCCAGGCGAGAAGCAGAATCAGCGGCGTTTCGATCGCAAAGATCATGGCCTCCAGAGTGACAGGAAGCTGCGCGAGTCCGATGATGGACAAGCCGTAGGCGAGCCCCGGTTGAAAAATCCCGGGAAGCCCGATGCGCCATTCGTCTAGCCGGATTTTAGATTTTCTTGCCAGCGATATTGTCCACAGGCCGACCACACTGGCGGTGAGTTGCCCACTGAGTACGGTCAGGGGATCGGCCTGCGAGAGCAAGGCTTTGGTCAAGACGCTCCCACATGCCCAACTCAGGCAGGCGAGCACGCCATACAGTAGGGGCGTCGCGCCGAAAGTCATTGTCCGCACCTGGCACAGCGGCTTCGTCCTGGGTCAGCAAGTGCAACCGCCCGCCTACTCATCGTTCGCCAAATTCCACGTCGGCGATCGCAGCGCCGGGCAACTCCTTGTCTAGGCTTTGGCGAAACGCCACGCAGCCGCGCAGGAATTTTGGCCATGGCGGTACCGCGACGTCTGCGGCCACTGGTTCGGGCAGCAAGGCCCATAATTGCGGATGAAACCAGCACAGGTCGTGGCCCGAACTGTCGCGGTTTTTGCGAATACCCGCCCGGAGCCGCTTGACCATTTCGATCAGAGCCTCGCGGCTCATTTCGTTCAGATCGTCATCCATGTTCGGCTCCAACCGGCTGATCCGAGTTTCTGTGTTTCCTTTCGCGCGCTATCGCGTTCAGCTCCCGGCGAAGTGCGACGGAGGCGGCTGTTCGGCGACGCGCAGCCGCGAAGGCTTCCGCCGAGGTCCACAATGCTGCACCGAACAGGGTTAGATCCTTGACCAGGAAGCCGGCATCGTGCGAAGCGGGATCAGGACCTGGCGTCGTGGCCAGGAAACTCAATATGACGAGCAGAACGGCCGAAGCCGCCAGACTTCCATAGGCCGACCAAAGCGGCCTGACATGCCGAACCGCAATTAGGGTGCCGAGCGCGATTTCAATCGCGCCGACCAGACTCGACCCGCCTCGCTGGCCCAGCAGGGGGCTGACCCAGAACAGCACCGGGCTGTGCGCCATCAGCGGTGCAACTCCCGCCGCTTCGTCGGGCGTGAACGTGTAAAGACCAAAGCCAATGAAAAACAGCACCAGGCTCCAGCGCATGACGCCGCTGCCCAGACGAGCGATGCAGGTTTCCAGACCCAGATTGATCACCAGCGCCTCCAATAATTGCGTGTTGCACGCACATATATTCCGTAATATACGAATGCTGCCAATCAAGATCGCGAGAGGAGTGAGACGGCATGTCGAAGCTGCGGACTGCAAATCTGTTGGGTGCACTCGCGGGCGAAATCGCGGACAGGATCGAGCGAGAGGGCAAGCTTCACCCGAATGAAACGAGTTCCGCCACTGCCGCGCTGAACGTGATCGGGTTCTACGAGGGCTGCTCCAACGGGGCGCTCAGCCGAGCACTCGGTCTGTCACATACCGCGACGGTGCGCCTGGTCGACAAGCTCGAGCTTTCCGGCCTCGTGCGGAGCGAGAGGGGAGCAGACAAACGTGCGGTGGCGCTGCGGCTTACCCGTCACGGGCGCGAACGTGCCCGCGCAGTGATCCACGACCGCTGTTTGCGGCTTGGCGACTTGATCGAAGTCCTGACACCGCGGCAACGACGCCAACTCGACGACATCGCCGAAGCGCTGCTCAAATCGATGGTCAAGGCTGCGCAAGATGCGGACCACATTTGCCGGCTATGCGATGGCGCCGCCTGCCCAACTCGGCAATGTCCGGTTCACCAGAAGGCGGTGGCGCTGGAAACCGCTTGAACGAGGACGCAGGCTTGGCCTCGGGCCCACCAAAAAAATCGGCCACCGGGCGCAGCGAGCGCCGAGTGGCCGCGAAGTCTGGGAGGAGTACCGGCGCTAGAGGAGGCCGGCGCATAGAAGTGGGCGTTAGTTGGCCTGATGCTTGCGGACGTGGGCATAAGCGCTCCGCAGTTTCGTGCGCTCCTGCTCGGTGAGCTGGATGTTGTCCTGCTTCGGGGAATCCAAGCGAAGCAAGCCAGCGGGAACTCCCTGGGCGTGGGCAGGCGCGACCGGCGCCGCCGAAGAGACTGCCAGGAGAGCGGCTGAGGCAAAAAGGACCTTGAGAAGGCTGAGTTTCAACATGGTGGTGTCTCCCTCTAAGTTGACGCGCCGCTCAGGTCTTGACGGAAGGAAGTATGATAATACGGCTAGCCGGGCTTAAGGTGACCAGTCAGCTTCGAATTACCGCGCGCTATTCCCGCATTTCCCTCGCAACGCAATGCAGGCAATATGACCGGTCAGCTTAAATTGTCAACGAGAGTAAGATCACGTTTATTTCAACAGCAGCTTGAAGGAGGTGTTGAAGAAGTCGTCAATCGGGCTGCGATCGCGGCTGATCTTGAGCCGGATGGCGGCACCCTCCCAGGCGTTTACCAAAAAACGCGCGAGCTGAGCGGGATCGTGACGGGGATCGATGTCGCCAGCAACCTGCGCCTCGCGCAGGACTTCCTCGACGGCGCCGCACCAGGCGTCGAACACCGATCGGAGTTCCTCCCGCATACGCGGATATTCCTGGGACATTTCGCTGGCAAAAAGCCCGAGCATGCAGCCCCTTTCGAAGCCAAACTCCGCCAGCCGTCCGGACAGGAACGCGAAATGATTTTTCAGACGCTCAAGC
This sequence comes from Bradyrhizobium sp., assembly GCF_035570375.1. Classification (GTDB taxonomy): domain Bacteria; phylum Pseudomonadota; class Alphaproteobacteria; order Rhizobiales; family Xanthobacteraceae; genus Bradyrhizobium. The sequence continues at coordinate 27,215 of NZ_DATMLW010000243.1, read as the reverse complement.
GGAGGGATGCCTTCCTGGAACAGCAAATCGATTCTGGCACTCTGGATGTAGCGCCGCAGAGCGTCGATCGCGAGTTCTTCCTTGTTTTCGAAATGATTGAAAAAGGATCCCTTGGGAACGCCGGCAGCTTCCGTGATGTCCTGGATTGAACATCCCCGAAAGCCGAAGGTATGGAGGGTTCCAACCGCACTGCTCGCCAGTTTTTCGCGCAAGCTAGGCCTGGCCATTGAGCACCTCCCGAGGAAAAACCTTCTTCAAAACGTGACAGATATAAGACCGACCGACTTAAATCAATGCTAATCGCCCAAAATCTGACCAGTCAGTTTGTAAATCAGCCATGCCGGTATTTTTTTACCCTTAAGATATCGGATTGATGGGATCGGAAGGCAGACGGCCACCAGAATCTGTCATCAAACGCGTCTTACGCGGTCCGACGACCGCTGGCGCGTAAGCCCGCTTTGTTCATCCGCCTGCCGGCAGGGTCGTGCGGTGGCATCATGATCAGACTGTTGCGATCGTGGCCGACCATCAGGTCCAGATGCTCGCCGGCGGTAACGAAAATCGGCTGCGGAAAACTGTGCAGCACCTGCAACCAGCCCCCGTCGGAAGTCTCATCCGGGTGATTTGAAAACGTGACGCCGTCCGCGAGGTCGATATTCATCCACTGCACGACGCCAGCCGCCACGCCGTCCCTCTCCACAACCACCGGGCACGAACGTATGTCGGGCGGATGTTGTTTCGCGGAGAGATCGATCCGGAGAAGCTCGATATCTTTCGAAAGCCTGCGCCATGACGTCATGCTTCCGTGCACCGGCAGGCGCTGCGCCGCCAGCGGGCCGAACAGGGAGAGATCGAAGCCTGACACGTCCGCGACGAAGGCGTATTTGAAAAGAGCATCGCTCTCCACCAGGCACCCGACGGCCGTCGCGGCGCGCGGAATGATGACCGCGTCGGGACGCAGCAGCCGCGCATGGACATCTTCAAATGTGCTCAGGACGTCTTCGGCCAAAAGGTCGCTCGACAATATTTCTGAAATCAGGATATCGGCACGCGCGTCCATATCGGTGCCGACAACGACCTGCCTGGAATCCTTGTTGATGATCCTTATCTGCCGCTCATAGCCGTTGGTCGCGATGATCTGTTCGGCGGTCTCGGCGATGAGAAGGGCTTTTTCGCAAGTGACAATATTCCGTGCGCCCGCCCGCGCGGCCATCATCGATAACAGGCCGCTGCCGGTGCCAATGTCGAGAATGCGCGCATCCGCTCCTTGTGTTTCCACGGCTTGTCGAATCGCACGTTCAAAAGCGTGGTTCCTTCGCTCATCGTTGAGCATCGGGATATGCCAGAACGGCACCATCGCCGATATCAGCCGCCGGATCTGGTGGCGGACGAAAACATCATCTGGATGCAACTCCAGTAGCCGGCGGAATTCGCTCAAGGCCTCGTGCCGGCGTCCGGAATCGGCAAGCGCGGCAGCGAGATTCTTCCGCACTGGCTCGCTCTCCGGCGCGATCGATCTGGCGATCGCAAGACAACGAGCCGCATCATCGGCACGACCCAGACGATGAAGCAACACGCCCTTTTCGATCAGCGCTTCGAGGTGGTCCGGAACGAGCACGAGCATTGCGTCCAGATGCCCGATCGCCGCTTCCAGATTTCCCAGTTGCGCCACGACCCTGGCCAGCAGCAGCAGAATGTCGGCCTTGCGATAGCCGTGCTCCAGGAGCCGAAGATATTCCCCTTCGGCCCTGGCAAGATCTCCGCTGGAATGATGGGAGGTCGCGCTCCTGAGGAGCTCAAGCAGCAATCGAGAAGGCTCTTTGCCCTGGCCGGCCGGCATGATTTTCCGCGTTCACCTTCAACGGATGTGGAGATGAGAAACATCCGGAGAAGCATCTGTTGCAGAAACGGATAGGCGTGGCGGCATTCAAAAGTTACCGCCACTGTGGCAAAAAGTGTGACGTCACAAAAATCGCAATCCGCCGCGTTTGAGGCGAGTGCGCAGCCCCATGCAGAATCAATATTGAATCATAGCCCGGCTGCGGCCGACGATCACTGAAAAAAGCTGCGGCAGGGGGTGATCGCCGTCCGCAAAGCTCTTGCGAATCCATGCCGCACAGACCGAATCCATCAAACCGGGATGATATCGGCTCCCCTCTGGCTGGCTCTCATTTCGCTTGCGCCTTGTCGTGATTGGCAACGCCGATCTGCTTGTAGTCGTAGGTCGGATAGAACTCGGTGCGGTAGGCGCCCCAGGCCGTGGTTTCGAAGATGCGGTTGACTTCGCGAAGCCGGCTTGCGGCAAGCCGCAGCGTCACCACCTGGCCGACGCCCATCATCACATACCAGCTGACGACTTCGACGCCCGCAGGCGGAAAGGCCTTGTAAAAGCCCTGCTTTTCGAGCTGCGCGTTGAGTTCGCTTAAGGGGCGCGACTGGTCGTGCTTGAGGAATATCGTGAGCAGAATGGCGTTGTCCGCCGTCGGCGCCGCGTTTTCGCTTCCCGTCGGCGACGGTGAAGCGGTCTGCGCAAAGCCGCGTGAATCCAGGCTCAAAACCGCGGCGATCGCCGCCGCCATCAACAACGATCTGATCATCCATAGATCGACCTTCAATGACCGCCTCGCTCGCCTCATCGTTATCTCCTCTTCTCTCGCGTTGGATCAGTACCCGCTCGGATCGCGATCGCCGCAAACCGCAAGCGCGAATCAAACCTGATATCCTCGTGATGTATTCGCCCGGGATATCATCCTTGCCGGTGTAGTCGGACATCAAGGCGGTTGCAACGAGGTCGAGCACCGCGCAAATTGCAATGTAAATCGCAATCGCGCCCGCCGAGTGATCGGCGCCATACAGCCATTCGCGATCAATGGCTCGCGGCTTTGATCGAAGGCGGTAACGGATGTTGTTGAATGTGAAGCAGGTCACACCGGCTCGCCATCTTTGGCGCTATGGCTGGCATGGCGGGGCCTTTCAGGGCGAGGATGGAACGATGAATACCCGGCGTATGGCGAATTGGTGGTTCAGGCTTGTCCTCTCGGGGCGGTTCTTCGAGAAATTCTTCAATCTGCGTCGTGCAAGCCGCTCGTAACCCGCCGCGCTGCCCGCGCTTGACGATTTCAGGACTTCACACTTGCACGGCGATGATGCCGCCGCTTCAGGCCCGGGATCTCTCCGGCCCACCGATCAGATTCCTGCAAAACGAGAATCCGTCGCTGACTACGTCGCGGCCCTTCCACGCCCAATAGGTCATGCGAGCCGAAAGCGACTGATGACTGCGCAGGCTGCGAGATCCCAGGATATGGCCGACATTATCGGGAAACCGGCTGACCTCGCTTTCCACCAGTGCCGCGATCGAAGCCATCAACTCGTCGAGCCGGCGACCCCAGTCGGACTGTGCGAACTGATCGATGCGGACCTGCAGGGCGTATTCGGTGTCGTAGATGCCGACCAGAGTTTCCCTTGCCACCAGGATGCGCTCATTCTTGAGGGCAAAACGTAAGAGCGCACGCTTGTCTTCGAGCCGGTCCAGCACCATCGAGACCGCGATCGCATAGGGCGCGGCAGCGACGTCGGAGGCGTTCTTGCTCGCTGCGGCCTTGGTGGCGAGGCGAATAAGCTGCCAGGGCGTCTTGAGTCGGCCAGCCACCAATGTCAATGCGAACGGCACCTGTTCGGCATTTTGTTTGGCGAATGCGTCGAGCAACGCCGTTACCTTGGCGAACTGGGCACCGTCGAATTTGGAGATCTTGGCCGGCAAGGCCTCGTTGAACTTTCCGAGTGCGTCGCGCGCGCGGAGCACGCCCAGCATTTTAGTCAGGTCCTCGAACACCGACTGGGAGGCCGTGTAGGCCGCCAACCGGCCGCGGATCTGGGTGGCGCTGTCTGGGGAGCCAAGGATGTTTTCCAGACTTTTCACGACCTTGGTCTGAAACGCGGAAGCCGCTCGCCGGGCTTCGCCCTGCCTGTCGGCGGTGATCAGCTCGGTTGCCAGCTTGACATAGTCGCGCGCCATCGTCGGCAACAAATCCCGGCCGATCCACTCCCAGATCGCCGCCAGCGAACCGCGCTGTATCGCGCCCGTATTGGCGTGCTCCGGAGCGCCATCGACCAGCAGCGGTTCCAATGGAGCAAAGAAATAGCGGCCCGGTGGACTGCGATGCTTCAGATTTTGTCCATTTTGTCCATTGGCTCGAAACTCGGCCCGCAGAACCTCCATGATCGACGCCGCACCCGGAATTTCCGCGCCGCAGAGTTCCAGTCGCTCCAGCTCGGTCAACAGATTGCCGCGCGCCGCGGGGGTCAATCGCTGCAAATATTCCTGGAGCTTGTCGGTTTGGGTCATCGCAGCATGAGAACGAACAACGGATACAGGCGCCGATTGGCCGCATCGATAAAAGCAGGACGCCGTAAATTAAGTCGTAAAAATTGCCGTAAGATGGCACCGGCAGAGATGGCCGAGTTCGGCTCGGCGGTCGGAAAATCGAGCGCAGCAGCGGCCAAACCCCGCCATTTCGCTCAAACTGTGAGGTTTTCTTCGCGCGCCGCCGCTCGCGCAGAGGTAGTGAAGAGTTAACCATCAACGCGACTCGTATGATGGAGGACATCGATCGCTTGCAGGAATGCAAGCGCTCGCGCGGCGGTTGAAGCCGCGCTTTCATCGCGGCGATGATTTTTGCTTTTCTCCGCGGCAAGCTTTTGGTTCATGAGCGCCATCCGCGCGAACCGCAACCGGCTTTTCCCAAGGCCTTCCGAGCAGTCGATGCGAGCACGCGAGCCGCCGCAAAAATGCATCACCCGATCGCAGCGAGGCCTTGCTCGGCATGGATGGCGTATGGGATGAGTCAAGCTCTTGGAACAGGTGGCACCATGACCGAAAACAAGAAGAAAACCCCGGAAACACTGCGCAGCGCGCGGTGGTTTGCGCCTGACGATCTGCGTGCCTTCGGCCATCGCTCCCGCGCCATGCAGATGGGCTATGCGCCGGAGGAGTGGAAGGGGCGCCCGGTGATCGCGATTCTCAACACCTGGTCGGACGCGCAACCCTGCCACATGCATTTCAAGAGCCGCGTGGATGACGTCAAGCGCGGCGTTCTGATGGCTGGCGGCTTCCCGATGGAGTTGCCGGCACTGTCGCTGTCGGAATCGTTTCTGAAGCCGACCACCATGCTCTACCGCAATTTGCTGGCGATGGATGCCGAGGAATTGCTGCGCGGCCACCCCGTGGATGGCGTCGTGCTGATGGGCGGCTGCGACAAGACCACGCCGGCGCTGCTGCTCGGTGCCACCAGTGCAAATCTGCCGGCGATCTACCTGCCTGCGGGGCCGATGCTGCGCGGAAACTGGAAGGGCAAGACACTGGGCTCGGGTTCGGATGCCTGGAAATATTGGGACGAGCGGCGCGCAGGCAAGATTTCAGACAAGGACTGGGTCGACGTCGAGGCCGGCATCGCCCGCAGTTACGGCACCTGCATGACGATGGGCACGGCCTCCACCATGACCGCGATCGCCGAATCCATCGGCATGACGCTGCCCGGCGCTTCCTCGATTCCGGCGGCGGATGCAGGTCACATCCGAATGGCTTCCGAGTGCGGCCGCCGCATCGTCGAGATGGTCTGGGAAGATCTGAGCCCTCGAAAGATCCAGACCCGCAAGGCCTTTGAGAACGCGATCACGGTCGCGATGGCGATGGGTTGCTCCACCAACGCGATCATTCACCTGATTGCCCAGGCGCGCCGCGCCGGACAGGATATCTCCCTTGATGATTTCGAAAAAGCGAGCCGCAAGGTGCCGGTCATCGCCAACGTGCGGCCGAGCGGCGACAAATATCTGATGGAGGATTTTTACTACGCTGGTGGACTGCCGGGCCTGATGGGCCGGATCAGAAATCACCTCTACCTCGATTGCATGACCGTCACCGGCCGCACGCTCGGCGAAAATATCGAAGGCGCCGAAGTCTACAATGACGACGTCATTCGCACGGTCGAGAATCCGATCTATGCCGAAGGCGCGCTCGCCGTGCTGAAGGGCAATCTCGCGCCCGATGGCTGCGTGATCAAGCCGAGCGCCTGCGAGCCGCGCTTTCTGAGGCATACCGGACCGGCACTGGTGTTCGACGATTATCCCTCGATGAAAAAGGCGATCGACGATCCCGACCTCGATGTCACGGCCGATCACGTGCTGATCCTGCGCAATGCGGGCCCGCAGGGCGGACCGGGAATGCCGGAATGGGGCATGCTGCCGATCCCGACCAGGCTCGTGAAGCAGGGTGTTCGCGACATGGTGCGGCTGTCGGATGCGCGCATGAGCGGCACCAGCTACGGCGCGTGCATCCTGCACGTGTCGCCGGAATCCTATATCGGCGGTCCGCTGGCGCTGGTGCAGAATGGCGACAGGATCACGCTCGACGTCGCGGCGCGCACCATCAATCTCGATGTGGGCGAGGCAGAACTCGCCCGGCGCCGTGCCGCATGGAAGCAGCCCGAAACGCGGTTCGAGCGCGGCTATGGCTGGATGTTCACTCACCACATCAAGCAGGCCAACGAGGGCTGCGACTTCGATTTTCTCGAAACCTCCTTCGGAGCGCCGGTCGACGAGCCGTCGATTTTTTGACAGTCGTTCCGGGGCGATGCAAAGCATCGAACTATGATGTGCAATTGCACATCAGAGAATCTCGAGGTTCCGGGCTTGCGCTGCGCGCACCCCGGAACGACAACGAGGATGAAGGAATGTCAAAGCTCAGCGAGGCGACCCGCAACAAGCTCAAAACCGTCTCCACCGCAACGGTGGCCACGGCCCTGTTCAAGCGCGGTTTTCGAATCCAGATGATCCAGGATGTGTATCCCTTGAGTCCGGATCAGCCGGTTCTGGTCGGCGAGGCCTTCACCTTGCGCTACATGCCGGCGCGCGAGGACCTCAACAAGATCGAGGTATTTCGCGATCGCGGCCATCCGCAGCGCAAGGCGGTGGAAGACTGCCCGACCGGCGCGGTGCTGGTGATGGACAGCCGCAAGGATGCGCGCGCGGCGTCGGCCGGCGCGATACTCGTCACGCGGCTGATGCAGCGCGGCGTTGCCGGCGTGGTCACCGACGGCGGTTTCCGCGATTCGGCCGAAATCGCAAAGCTTGGTTTTCCCGCCTATCATCACCGGCCAAGCGCGCCGACCAATCTCACGCTGCACCAGGCGATCGAGATCAATGTGCCGATCGGCTGTGGCGACGCGCCGGTGTTCCCCGGCGATGTCATCCTCGGCGATGCCGACGGCGTGATCGTGATCCCTGGGCATCTCGCCGACGAGATTGCGGACGAAGCCGTTGAGATGACAGCCTTTGAGGATTTCGTCACCGACCAGGTCCGCAAAGGTCGATCCATCCTGGGGCTTTACCCCGCAACCGACGAGCAGACGCTGGTCGATTTCGCCGCCTGGCGGAAGGAGAAGGGGCGGTGATCTTCTGCTCACTCCCCCCCTGCGGGGGAGGGTCGGGGAGGGGGGTAGCCAGGAGCCGGAGCAAGAAAATCCCCCACCCCCAACCCCGCCCCGCGAGGGGGAGGGGAGCTATCTGCGGCAATCGTCGCCATTACTTCACACCTCGCCCCGTTCCGCCAAGCCCACCGCCCAGAGCGCAAAGGCGTAGACGATCGCCACTTCGTCGAGCCGGTTGAAGCGGCCCGATGCGCCGCCATGGCCTGCGCCCATGTTGGTGCGCAACAGCACGGGACCGCCGCCTGTCATGGTCGCGCGCAGCCGAGCAATCCATTTCGCCGGTTCCCAATAGGTGACGCGCGGATCGGTGAGGCCGGCCATCGCGAGAATCGCCGGATATTCCTTCGGTTCTATGTTGTCGTAGGGCGAATAGGACAGGATGGTCCGAAACGCGGTGTCGCTTTCGATCGGGTTACCCCATTCCGGCCATTCCGGCGGCGTCAGCGGCAGCGAATCGTCCAGCATGGTGTTGAGCACGTCCACGAACGGCACCTCGGCGACGATGCCGGCGAACAATTCGCCGGCGCGATTGGCGGTCGCGCCCATCAACATGCCCCCTGCGCTCGCACCATGGCCGACGATACGCCTGGCGCTGGTATATTTCTCCGCAATCAGCGCCTGCGCGCTCGCTGCGAAATCCGCAAAGCTGTTGGTTTTCTTCTCGCGCTTGCCGTCGAGATACCAGTTCCAGCCCTTGTCGGCGCCGCCCCTGATATGCGCGATGGCATAGACAAAGCCCCGCTTCACCAGCGATAGCCGATTGGAAGAAAACGCCGCGGGCATCGCCATGCCGTAGGAGCCATAGCCATACAACAACAACGGCGCGGTCCCGTCGCGCCTGAGATCTTTGGCGTGCAGGATCGAAACCGGCACCTTTGCACCGTCATACGATGTCGCCATGATGCGCGTGGTGACGTAATCGGCGGGATCGTGGCCGCAGGGGATTTCCTGGCGTTTGCGCAAGATGCGCGTGCGGCGCGCCATGTCGTAGTCGTAGACTTCCGAAGGTGTCGTCATCGACGAATAGGAGAAGCGCAGACTGGTCGTTTCGAATTCATAGCCGCCCATGGTGTCGAGCGAATACGCCGCCTCGTCGAAGGCAATCGCGTGTTCCTCGCCGCTTGCAAGGTCGCGGATGACGATGGCCGGCAATGCATTGGCGCGCTCCAGCCGTACCATGTGGCCGGAATAGAGTTCGAGATCGATGACGTAGATGCCTTCGCGGGACGGAATCAGATCGCGCCAGTTCGCGCGCTCCGGCGAGTTCAGCGGCGCGGTGACGATCTTGAAGTCGATCGCCTTGTCGGCATTGGTCAGGATGAACAGCTCATTGCCGCGATCGGCGATCGAATATTGCACGCCCTTCTCGCGGGCCGCGACCAGGCGCGGCGTCGCATCGGGATTGACGAGATCCACCAGGCGGTGCTCGGAGATTTCGTGATCGCCGCCCGCAATCACGCAAAACCGGCCGCTTGAGCTTTCGTGGATGTGCGTGAACCAGCCCGGGTCCTGTTCCTCGTAAATCAGCAAATCCTCCGCCTGTTTTGTCCCGAGACGGTGGCGCCACACCTGCATTGGACGGTGGTTGTCGTCGAGCTTGACGTAAAGGAACGCGCTTGCGTCCGCGCTCCATACCACCGCGCCGTCGGTTTCCTCGACGACATCGTCGAGGTCCTTGCCCGTCGCCCAGTCGCGCACGCGGACAGTGAAATATTCCGAACCCTTGACGTCGGCGCTCCACGCCTGACGGCGGTGATCGGGCGAATGCCGGGCGCCGCCGAATTTGAAATAGTCATGGTTTGCGGCAAGCGCGTCGCCGTCGAGGATGATTTCGATCTGGCCGCCATCGCGCGGGCAACGCCCATACATTTCGTGCTGACCGCCTTCGCGGAACTTTCGCATGTAGGCATAGGGGCCGTCGGGCGACGGGACGCTGGAGTCATCCTCCTTGATGCGCCCGCGCATTTCCTTCACCAACGTCTTCTGCAAGGTCGAAGTGTGGCCGAGCAGGCTTTCAGTGTAGTCGTTTTCAGCTTCGAGATATTTGCGGATCTCGGCGCTCAGGATCGAGGGATCGCGCAGCACTTCCTGCCAGTTCTCATCCTTCAGCCACGCGTAGTCATCGACGATGGTGATGCCATGGGTCGTGAACGCATGCGGATGGCGCGGCGCGGCCGGCGGGGTTACGGGGCTTCTCTTGTCCATCGATTTTTTACTCGGTTCCTGTCGTGCGCGGGTCCAACTCGTCCGCCAGTGTCATATCGGGTTTCCCGGGCCCGTTTGCCAGACATATCAGCGACTGAAGGCGGAGGTCTGCTTGTTGACCGGGCTCCTGTGTGATCAGGGTTTTGGCGCGCTGTCGTAGCGTCTTCAACCCAGGACATGCACATGCAGTGAGTGCGAAGACCAGCGAGATGTGATACTTTGTGCCCCGTCGTCCTCAACCCGTGACGAGGATCAAATGAGGCGGCGTGAATTCATTGCGTCAGTTTGCAGCGCGCTGGCGCTTGGACCGTTCAAAGCGCGAGCTGAACAGGCCGACCGAATGCGCCGCATCGGTGTGCTAATGGCGCATCCGCAGAGCGATCCGGAGTTTCAGCAATACGCAGACACCTTTCGCGAGGGACTTGGCAAACTCGGGTGGATCGAAGGTCGTAACATCAGCTTCGAATTTCGCTGGGGCGCGCTTGATGATGCAGACGTAAGATCGCGGTCTGCGAAAGAACTCGTCGGGTTAAAGCCTGATTTGATCCTCACACAAAATACGCCGCCAACGGCGTCAATGCTTCAGCAAACGCGAAGCATTCCTGTCATTTTTGTTATCGTGGCCGATCCGGTTGGCAGCCGGTTCGTCCAGAGCCTGTCGCGGCCCGGCGGCAATGCGACCGGTTTCACAATAATGGAGCCAACGATTGCAGGCAGATGGGTGCAGTTGCTCAAAGAGATTGCGCCCCACGTCACGCGCGCCGCCCTTTTGTTTAATCCGGCGACCGCTCCCTATGCGGAAATTTACATAAAGCCTTTTAAGGGCGCCGCCAGTTCATTTTCGTTGGAAGCCATTTCGACGCCCGTTCACGATGAGGCTGAGCTGGAGTCCGTAATTGCTGCAGAGGCCCGGTTGCCAAATAGCGGTCTGGTCGTGATACCAGATGGTTTCCTGAACGTGCATCGAAAAATGATTGTTTCGTTGACTGCGCGTCACAAGTTGCCTGCAATCTATCCTTGGCCATTCTTTCCCGAGAGTGGTGGCCTGTTGTCCTATGGAAGCGAGCAGCGCGACGAGTTTCGCCTTGCTGCGGCCTACGCAGACCGCATTCTTAAGGGAGAGAAGCCGGCCGATCTTCCCGTTCAAGCGCCGACCGAATACAAGCTGGTCATAAATCTCGAAGCCGCCAAGCTGCTGGGTCTCACCGTCTCTCAGCAGCTGCAGCAACTTGCTAACAAGCTTATCGAGTAAAATGCGCGCGATCGTGTTGGCTCGCCGTCGCCGACGAGGTGATCGAGCGAGGCGACTGCATGTCGCCGTTTGGCCGTTCGCCTCATTCCGCTACCGCGCAGCAATGGGGTCGCTTTCAAAGTGAAGCGGACTGCTCGTTTAACAGCGTTGCTGTTTGCGGGAAGGTAACGGAGCCGACCTGTAGCAGGGGGAGCTGATCGCTCATTTGCGGCCAAATGGCGCGTTTGAAGAGGCCAAAAGGGAGCGTAACGTCATCACGTGCAAGCACCTTAGTGCAGACGCCCGCCTCCGGCTGACTCTGCGGCTGGTATCAACCAAAATCACGGAGGAATTCGCGATGAAATCGCTGGCCTATGCAACTCTATTTGCGCTCGCCCTTACCCCGAGCTGCGGCTTCGCTCAAGAGCGGAGCGGCCACAAGATGAGCGACGAAGAGCTGATCAAGCTGTCGCTGTCGGCGGCACCCCGGTCCATCGCCAAAGACGCAACAATTGTCGCCATGGATCATGACGGCAAGATGCGGACCTTGCGCAAAGGAACCGGGCAGTGGACGTGCATGCCAGGTCATGCCGATCCGGCCAACCCCGACCCGATGTGCGGCGATCAAAACGCGATGGAATGGGCTACGGCCTGGATGAATCACAAGGAGCCGCCCGCGAATAAGGTGGGCTTCATGTACATGCTCCGAGGCGACGGCGGTGCAAGCAACACCGACCCATATGCAACAAAAGAAGAGAGCGGCAACAACTGGATTAAAACCGGCGCACACGTGATGATCGTCGGCTCTGGAGCCAAGATGCTGGATGGCTATCCACGCGACGCGAAGGCAGACCCAGCGAGGCCCTACGTGATGTGGCCTGGCACGCAGTACGAGCATTTGATGCTGCCGGTCCGCTGATCTCGCGACCTCGCGATCCCCGCGTCCGCTTTACGGGCGGCAGTGATCTACTCCCCCCTGCTGCGCAGAGCTTGTGCTTGCGCCGCCGACGACAGCTTTTGTGATAACTGCGCGATTCATGCGCTTTTGCCGCGCCGTCACCTTGTTGCCGGGTGCAGGCGGCTTGCCAGAACCTTCGTCCCTGGTTTTGCCGCTCCGCCGGGCCCGGCAACAGCGTTGACGTTGGCGCTGCTGATCACCCCGCCGCACGCAGAGCAGGTGACCTGAGGCTGGAACTGCTGGCCACAATCTGTGTGAACAAACAGGATCGGGCTGCCTTCCTTTGGCCGCGCCCAGCGATCACCCCATGCCGTCAGGGCCAGGATGGCGGGCACCAGGTCTTGTCCAGCCTTCGTCAAACAATACTCGTACCGTGCTGGTCGCTGCTGATAAGCCTTTTTTTCGACAACGCCATTGCGCGCGAGCGACCTGAGACGTCTGGTCAGCAGGTTCCGCGATATGCCGAGGTCCTCAACCAACTCGTCAAACCGCGCGACGCCGAGGTACAGGTCCCTGATGATCAGTGGTGACCACCAGTCACCGATCAAATCGAGGCCACGAGCGAGCGAGCATCGCATCTTTGCGAAACTGGTTCTTTGCATGCGACGAGTATACTGAGTTGCATCTTTGAACTCAAGCGGCTAGTGTTAGTTCAATCGTTGAACTGGGAGGCCGAAATGTATCACGCGATCGTCCGCCACCGGGTCAGAGCGCTATTCAACGCGGTAAACCACGGCGACGCCGAACCTGTGCTCCGGCAGTTCGCGCAACGGTTTGAGCATTCGTTTCTTGGTGACGACCATGCTCTGGGTGGGTCGAGGAAAACCGCTTTGGCTGCTCGGCAATGGTACGAACGACTCTATCGGCTCTTGCCCGACATCCGGTTTGACCTCACGCGCATCAGCGTCAGTGGCGGGCCGTGGAACACAATCGTGGTCGTCGAGTGGAGCGAAACCAATTCAGGCACCGATGGTGTGCGCACCCATAATCGCGGTATTCATGTCATGCATCTGCGCTGGGGGCAGGCCACGCGCCTGCTGATTTGCCCTGACACGATTGGACTGAGGGCGACGCTCGATCGACTGGCCGCCGCCGGCAACACCGAAGCCCTGGCCGCGCCAATCGTGGATTGAGCAGTATCAGCCGGGACCGCTGTGGCCTGTCGCGTCATTCCGCGGCCCGCGCAGCAATCGCGTCGGTTCAGGGGTAAAGCGGACATCGACTGGCAGGCAAGGTCGGCCGGATCGGTCGCGAATGATCCGAAGCCGACGCACACCCGCCGGACAACGGCACGCTGCGAAGATTCGGCGGTTGTTGGCAGCAGCGTCCTATGACACCATCCCGACACCGAGTTGTTATGCCTCCTGGACCGCTATGCCACGCCGGAAATATCCCTGGGAAAAGCTATCGGATGAGCAGTTGCTCACGCGTCGCCTCAGCAGTCTGAGGATCGGGGTCGAAGGCACCTGGCTCGAGGATTGTGTCAGCGCCCTCTATGAAGAGCTCAAAGAGCGGGGCATCCGGCTGCGGCCACATGCCTGGATATCGAGCGAATGGTTTAGTCCGGCGGGCGTGCCCGGCATTGCTATACCCTTTTATCTCACCCATCCCCGCCTGATGAAGATCGAGAAGAAAATGATGCTCGACGTCGAGGGCGGCACTTGGTCCGAATGCATGGCCATTCTCCGTCATGAGGCAGGCCATGCCGTGCAGCACGCCTACCAGCTGCAACGCCGCCGGCGCTGGCAGCGGCTGTTCGGCCCGTCCTCGAAACACTACCCGCGCTACTACCGGCCCAATCCGGCCAGCCGGCGTTATGTCCAGCATCTCCGGCTCTGGTATGCGCAGAGCCACCCGGACGAGGATTTCGCCGAAACCTTTGCAGTGTGGCTGCGGCCACGCTCGAACTGGCGGACGCGCTACGCCGGCTGGCCGGCGCTGAAGAAGCTCGAATATGTCGACGAACTGATGGGCGAAATCGCTGGCAGGCGGCCGCCAGTCGCGACGCGGGAGCGCGTCGACCCGTTGCACGAGCTCAGCCAGACGCTTGGCGAACACTACCAGAAAAAGCAGGCGTTCTACGCCTTCACGCCACCGAAGACTTACGACCGTGACCTCTCCCGACTCTTTTCCGCCGACCCGCGGCATCGCCGGGGGCAACCGGCTTCGACCTTCATCAGGCGGCATCGCGCCCACATCAGGCAGCTGGTTGCGCAGTGGACGGGAGAGAATCAGCTTACACTGGATGCCGTGCTTGACGACATGATCTCCCGCTGCCGCGAGCTCGATCTGCGTGCCGTCGGCTCCGATCGGAAGCTTTTGATCGACTTCACCGTCCTGCTGACCGCCAAGACCATGCACGCGTTGTTCGGTCCGTCGCGGCGCAAATGGATCGCCTTATGAGACGCCTGCGCGTTCTGGTGCTCATGCATACGGACTTTGTGCCTCCGGACTCTACCGACGGATACACCGCGCGCGAAATCAACGAATGGAAAACAGAATACGACGTCGTGAGTACCTTGCGCGCGGCCGGCCATGACGTTCGCCCGCTCGGCGTGCAGGAAGAAATCAAACCGGTGCGCGACGAGATCGAAAGCTTCAAGCCGCATGTGGTATTCAACTTGCTGGAGCAGTTTCACCATGAACCGGTGTATGACCAGCACATTCCAAGCTTTCTCGAGCTGATGAAGATCCCCTATACCGGGTGCAACCCGCGCGGCCTGATCCTGGCGCGCGGCAAGGACCTGTCCAAAACATTGGTGCACCATCGTCGGATCGCGGTGCCGGCCTTCGCCGTATTCCCGATGCGCCGCAAGGTCAAACGACCGGCGCGCCTTGCGCTGCCACTGATCGTCAAGAGCCTGAACGAGGATGGATCGCGGGGGATCGCCCAGGCATCCATCGTTGATACGGACGACAAGCTCGCGGAGCGCGTCGCCTTCATCCATGAGCGGGTCGGAACGGCCGCCATCGCCGAGCAATATATCGAGGGACGCGAACTCTATGTCGCCGTGCTCGGCAACAACAGGCTGCAAGTGCTGCCGGTTTGGGAATTGAAGTTCGGCACCATGGGCGGTCAGGCGATCGCCACCGAGAAGGTCAAACACGATCTTAGTTACCAGGAGCGCGTCGGAATTGTAGATGGGCCGGCCAAGAACCTTACGCCGGAGGTATCCGCCCTTATTCAGCGAACAGCGAAACGCATCTACCGAATACTGGGGCTCGATGGGTACGCCCGCATCGACTTTCGCCTCTCTGCCGACAGTACTCTGTATTTCATCGAAGCGAACCCCAATCCGGAAATCGCAAAGAGCCAGGAGTTCGCCACGGCGGCCCGGCATGACGGGCTCGATTACCCGTACCTGCTGCATCGCATTTTGGCTCTCGGAATAAGCCGGGCAAAGGCGGGCGTGTCCGCAGGCTGAAAGACAACGCCAGAGGGGCATGCAGGAGACCCACGTCGCCCCTTGGCCCGTCGTGTTATTTCGCGGCCCGCGCAGCAATCGCGTCGGTTTAGGGGTAAGCGGACATCGACTTGCCGCGCAATGACGCGAACTTCGCAAATCAGGACACTGTAGCGTTTTCGAGCGAAGTGGATACCGGTTCGCGTGGAGAAAACGCGTCAAAACAAAAGATTAGAGCCTCGGTTCTGATTCAATCAGAACCGAAAAGGCTCTAGTTGCGCAGCCGCGCGCCGGCATTGCCGCCAAACATCGGAATCCGGTTGACCGCGAGCACCACCGCGAAAGTGATGAGCAGCATCGCAATCCCGAGCACGGAAATCGCGGCGAGGTCGCCGCTCTCGTTGAGGTCGTAGATCAGGACGCTGATCACCTTGGTCTGCGAGGTGAACAGCACTATCGCGGCGGAGAGCTCCCGCATCACGCCGATGAAGATGAAGCACCAGGTTGCGATGACGCCGGTGCGCAGCAGGGGGGCCGTGATCTGACGCAGCGACTGCAGGCGCGTCGCGCCGAGAATGCGGCTGGCATCCTCGAGCTCGGGATGGATGGTGGCAAACGCCGCCTGCAATTGCTGATAGGCCGACGGCATGTTGATGGTCAGGAACGCGATCAGCAGGATCCATAGCGTTCCATACAGCACGAAAGGCGGCCGCGTATAGCTGAGGAACAACCCGACGCCGAGCACGATGCCGGGAACGGCAACCGGCGCGGTTGCAAGAAAGCCAAGCACGCGATGACCCGCGATCACCCGGCGGGTGGTGACATAGGCGACCACTAGCGCCAGCAGGGTGCCGATCGTCGCCGTCGAGGCACCGAGAATGACCGTATTCTTCAGCGCAAGCTGGGTCGACGACAATTCAGTGAACACGAATACGATGTTGTGCAGGGTGAAGGTCGACGGCGTCACCAGCGTCGTTGCGTTGGGCGAGAAGGACGCGTTGAGAAGCGCGAAATAGGGCAGAAACACCGGGTTGAGCAGCATCAACAGGCAGAACGCGAGCGCCGCCCAGCGCCACTTTTTCATTTCGACGCGTCGCGGCGGGCCGTATTTGCCGCCGAGCACCGAATAGCCGCGGCGACCGAGCAGGAACTTCTGCCCTTGCAGCAGCAGAATGGTCAGAATCAAGAGTGGCACGGCCGCGGCCGCCGCAAGCTCCAGCTTCGGCGGATACTGAAACAGGCTCCATATCTTGGTGGTCATGGTGTGGAAGCCGGCCGGCAGCGCCAGGATCGCCGGTGAGCCGAACAGCGTCATGGCTTGCAGAAACGCGATCAGCGCGCCGGCGACAATGGCGGGTAGCGCCAGCGGAATCGTCACGCGCCGCGCCGTGGTCCATGCCCTGCCGCCGAGAATGGCGGAGGCATCTTCGAGTTCGCCGGGCATGTTGTCGAGCGCGTTGGCAACGAGCACGAATACAAAGGGAAATGTGTAGCAGGAAATGACGAAAATCACACCGACCAGCGAATAGATGTTGAACAGGTGCTCGTCGGATTCCGCGCCCGTGACGACACGGTAAAGCTGATTGAGCAAGCCGCTGTTGGGCGCCGCCAGCAATTCCCAGGCAACCGCGCCGAGAAACGGCGGCGTCACGAACGAGGCCGTGACCAGCGCGCGGATGAACTGCCGTCCGGGCATATCGGTGCGCGACACCAGCCATGCCATGGGCGCGGCGATGGCGCAGCAGATCACGGCGGAGCTGGTCGCGATGATCGCCGTGGTCAGCAACGGGTCGAGGAAGTCGGGATCGGTGAACAGCGTGACGAAGTTCTGCAGCGTCAGGTGATTGGCCTTGTCGCTGACGCTGTAGATCGCAAGCCACGACATCGGCAGCAGGATCAGCGCGACCAGAAATGCGGCGAACAACCAGAGGACCGGCCTGGTCCAGTCGAACCTGCCTCGGGGAGCGTCGATGCTGGTGATGACGGTCATGTTGCTAGCCAAAAGTTTCCCTCGTCCTGAGGAGCGGCGAAGCCGCGTCTCGAATGATGAGGATACGAGGTGGCCTCATGGTTCGAGACGGCGCCAAAGCGCCTCCTCACCATGGGGGGTAGTTATACTTTAAACAGCCGCGCATAGCGCGTCTTGATCTCATCCGCCATCTTCTCGACGCCCGCAGGGTCTTCCTTCATCAGCTTGATGTCGGAAATCTTGCGGCGGCCCGGTTTCGCCTGCACCTGGGCATGAACCGAATATTGTGCCGTGAAGTCGATGAAGAACTGCTGGGTTTGCCGCGTATGCAGCCACGCCTGAAACAGCCTTGCGGCATTCGGATGCGGGGCGCTTGCGAATATTCCGGTAGGGCCGGAAATTGTCGGCGTGCCCTCCGCCGGATACACCGGCTCGACCGGCTGACCGGCCTCCTTGAGAAGAACGACATTATACTCGTTGCCGTCCGCCATCACGGCGCGCTCGCCGAGCGCCAGTTTTTTCGGCGGGTCGGTCGATGATTGCACCTGCATCACGCGCTGCTTCGACAGTCTCTCGAAATAGTCCCAGCCGAGTTCGCGAACGAGCTGGAACGTGGTCGTCATGATGGTGCCGCTATAGGCGGGATGGCCCTTGACCATTTTCCCCGCCCATTTC
This sequence comes from Bradyrhizobium sp., assembly GCF_035570375.1. Lineage (GTDB taxonomy): Bacteria > Pseudomonadota > Alphaproteobacteria > Rhizobiales > Xanthobacteraceae > Bradyrhizobium. Next base: position 9,289 of record NZ_DATMLW010000243.1, on the reverse strand, counting down.
GGCTGCAAAAGGTCGGCAAAACCTTGGGGGGCGTCCTCCGGTTTGACGAGGTTGGTGTTGTAGGCGATCGACGACAGCCAGAGCCGGGAGGTCGCGAACATTCCGTCGCCATCGCGATACTCGGGCGGAAAATATCTTGCGATGTCTTCGGACACAAAGGGCGCCAGCCAGCCGTTGCGCTTCCAGGGGATAAAGTGCGAGGCATCTGCGCTGTTGATGACGTCGGCGGCATGAATGCCAGATGCAAATTCCTGCTCGACGCGCTGAAACAATCGCTCGGAGCCGGTGCGCTCGATCTGTACCTGGATATCAGGATATCGCGCCTCGAAGGCCTTTCCGAGTTTTTCCCCCACGGGAAGATCCATCGGGGAATACAGCACCACCTTGCCTTCCTTTATTGCCGCTTCGATCAGTTGTGGCGTGATCGCTTGCACCTCCGGGGCGGCAGCCTTCAGCGGCGCGGCGAAAACCGTCAAGCCAAGCGCCGCCGAGCCAGTGATGATGCCGCGCCTGGTTACGGCTGTGCGCATCGCCTCGGTTTCCTTTTTCCGGTCATTGCGAGGAGCCCTCGCGACGACGCAATCCATAGCGCGTGCATGGTGGCCATGGATTGCTTCGCGGAGCCTGTCATCGGGCGCGCATGCGCGCGACCCGTTGGCTCGCAATGACGGCCACCGATCATCGGCTGAGGGCCCGGCAGCGTTCGGCCGGCAGCGTGAGCCAGACCTCGGTGCCGGGTGCGACGGCCGTGCGCGTCGAGGTGACCGCGCGCAACACTGTGCCGTCGGAAGTTTCGACCATGTAGTCGCGGTTGGCGCCGAGAAACACCTGGCGGGTGACGGTCGCCTTGACGGAATTGTCGGATTCTTGCGGCGCCTTCGTCGAAAGCTGGATGTCGTGCTGGCGGATGGCGACCGCGGCGCCCTGATTGGCCGTCAGTTTCGCGCCCACCACGCGCAAGCTCGCGCCGGAGAATGAGATGTGGTTTTCGTCCCGAGCAACGCCCCGGATCACATTGCTCGAGCCGATGAAGCGCGCGACGAATTCCGATTGTGGCCGGTCGTAGATCTCCTCCGGCGTGCCGAGCTGATCGATCTTGCCGCCGTTCATCACCGCGATCAGGTCGGCGGTGGTCATCGCCTCCGACTGGTCGTGGGTCACATAGACCGTCGTATAGCGATATTGGTCGTGCAGGCGGCGGATTTCGAATCGCATCTCCTCGCGCAAATTGGCATCGAGGTTGGAGAGCGGCTCGTCCAGCAGCAGCGTCTCCGGTTCGACGACCAGCGCGCGCGCCAGCGCAACGCGCTGCTGCTGCCCGCCCGACAATTCGCCGGGATAGCGATGGGCGAGAGCCTCAAGCTTGGTGGTTGCAAGGATCGCTTTCAGCTTCTTGGCGATGGTATCGCGATCCATTTTCCTCAAGCGCAAGCCGTAAGTGATGTTGTCGGCAACCGTCATGTGCGGCCAGAGCGCGTAGCTCTGGAAAATCATAGACATGTTGCGCTGCTCGGGGGGCATGGTGCGCGCCTGCGAAGACACCATGCGGTCGCCGACATGGATTTCGCCGTTCGTCGGCTCGAGGAATCCGGCGATCAGCCGCAGCGTCGTGGTCTTGCCGCAGCCCGAGGGGCCCAACAGGCAGATCAACCGTCCATGGTCGATCCGCAACGAGACATTGTCCACGACGGCTAGCGATCCAAACCGCTTGGTCAGGCCGCGCAATTCAACGGACGCCAATCACTTCACTCCCTGTTCTTTCCTCGCGCGCATTCTTGGCCGACCAGGTCCACGCCGGCGGCGGGAACCTGATTGCGACGAGAACCGAATGCCCGCTTGGGAATACGCGCGCCGGTGCCGGCGGCTTATTTATCGCCAGATCAGTATAAGCACGAATGCCGGGGGGCCGAAAAGCCTTGAGGCGCGCCTGGTGGTCCGATTCTAACACTGCAGCGATGGACTGCGAACTTCGAAAAGCGGGCACCAGGTGGCTAGCGAATGTCAAATCCGCTCCACTAGGCGGTCACACTTTCTCCGAGAAAGTCGATCGCCGCCTCGACGCCGCTTCGGCCGTGCGGGATGCCGAGCGCGCGCAGGCCGACTTCGATGACGGAAAGCGTGCCAAGGATCATCGGCGCGTTGACGTGGCCCATATGGGCGATCCGGAACGCCTGGCCCGTGAGTTCGCCGATCCCGACGCCAAGCACGACGCCGCATTTTTCTTTGCAGTAGCGCTGCAGCGCGAGCGGATCATGACTGCTTGCCATCACCACGGTGGTGACCGTGTCCGAGCGCTCGTTCGCCTCGGCGATATTGAAGGCAAGCACCTGGCCTTCGGCCCAGATCGCAACCGCGCGGCGCACGGCTTCGGCCAGCAGCCAGTGGCGCCGGAATGTGTTTTCGAGGCCTTCAGCGAACAGCATGTCGATCGCCTGGCGCAGTGCGAACAGCAGATGAATCGGCGCGGTGCCGCCGTATTTCCGGTAATGCTCGGTGCCTTCCCGTTCCGTGCAGTCCCAATAGGGCGTTCGCAGCCCTGCCGTCTTGTGCACTTTAAGGGCGCGCGCATTGGCGGCGCAGAAGCCCAGCCCCGGCGGCGTCATCAGGCCTTTCTGCGAGCCGCACATGGCGACGTCGATGCCCCAGGCATCCATCTCGAACGGCATGCAGCCGAGCGAGGCCACAGTATCGACCAGAAACAGCGCCGGGTGACCGGTTGATTTGATCCCCTTGCCGATGGCTTCGATATCGTTGAACGCGCCCGAGGCGGTATCGACCTGCACTGCCAGAATCGCCTTGATCCTGTGCTCCTTGTCCTGGCGCAGGCGGGCCTCGACGGCAGCGGGCTTCACCGCGTGTCGCCAGTCGCCCTTGAGCACTTCGACGTCCACGCCCATCGCGGCCGCCGCATTGCCCCAGCCAACCGCAAAGCGGCCGCTCTCGAGAACCAGGATCTTGTCGCCGCGCGACAGCACGTTGCTGATCACCGCTTCCCACGCGCCATGGCCGTTGGCGATGTAAATGTAGGATTGGCCTTTGGTCGCGAACAATCTGGAGAGATCGCGCAACAGGCCGTCGGTCAGCTGCACCATCTGCTCGGAATAGATGTCCATCGCCGGACGGTGCATCGCCTGCAGCACTTCGTCGGGCATGGTGGTGGGCCCGGGGATCGCCAGGAATTCCCGGCCCGCGCGAACGACCATTTTGTGATTCCTCTTGCTTTGGCTCCGGGCAAGGGATGCCGGGGATTGGCGGGAAATTCAAGCCGGACCGCTATGATATTGCAGTGAGCGGCCCATTCCGGAAAGCGCTGCTGCGCGCGCCCCGCCAAGTCAGTCGTCTCCGCGTACGTGGAATCCAGCGCGCCACGCTATCGCTTGGTTTCACGGCAGCCGGCGGCCTCGGCTTCATCGACCGAGCAGAACCAGCGCGTGCCCTTGGTGATCTTCATCTCGATCTTCGCATACCAGCGGCTGGTCGGCTTGTGGTAGATGCACTCGCCGGCCCGGTTGACGTTGCCCTTGATGGTGCAGTCGGGCGAGGGCGCCACCGATCCCGAGGCCGAAGCCATCAGTATCGCATGCGCGTTCTCCGGCGGCTTGGCAGCACCGAGGATGGCGGTCTTCTTGTTGCGGACCCGCCAGTCCCATGGCGCGATGAATGCGCCCTGCCACATGCCGAGCTTGGCCTCGCGCGCAGCCTTTTCGTCCTCGTCGTAATCGTGGGAGAACCTGGTATAGGACAGCGCCCAGCCGTTGCGCACCAGCCATTTCTGGATGTCCTCGCCATCGACCTCGCATCTGGCGATGACGCGGCCGCGTCGATCGGCGGCCTGCCGCATGTGGCAACTCCAGTTCTTGTTTTCGGCGTGCTTGATCAGTTCGTCACGCGCCGCCACCCCGCAGGTCCAGCGCTCGCCATCGTTGTTGAGGCAGAGCTGATCCACCGAGGGCGCGTCGATTCCGCCCAGGCGAATTCTTGTGTTGCCGATCTGGACCGTATCGCCCTCGCGGACTTTCGCGGTGCCGGTGATGTCGGCGGCCTGCGCCATCGCCGGCAGGAAAACAGCAATAATCGCCAACAAGGGTTTTGGGATCATGTGAAGAGGACCCGTTCAAATGGAATTACGGCTCAATGCGGGCGGATTGTGGTGTGGATTGGGCCAACGCGCCAGCGCCCTTGCGGGAATAAAGTTTCAATTTTGTGCGATACGCACCTGCTGAAACATGATGAAGCTCGGCTGGACTTTAGCCACGATGAAAGCGTGGTCCCTCTCCCCAACGGGGAGAGGTGCACGGAGCCTGCTGGCAAAGCGATTCAACCTGACTTCATCATGCCTGGTCCCGCGCCTGCATCGCCTTGCGCGCGAGCGCAAGCCCCATCAGGACGAAGGCCGAGGTGGCTTCCGCGCCGCCGACCAGAATGCGTGTCGGCGTCTTCATCTTGTTCCACTCATAGGCGTGATACGGCCCCCGCCGTCCGCCTTCGCCGAACTGGCCGACGATGCACTGCAGGGCGGGCGTAAACGTGCTCGCCTCGGCGGAAAGATGCGTAAGCGCGATCAGCGAAAGGGCCGCGTCGAACACGTTCATTTCGCGCGCGATCATCTCATCCCGGACATAGGCGAGCACCTTTTCACGGATCAACGCGAACGCACCGCCGCCATCGAGTAGTTCCCGCGCATCCGGAGGCAGTGCGATGAAGGCGGCATAGCAGCGGCCGAAATAGGCGCAATAAAGCTCCGGCAGATAATAGATGTGCGAGCGCGGATCGGCGAAGGCACCGCTTGCCGCGAGCCGCTTCTGGAAGGCGATGATCGCCTGCACGAATTTGAGCCGCCGCGGCGTCTCGATGATCTTCCAGCGGGCGAGGTTGCGAAAACTGACTTCCAGAATGTCGAGATTGAGCGTCGGATCGAGGTCGTTGCCGAACGGCCGTTCCCCCTTGAGGCTGTCGATCCAGGTGACGACGCCGCCGTCATAGTCGATATGGTCATTGAGCGGGACGCTCACCCTGGGTTCGTTGGCGCCAGGCTGAACCTGATAATCGGCATAGAAATCGGTCAGCGGCTGATCGAGCATCGGGTCATCAGAGCCGGCTTGCGTCGCGGCCGACAGCGAGCAGGCCGTGGTGTCGCAGTCCGGCACGTAGACGCCGAAGCCGAGGTTCTGCTTGATTTCGGTGAAGAAGCGGGAAAAGCGCGGATGCGGCGGTGGCGCCATCGCGGTGACGACGTCGAAGGCGCGGCCGTCCCGCGCGCGCACCCGCTCACGGCTCGGCTTGAGGCAAAAATCGACCATGGCCGTGATCGCGCACTGTGCGGCACGGGCCTGTTCGGCCGACGCCAGCCCCGTCGCGACGAAGCTCAACAACGCTTCGGTATAGAACGCATCGTAATAGGCCGAGCGGTGGCGGATCTGGACGGGCTGCCACATCGGCTCGGCAATGCCGGCCCATGCCGGGCTGATCAGGTCGCGTGCCGGCGAGCGCGCGATGAAAATCCGCGCCAGATTGAAAAGCAGGGTCGAATTCTTGTAGGCGCGCGCGTTCAACCCCGTCAGTGCGGTGAGGAATTCGCGGCCTCGCAGGTCCGGGTCGCCGATCAGATTGAAGGCGGCGTAGGCCGGGATGAAGCCGTTTTTTCGGAACGAACCCAATAGATGCGCGCCGCAGGCGCGGATCACGCGCTCGATCTCACCCTGTGCAGGCGGCGCTTCCCCCACGCGCACCGGCCGGGGCTGCGGATGGCGCAGCTCGACCTTGTCCAGAAGCTCCGCCACCGGCTGGCCGATGGCGGCCCAATCCGGCGTCTCGTCATCGCGCGCCCGCACCAGGGCTTCGCGAACACCTTGCAGCCGCGCCGGCTCGTTGAGCTCCGGCAGCCCACTTCGCCGCAACAGCCCCCGCAGCGCCGGGTTGGCCAATGCGGTGTTGTAGAATTTGGCGAGGTGCGGATCGCCGCCGGCCCGGTCCAGGAGGAGGGGGTCGCAGACGTCATACAGCGATGGCCCGTCCTTCCGGGCCGTCAGCGCCCGGTATGCGGCTGCCGCGAGATCCCCAAAAGCCATCCAATCTCTCGCGGGCGGTTTTGCCGCACGCCCCCCAAAAGGCACAAGCCGAACCTAGTCCAATCTTCGAGAGCCCATCCAGGTTCAAAGACTCGACCCGCTCGCTTTTCCCTGAGTTGCGGTAGCGGGTTTTCCGTCCACGCCGCAAGTCCTTGAAAAATGGCATGAAAGTATGGGAGATGCCAAGCAAGGGGTCGCAAATTCCACAAAAGTCGGCCAAATCGCTCGCAAGTCGAGAATAAGCTCTGTGACCGACATCACAGCCTGTGGACGGCGACCGGGGCCCATTATCCAAACGGTAACCAAGGCGGGTCAACCACCTGTCAAGCAATCTCTGAGGTTGTCGGTGGGGACCCAACGGGGTTAAGGGTTTGTTTGTTGCGGCGCCGCAAATTGAGCTTATTTGGACGGCACAGCAACCGGCAACCCCTAAAACCTGACAGGTGTTGGCGCCACCAAAATGCGCGCGCGACCACGAATGAGAGTAGCGATGGACATCAGCAAGCTTGGCCTCTCCCGCCGTTCGGTAGCCATCACCGCCGCTTTGGTCGGCATGGTGTCGCTGGCGATCGGCGCCCATGCCGCGCTGAACAAGCGGGCGCTGGACGCGGCCGAGCCGGTTGCGACCGAGCAGGCTGACGCCGGCCGCCCATCGCGGATCGCGCTCGTCATCGGCAATGGCCATTATCCCGACGCCAATGCGCCTCTGACCCAGTCGATCAATGACGCCCGCGCTCTGACCGCGGCCCTTCGGCAGGACGGGTTTGACGTCGATGTGGTGGAAGACGCCACCCACGACGACATGAGCCGCGCCATCGCCCGGTTGAAATCCATGGTCCGCCCGGATTCGGTGGTGATGCTGTTCTTCGGCGGCTACGGCATCCAGGCTGGGCGCGAGAGTTTTATGATCCCGGTCGATGCCACGATCTGGAAGGAAGCCGATGTGCGCCGCGACGGCATCAGCGTTGAATCGGTGCTGGACGCCATCAAGGAGAATGGCGCCTGCGCCAAGCTCGTCGTCCTCGACGCCTCCCGTCGTAACCCCTACGAGCGGCGCTTCCGCGCCTTCTCGCATGGGCTGGCGCCGATCGGTGCGCCCGACAACGCCCTGATCCTGACCTCGGCGACGCCCGGCAAGGTGGCAGATGACGCGGATGGCCAGCACTCGGTGCTGGTTTCCGAGCTGCTCAACAATCTCAACGCCCAGACTGCGGCCGCCGAAGCCGTCTTCAACAAGACTCGCGTCGCGATCTCGAAGGCCACCGACGGCGCCCAGGTCCCCTCGGTCTCCTCCTCGCTGCTCGAGGACGTGCGTTTCGGCGCCAGCGCCGGAAGCTGAGGCTTTTCATTCCACTGTCATTCCGGGGCGCGCGAAGCGCGAATCTCGACTTCACCTCTCCCTTGCGGGAGAGGCATAGGCCGCCTGCGGCGGCCGTTCCTTGAAGGCACGCCGAAGCAAGGCTTCGGCTATGTCGCATCGATAGATGCGATCCGGGTGAGGGGTTACACCCTATCGATAGATCTGAACCCCCTCACCCCAACCCTCTCCCACAAGGGGAGAGGGAGCACACCTTCTTCGCGGCTATCGTCAGCCGGATTTGGCGTGCATCCTAATTCCCCTCCGCCACCGCCGTAACCGGCCGCACTTGATCGCCCTCGCGCAATAGCGCGCCGGCGCGGGCCACCACGATGTCGCCCTCGGCCAGACCTTCCTTGACTTCGACCTGCGCGCCATAAATCAGGCCGAGCTCGACTCGCTTGGTCTCGACGCGCGCGCGCCGCACCACCTGCACCACGGTGCCGGCGCTTCCATAGAGCACCGCGGAGAGCGGCACCGACACCGCGCAGCTCTTCCCGGTCGTGATCAGCGCGCGGCCGGAGGAATTGACCAGCAGCCTGCGGTTGGTCGTGATCGCCACGAACACCTGGCCCAGCTGGCTGTTGGGCTCGACGGTAGCCGACACGCGGCGGACCTTGCCCTCGACATCGCCGGCACCGACGATCTTCACGCGCGCCGTCTGATTGACCGCGAGCTTGGAGATGTACTGCGTGGGCACCAGGCCGACCAGGTCGAATTCGCTGCGGGCGATGATGGAGAACAGCGCCTCGCCCTTGGGCGAGGCGATCGCGCCGATGACGGCAGTCGAAGCGGAGATCAGCCCGGCGACGGGCGCCTGCAGCATCGTGGACCCGCCCTCGGGAAAATTCAGCCGGGCCAGATTCTGCCCCGCAGTGACGGTGTCGCCGGGCTCGGCCAGGATTTCGGCGACCTTCAGGCCCGGCCGATCGGGGCGAACCATGGTTTCCTCGCGCGGGATGATGATGCCGGAGGCCTCGACAATGGCGGGGAAGCAGAATTTCGCCGCCTTCAGCACCGTCACCGTTGCGCCTTTCCCCCCATCCTTCGGCACGTCGGGTTCGTCGGCGGCGAGCGAAGGGGAGGCAAGGGCGAGCGCGATGACGGCGGCCGTCACGACGGCGAGGGGGGCGAGGAGGTTTCGTGAAGGGTGGGGTAAGGCGAAAGAGGTCATCGGCGTTCCTGGCTGGTCTCGGTCCTTTCGATAGCAGAAGGCGGGCGGCAGGGCCAAGCGGGATAGGGGCAGGGAATCGGAGGGCCGATTAAAAGGATGGTCTATGAAATCCGTTCTAGCTTTCCGGGCTGTATCGAGGTCAAGCCACCAATTACGATTTATACAATGGGTGTTTCGGAATCCCGGCGATTCCGTTTTGCATGGCTGGGCGAGGACTTCTTTACATAAACAAGAAATCGAGAAAGTGGAGATGGGCGCGAACGAAGACAGGACGTAAATGCATCCCGTCCGAAAATTTCGGCTCGCGCGCTTCAAAGAAAGGCGAACAGGTGTTGCCACTGCCGCAGACGTCCGGAAACGGATCAAGGAGTCCAGCCCCAGTGCACTCGGAGATGATGCGCAGATCGGTATCGACGGAGTTGTAGACAGATCGAAGTTCAGCAAGCGAGACCGGCTCCCCAGCATCCCTGGCAACTCGAATGCTGGTCATGCTTCGCGTTACCATCGCGCCGGGATTGAAGCGGCCGTGAACGGGAGCCCCTAACACCAAGTAAACCGCGGCTCCTTCACTCTGCAACATTCGCACATAGTCTTCGAGGTTCGCGTAGAAAGCGTCTTTGCCCTCTTGCGTATCTAAGGGCAGCTTCCTTCCTTTTCGTTCTATCAGCATGTTTTTGTCGCGATAGCCTA
>NZ_DATMLW010000242.1:0-7752 GCF_035570375.1 Bradyrhizobium sp. | reverse complement strand
ATCGGCTTGCGGAATTTCGCGCGCCAGCGCCAGCATCAGCGTGATCGCATGTTCCGCCGTCGTGATCGAGTTGCCGAACGGCGTATTCATCACGATGATGCCCTTGGCCGTGGCGGCAGGAATCTCGACATTGTCGACGCCGATGCCGGCGCGGCCGATCACCTTCAGCCGCGTTGCCTTCTCGATGATCTTGGCGGTCGCCTTGGTGGCCGAACGGATCGCAAGGCCATCGTAGTTGTCGATGATCTCGGCGAGCTTTTCCTTGTCCTTGCCGAGATTGGGCTGGAAATCCACGTCAATGCCGCGATCCCTGAAGATCTGTACCGCGGCAGGCGACAGCGCATCGGAAATCAGAACCTTGGGTTTTTTCATGACGTCTCTTCCTTCACCCTCCCCTCGAGGGGGAGGGTCGGCGCGAAGCGCCGGGGTGGGGCGAACCATCTACATGCGTATTCATCGAGTGCGCCGAATTGGGAGAAATGATCACCCCACCCCGCCGCACCTGACGGTGCGTCGACCCTCCCCCTCGAGGGGAGGGTCATGACGTCACGCCGCCTTTTGCAGCGAAGCCCTGGTTTCGGCGAAAGCCCAGTCGATCCACTGCGTCAATAGCGCCACGTCGCTTGCTTCCACCGTGGCGCCGCACCAGATGCGAAGGCCCGCCGGCGCGTCGCGGTAATGCGCGAAGTCGTAGCCGGCAGCTTCCTTCTCCACCAGCGCGACGAGCTTCTTGGCGAAATCGGCCTGAGCGTCCGCCGTCAATGCGGTGATCGCGGGATCGATCACCTTCATGCATACGGAGGTGTTGGACCTGATCGCCGGATCCTGGGGCAGAAAATCGATCCACGGCGTGTTCGCCTTCCAGTCGGCAAGCACCTTGGCATTGGCGTCGGCCCGCGCAATCAGCGCCTTCAGTCCACCGACCGACCTCGCCCAGTTCAGCGCGTCGAGCCAGTCTTCGACACACAACATCGATGGCGTGTTGATGGTCTCGCCCTCGAAGATGCCTTCGTTGAGCTTGCCGCCCTTGGTCATGCGGAAAATCTTCGGCAAGGGCCAGGCCGGCTTGTAGGTCTCCAACCGAGCGACCGCGCGCGGCGAGAGCACCAGCATGCCGTGTGCGGCCTCGCCGCCGAGCGCCTTCTGCCAGGAGAACGTCACCACATCGAGCTTGGGCCAATCGAGGGCTTGCGCGAATGCCGCAGACGTCGCGTCACAGATGGTGAGGCCTTCGCGCTTCTCGCTGATCCAGTCCGCGTTGGGGACGCGTACGCCGGATGTGGTGCCGTTCCAGGTGAAAACGACGTCGGACGCGGGATCGACCTTGCTCAAATCGGGAATTTCGCCGTAGCCGGCATGCAGCCGCGTCACGTCCTTGAGCTTCAGCTCCTTGACGACATCATTGACCCAGCCTTCACCAAAGGACTCCCAGGAAATGGTCGTCACCGGCCGCGCGCCAAGCAGTGACCACAAGGCCATCTCCACCGCCCCGGTATCGGAAGCCGGTACGATGCCGATCTTGTAATCTTTCGGAACCTCAAGCACCTCCCGCGTCAGTTCGATCGCGAGCTTGAGCCTGGCCTTGCCGATTTTCGCGCGATGCGAACGGCCTAACGCAGCATCCTTGAGATTTTGGGGATTCCAGCCGGGGCGCTTGGCACAGGGGCCGGAGGAAAAATGCGGCACTTTGGGCCGCAAAGCGGGCTTCGCTGCAGTCATGATCTACCCTTCCAGATAGCAAGCCTCCCGTTGGGGGGAGGTGTCCCGCCGCGGTGCATAAGGGAAACAGCAGCAATCGTCAAGAAACTTCGCTGGGGTCGGCCAGGACCTGGGGATCAGCAAAGCCGGTATCGGGTATGGCCGGCGCATCCACAATTCCGGCATCAACGGCGATAGAAGGTGCGTCGTCGGGTGGCAGCCTGATTTGCGCGTTCAGAAGTTCTGCCGCAATCGTGACGAGCCGAGCAGCTTGCCTTCTGCTCGCTATTCTCAGAATGCTCGCCTCACCCGCGCGCACGACATATTCGTTGCCGACCTTGACGATCGAATAATTTTTCATTTGCGTCCCAATTGCCCACGGGGCCCCTCGCAAGACGCATAACTGTCACGGATCGTTCCGCAAAAAAAATAACGGTGGCCGGACTAGTTTACCGCGCGTTAATCGGAACGGAGAGCGAAACCGGTTTTGTAATCATCGCAAGGATCTTTCGATCGAAGCGGCGAAACAGCCTGTATCAAAACCGCACGGTCATCCCGACATGGTTCGGCTGGAAGCCGAGCCGCTTGTAGAAGCGCTGCGCATCGACGCGGGTATGATGCGTGAGCAATTCGACCAGCTTGCAGCCGCTGGAGCGGGCCTGCGCAACCGCATCCCGTTGCGGCGGACACATTTGCGAATGTTGGAATCAAAGGGCCACTAGCAAATGTCAGATTCTAGTGGAGCTTGGGATTTGACATTCGTTCGACGAGCTTGCGGCTGTCAAACCCGCTCCACTAGCAGCTCGCCTCGACGTCTCCGCGTTCCGTCAGATACGCGCCGGCGGCAGGGCAAGCGCTTTCTCGGCGTCGTCGATCCAGCGCCGCAGCGAAGCGTAACCATCGAGGTCAAAGCCGCCCTCATGCGCCAGCCTGGTGTAGGCGAGAAGAGCGACATCGGCGAGAGAAAACCTGTCCCCGACCAAAAATCGCTTCGAGGCGAGCTCGTGCTCCATCCGCGCCAGCGCCGCGTAGCCACGCTTGACCTTGTCGGGATCGAGGTCGGAAGCAGTCTTTCCAAGATAGACCATCTGGGAGCGGCACACCGCAATATATGGCTCGTGACTATACTGTTCCCAGAACAGCCACTCGTCCATCTTGGCTGCGGCAAAGGCATCGCTCGGGATGAGATCGCTGCCGCGGGCCAGATAGCGAATGATGGCGTTGGATTGCGCCAGCGTGCGGCCATCGTCGAATTCGACCACGGGCACTTGTCCCGCGCCGTTGAGCTTGAGGAATTGCGAAGTTCGGCTTTCGCCCTTGAGAATATCGACCGCAATCCAGCTGTAGGGCAGCGCAAGCCGGTCGCAGACCCATTTCACCTTCAGGCAGTTGCCCGACTTGAGATCGCCGTAGACTTTCATCCTGTCGCCCCTCGGTGGAACGACAGAGCAACAGGCGGCTTCGATGATGTCAATCATCCAACTGCAGCCCTGCGCCGGTCGGGCTCAGGTGTCGATGGCCGTGCGAGATGCCGGCCCCACGCGTCCCGACTTTGCTGCGTCAGAACCTGTAGCCGATGCCCAGGTGGGCGCTGTTAATCTCGCTCTGCATGTTCTTGACGGTGACGAACCTGACATATTCCCATTCGACGCGAGCAAAGAGGCTTCCGAAAATGGCAATCTCGGTTCCGAGGCCAGCGGTCCAGCCGGGCGCATAGGTATTCCCCCTTGCGTCACTTGCCGACTCGATCAGAGTGGAGATCGTAGTAGTAGTTGGGGGGACGACGTTGTTATTGATATCGGTCTCAACCGTGGTCGCGGTCACTGTGCGCGTTGTGGCGAGTCGCCCAACCGCCAAGCCGCCGAACATATAAGGCAAGAAGTCGCCGCACACCCAGCCGGCTCGCCCGCGAAAGGTCATGACGTCCTTGATCTGCAGTTGCGCCGTGCTGGTCACTGTCACGTTAAATTGGTCGATATGGCCGACCGGCAACGTTTGACCAAAGGGATTATTGAACGGGCCGCGCGAGGTCGAATTCTGTTCGAAAGCAGTGATGTTGTTGATATGGACGTAGTTGGCCTCGACACCGAGCACGACGTCGTCCCACTGCCAGTTGCGGCCGACAAAGGCGCCGTAGCCAAACGATTGCTCGTGCTGCCTGCCGAACTGCGTCAATCCGCCGACCGTTCCCGGGATCAGCGTCTCACGCACTACGAAATCGATCAGAGACTGCTGGGTCTGACCCAAATCGACGTTTGCGACGCTGTAGTCGGCCTGACCGCCGACGTACCAGCCCGCCCAGTTTCGTACAACCGGCACCGGGGCGAAGCTGCCGCGCAGAAAATCGGGCATGTCGGCAGCTTGCGCGCAAGTCGTCGTTGCGACCATCGCCGCGGCCAGCAAAAACCTACGCATCGAAATCTACCCCCAATCGGACACTCTGAACTGATGGAGAATCATCGCTCGTTAACCTTAACCAATCGTTGTCGCGCCGCGCCGATCGGCATGTTCTCGCCCGAATACCGTTTTTCGCTTGCGTCAACCCGGCCCGGCGCGACGGGATCAAGCCGCGCACAAGACAAAACGGCGCGGGGATTTGCCGCGCCACTTGTGATGTTTAGGAGAAGTTAAGAGAGGTTAAGACTGGTTTAAGAGCTTCAGCCGTTGGCGATGAGCGCGCGGCGACCAAGCCGGCAACCAGCGTCAGTGCCCGCCTCTGGGCATCTTCGGCAGGAACACGGCGAGCAGACCGATCGCTGGAAGAAACGCGCAGACCTGGTAGACGAAGCCGATCGAGGTGTGGTCGGCGAGTTTGCCAAGCACGGCCGCGCCGAGGCCGCCGATGCCGAACGCGACGCCGAAGAACACGCCGGAAATCATCCCGAAGCGGTGCGGCACCAGTTCCTGCGCGAACACGATGATCGAGGACGTAGTCGAGGAAAGAACGAGGCCGATGAACACCGTCAGCACGGCGCTGGCGTGGAGCCCCGCATAGGGCAACGCGAGCGTGAACGGCAGCGCGCCCAGGATCGAGAACCAGAGCACGATCCTGCGGCCGAAGCGATCGCCGAGCGGGCCGCCGAGAAACGCCCCCACCGCGTTGGCGGCCAAAAAGATGAAGAGATAGATCTGCGCCGTCCGGGTCGGGACCTCGAACCGGTCGATCAGATAAAAGATGTAGTAGCTCGACAGGCTCGACACATAGAGCTGCTTCGAAAACAGCAGCGCCACCAGCACCAGAAGCGCTACTCCGACCCGTCGCCTGCCCGGTGCTTGCGGATGCGGATCGACCGACGCGGATTTGCGGACTGTGATCTGCGGCCTGTACCATTGCCCGATCCGCCACAGGATGAGAATCGCCACAAAAGCGATCGACGAGAACCAGGCGATGCTGGGCTGGCCGAACGGCACCACGATCAGGGCCGCCAGCACCGGGCCCATCGAGGTGCCGAAACTGCCGCCAAGCTGGAATACCGATTGCGCGAAACCGTAGCGCCCGCCGGAGGCAAGCCGCGCGATGCGCGCCGATTCCGGATGGAACACCGCCGATCCCAGGCCGACCAGCGCCGCGGCGATCAGAATGACGACGTATTGCCGGGCGACGCTGAGCAGCAGCAATCCGAAGAAGGTCGAGGACATGCCGATCGCCAGCGAAAACGGTTGCGCCTTCCGGTCGGTGAAGTGACCGACCAGGGGCTGCAACAGCGACGCGGTAAACTGGAACGCCAGCGTGATCAATCCGATCTGGGCGAAGTCCAGCGCATAATTCTCCTTGAGGATCGGATACACCGATGCGATCAGCGACTGCATGGTGTCGTTGAGAAAATGCGAGAAGCTGATTCCGACCAGCACGAGGTAGGCCGGCCCTGCGGCCCTTGCGGCCAGGCCTTTTCCGACCGCGACCTCAAGCGGCGCGGCCTGCGCTGGTTCGAAAGAGGAAACGGGCTTGTTCAAGGAATCATTCCGGCGGGATCAGTGCGAATTGATCCGCCCTACTTATGCTGATGGTTCGTTGCAGACCACCGCCATTAGAAAATGGCTGCGATGCGCATGGGACGAGGACGGAACGGGGAATGCCGTCATTGCGAGGAGCGCATGCGAAAAGGCGATCCAGCCAGTCCAAAGGATCTGGATTGCTTCGCTGACGCTCGCAATGACTTGCCTTGATTTCTTCTCGCTGGCCTCAGGCCGCAGCCTGACCAAGCGCGAACACGATCTTGTCGACCACCTCCTCGACCAGGAGGCGATCGTCGCCCTCGCCCATCACGCGGATCACGGGCTCGGTGCCGGAGGAACGGACCAACAGCCGGCCCTGGCCGTTGAGTTGTTTTTCGCCGGCATCGATTGCCGATTTCACTTCGGCATCGTCGAGCGGCTTGCCGCTGCGGTAGCGCACATTCTTCAGGATCTGCGGCAGCGGATCGAAACGGCGGCAGACCTCGGAAACCGGGCGGCGCAGCTTCTGCACCACGGCGAGCACCTGAAGGGCGGCGACAAAGCCGTCGCCCGTGGTCGCATAATCCGACAGGATGATATGGCCGGAGGGTTCGCCACCGAGATTGTAGCCGTCGCTCAGCATCCGCTCCAGCACATAGCGGTCTCCGACCGGCGTGCGGGTCAGTTCAATGCCCTGACGCTCGAGGAAACGCTCCAGACCGAGATTCGACATCACGGTAGCGACGATGCCTGGCCTGGCAAGCCGGCCGTCCTCCTTCCAGCTCTGCGCGATCACGGCGAGCAACTGGTCGCCATCGACCAGATGTCCGCGCTCGTCGACGAGGATCACCCGATCGGCGTCGCCGTCGAGGGCGATGCCAATATCGGCGCGCATCTCGCGCACCTTGCGGCTCAAGGCCTCGGGCGACGTCGAGCCGCACTCCTTGTTGATATTGAAGCCATCGGGATCAACGCCGATGGAAATGACGTCGGCACCCAGCTCCCACAGCGCTTCCGGCACGACCTTGTAGGCGGCACCGTTGGCGCAATCGACCACCACGCGCAGGCCTTCGAGGCTGAGTGAACGCGGTAGCGTCCGCTTGGCGAATTCGATGTAGCGGTCATGGACGCCGTCGATGCGGCGCGCGCGCCCGAGGCTCGCGCTCTGCGCCAGGCGTCGGTCGAGCGACTCGCCCATCAACAACTCGATCTGCTTTTCGACGTCGTCGGAGAGCTTGAAGCCCTCGGGGCCGAACAGCTTGATGCCGTTGTCTTCGAACAAATTGTGGGAGGCGGAAATCATCACGCCGAGATCGGCGCGCATCGATTTGGTCAACATCGCAACCGCCGGCGTCGGCATCGGCCCGAGCAGCAGCACGTCCATGCCGACCGAGGTAAAGCCAGCCACCATCGCGTATTCGATCATGTAGCCGGAAAGCCGCGTATCCTTGCCGATCACGACACGGTGGCGATGGTCGCCGCGCTGAAACACCAAGCCGGCCGCTTGTCCCACCTTGAGCGCGAGCTCCGGCGTGATCAGACCGTTGGCGAGGCCCCGAATCCCGTCCGTACCGAAATATTTGCGGCTCATGAAACCCCCAGCAAATCTCAAGGCCCTCTCAGATTACCCGGAGAAGCCTCAAACGCCCAACCATCATTGCGTACAGGGGGTTATAAGGCCTCCGGCGCTAAAATGGCTTCAAAAAATATGATGAATCATTTCCGACAGCCAATCCATCGATTAGTAGATAACATACTGTAAATAAACGAATTATTCTACCCGCCGGCATCTGCGCGGCGTAGCTTAATCCCTGTGCTCGGTATGATCGTCCGCTTTCGAGGGCGCCGGCTGGGTGACGCTGACCGAGTCTGAGCCGGGAAAGGTCTCCTTGAGCCCTTCCTCCAGGGCCTCCTCGAGCCGGCGCTTTTCGGCGTCTTTAGCGTCTTTATCGTTTTCGGGCTTGGAGCGCGGTCCGGTCATGGCAACGTCCTCCGGTTGGCAGGCTGTTCCCGTGAAGCGATTTTTGCGGGGGCCCCAAGCATGCTAGATGAACAGCCAAAGCGGTGAAAGCAAGAAGGGCTGGAAACATAGATGAAACACATCACCTGCATCGAGGA
>NZ_DATMLW010000241.1:0-15425 GCF_035570375.1 Bradyrhizobium sp. | reverse complement strand
AGCAATCCAGAATCTCGAGCCAGCTGGATTGGATTGCTTCGCTGTCGCTCGCAATGACGCATACAAGCCACACTTCCGCGATCTCGCGGCGTGATCCGCCCGAGTCTTGCATGATCCTCGCCCAATAGAGGGCGCAGGGAATGCCGGGCGCGTCAGCGCACCCGCAGCCTTGTGTGCGAAATGAAAAGCACACAAGCATAGTCACCACGGTCACGCCGGTTCGCCCGGCATTCCCCGCGCAATGGTTTTAACGGTTTCCTCCGCGCTCTCCCTGGTGAACCGGGCTTGTTTGTCACCATCGCCGGCGCGATTGCCGAGGCAATCGTCGCCGACTTGACGCCAGCGTCGGGGCGTCAGGACCACACGGCTTCGCCGTCCGCCGGGGCTGCGCGCTCGTCAGCCGCGCTGCCTCGCGTCCACCGCATCCCGCACCCAACGTTCGTGACGATCGCGAAACGCCCCTCTTGTGAGGCGGGACGGCGCGATTCAGTAATGGTGATTTGCCCGACGGGCAAAACGGAAAATTTTTTTGAAGAGGACTGGACAGGTAGAAACAGATTGAATTGCTTCGACAAATTCGATTTTACGCGCAAGTGCTTTGGGCTGGATTTCAGGTCGGAAAGAGGCTGATCATCGATGGCGTCGCGTCGGTAGGTAAACAACCGCTGGGCAAAGCAAACGATAGGCGGGAATCGTGGCCGGATTGGCATGAAGCTGCGAGGCTGTTTTCCGCAAGCGTCACGACACCGACCCACTGCTTCATGACGCTGTCGCGGACAGACCCGGTCAGGTCTCGTTGGACGTCAGGATCTCCACAATCGCCTGACCGGTCGCCGTGGTTCCGAGACTGCCGCCGACATCCCTTGTCGACTGCCCTCCCTCGATTGCGGCCGCCACCGCATTTTCAATCGCGCGGGCGGCCGATTCGAACCGCGCCTCGCCCGAGCGCTCACTGTGCCAGGCGAGCAGCAGCGCCATCGACAGGATCAGCGAAAACGGATTGGCGACGTCACGGCCGGCGATATCGGGCGCGGAGCCGTGGGCGGCCTGGGCCATGGCGTGGTCGGTGCCGACATTGAGCGAGCCGCCCAGGCCAAGGCTGCCGGACAACTCCGCGGTCAGGTCGGAGAGAATATCGCCGAACATGTTGGTCGAGACGATGACGTCGAACCGATCCGGCTGACGCACCACATGGGCCATCATGGCATCGACAAGGATGTCATCGACGAGGAGACCTGGAAACGCGCGCGCGGTTTGGCGGCAGATTTCGAGGAACATGCCGTCGCCGATTTTAAGCACGTTGGCCTTGTGAACGACGGTGAGGCGTTTCCTCCGGCGCATGGCAAGCTGGCAAGCGGCTAGCGCAATTCTTTCGCAGCAATGTCGCGTGATCCGGCGAAGCGAAACCACCACATCCGCCGTGACGAGCAGCTCGCTGTTACCCTGCTCCATGTTGCGATCGGCGTAAAAACCCTCGGTATTCTCCCGCACCACGACGAGATCAAATTCACCGACGCGGTTGGGCAATCCCGGGTAGGTTCGCGCCGGCCTCACATTGGCAAACAGATCCAGATTCTTGCGGAAGAATTTTGAGGGATTGATCTCGCCGCTTTGCTCGTCCTTGAAATCGAAGGTCGCGGTGGGGCCCAAAATTAGGCCATCGGCGGCGCGCACGATCTGCAAAAGCCCGCTCTGTACGGTCGAGCCGAACTGCTGCAAGCTTTCATGGCCAACCGGATGCTGCTCGATCTTCACATCGAGCTGGAAGCGCGCGGAGGCAGCACGCAGGACGTTGGTGGTGGCCCCTGCGATCTCTGGCCCGATGCCGTCGCCCGGCAGAACGACGATGCGCATGGTAGAATTCCTCGCCCCGAAGTTGCGCTGGATCATGATGCGATTAAGTGGAATCGCATCATGATCCCATTTCCTTGTTTGAGCATGATCTTTTCGGAAAACCGGTTCCCACTTTGCGCTAACGCGGCCCTCCGGGTCCGGATCATGCTCTAGTGGAGTGGATTTGAGATTCGCTGCCCACCTGGCCGCAAGCTCGTTAAGCGAATGTCAAATCCAAAACTCCACTGGAATCGTATATTTGCTGGTGGTGCTATGATTCTGACATTCGCAAAAGTGTCTGCCGCAATGGGATGCGAATGTCAGAATCGGACCACCAGCACCGTCCTGCCGGCGTGCGACACCAAAAGGGTGGTCGGTCCGCCGCAATAGCGCAAAACAGCCATGCTCCCAAGCCGAATTGTTCCGCAGCGCAAACGCATATTATTGATTTGAACTGGTCCGGCTTCCGGTCCAAATTCCGGAGCGAAGTTCAATCGATGGATTGGATTAACAGGGGATCGCGATGGCAAACCTCACAATTAACGGAAAGTCTTTCGACGTCGATGTCGAGCCGGATACGCCTCTTCTTTGGGCAATTCGGGAAAACGCCGGCCTGACCGGCACGAAATACGGTTGCGGCATTGCACAATGCGGGGCCTGTACGGTCCATGTCGATGGCGTGGCGATGCGTTCCTGCAGCGTGACCGTGAGTGACGCTGCCGGCAAGAAGATCACCACCATCGAGGGCCTGGCGGACAACGGCACCCTGCACAAGGTCCAGCAGGCCTGGATCGCCAACGACGTCCCGCAATGCGGATACTGTCAGAGCGGAATGATCATGGCGGTGGCAGCCCTGCTCAAGGACAAGCCGAAGCCGACCGACGACGACATCAACGAAGCCATCACCAATATCTGCCGCTGCGGCACCTTCCAGCAGGTGCGCGAGGCGATTCACGCCGCCGCGAACGCTTGAGGAGGACATCATGAACCACATGCCCAAACTCGACCGACGCGCCTTCGTCATCGGCAGCGCCGCGCTTGGCTCCGGCCTTGCGCTCGGCCTCGACATTCCCCTTGGCGGACCAACCGTGGTCCGTGCCGCCGACGGCTCGCCCGAAATCAACGCGTGGGTCGTGATCCGGCCTGACGACACCGTCGTCATCCGTATCGCACGATCCGAAATGGGTCAGGGAAGTTTGACTGGTCTTGCCCAATTGGTCGCCGAAGAACTCGAATGCGACTGGTCGAAGGTCACGACCGAATATCCTACCCCCGGACAGAGCGTGGCCCGCAAGCGGGCCTGGGGTGACTTTTCGACCGGCGGCAGCCGCGGCATTCGGGCTTCGGCCGATTATGTACGCAAAGGCGGCGCCACCGCGCGCGCGATGCTGATCCAGGCCGCCGCCGAAGAGTGGAAGGTGCCGGCCTCCGAATGCACCACCGCCAACAGCGTCATCACCCACACGCCGTCAGGGCGGAAAACGACCTACGGCAAGGTCGCGGAAGCTGCCGCGAAGCTCGCCCCGCCGGCCGACGTCAAGGTGAAGGACCCGAAGGACTGGAAGCTTGTCGGCAAGGGCGTCAAGCGCCTCGATACCGCGGACAAGACCACCGGCAAGATGGTCTACGGCATCGACGTCAAGCTGCCGGGAATGCTCAATGCCGCGATCAGGCAGTGCCCGGTTTTCGGCGGCAAGGTGAAGAGCTACGACGAAGCCAAGATCGTCAATATGAAAGGCGTCAAGAAGGTCGTGAAGGTCGCCGACAGCTCGGTTGCCGTTGTCGCCGACACCTGGTGGCACGCCAAGGCCGCGCTCGACGCCCTGCCGATCGTCTGGGACGAAGGCGACAACGGAAAGGTCTCAAGTGCCTCGATCGCGAAGTGGCTCGAGGAAGGCTTTGACCCGTCGCAGCCGACCTATGTCGGCAACGAAAACGGCGACGCCAAGGCCGCGATCGCCGGCGCGGCGAAGAAGGTCGAGGCCTTCTATGATTATCCCTACCAGAACCACGCCACAATGGAGCCGATGAACGCCACCGCGCTCTACACCGCGGACAGATGCGAGGTGTGGTGCGGCACGCAGAACGGCGAGGCCGCTTTCGCCGCGACGCTCGAAGCATCCGGTCTTCCGGCCGACAAATGCGACGTTCACAAGCTGATACTCGGCGGCGGATTTGGCCGCCGCGGCCAGACCGACTATGTCCGACAGGCGGTCTTGATCGCCAAGGAAATGCCGGGCACGCCGATCAAGCTGTTGTGGACGCGCGAAGAGGACATGCAGCACGGCTACTATCACCCGGTCACGCGATGCAAGATGACCGGGGCCTTCGATGCCAACAACAACCTGACCGCGCTGCACATGCGCATTTCCGGGCAGTCGATCCTCTTCACCTTGCGCCCGGAGGCGCTCGTCAGCGGCAAGGATCCCGTCACCTTCCAGGGCCTCAATGCGACCGGAGAGACGGCGATCGGATATTCGGTTCCCAACCTGCTGATCGAGCATTCGATGCGCAATCCCCACGTCCCGCCGGGCTTCTGGCGTGGCGTCAACGTCAACCACAACGCGATCTATCTTGAATGCTTCATGGATGAGCTTGCGCAATCGGTTGGCCAGGACCCACTCGAATTCCGGCGCAAACTGATGGCCAGCCACCCGAAGCACCTCGCGGTGCTTAACGCCGTGGCCGAGCGCATCGGCTGGGGAACGCCGGCGCCGCAAGGGGTCTATCGGGGCCTCGCGCAGTTCATGGGCTTCAACAGCTATGTCGCCGGAGCCGCGGAAATCTCCGTCATGGACAACGGCAGCAAGATCAAGATCCATCGCATCGTCGGGGCCACCGACCCGGGCTATGCGGTCAATCCGGCGCAGATCGACCGCCAGGTTGCCGGTTCGTTCGTCTATGGCCTCTCCGGCCTGTTCTACGGCGGGTGCACGGTCAAGGACGGCCGCATCGAGCAAGCCAACTTCGACACCTACAATTCGATGCGGATAGCCGAGATGCCGAAGGTGGAATCGATCATCATGCCGAGCGGTGGGTTCTGGGGCGGCGTCGGCGAGCCGACAATCTGCATCGCAGCGCCTGCCGTGTTGAACGCGTATTTCGCAGCTACAGGAAAGCGAATTCGTTCGTTCCCGCTGAAGGATCAGAACATCGCCATCGCGTGAAGCTTCAAGCGGCGGCCCTGGTGTCAACGCCCCGGTGGCCGCCGCACCATCTTCGGAAAAGGTGTTCATGGACGCGCTGCGCCTGATGACGACGCGGAGAAACGTCGTTCGTGGCATCGCGGCGACGGCAGCATCGTTCGCCTTTCCTTCGCCGTCCCGGGCACAATCCGTCGCGCGCATCGTCGTGATTGGCGGCGGCTTCGGCGGCGCGGCTTGCGCGCGCGCGTTGCGAAAGATCAACCCCAAACTGCAGGTGACGCTGGTCGAGCCGAACCGGACATTTACAGCCTGTCCGTTCAGCAACGAGGTCATTGCGGGCTTGCGCAGCATCGAAGCGCAGCAATTCGGCTACGAAAGAATTGCAGCCGATGGCTTGAACGTCATCGCGCTGGCCGCAACCAAGATCGATCCGCAAGGGCGAACGGTCGGCCTCACCGACGGCACCTCGCTCGCTTATGACCGTCTGGTGCTGGCGCCGGGAATCGACCTGAATTTCGATGCGCTGCCCGGATATGACGAAACGACAGCGGCCAAAATGCCCCACGCCTGGAAGGCGGGAGAGCAGACCATGCTGTTGCGGGCGCAGCTCGAGGCCATGGAGGATGGCGGCGTGGT
Organism: Bradyrhizobium sp.; assembly: GCF_035570375.1. Taxonomy (GTDB): domain Bacteria; phylum Pseudomonadota; class Alphaproteobacteria; order Rhizobiales; family Xanthobacteraceae; genus Bradyrhizobium. The sequence continues at coordinate 9,810 of NZ_DATMLW010000241.1, read as the reverse complement.
CGCACTCGCCGTGCCGGCGGCGCCTTATCGATGTCCGCCCGCGCCGTATGAACGCGCCAGCCTGATCGCGCACTATCTGAAACAGAAGAAGCCGCGCTCGAAGGTGCTTATCCTCGACGCCAAGGACGCTTTTTCGCAGCAACGATTATTCGAGAATGCCTGGAAGGAACTCTATGGCGGCATGATCGAGCGGATATCGCTGTCGCAGGGCGGCCGCGTCGTTTCGGTTGAGCCCGCAACCAACACGCTGGTCACCGATTTCGGCAACTACGATGCGCAGGTCGCCAACGTGATTCCGCCGCAAAGGGCGGGCCGCATCGCAAGCCTTGCGGGTGCTGCCGACCATACTGGCTGGTGCCCGATCGACCCCGTCACCTTTGTCTCCAGGCTCGTGCCCGATATTCACGTCATCGGCGATGCCGCCATCGGCGGCGGCATCCCGAAGTCCGCATCCGCCGCAAATGCCGAGGCCAAGGCATGCGCCAGTGCAATAGCAAGCCTGATCGCCGGCAAGGCCCCGGCGGTGCCAAAGCTGGACGGCACCTGCTACAACACGGTCACACCCGGCTATGCGTTTTCCCTTTCGGGCATCTATCAACCTCGGGACGACATCTTTGCCGAGGTCGAAGGCTCAGGTTTCACCAGCCCGGTCGATGCATCACGCGAGGTGCGCAGGCGCGAAGCTGATCAGGCCGAATCCTGGTTCAAGGCAATTACGGTGGAAACTTTTGGCTAACCCAGCGATTTGTATTGCCGGCAGTTGGTTCGCGGCCGTGATGCTGGCGCTGCCATCCGTGGCCAGTGAACAGGAATTGCGGCCCTATGTCATCCGCGGCGATTCCATTCCGGAATCGCTTACGGGTGTTGGCGGTGATCCCGCACGCGGACGCGCGCTGGTGCTTGAGCGCACCAGCACATGTATTCTTTGTCACAGCGGCCCGTTTCCGGAGGAAAAATTTCAAGGCGACCTCGCACCTAACCTTGCAGGCTCGGGCACGCGCTGGTCCGTGAGCCAGCTCCGGCTCCGGCTGGTCGATGCGTCCCGTCTCAATCCCGCAACGATCATGCCGTCCTACTACCGCGTGGACGGACTTGAGCGCGTTGCTCCGGCGTGGCGCGGAAAACCGATCCTTGACGCCGAACAGATCGAGGACATTGTGGCGTATCTGGCAACGCTGCGCGAATAGGAAGATGAAGATGCGCAAGTCAGAAGGTTCCACGCGCCGCCAATTCCTGGGCATCGCCGGCACCGCCGCGGCGATCGGAACGGTCCCCGTCGTCAGTCTCCGACCGGTTGCAGCAACACCCGAGACCATGACCGCGGCGATCAGGAATGTCATAGGCAGTGCGGCGGTGCGGATCGGCAAGGTCAAGCTCGACGTCCCGCCATTGGTCGAAAACGGCAATACCGTGCCGATGACCATCACGGTATCGAGCCCGAATACGGCGGAAGACCACGTCAAGAGCATCCACGTTTTCAACGAGAAGAACCCGCAACCCAATATCGGCAACTTCTATCTAGGGCCGCAGGCCGGCCGTGGCCAGATTTCGACGCGCATCCGCCTTGCCGACAGTCAAAAGATCACCGCGATCGCGCGCATGTCCGACGATTCGCTGTGGTCCGCCACGGCCGACGTCGTGGTGACGCTCGCCGCCTGCACCGAAGAGGTGATCTGATGGCTTCCGCACTGATCAACGTCCCCAAAAAGGCCAAACGCGGCGACGTCATCGAGATCAAGACGCTGATGTCGCACATTATGGAGACCGGCTACCGCCACACCGCCGCCGGCCAGGTCGTGCCGCGCGACATCATCACGAGCTTCACCTGCCGCTATAATGGCGAGGAGATTTTCCGCGCCGATCTGTTTCCGGCGATTGCCGCCAACCCGTTCATCACTTTCTTCACCATTGCGACAGAAAGCGGAAAATTCGATTTCGAGTGGATCGGCGACAACGGTTTTTCCGAGAAGGCTTCGGCCACCATTTCGGTCGAATGAAATTATTCGGCACGATATTTCTTGCAGCAGTGCTGATGGCAGCGGGTTTCGCTGCCGCGGCCGAAATCCCGCGCAACGAACGCCGCTCGGGTTACACCTTCATGGCACCCGACACGCAAACCATCCAGGATGACGACACCGCCAATCCCGGGATGCTCTGGGTGCTCGACGGAGAATCCTTATGGAAAAGGAAGGCGGGCGCTGCTGGCAAATCCTGCTCCGATTGCCACAGCGACGCCAACACCAGCATGAAGGGCGTGGCCGCGCGTTACCCCGCCTTCGACAAGACACTTGGGCGCCCGATCAATCTCGAACAGCGAATAAATCTGTGCCGCGCGCGGCACCAGGAGGCCTCGCCCATCGCCTATGAAAGCCGCGACCTGCTCGCGCTGACGGCCTTTGTCGCGCAACAGTCCCGCGGCATGGCCATCACGCCGGACACCACGGCCGAACTGCAGCCGTTCGTGGCGAAGGGGCGCGACTTCTTCATGAAGCGACAGGGACAGCTTAATCTCGGCTGCACCAATTGCCACGACGACAACTGGGACAAGCATCTCGCCGGATCGGCCGTGACCCAGGCGCTGCCGACCGGCTATCCGATCTACCGGCTGGAATGGCAATCGATGGGATCGCTGCAGCGCCGCCTGCGCAACTGCATCACGGGAATCCGGGCCCAGAACTATGACTACGGTTCTCCGGAGCTCGTCGAACTCGAGCTTTATCTGATGTCGCGCGCAGCGGGAATGCCGATCGAAACCCCGGGCGTTCGGCCATAAGCTACGCCGGCACCGCGAGCGACAGCAGCCCGGAGACATCTGAACGTTCCTCGATTCCCCAGATCGCATCGATCAGTGGCGCGACATCGTAGCGCGAATTCCACGCGGCGGCTGCAGCGCGCAGCTTGTCTTCGAGTTCGCGGTCGGAAAGCGGATTGACATCGCTGCCGCGCGCGGCCGTCTGCGTCAGCTTATGAGTTCTGCCGTCGGCGGTCGTGATCTCGACCGCCGCCGCAATCGTGGAAAAATTCTCGTCGCGCAGGACTTCGACCTTGCTCCGCAGCTTCAAAACCTCCGGCTCACGCACGCAGGAATCCGTAAACTGCTCGAGCCCGGCCTTTCCGCAGACCAAAGCGGCTGCGACCGCGTGCTGTACGCTCACCTGCGACTCGCGGCCCGTGGAAATCTTCGGCCGGTCTGCTCGCAGGCTCAGCAGCGGATTGCCGCGAACCACGACATGGGTGACCCCGGCTTTTGGATTTTCCCGCCGCCAGTCGAGCACACAATCGAGCACGGGATGGATCACGAAACCGCACGGATAGGGTTTGTAGGACGTCGCCATGATTTCCCAGCTTTCGCCCCAGCCGTCGGCAAGGCGTGACAGGTCAGGTTTTTCCGCAAGCGCATGATAGAAGCCCTGAACGCCCGCGAGCGGCTCTGCCGGTCCGTCAAATCCTTTTTCGGCCAGCAACGTCGACAAAAGCCCGTTCCGCGCAGCGTTGCCGACGCTCACGCTTTTTGCCGGTGTGCCCAGGCACTCGCAAAGTCCCGCCGATTGCGTGGTCGCGATGCCAAGCGCCCACACCATCTGGCGCTCGCTCAGCAAGGCAAGCTTGCCGCAGCCGACGGCGGCGCCAAACACGCCGCAGGTGGACGTGATGTGCCAGCCCCGGTTGTAATGGCTGGGCGAAATCGCAAGCCCGATCCTGGCCTGCACTTCATTGCCGAGGATCAGGGCAAGCAGCAGGTCGGCCCCGCTTACCGGCCGCAATTCGGCAAAGGCCAGCAGCGCGGCGGCGACCGGTGCAGTCGGATGGATCACGGTGGCCAGGTGGGTATCGCAGAAGTCGTCCACATTGGCGCAAGCCGCGTTGATGAAAGCTGCGCTTGCCGCATCGAGCCGCTCACGGCGTCCAATCACGCTGGCCTGCCGGCTGCCGGAAAATTGACCGAGCAAGCCGAGCGCGATCTCGATCGGGGAGCTGCGACAACCGGCGAGCGTGACCGCGAAGAAGTTGATCAGAGAACGCTTGGCCTGATGCCGCGCCTGCGGGGGGACATCATGCCATTGCGTTGCAACAATGTTTTGAGCAAGGCTTTCCGTGACTCCTTTGTCCAGCATTGTCATCCCTTACTTGAGACAGATGTGAAGCATCGCAAGCTGGCGAAAAAGCGCAAGCTCGTGGATTGGATTTCACATTCGCTACACTAGCGCCCGGTGGACCTTGCATGAAATTTTGCCTTATGGTGGCGCAAAACAATCAAGGTGGAACGCCCGATACCATGCGAACTCATTCGAACCGCCTTGCGCCCGCCCTTGCCCTTCTCGCTTTTGCTTTAGCCGTCCCGGTTGCCGGCGATATCGTTCGTGCTGCCGATTATCCGTCGCGCTCGATCCATCTGATCGTTCCCTATGCCGCCGGAGGTGCGGCCGATTCGATCGCCCGCGTCATCGCCAAACGGGCGAGCAAAGCCTTGGGCCAAACCATCGTGGTCGAAAATCGCGGCGGCGGCGGATCGATCATCGGCACCGAATTCGTCAACAAGGCCGAACCGGACGGCTACACGCTTCTGCTCGGACAATCCGGGCCGATCTCCATCAATCCCGCCGTCTACAAATCCCTGCCCTACGATCCGGTGAAGGATTTCGCGCCGATCTCGCTCACCACCACCTACCCTTACCTCATGGTCGTCAGCCCCGCGCTCGGCGTGAAGACTGTGAGGGAATTCGTGGCGCTCGCCAAAAGCAAGCCCGGCGCCCTGAACTACGGCACGACCGGCGTCGGCGCCGCCAACCACCTCGTCACAGAACTGTTCGACTTTCGCTCCGGCATCAAGATGACCCATATCCCCTATCGAGGGACGGCGCTTGCCGTCGCCGATCTGCTCGCGGGCCAGGTGCAGGTGGTGTTTTCCGATCCGATCTCGGCGCTGCCGCACGTGAATTCAGGAGCGCTAATCGCGCTTGCCGTCACCAGCAAGGAGCGATCTCCGGTGGCGCCTCTCGTGCCGACGATGTCAGAAAGCGGTTATGGCGGATTCGATGCCGTCGGCTGGCACGGCATTCTGGCGCCAGGGCGTACGCCACCCGAGATCGTGGCGAGGCTCAATGCGGAAATCGTCGAAGCCTTGAAGGATCCGGAAACCAAAGTCTTGCTCGAAAGCCAGGCCATGCAGATCGTCGGCTCTTCTCCGGAGGCTTTCGCCGACTTCATCAAGCAGGATATCGCGATCTGGAAGGAAGTGGCGGACCAGGCCAGGATCGAGGTGAGGTAACTCGCCCACGTCAGGCGTCATTGCGAGGAGCGGACGCGACGTTACGCCGTCATTCCGGGATGGTGCGTTAGCACCAGACCTCAGATGCGCAATTGCGCATCGGGGAATCTCGAGATTCTCTAATGTGCAAGCGCACATCATAGTTCGCGCTTTGCGCGCCCCGGAATGACGTGGATAGATTGCTTCGCAGAGCCCGTCATCGGGCCGCGCTTCGCGCGGACCCGTTGGCTCGCCATGACGGTCCTCGGCTATCTCTCGCCACTTGCCCTCCCTATTCCGCCGGCGCTGCGATCGGTATGTCATGTCGCGGAACGTAGGATTCCGCGCTGGAGCCGTACTTGCCGACCGCGAAGAAGCCGGCCGCCACCACAGCATAGGCCAGCGCGACGCCGGGCGTCACGCCCAGGCCACCGCCGACGCCCACCGCCTCGCCATGCATGAAGCCGAAATAGGTCAGCACCGCGCCGGCCAGCGAGAAGGCCGAAGCCTTCACGAAGTCGCGCTCGATGATGAATACGCCGATCGCGCCGAGTATCAGTCCGGCGATGATGGAGCCGCCACCCATCACTTCCAGCCCGTGATAGAGCACGCCCTGTTGCGGCAATGAGGCAACCGCGGCCGCCTTCACCGCGCCCGCCTTGTCGGGGGCGAGGCCGCCGACCGCCTGTGCCGCGCTGACGGTCGCCACCATCATGGTGTCGACCTGCAACTTGGCCCATGCGGCCAGATGCGGCGTCAGAGCCACCACGATCGCAGGCGCGTGCTTGATCGGCGTGGTCTGGAACGCCTGGGCACCGATCAGCATGCCGATATAGAGCAGGATCGGCGAGATCGCGACCACCGGCACGAGCGCCAGCATCACCGAGATGATCCCGAACCATGACAAAAAGACCACCATGATCCCGGTCGCGGCCGAATAGCCGATCCGGCCGCCCATTGCTTTCCAGCCGGGGTGGCCGATATAGACCGCGTTGATGAACGGGTTGCCCATCAGGCAGCCGATCAGGCTGACCACGCCATCGGCCGTCAGGACGCGCGTGGTGGGATATTCATCGCCGGCGGCTTCCGCGCTTTCGACATTGTCCATCGCCTCGACGAGATCGTAGATGCCGAAGGGGATCGCGGTGACGAGAATGATGCCGAGGAATTCGAATCCCGAAAAGACGTGCCCGATCGCGGGCAACGGCACCGAGAAGCCGAAATTCGCGAATGCGTCACCGAGGCCTTTGACGCTCAATCCGCCGATGCCCAGGCCGAACAGGTTGGATCCCCAGGCAATCAGCATGCCGGCTGCGATCGCGACAAGACCGGCCGGGATTCCCTTCAGATACTTCACGCCGCCGAACCAGCTGACCAGGATGATGGCGAAGCAGATCAATCCGATCTGCGGCGTCATGTACATTTCCAGTGCCGGCCGCATGGCGATGAAAGTCACCGACACGCCGGCAAGCGTGCCGAGCAGCGCCGCGCGCGGCGTTATCTTTCGCACATAAGGCGCAATGAAGCCGCCGATCATCAGGATGAAGCTCTGGAAGAACACCCAGACGAGGCCCGCCGACCACCCTTTGATCGGATCGCCAGTCTTGAGCGTAATCGGCAGCATGATCACGAAGGTGACGATGAACATGTGCGGCACGCTGACGCCGGAAGGAAGCGCGCAGACGTCGGTGCGGCCGGTTTTCTGCGCAAGCCGATACGCAAGCCAGGCGTAGTAGAACGTCGAAAGACACATCATCAAGCCGAGCGCCGGCAGGATGCGCCCGAACACCAGGGAGTCGGGCATCTTCAGCACGAAGCGCAGCAATCCCGTGAGCACCAGCATGTTGACCAGAATGTTGGTGCCGAATCCGAAAAAGGCGTTCCAGTCGCCGGAAGTCCATAACGCTGGTTTGAATCCTGACCTGCCGGCAGAAATGCTCGTGCTCATCGTGATGCTCCCGCTGCCAATTTGCTTGAAGTAATCGCTTTCATTGCCTTGAGAATCGAGCCGGAGTCGCTGACCCAGCCGAAGATGCCGCCCTGGGCCTTGATCATCTTCAACCCCATCTCGTGGAATTCGGGAAAGTAAGACGCGCAGCCGTCCGAGAGCACGACGCAGCGATAGCCGCGGTCATTGGCCTCGCGCACCGTGGTGTTGACGCACACTTCCGTCGTCACGCCGCAGACGAGCAAATTCTCGACGCCGTATTTCTGCAAGACCTCGCCGAGTTCGGTCGCGTAAAAGGCGCCCTTTCCCGGTTTGTCGATCACGATCTCGGTGTCGAGCGGATACAACTCGGGAATGATGTCGTGACCGGCCTCGCCGCGGATCAGGATGCGTCCCATCGGCCCCGGGTCGCCGATCCGAAGGCTCGGCGCTCCGCGCTCGACCTTGGCCGGCGGCGCGTCGGACAAGTCGGGCAAATGGCCTTCGCGGGTGTGGATGACGAGCATGCCGAGATCGCGCGCGGCGCTCAGCACGGCTGCAATCGGTTTCACGGCCGTTGCAAGCCGCGAGACGTCGTTGCCGAGCGTCTCGCCGAAACCGCCCGGCTCCATGAAGTCACGCTGCATATCGATGATGACAAGGGCCGTGACCGACCAATCGAGTTCGATCGGCTCTGGTTCTGCCGCGACGATAGCTTTGGGCAGCTGTTTCGAGTTCGCCATGATCTGCGCGCCCCTAGTGGTCCGCTTCTAACATTCGCATCCCTTCGCGGCGGCTCCTTTTGCGAGTGTTAGAAGCGTAGGACCACTGGCAAATATAAGATTCTAGTGGAGTTTGGGATTTGACATTCGCGTTTCGGACTCGCCGCCAGGTGGGCAGCGAATGTCAAATCCAATCCACTAGGTCGAGAGAACTCTTTTGAAGGTACTAAGCAAAGCCCGTGCCATTGTGTACAATTCGTCCCGCCGTCGCTGCGTTTCGGAATCCTCCCTGTTTTCAGTTATTTGTGTTTCCGGCCAACCGCGCCTCGTTCGCCCTGCCCCTCCCTTGCGACGGGCAATTGCTTATTCGTTGAGCGTCAGGCCGCTTGCACCGCAGCGTCGGTCGCCTGCGCAAACGGCTCGCCATCGGCGGGCAGGCCTTGCCACGCGGATGCGGAGGTTGCGGTCACCCAGCCAGTTCGCCACGATTGACCGCCTGCCCATCGCCTGAAAGGATTGCAAGGGATTACAACCTGTCTTTGCAGCGAACTCGCAACCGACTTCGGTTGTTCCAGCGCGGAATTTGCATCTTGTTTGCCGCTTGCTTTTCAGGACCTTTTGGATCGACGGGGAGCGTTCGATGGCCACGATTACTACCGCAGCACCGGTTGCGCGAAAGCCGATCTACTCCTCGCTGTTTGTTCAGGTGCTGGCCGCCCTTGTGCTCGGAATCGTACTCGGAATGGCCGTTCCCGATTTTGCCATCGGCTTGAAGATTTTGAGCGACGCGTTCCTGAAGCTGATTTCCATGATCGTCGCGCCGATCGTGTTCTGTGTTGTCGTGCACGGAATTGCGGGCGCCGGCGATCTGAAGAAAGTCGGTCGGGTCGGCGTCAAAGCGCTGATCTATTTCGAGGTGATGACCACGATCGCGTTGGTGATCGGACTGCTCCTGGCCTACGCGTTCGGCCCCGGTCACGGCATGAATATCGATGCCTCGAGCCTGGACGCCAAGGCGCTCGGGAACTTCGCCGACCGAGCCAAAAATCTCAAAGGTGAAGGCATCGGCAGTTTTCTCCTCAACATCATCCCGACCACCTCCTTCGATGCGCTCTCGCGCAACGACGTGCTCCAGGTGCTGTTCTTTGCTGTCCTCTTCGGCGTCAGCCTGGCGCTGGTCGGTGGCGAAAAGGGCGAGAAAATCTCTTCCCTGATCGACGCGGTGTCGACCGTGCTGTTTCGGGCAATGGGACTGATCGTGCGGGTCGCACCGATCGGGGTGCTCGGCGCGGTCGCCTATACGGTCGGAAAATACGGCGTCGGTTCGTTGAAACAGCTCGTCTCTCTCGTCATCCTTTTTTACGCGTCGGTCACGATCTTCGTGCTCGCCGTGCTCGGCGGCGTGATGGCGCTTGCAGGCTTGAACATCCTCAAATTCCTCGCTTACCTGCGCGAGGAACTGACCATCGTTCTGGCGACCGCCTCGTCGGACGCGGTGTTGCCGCAGGTCATGCGCAAGCTGGAGCGGCTGGGCGTCAAGGATTCGGTGGTCGGGCTTGTGATCCCCACCGGGTATTCGTTCAACCTCGATGCGTTCTCGATTTATCTCACGCTTGCGGTCGTCTTCATCGCCCAGGCGACCAACACGCCGCTGTCGTTCGGCGATCTCCTGCTGGTGCTGGGGGTCTCCCTGATCACGTCGAAGGGCGCCCACGGCGTTCCGGGCTCTGCGATCGTGATTCTTGCGGCGACGCTGAACGCGGTGCCGACCATTCCGGCGATCGGGCTGGTGCTGGTGCTCTCGGTGGACTGGTTCATCGGCATGGCGCGCGCGCTCGGCAACCTGATCGGCAACTGCGTCGCCACCGTCGTCGTCGCGGCATGGGAGGGCGATCTCGACCGCGCCAAGGCCG
>NZ_DATMLW010000240.1:0-46768 GCF_035570375.1 Bradyrhizobium sp. | reverse complement strand
GGCGTCGACAATGTCGAGATTCCTGCCGCCACGGCCAAGGGCATCATCGTGATGAATACGCCGTTCGGCAACTCGATCACGACGGCGGAACATGCGATCACGCTGATGCTGGCGCTGGCGCGCGAAATTCCGCAAGCCGATGCCTCGACGCAGGCCGGCAGGTGGGAGAAGAACCGCTTCATGGGGGTCGAGATCACCGGCAAGACGCTGGGCGTGATCGGATGCGGCAATATCGGATCGATCGTCGCCGATCGTGCACTCGGGCTGCGCATGAAAGTGATCGCGTATGATCCCTTCCTGTCGCCGGAACGCGCCAAGGACATCGGCGTCGACAAGGTCGAACTGGAGGAACTGTTCAGGCGCGCCGATTTCATCACCCTGCATACGCCGCTGACGGACAAGACCAGGAACATCATCGACGCGGCCGCGCTTGCGAGGATGAAGAAGGGCGTACGCCTCATCAACTGCGCGCGCGGCGGGCTGGTCGACGAGCAGGCGCTGGTCGAAGCCCTGAATTCCGGACACGTCGCGGGCGCGGCCTTCGACGTGTTCGTGGAGGAACCGGCCACGTCCAACGTCCTGTTCGGCCATCCCAACGTCATTTGCACGCCGCACCTTGGCGCAGCCACCACCGAGGCGCAGGAGAACGTCGCGCTCCAGGTCGCCGAGCAGATGTCGGACTATCTGTTGACCGGTGCGATCTCGAACGCGGTCAATTTCCCCTCGATCACGGCCGAAGAGGCGCCGAAGCTGAGGCCCTTCGTCGAACTTGCGGAAAAGCTCGGTTCGTTTGCGGGCCAGCTCACCGAGACCGGCATCATCAAGGTGCAGATCACCTATGAGGGGCATGTCGCCGAAATGAAAATCAAGGCGCTCACCTCCGCGGTGCTCTCCGGGCTGTTGCGTCCGATGCTCGGCGCCGTCAACGTCGTCTCGGCGCCAGTCGTTGCCAAGGAACGGGGCATGGTGGTCGATGAGGTCGTGCGCGCCGCGCAGCACGATTATGAAAGTCTCATCACCGTCGCCGTCACCACCGAGCGACAGGAACGTTCGGTGTCGGGTACGGTCTATGCCGACGGCAAGCCGCGGCTTGTCGACATCAAGGGTATCCGGGTCGATGCCGAATTCGGCAAGTCGATGATCTACGTCACCAACGAGGACAAGCCTGGTTTCATCGGCCATTTTGCGAGCCTGCTTGGCGATGCCAAAATCAACATCGCCACCTTCCATCTCGGCCGCAACCGGCAGGGTGGGGACGCGATCGCGCTGGTCGAGGTCGACGGCACGGTGCCGCCGGAGGTGCTCGCCAAGGTGCAGGCGCTGCCCCAGGTGAAGCAGGCCAAGGCGCTGGCGTTCTGACGCAGGACGATTTTTGGCCGGACCGATTTGTCAGCAGACGTTCACCTCTCCCCGCCGGGGAGAGGTCGGATCGCGTCATTAAACGCGATCCGGGTGAGGGCGCATTGACCGCCCGGAAGCGAGCGTCTTCCGGCGCTTTTCTATTGTCGGCGCCCGCTCGCCGCGCTCCCGCCTCAGTTGTGCCTCACGGTAACCTCAATCGAAACCGTCTCTTTCACATCACGTATCTCACTGGGGCACTACGTTTTTAATGCGCCTTGTCCAAACCAGCCCCGATCTCGCCGACAACGGCGCAGACCTGCCGGAGGAAAAAATGCGCATTGATACGAACTTGCTGCTGACGACGGGCCTGGTCGTTCTTGCTTTGATTGCCGCGATGCCGGCGAAGGCAGCCAATCTCGAAGCGACATCGGTTGTCGAAGCTGTCACTGTTTATCCGGATGGCGCCAGCGTCACGCGCGCCGTCGCAGTCGAATTGCCCGGTGGCGACAATACGGTGGTGTTGAAGGATTTCCCGCTGACGCTCGATCCATCCTCGCTGCGTGTGGAGGGCGAGGCGGACAGCAGGCTTACCATCGGCGCCATCGACACAAGGCCGCCGCGTGCGGCACCGCCGGTCAACCTGCCCGAACTCGACAAGCGCATCGAGGCGCTGAAGGATGATCGCGCCAACCTGCAAGGCGCGATCGCGGCGGCCACCGCGCGCCGCAAATTCGCCGAGCGCTTTGCCGAAGCCTCGCCTGCGGGGATTGGCGAAAAGGGCGAGGCGCGTCCGATTGCCGATTGGCGCGCGGCCTTTGCCGCGGTTGCGGAGGAAGTTGCGACGGCAGACGCCGCGATCCGCGATGCCGAGCGCAAACAGCGGGACATCGATCGCGAGGTCGCCCGACTGGAATCGGAGCGCGCCAGCAAGCCGCCGAGCAAGCTCGAAGTGAGGATCGATCTCGCCTCCGCTGCCGCGGCCAAGGCAACCTTGCGCCTGACCTATGCCGTTCGGGGCGCGCGATGGACGCCGCTCTATGACGCCCGCCTCGATAGCGGCGCGAAGGATCGCAAGCCCGCGCTCGAACTGGTGCGCCGCGCCGAAATCACCCAGGCCACCGGCGAGGACTGGCCGAATGTCGCGCTCAGCGTTTCAACCGTGCGCAGCGCGCTCGGCGGAAGGGCGCCGGAGCTAAACCCGCTCGTCGTGCAGTATCCGCAACCGGCACCACCGGCGGCCCCCGTGAGCGGAATCTTACAGGACAGAAGGGAGTTATCGCGGCGTAAAGACGAGATCGATCTAGTTGCCAAGCAAGATGCCAAACAAGCCGATGAGCTAAAGGCCGAGGCCGAAATCAGCGGATTTCAGGTCCTGTTCAGGATTCCGGGCCGTGTCAGTGTCGGCGCGAGCGAAGGCGCCAGGAGCCTGCTTATCTCGAGCGCGACCATCGTGCCCGATCTAGCCGTGCGTTCGGCTCCGGTGATTGATCCGACCGCGTTTCTCGAAGCGAGTTTTACGCAAAGCGAGGATGCGCTGTTGTTGCCGGGCCGCGTCTCGATCTATCGCGACGGCGTGTTCGTCGGCCGCAGCCACATGGCTGCCGCCAGCAAGGATGAGAAGGTGCGGCTCGGTTTCGGTGCCGACGACAAGGTCAAGGTCACCCGTTCCATCGTCAAGCGCAATGAAGGCTCGGCCGGACTTATCCTGACGACGTCGAAGACCGACGAGCGTTCGTTCAAGACGGTTATTCGCAACGGCCATGATTTCCCGATCAGGGTTGCCATCGAGGATCAATTGCCGACCAGCGAGAACGAAGACATTCAGGTCGAAATGCTGCCTTCGACGACGCCGCCGAGCGCGACCAACCTGCGCGACAGGCGGGGCGTCCTGGAATGGGCCTTCGAGGCGAGACCCGGCGAGGTCAGGGACATCGCCTTCGCGTGGCGCATACGCTGGCCCAAGGACAGGGGCGTCGTCCTGGTGCCGTCCGGATAGGGCGACAGAGCGGGCGGCGGCGGCTCAGTGCTGGTCCGCCGTCCGCCTCCACGGTTTCATTTGGCCGCCGATACCCTTCGTGAAGCAATCACGACGCCCGCGAGTACCAGGGCATATCCGACGAGATGAAACAGCCGCGGCTCTTCGCCGAGCAGCAGGATCGCCATGATCGAGCCGAACACAGGAACCAGATGCAGGAACGGCGCGACCCGGTTCGGCCCGATCAGGACGATGCCGCGATTGAAGAACAGATAGGCCAGCGTCGATGCGAAGACCACGACATAGATGAGAGTCGTCATCGTCATCAGATCTAACTTGAGCGTGATGCCCCTCGAATATTCCCACACCGCAAGCGGCAGCAGCAGAATCGCGCCAATCGCCATCGTAAAGGAGATCAGCGACAGCTGATGCATCACTGGCCGGCGCGTCATCATGGCGGAATAGAGTCCGAACGACACCAACGCGCCGACGAACATGATGTCGCCGAGATTGAAATGAATGCGGGCAAGTGCCGAGAAATCGCCGCGCAGGATGATGGTGAGGACGCCGAGAAGCGAAAGGGTAATGCCGGCAAGCTGAGCCCAGGTCAGCCGCACCCCGAACAGGATCAGAGCCCACAGCGCCACGAACAGCGGACCGGAGGACTGGATCAGCAGGGCATTGAGCGCCTCGGTATATTGCAGCGCCCAGTAGGAAAGCGCGTTGTTGACCGCAAAACCGGTCGCCGAGAGCGCGATCGTCAGCGGCAAGTGCGCACGCAGCACCGGCCAGTCCTTTGCAAGATGCGGCCGCGCAAACGGCAGCAGCATGAGAAACGCGCCGATCCACCTGACGCAGGAGAGCGTCAGCGGCGGCACATGGCCGGCGACATATCGCGCGAGCACGATATTGCCGGCCCAGAACAGCGAAGTCAGGCTGAGCAGCAGATAGGGCCGGTTGTTGAGCCATCGGACGGACAGCGGTGACGCAGGCTTGGTCATCGTTTTGCGTAGAAAGCTTGTGCCGGAAATCAGCCATGCGACAAGTGTCGCGCCTGCAAGGCTACAATGTGCTGACTATTGTTGAGCCGGCATTCAGCCGGACCCGGCGGACTGAGACCGTGAGGCCACGAAAACACCGGTAAGCACCAGCGCGAATCCGATGACATGGAACAACTGCGGCTGTTCGCCGAGAAAGACGATCGCCATCACCGCTCCGAATGCCGGAACGAGATGAAAGAACGGGGCGGCGCGGTTGGCGCCGATCAGCTGCACGCCGCGATTGAAACACAGATAGGCCAGCGTCGAGGGGAATACCGCGACGTAGAACAGCGACAGCAGATTGGCTGTATCGAACTCCATAACGGGACGCGACAGCAATTCGAATATCCAGAGTGGAATGAGGCAGGCTGCGCCGCAGCCGAAGGTGAAGGCGCCAAATGACAGGCCTTGAATGTTCGGGCGCTTGAGCGACATCACCGAGTAAATTCCGAAGATCGCCAACGCCACCGTGAAGATGATGTCGCCCTCGTTGAACTCGATTGCAGCGAGCGCCGTGAGGTCGCCATGCAGCAGGATGACGAGCACGCCCGTCAACGAAAGCGCAACTCCCAGCGCCTGCGCGGCCGTCAGCCGGATGCCGAGCAGGATCAGCGACCAGATCGCGACAAACAGCGGACTGGCGGATTGCAACAGCAGCGTGTTCAGCGCCTGGGTATGCTCCAGCGCCCAGTACTGCATCGTGTTGAAGGCAGCAATCCCCGTGACCGAGAGAAAGACCATCGTGCCAAGCCTGGCGCGAATTGCGTTCCAGTCGCGCTTGAGGTGCTTCCAGGCCATGGGAAGAATGATCAGGAACGCCAGTCCCCAGCGCAGGAACGACAACGTCACGGGTGGAATATGCCCGGCGGCTTGGCGCCCGACGATGGCGTTGCCCGCCCAGAACAGCGCGGTGCATGACAGCAGCAGATAAGGCTGGTTGGCGAGCCAGCGGCCCGGCGAGTTGGTCTCGGAGGTCTGATCGGAAGCGGACATGCGGCCAATATTCCCGGCGCGGTTCATGGCGCCGGGACCGGCCGGCGCGACACCGGCCGGCAATGTCCCGGCTGCCTCACAGACACTCAATTTCGCTTTTCATCAACGTCGCGGGATGCATCGCGACCATGCGCGATCCGGCGCGGGTCAGGAGGTGGCGACCTGCGTCGGATACGATTGACGCAACGCGAAGCGTTCGAGCCGGCCGCGCGCGCTCCGTGGTCCGGTTCAGAAATGGCCTGGGGTTGATTTTTGTCCCAAAGGATGGCCATCCCGGGACGGATTTTAAGGGGAAATCAATGGGTTGAACCAGCCTCCGGAGCCGGTTTTGGACGCCTTCTTGCTTGCGTCGGGTGCCCGCATCCTTTATCCGATTGTCTGCTTCGCATGCGACCGGGCTCATGGACTTCGAAAAAGCCGGTCAGGCCGGTGACTTAGGCTCTGCGTGCGATCCGAAAAACGCATGCCCCTGAATCTTGGGGTGGGGACCCGACTCGATCGCGGCAAACGCATGACGCGTTTGTTCGCAGATCATGCTCGAAAAAAAGACAGTTGCAGAGGGACTACTCGCGAAATGGCCAATGTTGTCGTCGTCGGTGCCCAGTGGGGAGACGAGGGGAAGGGCAAGATCGTCGACTGGTTGTCGGAACAGGCCGATATCGTAGTGCGATTCCAGGGCGGCCATAACGCAGGCCACACACTCGTCATCAATGGCGAGACCTACAAGCTTGCGCTTCTGCCGTCCGGCGTGCTCCGGCCTTCCAAGCTTGCCGTGATCGGAAATGGAGTGGTGTTCGATCCCCAGGCCTTCCTCGACGAGGTGGCCAGGCTGAAGGCGCAAGGTGTCGCGGTGAGCCCGGCCAATCTGCGCGTCGCCGAGAATGTCACGCTAATCTTGCCGCTGCATCGCGATCTCGATGCGCTGCGCGAATCGTCGAACAACGCGGCAATCGGCACCACACGGCGCGGCATTGGACCTGCCTATGAGGACAAGGTCGGTCGCCGCGCCATTCGTCTGATGGACCTCGCCGACCTCGACACGCTGCCGCACAAGATCGACCGGCTGCTGGCGCATCACAATGCGCTGCGCCGGGGTCTCGACCTTGCCGAGATCGACGGCGACATCATCCTGAAGGAACTCACCGATATGGCGCCCAGGCTCCTGCCATACGCGGAGACGGTGTGGCGATTGCTCGATCTGAAGCGCCGCGAGGGCAAGCGAATCCTGTTCGAGGGCGCGCAGGGCGCGCTGCTCGACGTCGACCACGGCACCTATCCTTATGTCACCTCGTCCAACACCGTGGCGGCGCAGGCGGCCACCGGCACTGGGCTGGGTCCGGGCGCGGTCGGTTATGTGCTGGGGATCTGCAAGGCCTATACGACCCGGGTAGGTCAAGGTCCGTTTCCAACCGAGCTGCACGACGAGATAGGCGAGGAGATCGGGCGGCGCGGCAAGGAATTCGGTGTCAACACCGGCCGCAAGCGGCGCTGCGGCTGGTTCGATGCGGCGCTGGTGCGCCAGACCGTGCGGACCTGCGGCATCAATGGCCTGGCGCTGACCAAGCTCGATATTCTCGACGGTTTCGACAGGATCGAGGTTTGTACCGGCTACGTGCTTGACGGTAAGGAAATCGACCATCTGCCGGCGGGCGAGGGCGCCCAAGCCCGGGTGGTGCCGGTCTACGAGACCATCGAGGGCTGGAAGGAGCCGACCGCCCATGCGCGCTCCTGGGCGAACTTGCCGGCGCAGGCCATCAAATATGTGCGCCGTGTCGAAGAACTGGTGGGTTGTCCGATCGCCCTGCTTTCCACGAGCCCCGAACGCGAAGATACTATCCTGGTGCAGAATCCGTTCGAGGCTTAACCAGATGTAACTGGTGCGGCTAATTCGAAGTTACTATCGGTGTCGCGACAAGTTCGTGATAGGAACTTCAAATTCAAAGCCGCACTAGAATCAACAAGTTGCTGGAGCTCCTTTGATTCCGAAGTACGCATCAGGGGTCGCCGCGATTAGCTTGCGAACTTCCGAATCGGGGCTCTGGTGTCCCGGTTCCGGTTCTGTCATTCGTATCATATTCGCAAGGGTATTTCGCTGTAACGGTATGCGAATGCTAGAATCAGACCACGAGAGGCGCCTGCATTGCTGAAAACAGATGGCTGATTACTACCCGCTGATTGCCCGCGCCATCGCCGGACTGGACCCCAGTGCTCCCGGCGAAAGCCGCCGTGCGCTTTATGAGCGGGCGCGTGCGGCGTTGATCGCGCAGCTGCGCAGCGTCGATCCGCCCTTGAGTGAATCCGAAATCACCCGCGAGAGGCTGTCGCTGGAAGAGGCCGTTCGCAAGGTGGAGTCCGAAGCCGCCCAGCGCGCCCGCGACGCTACGCGCTCCGGTGAGGGCTCGCGCGCCGGTTCCCGGCCAGGCGAAGCGATCCGCGGCAACTCCCGCCCTCCGGGCCGGCAGGCTGACGGAACGGCGCCGCGTCCGCGGCCGCCATCCTCGCCGCAATCGCGCAATGAGCGGCCACCGCTCGGCCAGGAGGATTTGCAGGACCAGCGACCGCGGAACGGCCGACCCGAGGGCGCGCGCCAGCCACAGGTTCCGATGCAGGACCCGTCGCTTCCACCGAATCGTGGACCCCGCCGCGGTCCCGATGCGCCGGCCCCGGGGGTGCGCGGCTTCCGCGACATCACCGCCGACGCCGACGATCTCGGCCGCGCCGCGGCGCAGGCCAACCGCGCCGCGCGAAAGACCTACGCCAACGTGCCCTCGCCTTCGCCGGAGTTCGACCGGCTCGAGCCGAGCATGGAGATGCGAGGCGGCGATCCTGACGCGCCATATTCATATGACGAATCCATCGAGGAAGCCGAACGCTATGCGCCCTCGGCACAGCGCCCGCGTGTGGCAGGGGAGCGCGAGCCGAAGCAGGCGCGCTCTGGCACCGTATTTCCGTTCAAGAGCGCCATTGCGGTCGGCATCGTCCTGATCCTGGTCGGCGCCGGGATCCTGTGGGGCAAATCGCTGGTCACGACCGTGAGCGGTCTGTTCAAGTCGTCGCCGACCTCGGTCGAAGCGCCGAAGGACGCCGGCGCGCCGCTAGCCAAGCCGAAGATTCCCGACCGCGTCGGCCAGCCGTCGTCGAGCGACCAGGCCGCCCCGGTGGCGCAGCGCGTCGTGCTGTACGACGAGGACCCGAGCGATCCCAAAGGCAAGCAATATGTCGGCTCGGTGATCTGGCGCACCGAACCGGTCAAGGCCTCCGCCAACCAGAAGGCGGATATCGCCGTGCGCGCCGACATCGAGATTCCCGACCGCAAGTTCAAGATGACGATGTCGTTCCGTCGCAACACCGACACCTCGCTGCCGGCGAGCCATACCGCGGAATTGACTTTCATCCTGCCGCCGGATTTTGCCGGAGGCGGCGTCAGCAACGTGCCGGGCATTTTGATGAAGTCCAACGAGCAGGCGCGCGGAACTCCGCTCGCGGGCCTCGCCGTCAAGGTCACCGACGGCTTCTTCCTGGTTGGGCTGTCGAATGTCGACGCCGATCGCGTGCGCAACCTGCAGCTCCTGAAGGAACGCTCATGGTTCGACGTGCCGCTGGTCTATGTGAACCAGCGCCGCGCCATCATCGCGATCGAGAAGGGCGCCCCCGGCGAACGCGCCTTCAACGACGCCTTCGCGGCCTGGGGCGAGTAGCCACGCTTCCAGATCGGCCGCTTTTTGCCGAGCGGAAAAAATTTGGCGGCGCTTAACCTGCGCTCTCGCGCCAATCGTGTCTGGGATCGAGGTTCTCGGAATGAAGCGTTACGCGATATTCGCGGCGGTGGCACCTCTGCTCGGCGGGTTCTGGCTTCTGCTGACGACGACCGTGATGTCCGGATACTGGAGCCATCCGCCGAGCTTGTCGGAAGCCGAAAAGCTGCTAGCCGTTTTCGTAAAGACCCTGCAATACAGCTACCTGTTCGGCATTCTGCCGGCGCTCATGCTCGGCGCGGTCGATGACATCCTGTCCCACGTCAAACGGATCGGCCCCGTCATCCGCATGTTGATCGTCGGCGCGATCGGCTTCGTTGCGGCAGAATTTCTTTATGGCTCGCGCGGGCCGGACAGCGGTGCGCTGCAGTTCTGGCTTTACGGCCTGGTCGGCTTCATTCCCGGCACGGCATCCTCGTGGCTTGCGCATGAGATGATCGACTAGTGTCCCGAATCCGAAGTTCGCCACATTTCGCGGTGGCCTCTTTCGCGAACTTCGGATTCGAAAGGACACTAGAAACCTATAATTCCAGTGTGGTTTCGGTTCAGAAGTTCTCTTGAAGGACTCGCGGCGATAATGAAGAGAACTTCTGAACCACTACACTAGCCGGCGGTGGCCTAAGCGCAGCCTTTGGCCGGCTGCTTGCCGGCAACAGGAAAATGCGGCGCGACCGCATGACGCAACTTGCGCTGACTTGCCACGTTACCCATCTGATGGCGATGTCGAACGAAGAAATCCTTGCACCCGAGTACACGCGGTTCCGGCGGAACGCCGACGGACCGTCTCGATCCGCGCGGGCGCGCGCTCGGATCATCGATCAGGATGGACGCGAGATTCCGCAAGAATCGCTTCGCGACGGCTTCCAGCGCTTCCGGTTCGATTTTGCTCATTCCAACGTCAACCCCTTCGGCGATCTCAGTCGCGAGCAGCGGCTGGCGCGATTCGAGACGCTGGCGAAATTGCTGGATATTGCCTTCATCCTGCCAGGCACCAAGATCCGCTACGGGATCGACGGCATCATTCGCCTGGTTCCGGTGGTCGGTGATCTCTTCGCAACCGCTTTCTCCCTGTGGCTCGTGCGCGAGGCGCGTGCGCTTGGAGCGCCCTGGCACATCACGGCCCGGATGCTCGGCAATGTCGCGGTCGATGGTGTGGTCGGAATGGTGCCGCTGGCCGGCGACGCTTTCGACGTCCTGTTTCGCGCCAACATGCGCAATGTGCGATTGTTGCGGCGCTGGCTCGATAAACAGCCGCGCTAAAGCGGGATGAGTTTTGTTTGAATCGCTTTGTCAGCAGACTCGATTCACCCCTCGCCGGTGGCGAATGTTCTTTTGTGAGGAAGCGCGGATCGCTGTCCCCCGGATCGATCCGGGGGACATGTGTTGTTCGACGTGAGTGAACTCAAGCGGCCTGGTCGTCCGCCTTGTCGCCGGCGGGCGCCGGCTGGGGTGCGCGGGGACGGCGGGGCAACGGAAAATCCTTGCTCTCATAGAGCGAGCGGATGCCGCTCTGGTCAAAGCGAGCTTCCTCGACCTGCAGATAGGCGCCATTCAGGGAATCCGCCGGCAATTCCTCGATGGCGAAGCGCACTGCTTCGGCAGCAGTGCCGAATCTCCGATAGGCGAAGCCCGCTCGCTTCTTCTTGCGGATCGCGGCAGGAAACAATTCGGCAGCAGTGTTGAAGCTGAAGGAACGCATGGTCAGGGGCCTCTGATCTTCGTGGGACGCGAGTTTCTTTGAGAACGCGATTGAAATCGCGCACAAGCCAGACGGCACAAATCCACGCGGGGCTGCGCCGGTACACGCCATTTCAGGACAGACATTAATATAGGCCCGTTTGCGGGAAATGCTAACCCCGTCGGGCCAGATAATGAATCCGGAGTTCCGGGGCCCGGTTGTAGATAAAATTATTTACTTACAATCACTTACATTCTCTTAGAGCTTGCCGAGCAAGACCAGCACGAGCAATATGATCAAAATCACGGTGCCAAGGCCCATGCCGGAATGGCCCAAGCCATAGCCATAGCCGCCAAAGCGGCCGCTCCACCCGCCAAGCAGGTAAAGGAGCACAAGGATGATGAGGATCGTTCCGAGAGACATGGCATGCTCCCTGGGAAAGCGGCCTGCGGACGAAATTCCCGCGGCCCCGCCGGCGAAACAAAGCATATCCGCAACGTTGCTGCCAGCGAGGGAACCTGCAAAGGGACAGGCCATGCGAGGGATTTGGGGCGCGATGCCAGCGCGCTCGCGGGCCCGCGGCTTTGCGCGGGCCCGCGAGGCATCGTCCACGAACGAGGTTCCTATTTCGGCTTGAGCTTCAACGCCGCCGAATTGATGCAATAGCGCAATCCGGTTGGCCCGGGGCCGTCCTCGAACACATGGCCGAGATGGCCGCTGCAGCTTGAGCAAAGCACCTCGGTGCGGATCATGCCGTGGCTGAGATCGCGTTCTTCATCGACATGACTGTCCACGGCGGGCTGGGTGAAACTTGGCCAGCCGCAGCCGGAATCGAACTTGGCATCGGATTCGAACAGCGTTTGGCCGCAACCGGCGCAGACGTAAGTGCCTGTCCGGTGCTCATGCTCGTATTCGCCCGAGAACGGCCGTTCGGTCGCTTTCTCGCGCAGCACGGCATATTGCATGGGCGTCAGTTCCTTACGCCACTCGGCCTCGCTCTTTTCGATTCTAGGCTTGGTTTTGGCGTCGGGCATGGAAACTCCTTTCCACTAGTTGGTGACCCTCGCACTCACCAGAGTCGGCTTCTCAATGTAATTTTCGGCAAAGATCTTCTTCAGGTTTTCGACCTTCGGAAGGTCGTTGAAAACGATATAGGGCTGGTTCGGGTGCAGCGTGAGATAGTCCTGATGATAGGCCTCGGCGGGAAAGAAGCCTTCCAATGGGCCCACCTTGGTCACGATCGGCTTCCTGTAGACCTTCGCGCCGTTGAGCTGCGCGATATAGGCGTCGGCGACGTTCTTCTGCTCGTCATTGGTGGTGAAGATGGCGGAGCGATATTGGGTGCCGCTGTCCGGTCCCTGGCGATTCAATTGCGTCGGGTCGTGCACGACCGAGAAAAAGATCTGCAAAATCCTGCCATAGCTGATCTTCTTCGGATCGTATTTGATCTCGACGGATTCTGCGTGCCCGGTGGTTCCGGTGGAGACGATATTGTAATCGGCGGTCGACCTGTTGCCGCCGGCATAGCCGGAGACGGCGTTGACGACGCCTGCGGTGTGCTGGAAAACACCCTGCACTCCCCAGAAGCAACCGCCGGCGAGCACCGCGGTCTGGATGCCGTTTGCTCCCTGAACGTCGATCGCGGGGGCGGGGATGATCACTGCCTCCTCAGAAGCACGCGAATGGGTGATGGTGAAGGCGCTAACCGCCAATGCGCCGACGGCGACAGCGAAAAGCGAAATGCGGCTGAATGGGCTGCGTGACATGGAAGCTTCCTCTTGGATGGCGCGGATGGGCGGCTTTCGGAACGTTGGTTCAGGCGGCGGCGGCCCGCGGACCTCGAACCGCCACACTAGCGCGCCTGCTCCCGGAGATACGGAACAAAACCGGTCTTGTTACCCCGCGATGCACACGAGTTCGTGAATAAAAGCCCGCAGATCCAATAGATTAGCAGATATTCACGACTACACCACCACGCTCAGCCGTTTTGCCGCCCGGGTGATGCCGGTATAGAGCCAGCGGGCGCGGCTGTCGGTGAACGCAAAGCTCTCATCGAACAGCACCACGTCGTCCCATTGCGATCCCTGCGCCTTGTGCACGGTGAGCACATAGCCGTAGTCGAACTCGTCATAGGGCTTGCGCTGCTCCCACGGGATCGCCTCGATGCCGCCCTCGAAACAGTCGCTGCGCGCGGAGACTTTCGTCACCTTGTGGCTGAACTCTTCGTCGGGCGAAAGCCGCATCGTGATGATGCGCGATTTCGATCGCGATTGTGCGCGCGACTTCACCCGCCACAGGCCGCCGTTGAACAGTCCCTTCTTGCGGTTGTTACGCAGGCAGACCAGCTTGTCGCCGGCAACCGGCAGCGGGTCTTCGATTGCCTGCTTCTGCCGAACCCGCATGTTGTAGGCGCGGCGGGTGTTGTTGCGCCCGACCAGCACCTGGTCGGCGCTCATCACGCGCTCCGGATCGAGATCGGCACGCGACACGACTTCGCTCTCGCCATGACGGCCGATCTCGAGCTCGCGGCCCTCGCGGATATCCATCGACATCCGCACGATCGGATCGTTTTGCGCCTGGCGATGCACTTCGGTCAGCATCGCATCCGGCTCGCCATCGGTGAAGAAACCGCCGCCCTGGATCGGCGGCAGCTGCGCGGGATCGCCAAGCACCAGGACCGGGCAATCGAACGAGATCAGGTCGCGCCCGAGCTCGGCGTCCACCATCGAGCATTCGTCGATCACGATCAGCTTGGCCTTTGAGGCCGGCGCGTCGTCCCACAGTTCGAAGCTCGGCTGCTCGACGCCGCTCTCACGGGCGCGGTAAATCAAAGAATGGATCGTGGAAGCGTTGTCGCAACCCTTGTTGCGCATCACCAGCGCCGCCTTGCCGGTGAAGGCCGCGAATTTCACTTCGCCATCGACGCCCTCGGCGATGTGGCGGGCAAGGGTGGTCTTTCCGGTGCCGGCATAACCGAACAGGCGGAACACCTGAGGCGTGCCGTTCCTGCCCGGCTTTTGCTTGAGCCAGCCGGCCACCGCATTGAGCGCGGAATCCTGGTGCGGCGTAAAGGAGGTCATGAGGTCTCGGCTGGGAGGAGGGGCGACGACTCGATGTCGAGAGCCGAAACTAACCATTCAGATGCCCGGCGCAAGCTGCCGATTTGGTTCCTTTTTTATTGCCAGCCGGGGATGCCGCGCATGTCCGGCAGCTGATGGGCAATGCCCTTGTGGCAGTCGATGCAGGTTTTCTCGCCGGTAAAGAGGAAGCGCTGGTGCGCCTCTGTGGCGCGCGGCGACTGCTTGGTGATGTCCATCGACTGCGCGCTGTGACAATTGCGGCATTCCAGCGAATCGTTGGCCTTGAATCGCGCCCATTCATGCAGCGCCAGTTCGAGCCGCTTGTCCATGAATTCTTCTCGGGTGCCGATGAAGCCGAACAGATGACCCCAGACCTCGTTGGAGGCCTGCATCTTGCGCGCGATCTTGTTGGTCCAGTTGTGCGGAACGTGGCAATCCGGGCAGGTGGCGCGGACGCCGGAGCGGTTGGTGAAATGGATCGTCGATTTCAGTTCGGCGAACACGTTGTCGCGCATCTCGTGACACGAGGTGCAGAATTTTTCGGTATTGGTCAGTTCCAGCGCGGTGTTGAACGCGCCCCAGAAGATTACGCCGGCAACAAAACCCGCAAGCACCAGCGCGCCAAGCCCGAACACCGAACTCGGCTGGCGAAGCACGTCCCACAATTCGACGGCGAATTGCCGGACTTTCGTGAAGAGTCCCGGCGGCGCTGCCGGTTTGTCGGGCATGCTCATCGACCAGACCCCGGCGCCGCGCGGCTGAGCATGGTATCGATATCGACAAAATCGTTGCTGATCGGCGGCTTCGATGCATTCTGGGGTACATGGCATTCCGTGCAGAAATATCGGCGCGGCGAAACCGAGGCGAGGAACTGGCCATCACGGTCCATGAAATGGGTGATCGAGATCATCGGCGCCTGCGATTCGGCCGTGCGGGCGCGAGCGTGGCAGGACAGGCATTTGTTGCTGCGCAGATCGATCTGGTAGCCGTCGATGGAGTGCGGAATCACCGGCGGCTGTTCCGGGTAGTTGCGAACCTCCCGCTCCGAGGTGTTGCGTGTCGGCGTCATCGGCGCAGCCGGGCCCTCGTCGTTGAGCGGGGTCGGACCGCGGAGCCCGGAACTGAGTGTTTGCGCGGCGAGCGTACCGGTGCCGACCGCGATCGCGCCGACGAGAAGTAAAAATCCTGCTTTCCTGATCATGGCGGCTATGCCTTCTCGACGCGCACGGCGCATTTCTTGAAATCGGTCTGCAGCGAGATCGGATCAGTGGCATCCAGCGTGACCTTGTTGATGAGTTGCGACTCGTCGAACCAGGGCACGAACACCAGGCCGCGCGGCGGTTTGTCGCGCCCGCGGGTCTCCAGGCGCGTCCGGATGAATCCGCGTCGCGAAATCACCTTGACCTCGTCGCCACGCCGCAGGTTCGCGGCTAGCGCATC
This sequence comes from Bradyrhizobium sp., assembly GCF_035570375.1. Lineage (GTDB taxonomy): Bacteria > Pseudomonadota > Alphaproteobacteria > Rhizobiales > Xanthobacteraceae > Bradyrhizobium. Next base: position 31,466 of record NZ_DATMLW010000240.1, on the reverse strand, counting down.
GTCAGGGTGCATGAAGCACACCGCTTCGGGGAAAGCCCGGTAGAGCTCCGGGACGCGGCGCGTCATGGTTCCGGAATGCCAGTGCTCGAGAACGCGTCCCGTCGAAAGCCAGAACGGATATTCCTTGTCGGGCGATTCCGCCGGCGGCTCATACGGCAAGGCGAAGATGCGCGCCTTGCCGTCGGGGTAACCGTAGAACTGCACACCGCTGCCTGCCTTGACAAACGGGTCGCTGCCTTCGCGGAAACGCCATTTCGTCTCCTGGCCGTTGACGACGGGCCAACGCAAGCCCCGCTCGCGGTGGTAAGTATCGAAGGGTGCGAGGTCGTGGCCGTGCCCGCGGCCGAAGGTGGCATATTCCTCGAACAAGCCTTTCTGCACATAAAAGCCGAAGGCCTTCGACTCGTCGTTGGCGTATCCCTCTTCGATGTCGGATAGCGGGAACTTGTCGATCACGCCGTTCTTGTAGAGCACGTCAAACAGCGTCTTGCCGCGGTACTCCGGCTTCCTGGCGATCAGCTCTTCCGGCCAGACTTCCTCGATCCTGAAGCGCCTGGAGAACTCCATCAGCTGCCAGAGATCGGAGCGCGATTCGCCGGGCGCGGTGACAAGCTGGTGCCAGAATTGCGTGCGTCGCTCGGCGTTGCCGTATCCACCTTCCTTCTCCACCCACATCGCAGTTGGCAGCACGAGATCGGCTGCAAGCGCGGTGACAGTGGGGTAGGCGTCGCTGACCACGATGAAATTGTCGGGATTGCGGAAGCCCGGATATGTTTCCTCGTTGATGTTGGGGCCGGCCTGCAGATTGTTGTTGACCTGAACCCAGTAGGCGTTCAGCAGGCCGTCCTTCAGCATCCTGCTCTGCAGCACGGCGTGGTAGCCCGGCTTGTCGGGGATGGTGCCTTGCGGGAGCTTCCAGATCGCTTCCGTCTTGTCCCGATGCTCCTTGTTGGTCACCACCATGTCGGCAGGCAAACGATGCGAGAAGGTGCCGACCTCTCGCGCCGTACCGCAGGCTGACGGCTGACCCGTAAGCGAGAAAGGACTGTTGCCGGGCTCGGCGATTTTTCCTGTCAGGAGATGAATGTTGTAGACAAGATTGTTGCACCACACGCCGCGGACGTGCTGGTTGAAACCCATGGTCCAGAAGCTGACGACCTTGGTCTTCGGGTCGGCATAAAGTTCGGCCAGCGCCTCAAGCCGGTTCAGCGGCACGCCCGACATTTCCGCCGCCTTTTCCAACGTGTAGTCGGAGACGAATTTGGCGTATTCGTCAAAACTCATGTCGGTGGCGTCGTTGGCCTTGGCCGCGCCCGCCGCCTTCTTCTGCAGGGGGTGGTCGGGCCTGAGCCCATAGCCGATGTCGGTCTGTCCGCGCTTGAACACCGCGTGGGCCGTCACGAAGTCCTTGTTGACCCGGTTCGTCTTGATGATGTGGTTGGCGATGGCGTTGAGGATGAAGAGATCGGCGTGAGGATTGAAGACGATGCCGATATCGGCGAGGTCGAACGAGCGGTGCTCGAAGGTCGAGAGCACGGCCACCCGAACATGCGGCGCAGAAAGTCGGCGATCGGCCACGCGCGTCCACAGGATCGGGTGCATCTCCGCCATGTTGGAGCCCCACAGCACGAAGGCGTCTGTCGCCTCGATGTCGTCATAGCAGCCCGCGGGCTCGTCGATGCCGAAGGTGCGCATCATGCCTGCCACGGCCGAGGCCATGCAGTGACGTGCATTCGGATCGATGTTGTTGGAGCGGAAACCCGCCTTGAAAAGTTTTGACGCAGCGTACCCTTCCCATATCGTCCACTGGCCGGAACCGAACATGCCGACGCCGCTTGGCCCGCGCTTCTTCAGCGCGGCCTTGAACTTCTCCGCCATGACGTCGAAGGCTTCGTCCCAGCTGACGGGCGTGAACTCGCCGTTCTTGTCGTATTTGCCGTTCGCCTTGCGCAGCAGCGGCTGGGTGAGGCGGTCGTGGCCGTACATGATCTTGGAAAGGAAATAGCCCTTCACGCAGTTGAGCCCGCGATTGACTTCGGACTTGATGTCGCCATGGGTGGCCACGACGCGGTTTTCCCGGGTCGCGACCATGACGCTGCACCCGGTGCCGCAGAAACGGCACGCCGCCTTGTCCCACTTCAATTCGCTGGCGTCGCGCTCGGTGACGAGATTGGCGGCGTCAGACACGGCAGGCATGCCGCCTGCCAGAGCCGCCATCGCGGCCGCTTCGAGTTTGAGAACCTGGCGGCGATCGAGCCTGGGTGCGGTCATCGGAGTTTCTCCGCGGCGGAAGTTCTTGTTGCAAGGCCGGCCTCGATGGCGTGAAAGACAAGGGAGGCGGAATAGACATCGGGAATAAGCGCGATGGTGTTGAGTGTGCTGCCCAAGGCACCGGCATCTGCCGCATCGATCACGACGACCAGCTTGCCTCTTGTGTCGCGGCCGTAAATCTCGCATCCGCTCAAAGCGGTGATGGCAGCTTCGACTTCATCGAGCCTTTCCGGCCGCGCCTGCACCAGAATGCTGGCGATTTCGCCTTCGGGCGCCATGACGCGATCGGCGCCGAGGCGGCCTTGCAGGAAGGCCCGGCGATCGACTGATTTGCGAGGTGTGGTCATCGCGATTGTCCTTCACCAATTTCGCTCAGCGCGCGGGAGGGCCGGGCGGGCCGGCCGCCATCTGATAGATCCATACTGCGAGCCCATAGCCGCCGACGGTCGCAACGGCCAACACCGGCATCAACACCGCGGTCAGGAAAAGGAACGCAAAGATTTCCATGCGCCTGCGGTGCAGCCGTCCTTGCGTGTCGTCGTCTCCAGCGACGGACATGTGATTGCCTCTTTTTTTCGGATTTCTGGATTTGGACGGCTTCAGGGCCGTTGCCTGATGAAACAATAAGCAACGAGTCGTTTGCGACCTTGATATGGATCAAAAACAGGTTTGCCCGCGCTGGACAGGGCCTTCCCTCAGAATAAACTGCGAAAAAAACCGGCGGGGCCCGGGGAGGACGTCGTGAAATTTGGCATTTTCTACGAGCTGCAATTGCCGCGTCCGTGGCAGGCCGGTGACGAGCTCGCGCTCTATCAGGGCGCGCTGACGCAATTGGAGACCGCCGACCGGCTCGGCTACGATTACGCCTGGGTCGTGGAACATCATTTCCTGGAAGAATATTCGCACTCGCCCTCCCCGGAATCCTTCCTTGCCGCCGCCAGCCAACGCACCCGGAAAATCCGGCTCGGCCACGGCATCTTCCAGCTCACCACCAATCATCCGGCACGCGTCGCCGAGCGATTCGCGGTGCTTGATCTGTTGAGCCGCGGCCGTTGCGAATTCGGGATGGGTGAGAGCGCCTCGATCACCGAATTGGAGCCCTTCGGTCGCGACATGGAAACCAAGAAAGAAGTGTTCGAGGAAGCGGTGCGCGCGATCTTTCCGATGTTTCGGGATGGCGGCTGCGAGCACCACGGCAAATATTTCGACATTCCGCTCCGCAACGTCGTACCGAAGCCGGTGCAGAAGCCGCATCCGCCGCTGTGGATGGCGTGCTCGCAGCTTCCGACCATCGAGCGCGCGGGAAGGAACGGATTCGGCGCGCTCGGATTCCAGTTCGTCAGCGCTGATGCCGCGCATGCCTGGGTGCACGCCTATTACAACGCCATCACCAGGCGGCTGAACAAGCTCGCGGACTACCAGATCAATCCGAACTTGGCGCTGGTGTCATTCTTCATGTGTGCGAAAACCGACGAGGAGGCCCGCGCGCGCGCCGATGGCGCGACCTTTTTCCAGTTCGCGCTACGATATTACGGCGCTTCCCAAAGCCGCCAGCGTCCGGCGCCTGGCACGGTCAACATGTGGGACGAGTATAACAAATGGAAACGCGACAATCCGATGGCGCAGGAAGCCGCGCTGCGCGGCGGCCTGATCGGCTCGCCGCAGACGCTGCGCAGGAAATTGCGGCGCTTCCGCACCTCCCACATCGACCAGGTCATCCTGCTCAACCAGGCCGGCAAGACCAGCCACGAGCACATCTGCGAGTCGCTTGAACTATTCGCTGCGGAGGTGATGCCGGAATTCCGTGAAGACCCCGAACACGATGCCTGGAAGGCGGGCGTGATGAGCGGCGCGATCGAGCTCGAGGAGATCGATACCAGCGCCTTCACCGATCGCTATGGCAAGCTGGGGATTACGCTTGCGCCTGTCTCCAGAGGCGAGGCGCCATCCGGCGCAACGCCGTGATCGTTCAGGCCACGTTGGACGTTCGAAATTGCCGCGGTGTCAGTCCGGTCCAGCGTTTGAAGGCGTGGGTGAAAGAGCTGAGTTCGTTGTAGCCGAGCAGCCAGGCGACTTCGGAAACCGGCAATTCCCTCTCCGTCAGGTAACGCCTGGCGAGAGCGGCCCTGAAGCGGTCCAGTATTTCGATATAGGTCGCGTCCTGATCGCGCAGTTTTCGCGAGAGCGTCCGCGGACTCATTCCGAGCTTGCGCGCCACTTCGGAAGCGCCGGCCCGGCCGTGCGGAAGAAGGCCTGTCAAAACTTTCTCGACATCCGCGCGGATGCTCTCCCGCGAAGACGTCTGGGTCTGGAGTGCTTCCTCCGCATAGCGACGCAGCAGCGTATTCAGAAAGGGATCGTGGCCGGTCAACGGAAGCGCTGCAAACTGCTTTGGAAATATGATCTCGTCGGCATCGGACGAGAACTCGATATCACAGCCCAGAAACTTTCTGATCTCGGCTGGTGTGTGGTTGCGGAAATGCCGCGCTTTCAGGCCGACCGGCGCCAGGCGACTGTCCGTGACCTGGCGACAGAGTCTGACCAGCGCGATCAGCAGGAATTCAGCCTGGTGTTTGTCCGCGAGTCGGTCGACGTTGATATATTCGAGCGCAATCATTACGGTTGGCTCCATCGCGACCTGCAAACGAACGCCCTCATTGGTGATCCGGCCGAAGCGGACCGCGTTCTGAAGCGCCTCTTCCAGTTGCTCGGAGGAAGCGATCACGTAATAAAGCAGGCCGATCTCGCGCAGGTCGAAGTTGCGCGCAAGGTGAAAGCCGAGCAGATCGTCCTCGAGCGCTTCGGCAGCCAATTCCAGAAACCTGACCTGGGCACGTACCTCCAGCCGGATCGCCGGATCGTTGGCCTCCTCGAGCGTCAACCCCGCCTTGGTCAAGAGCGGGGCGATGTCCATGCCGTGCTCGCGCAGCCTGGCGCAGGCCAGCCGCGCGATTCCGCCTGTGGCACTTGGTATTGAACGAAGTCCTTGGGGCTGGTCGGAACTCATTATACTGAAATAGCCCTGAAAAATGCCCATGTCATACCGCGCTTGAATTGCGGCTTCAAAACACAAAATATTGGCGCTCAATCACAAGAATATCGCCTCGGCGTTCGGTACAAGGCGCGCCTCCCGCGCGGAAATATTTGATCTGAGCGGTTCGCTGGCGCTGGCCGAGCCTTCGCGGCTCAATGCTAACGCGACCGTGTGTTGATTGAAAGGCTCGTATAGGCCGAGCGATCACAGTCCACCCGCCGCGGCGCCGAAGCCCGTCGCTCCGACGGGAAGTTTGTAAAAAAATCATTTGGGCGGACGCTCCAGCCTCTGCCGATGTTTTTGGAGAAATCATGCAAAATCACAGGGGCAGGCTTGCGCTGTTCATCGACGGCGTGAGATTCCATGCCACCGCAAAGACGCTCGGTTTTGAAATCGACTACAAGAGACTTCTTGACGAGTTCAGCGAGCGCGGAACGCTGCTTCGGGCGTTCTACTACACTACCGTTATGGACGAACTGGAGTACTGCACCGTTCGTCCCCTGGTCGATTGGCTCGACTACAACGGTTTCACGGTAATGACCAAGCCGATCAAGGAATTCCTCGACGATGCCGGACGGCGCCGGGTCAAAGCCAACATGGACATCGATCTCGCGGTCGGTGCCATGGACATTGCGGATCACGTGGACGAGATCGTCCTGTTCTCGGGCGATGGCAATTTCCGCCCGCTGGTCGCGGCGCTGCAGCGTCGCGGCGTCCGCGTCACCATCGTTTCGACGATCGCCAGCGAACCGCCGATTCTCGCCGACGAGCTTCGTCGCCAGGCTGACGAATTCATCGATCTTGCCGATCTCCAAGCAAAGCTCGGGCGAGCGCCTACCACGCCGCGCGCCACAGCGCAGCATCCCATAATACCGGTCGAGCGGCGGCGAGGCACCGACAGGCCCGCAACACGCGGTCCGCGGTTGACGGATATGAATCCCGAAAACGAGTAGGTCGCGCAGGCAGGTTGTTGCAGCGCGAAGCTCGAGAACCGCTTGCGTGGTTGGCTGTGGTTCGAAACTCTACCTGCCGTGGCACATCGCTTCGTTACGACTGTTATAGCCGGACAGACCGAACGTTCACATCATCCATCGCAGGGGCTGCCGCGAGGGATCGGGGTTTTTGCGCCAGCTCGCCGATGAACGGGCAAACGGGCCAAACGGCCGAATGATGACAAAACGACGACAGCGCTATCGTCGGCCTTGCCTTCGCAGGGCACGGCTCTGTCCCGATTTGCAACGCTGCAGGTTCGACGGATTTTCCGCATGCATTGAACCTTTACCGGCGCTCCACAGACCACATGAAAGGCTCATCCGACGAAGAGGAGTGAGAGAGGCTGCCTTTGTTTTCAAACATATGTTCAGTATTTTTTGGGGAGTGCCATGCTCGACAGAGTCAATTTCCAAACGAACAAGACCGGCGAGCTAGACCTTTTGATTGGCGAAAGAGCCTTCTGGAGTGATTTTAGATATCTGAGAGGTGCGGAAATTTTCGGCGAGGCAGAACCCGCCGAGTACGTCTACAAGATCAGGTCGGGTTCGGTTCGTACCTTCAAACTTCTTCCCGATGGCCGTCGTCAGATCGGAGCCTTCCATTTACCGGGAGATATTTTCGGCGTCGAAAGCGGCGAGGTCTATCGGTTTACGGCCGAAGCAATCGAGGACACCACGGTCTGGATCGCCAAACTCCGGCGAATATTCGGCGAATGTGCGGACGAGAATGTCCCGGCCTCGAAGGACGTGCTGAAACTGATCGCCAGAAGTCTCCAGCACGCGGAAAACCACCTTCTGCTTCTGGGTCGGCAAACGTCCCTGGAGAAGGTTGCGGCGTTTTTGACGGAAATGGACCAACGCCTGCACTCACCGGCCGTCATGATCCTTCCGATGGGCCGCCGCGATATTGCCGATTATCTCGGTTTGACCATTGAAACGGTCTCACGGGTCTTTTCGATCCTCGAGCGCGAGCGAATCCTCAGTTTCGAAGGTCTGCGTCACCGCGAGATTGTGCTGCATAGCCGGGCCAAACTGGCTCGTTTAGCCCTTTTTTCCGAGTTGAAGCTCGAATACCGCGGGTCGCGCGACAGCAACCTTGCAAGAGGCCTCGCCGTGTAGGGACAGGGTGTTGCGGCTTCCACGAGCTCGCGGCCGGCCAAAAAACCGCCTTGCGCACAGTGCGGCCCTCAAGGCTTCGTTTCCGGCAGAGCTTCTGTCTGGCGGAAAAGAATTGAACTGCCATTGATCGGATCATTGGAAAAAACGCACCGTCCGCCGCTGACGGCTTAGGCCGAATATCGCTATTTTCCCCAGGTCCTCGACACCCGCTGCCATCACCATCATCCTTGGGGCTAAAGCAACGGAACGCGAAGCGCTTCGTTCGAGGATCATTTGGGGATTTGGAATGTCGGATATCGCGATCAAGGTCTCGCGGCCCGTAACGCTGCAGGCGCGATTGAATGAGGACTGGCTTGCGGTCGTCATCGGTCTTTTGGTGTTCGGATCGGCGCTCGTCAGCATCAGCGGCATCGATCTTCTCGGATGGGCGGTCACCACCTCCGTTTACGCCGATATCACCCAGGCGCTCAATCCGTTCGCCAAGGCCTATGCCTGGCTTGGCGGAGGCGGGGCGCTGATCGCGACTTACGTCGCAATGCTTGCGGTTTTGAGCGCCGGTGTTGCCACGCTTGGCGCCGATGTCCGGAAATTCGCAGCTGCTTTCACGGTCGTGTTTGCCATCGCCTATGCAAGCTGGATTGTCGGCTCTTACGCCTATGTCGCCGCGGTTACGCCGGCCGAGCAGCAGAAATTCGGTATCGCCTGGTCGCTCAAGCTTACCAATGAGGGCGGATTTATCGTCGCTCTGCTCGCGGGCATCGTCATCGCCAATTTCTTTCCGCGCCTGGCTACCTGGCTGAAGGAAGCGATACGGCCGGAACTCTACATCAAGATCGCGATCGTCATCCTCGGCGCCACCGTCGCGGTGACGGCCGCGGGGCGTCTCAATCTCGCCTCCTCGCTGTTGCTGCGTGGCGCGGCTGCGATCATCGAGGCCTATCTGATCTACTGGGCCGTGGTCTATTTCGTTGCCCGTAAATGGTTCGGCTTCAGCCGCGAGTGGTCGGTTCCGCTGGCCTCCGGCATTTCGATTTGCGGCGTGGCGGCGTCGATAGCAACGGGCGGGGCTATCCGCGCGCGACCGGCGGTGCCGATCCTGGTGTCGTCGCTGGTCGTGGTATTCGCGGTGGTCGAAGTCCTGATCCTGCCGTTTCTGGCGCAGACCTTCCTCTGGCACGAGCCGCTGGTGGCCGGCGCCTGGATCGGGCTTGCCATCAAGACCGACGGCGCGGCCGTGGCCGGCGGCGGCATCACAGAATCGTTGATCATGGCAAAAGCCGCGGCCGAAGGCGTCAAATACCAGCCGGGCTGGATTCTCGCCACCACGACCACCGTGAAGATCTTCATCGATATCTTCATCGGCATCTGGGCGTTCATCCTCGGCTACATCTGGACCAACCATATCGACAAGGGGCCGGACCGGGCGAAACCGTCGGAAATCTGGCAGCGCTTTCCGAAATTCATCCTGGGTTTCATCCTGGTGTTCGCCGTGTCGCTCTGGCTCGCCCTCGGCTCGACGGCGCAGGTCGCCAAGGCGCTTCCGGCTGCGGCCGGCGAGGCGAATGTGTTCCGGGTGATCTTTTTCGTCCTGACCTTTTTCTCGATCGGCGTGCTGTCGGATTTCCGCAAGCTCTGGCAGCAGGGTTTCGGCAAGTTGGCCGCGGTCTATTTCATCAGCCTGTTCGGATTTGTGATCTGGGTCGGGCTCTTGATCTCGTGGCTCTTCTTCAGCGGTTTCAAGCCGCCGCTCGCCAGCTAATTCGAAGGGAAAGCGACATGTCGCGGCAATACGATCTCAGGGACGAAATCGACGCAGAAGAAGTGGAGCCGCTGCTGCCGATCGAAAAAAAGCTGATCGGCTGGAGCCTCGGTCTGGGTGTTGCGCTGCTTGTCGTTCTGATCGCGGTCAATCATTTCGTGCCGATCAGCCCCTGATGCGCGTCCACGCCCGCGCCTTGTGAGGCCTTCAAGAGGTGGAATTTTTCGCGTTTGCGGCTTAAAAGCTCCCCTCTGTTCCGCGTTGCCGGGGAGGTCGCAGGCCCGAAATGAAGCGTATTGCCACCTGGAGCTTCTACGGCATCGGCGCGCTCGCGATTATCTATCTCGCGCTTTACGCCTATGCGGCCGTCACCGGGCGTGGGGTCCTGCCGGGTGATCCGATCCACATCTTCCGCCAACCCGATGGAGTGGACGTGACACTCGCCACGCCGGAGCGAGGCGGCGATCACGCACCCGCAGTCGCGCGGTGAAACTCGCCGGCGCCCGCCGGCGTGATCGGCAAGCCGCCATCGGCATATTCGTTCAGCTTGTTGCGCAGCGTACGGATCGAGATCCCGAGGATGTTGGCCGCGTGCGTACGGTTGCCGAGGCAGTGCTTCAGGGTTTCAAGGATGAGATCGCGTTCGACGTCGGCGACCGTCCGTCCGACCAGCGCACGCGTCACCTGTTCGGCGGCGAAGGTAGCGTGGGCCACCGCCGGTACGGTTTTCGGCCCGTCGAGGCGGTCGCCGTCCGGCGTCAGGATGGCGTCGACGCCGATTTCGTCGCCCTGCGCCATCAGCACCGCGCGATGGATGGTGTTCTCCAGCTCGCGCACGTTGCCCTGCCAGCGGTTGGTGGTCAGCACGCGCCGCGCGTCAGCCGAGATCGGCCGCACCGGCACGCCGTTGGCATCGGCATATTTCTTGGCGAAGTGCTGCGCCAGTTCGAGAATATCGGCGGGGCGTTCGCGCAGGGCCGGGATCTTCAGGTTCACGACATTGAGGCGGAACAGAAGATCCTCGCGGAAGGTTCCCTCGCGCACCGCGTCGGCCAGATTGCGGTTCGAGGTCGCGATGATGCGAATGTCGACCGGAACCGGCCTCGTGCCGCCGACGCGATCGATGACCCGCTCCTGGATCGCGCGGAGCAATTTGGATTGCAGACGGACATCCATCTCGGAGATTTCATCGAGCAGGAGGGTGCCGCCGTTCGCCTCTTCGAACTTTCCGATACGCCGCGCCACCGCGCCGGTGAACGCGCCCTTCTCGTGGCCGAACAGTTCGGACTCGAGCAGATGCTCGGGGATGGCCGCGCAATTGATCGAGATGAACGGCTTGCGGGCGCGGCTGGAACGGGTGTGAACGTAGCGCGCCAGCACCTCCTTGCCGGTGCCAGACTCGCCAGTGATCATGACGGAGGCGTCGGAACCGGCGATTTGCTGCGCAAGCTTGATCACCTTGGCCATGGCGTCGTCGCGGTAGATCAGATCGCGGGAATCATTGGCGACCGCCGCCAGCACGGCTGCGATCAGCTCAGGTTCGGGCGGCAGCGGGATGTATTCCTTGGCGCCGGCATGGATGGCGGCCACCGCTGCGCGGGCGTCGTTGGAGATGCCGCAGGCGACGATCGGGACATGGATATGTTCGGCCTCAAGCCGCATCACCAGATCGCGGATGTCGAGCGAGACATCGACCAGCAGCAAGTCGGCGCCCTTGCCGCCGCGCAACACGCGCATCGCCTGCTCATGGTCCTCGGCGTGGGTAACGGAAGCGCCGTTCTCCATGGCGATCTTGGTGGCTGTCGTGAGCTGGCCTTTCAGTGTGCCAACGATGAGAAGCCGCATGGTAATCTCCTGTTCGTCTGCCCGCGCCGTTCAGGCGCGTATTGTTAGAGAAACTCTCGATCGTTCCCGCATGGTGCTTTCAAAAAACCGGCGTCCACTTCTTCGTTCATGCGTCAGTTGCGTTCCGCCTTGACGATTTCCGTCATGGTCACGCCCAGCTTGTCTTCCACCAGAACCACCTCGCCGCGTGCGACCAGGCGGTTGTTGACGTAGATGTCGATCGCTTCGCCGACGCGGCGGTCGAGCTCGAGGACGGTGCCGGGTCCGAGTTTCAGGAGTTCGCCGACATCCATCTTGGAACGGCCGAGCACCGCGGAGACCTGGACCGGCACGTCGAAAACCGCCTCGAGGTCGGCGGCGATGCGCGCGGCATGCTCCTCGTCGTGATAGGCGACGTCGTTTGCCGCCGGCGTGTCGGCGGCGTTGAGGTCGGGGAGCGGAACCTGTGCGTCGGTGTCACTCATGGTTCATTCCTCGCTTGCTTCCTCATTGGCTCAGGCCTGATTGCGCGACGCCACATAGCGCCCGACAAGTTCGTTGATCTTTGCTTCGATCGCCGCGCGCTCCAGCACGACGCCGCCGTCCGCCCACTCGATCCTGCAATCCCCGGTGTCGATCTCCGGTTCGGCCAGAATGACGAGCCGGCCGGCGAAGCCGCTCTGCTTTGCCAGCCCGTCGATCCGCTCGTGCGCCGCCTCGTAGAGTGAATCGTTGATGCGGACCACCAGATGCGGCGTCGAGACCAGTTGCGCGAAACAATCGCTCACCAGCGCCGTAATTTCGCCGAGCGGCTCGCGGGCGATCAATTCGCTGCACAGCTTGCGCGCCACGGCAATGGCGACGTCGACCGCTTCCGTTTCCATCCGCGTCTCGATCGTGGTGTAACGGGCCGCGATGCCCTTCATCGCGATCCCGATCTCTTCCAGGGCGAGCGCGGAGCGGCGGTCGCTCTGCACCCTGGCTTCGCGGAGCGCGGCATCATAACCGTCGCGATAGGCGCGCGCCTCCGCCGCGGCGATCTTCTGGGCGATTTCCGACGGCGTCGCGGCGCGCTCGCGCTTGTCGGGCGCCGAGAAGTCCATGTCGAACAGGAATTTTGCTGGCGTGGCCATCAGTACACCAGCTCCTCATCGGCCCGGTTCTTGGTCAAGGTGATTTCCCCCTTGGCCGCGAGGTCCTTCGCGAGGTTGACGAGAAGCGCCTGCGCCTCGTCGACGTCGCGCAATCGCACCGGCCCCATTGCCGCCATGTCGTCGAGCAGCATCTTGCCGGCGCGCGAAGACATATTGCCCAGGAAGAAGCCCCGCACCTCCTCGTTGGCGCTCTTGAGTGCGACGCCGAGTTTGTCCTTGTCGACATTGCGCATCAACGTCTGCGCCGAGGCGGAGTCGAGCTTGATGAGGTCGTCGAAGGTGAACATCAGCGCCTTGATCCGTTCGGCGGATTCGCGGTTTTCCTCCTCGAGCGCGGTGATGAAACGGGTTTCGGTCTGACGATCGAAGTTGTTGAAGATCTCGGCCATCACCTCGTGGGCGTCGCGGCGGCGGGTCTGCGACAGGTTCGACATGAATTCGACGCGCAGCGTCTGCTCGACGCGCTCGATCACTTCCTTCTGCACCGCTTCCATCCTCAGCATGCGGTTGACCACGTCGAGCGCCATTTCCTCGGGCAGGATCGCGAGCACCCGCGCGGAGTGCTCCGGCTTGAGTTTCGAGAGCACCACGGCGATGGTCTGCGGGTATTCGTTCTTGAGATAGTTGGCGAGCACCTCTTCCTGGACGTTGGAGAGCTTCTCCCACATGTTGCGCCCCGCAGGCCCGCGGATTTCGTCCATGATCCCGACGACGCGCTCGGGCGGCAGGTATTGCTGCAGGAGCCGCTCGGTGGCGTCGAAATTGCCCATCAGCGCGCCCGATGCCGACATCCGTGACACGAATTCGAGCAGCATGTCTTCCACGACTTCGGCCTCGACGGTGCCGAGCGTCGACATGTGGATCGACAGCTCGCGCACTTCGTCGTCGTCGAGCAGCGACCAGATCTTGCCGCCATATTGTTCGCCGAGCGCAAGCATCAGCATTGCGGCGCGCTTCGGGCCGCTGATCTGCTCTCTTTGCGGCCGGTTATTCTGACGGGCCGCCAGCGAGGAAATGACGCTGGTGATGTCGTTTTGGTTGGAGGTCTGAGGCAGGGCCATTTCACATCACGCGGGTTGTTCGGTGAGCCACTGGCGTACGATGGCTGCGGTTTCATTGGGATTGCGGTCGGCCAGTTCGCCAACGCGATGGACCGATTGGGCGTGGACCTGGCCCTGGACCTGCGCGACGTCGATCAACTGCGCCGTATTGTTGGGGCCGGGCACGAGATTCGCCGCCTGCGGATTGGCGTCGGTCAGCGCTGGCACGTCGCTGGCCGGCGGGGCGACTACTTCGGCGGCGAGAATGCGTTTGACCAGCGGCCGGATCACCATGAACAGCACGACGAGGCCGAGCAGCATCATCACGCCGAGCTCGATCACGTACATCACGTCGTCCTTGGTGAATTGCAGCATGCCGAACAGTCCTGCCGGCTCGATGAGCGGGGCGACGGCGGGCGCTTCGGCAAAACGCAAGTTCACGACCTCGACCTGGTCGCCGCGCTTCTGGTCAAAGCCGATCGCCGAGCGCACCAGCGCTGCGATGCGATCCAGCTGCTCCTTGCCGCGGTCCTGATAGACCATCTCGCCTTTTTCGTTCTTGCTGTAGCTGCCGTCGACCAGCACGGCGACCGAAATGCGGTTGACCCGTCCGGCCTCGGTCACCTCGGTCTTGGTCGTGCGCGAGATCTCGTAATTGTTGGTTTCCTCGGTCTTGCGGCTCTGGTCGCGCGCGGCCGGCGCGCCGTTGTTCTGCTGATTGCCGGGCAGTTCGTTGCCGACCGTGACCTGGCCGTTGTTCTCGGCGGTGGCGCTGGATTCTTCACGCGTCTGGCTCGAGCGCAGCACGCGACCCTCCGGATCGAAGTGATCCGAGGTCTGGGTGATCTTGTTGTAGTCGAAATCGGCCGTGAGCTGGACGCGGGCGCGGCCGGCGCCCACCACCGACGAGACGATCGCCTCGATCTCGTTGCGCATCCGTTTCTCGAAGGCGGCGCGGCGCTCGTCGCCGATGGCGGCGTCGGTGTTGGTCGCGGCCCCGTCGGCGAGCAACTGGCCGGCTTCGTCGATGATGGAAACCCGCTGCGGCTTCAGGCCATTGACGGCGGAAGCGACCAGATGGCGAATGGCCCTGATCTGCTGCGGCTCGAGCGCGCCGCGCACCCGCACCACGATCGAGGCCGACGGTTCGGGCGTCTCGCGCGAAAACAGCGGGCGTTCCGGCAGCACCAGGTGCACCCTTGCCGCCTGGACGCGGTCGATGGCGCGGATGGTGCGGGCCAGTTCGCCCTCGAGCGCGCGCAGGTGATTGATGTTCTGGACGAAGCTCGTGGTGCCGAGCGCGTCGGATTTGTCGAAGATCTCGTAACCGACGCCGCCGCCCTTGGGCAGGCCGCCTTCGGCAAGCTTCATGCGCAGCCGCGTGACCTTGTCCTTTGGCACCATGATGACGGCGCCGTCGTTGCGGATTTCGAAGGGGATCGCCTGGCGTTCGAGGTCCTTGATGACGGCGGAAGAGTCTTCGAGGCTGAGGTCGGAAAACAGGGTGGTCATCTGCGGGGTGGTGACGCGCATGATCACGAACGCGAAGAAGCCGATCAGCGCGGCTGTCACCGCGACCATCGCCGTCAATCGCGAAGCACCCAACCCCCTCAGGAAGCTTACGAGACTCTGCAAACCAACCGCCCCTCAGATTCGGCTCCAGGGAACTCCTGGTGGTCCCTCGATTCCGACATTCACGGCCCACCGCAACGCGACGCGAATGCTGGAATCGGACCACTGGGCAATTATTGCCTATGGGATGGTTTCGATATGGTTAACGAAGGTTAAGGGCCACCGGCAAAGCGCCAAAACGGAAAAAACCGACTTCGCGGGACGAAGTCGATTTTGTTCAAATGCGTCTTTGTTCGCCGACAGCGCCTATTGGCGATATTGCTGGATTCGTGTGGTGCGCAGGCCGGCAAGACCGTGCTGATCGATGGAAAACTGCCAGGACAGGAATTCGTCGACGGTCAGCGTGTAGCGGCTGCAAGCTTCCTCGAGGGACAGCAAGCCGCCGCGAACTGCGGCAACGACTTCGGCCTTGCGACGGATAACCCACCGCTTGGTCCCGGGTACGGGCAGGTCCGCAATCGTCAGCGGACTACCGTCAGGCCCGATGACATATTTTACCCTCGGGCGATGGGGCTCTGTCATGGCGTACTCACAAACTCTCAACCACAGAACTGATTAGGAGTTAAACTACGCCGGTCGGCTTAAAATTTGCCTAAGCCCATCGCTTCAATGCGAATCTCCTTGAAAACGCCCTGATGGCCGGCCCGCCGGCCGCTTTTCACGGTCCGGATCGGCGGCGGCCTGACCGGCGGCTGCCGGCGGAAGTGGTCAGTTCACGATGCTCTGGATCTGGTTGACCGTGAAGGTTTGGCCGCCGATCGACAGCAGCGGCGGCGATTGGGTGAGATCGACCGAACTGACCACGCCCTCGATCTTGGTCGGGACCGCGACCGAGTTGCCCGCGGAATCCTTGGCGGTCGCCGTGAGCTTGTAGCTGCCGTCGACCTGTTGCACGCCGTTATTGTCCTTGCCGTTCCAGACGAATGGCTGGTTGTTGCCGGCTTGGGCAGGAAAGGTGCCGGTGAACACGGTCTGACCGGTGCTTGAGGTGATCGTGATATCGACGTTCGAACTGGAGGGAACGTCGAGCTGCCAGGTCGCACTCCCGTTGGTCAGCGTCGCCGTGCTGCCGTTGACCGCGGCCGTCTTGCCGACGAACTCGAGAGCCTGGGTCGATTGCGCGGTCTGTTGCAGCGAGACCAATGTTGCCAGCGAGTCGTTGGTGTTGAGTTGCTGCTGGACGCCGGCGAACTCGACAAGCTGCTGGGTAAACTGGTTGGTGTCGAGCGGGCTGAGCGGATTCTGGTTCTGCAATTGAGTCGTCAGGAGCAGGAGAAAGCTCTGGAAATTGCCGGCAATCTGCGTTGAGGCCAACGTGTTGGCGGCCTTGGCCGAGGAGGCGGTCGCGGTCGGCTGGGGCGTCGTCCCGGAAACCACGGGGCTGCTTGGTGTTGCCGCTGTCGTTGTCATGCCGGCCTCCTCAAACCCTGATGTCCACGCCGCCGCTTGCTGCGAGCGAACGTCCATAGCTTCGACCGGCGACGGAGGCGGGAAGGATGTCTTCGTCGGCGATGATCAGCCGCTGCGCGTTGGGCCTGGAGTCGCCGCCGTTGTTCTGGCCCGATGAGGACTGGTCGCGCAGGCTGAATTGCAGGCCGCCGCTGCCGGTCTTTACTCCCGCGTCGTCCAGCGCGCGCTGAAGCTGGGGCGCATCCTGGCGCAGTATGGAAAGCGTTTCCGGCTTTTCGACCGTCAGATGCGAAGTCACCTGTCCGTTGCGATCGATATCGATGCGAACGTCGATGCGGCCGAGATCCGCCGGATCGAGGCGGATCTCGAAACGGCTCTTGCCGCTCTTTATTGACGCCGCGATTTCGAGCGCAAGCCCGCTGAGCGGCACCGGGCCGCTCGCTGCGGTCGTCACGTTCAAAGCTCCCCCGGTTGCGGGCGCGGTTGCGGAATTCGCTTGCGGCTGCAGCGCGCCGAGCGCCTGAGCAGCCGGGTCGGCGGTCTCGGTGAGCGGATGTCCCACATTTGCCGAGGGCACATGCTCGTGGGCCGACAAAGGCGAGGGCGGGGAAGCGGCTGCATCCGATGTAGCCAGCGTAGCCGCGGCGTCCGCTTTGCCGGTGGCCGCCGGCGGCTGCTGCTGACTGTTTTGAGGAACGATTGCCGGCGCGTTGGTGGCGGTCGGATCGGCATCGTCCGGGCTGTCGGTTACGACTGGCGATGCGGAGGTCTTGCCGGACGTCGATTTCGGCGCAACCGGCGCGGACGCGGCCACCGCGCCGGTCAATGTGGCGGTATTCGCCGGCGCTGTGCCGAACTGGCGAGCCTGCGAAATGACAGGTGAAGCATCCGCAGCGCTTGAGGCGACCGAAGCGGCGACCTTGATGCCCGGCGCGGACAACGCCGGGGTGGTCGCTGCTGTCGGACCCGAAGTCGGCGCGGTCGGGCCTGAACCGGAATCGGTCGTTCCCGGGGGCGGTGTCGTGACTTGTCCGGAGAGCGTTTGCGAAGTTGCGGCGATAGCGGCTGCCGCGATTGCCAGCGGCGGCGTGGAGCCGCCGGAAGTCGGCGCCGCCGCCACGTTGGTCGGCGCGGTGTTGACGGAAAGTGCGGCCGGGACCGGTGTCGTCACGGTGGCCTGCTGGGCCAGAATCGTCGGATCGACGGCCGGCGTATTTCCACTCGTCTGCTGGTCGGTCGTCTTGGCGGAATCGTCTTTCGTGCCGGCGGTCTTGGCCGCCTGTGACTGATCGGCGCCGCCATCGGCCGGACCGTTGGCGTTTTTGTTTGCCGGCGGCGTGCCGGCGTCTGTCCCGCGCGTGGCATCGTTGCCGGGCGGCGGAGGGGGAGGGCTGTTCGCGGCGGGTGCGGCTTCGGCCGGCGGCGGCTCGTCGGAGCGGCGGGGCGAGGGGGCTGGCGGCGGTGCCGGTGCCGGGTTAGGCGCCGTGTTTTGGCCCACCAGGACGTCGAAAACATCGTTTGCCGGGGATTGATGCGACCGTTCCGCTCGCTGCGGTCCGTTTTGGAACGCGAGATTGGATGTGGCTTCTGAACTGACGCTCAACAACGGACGGCCTCCGGCAATGGAACTTTGCGGGTAATCAGCAAGGACCGGGCCATTCGTGACGTTCAAAAAAATCGATGTATTTCAAAATGTTACGATGATGCCGGTGCCGCGATGGCCCGGCCGGGACCGGCGCTTTTCTGCCCCTCGGCAAGATTTGCCGTTTTCACGCGGGTAAACGCAGCCGCGTGTGATTGCCTGCGGGGAATACCGCCTATATTAGAGGGTGGCTTTTCGGCCGCCCCAAAGAGCAAAACCGCTTCGATGAGGAAACGCCCTGAAAGCTTTTAGCCGCAAGTCGCGACGTGCCTGGCGCTCGCGATCGCATTATTGACTAGTGCCGCCCATTTGAAGTTCCTGCACCCCAAGCGGCAAATTCAGCTCCAGGAACTTCAAATGGAAAAGCGGCACTGGAATCTGTAATTTAGTAGTGCCCATGACTTTTCGAAGTTCGTGAAAGGTGGACGCTGCGATGGAAGACGAACTTCGAAAAGCGGGCACTGGTAGCATGCTCAACAGTCTGGATCTCGAAGGCCGTCCGAAGGACACCCGTGTCGTCGTCGCCATGTCCGGCGGGGTCGATTCTTCGGTGACGGCCGCGCTGTTGAAGTCGGAAGGTTATGACGTCGTCGGCATCACGTTGCAGCTTTACGATCATGGTGCGGCCACGCACCGCAAGGGCGCCTGCTGCGCCGGGCAGGATATTCACGACGCGCGCAACGTCGCCGAGCGGATCGGCATTCCGCATTATGTGCTCGACTACGAGAGCCGCTTTCGCGAATCGGTGATCGACAATTTCGCCGCAAGCTATGCGTTGGGCGAGACCCCGGTGCCCTGCATCGAGTGCAATCGCTCGATCAAGTTTCGCGATCTGCTCACAACCGCGCGCGAGCTTGGGGCTGCGGCGCTCGCGACCGGGCACTACGTGGCCTCGCGCCGGATGGCCGACGGGTCGCGTGCGCTGATTTGCGCCGCCGATGCCGATCGCGACCAGAGCTATTTCCTGTTCGCGACTACCCGCGAGCAACTCGAGTACGTTCGTTTTCCGCTTGGCGACTTGACCAAGCCCCAGGCGCGCGAACTTGCGCGGCGCTTCGGACTTCAGGTCGCCGACAAGCACGACAGCCAGGATATCTGCTTCGTGCCCACCGGCCGCTACACCGACGTCATCGGCCGGCTGAGGCCGAACGCAATGGAACCGGGCGACATCGTCGACCTCGATGGCCGTGTCATCGGAGCCCATCCGGGTATCGTTCATTTCACCGTCGGCCAGCGGCGAGGCCTGGGGATTGCTTCGACCGCCCCGCTTTACGTGGTGCGGCTGGATGCGGCGAGCCGGCGGGTCGTTGTCGGTCCGCGCCAGGCGCTGCGGATGGATCGCATCGCGCTGCGCGATATCAACTGGATCGGCGATGGTTCGTTCGATCGCGCGGCCGGCGAGGGCCGAGAGATTTTCGTGCGCGTGCGGTCGACCCGCGCGCCGCAGCCCGGCTGGCTGCGCGCGGCGAATTCCGGTTACGAGATCGAACTGGTCGCCGGCGAAGAGGGCGTGTCTCCCGGTCAGGCTTGCGTGTTCTACGATGCACCTTCGGGCCGCGCGCGTGTGCTCGGCGGCGGATTTATCCGGAGCGCGAGCGCCAAAAGCGCAAGTGCCAAGAGCCAAAGTGCCAAGGGCGCAAGTGAAACGGGCGCATCACGGGCAGGCGGCGCTCCGCTCGTCGTGGAAGCGATGCGCGGCTGAGCATGGTCCGGAAAAGTGGAATCCGGTTTTCCGAAAAGATCATGCTCAAACAAAGAGATGAGATCATGATGCGATTCCACTTGATCGCATCATGATCTAGATTTCAAGGCGGGGGCATGGCGACGGATATCGACCGCGAGGGGGTCGCAAAGGCCTATGGGCGCTGGGCCCCGGTCTACGATCTGGTGTTTGGCAAGGTCTTCGACCATGGCCGCCAATCGACGATCGCGATCGCCGACGGGATCGGCGGGCGCGTTCTCGATGTCGGCGTTGGCACGGGACTGTCGCTGTCGGAATACGCACCCACCACGAGACTGTGCGGCGTCGATATTTCAGAGCCGATGTTGCGCAAGGCGCAGAACCGCGTGCGCTCGCTGGGCCTGAAGAATGTCGAGACGCTCGCGGTGATGGACGCCAAGAACCTGGCGTTTGCCGATGGCTCCTTCGACGCGGTGGTGGCGCAGTACGTCATCACGGCGGTGCCGGATCCCGAAGCAACGCTGGATGACTTCATTCGCGTGTTGAAGCCGGGCGGCGAACTCATCCTGGTCAACCACATCGGCGCCGAGAGCGGACCACGTCGCGCCTTTGAACTGGCGTTCGCGCCGCTCGCGCGCCGGCTCGGCTGGCGGCCCGAATTTCCGTGGACGCGTCTGGCCGACTGGGCCACGAGACACGGCGGCGTGACCCTGACCGAGCGCCGGCCGATGCCGCCGATGGGGCATTTTTCGCTGATCCGTTACCGGAAGAATTGCCAACCGTGATGGCGGCGCGCCGGAACCCCGCTTCGCGCGGCGGGTTTTCCTTCGATGAGGAAACACGCGCTCATTCTCTCGTTTTTGATGGCCTCGGTTGGAACCGCAAACGCGCAAGCCCGCCGGCGCCCGCCACGCCGCCGCCCCCGACCGCGCCGGCGCCTGTAGCCGATAATTGCGCGCCGATCCAACCGGTGCCGCCGCGCGGCACGATTTTGCCCGAGGGTTCGACGACCGGGCAGGGGAGCGAACCGCTCGGCGACAAGCTCGCAAAATCCAATGGCGTGTTGTGTCCGCCGGCCGGCGTCGATCCGGAAATTCATGCGCCGACGCCTCCGACCGGCGACACCTCGGTGATCCCGCCCCCCGGCAGCCCCGGCGGCAATTCCGGCGTGCGGCCGAAATAGCCAAAGATTGCAGGCGCTTGGCGGACGAAACGGCCTTGCTTGACAGGGCTGGAGCCTGCTTCTTATATGCCGCGCGTTCGCGCGTGCGGCATGAGACGAGAGCCGCGTTTGCCGGCGCCGTGGCGGGGTAGCTCAGCTGGTTAGAGCACGGGAATCATAATCCTGGGGTCGGGGGTTCGAGTCCCTCCTCCGCTACCAACGAAATCAAAGACTTAGCTGGATATTTCAACTTACAGAGATCTGGATTTTCAGGCTAGGGTACACCCTAGGGTACACGACGAGGCCCATCGCTTTCGAGGTCCTCAACCCCCATCCCGTCTTGGCGCCGGCGCCATCCGCTTCTGGAGCCGCCAGCGGGCTTCTGGCATCTTGGCCTAGGAAGGGAGCCTGGAGGCTGCAAGCGCTCTGGTTGGACTCCGGAGTGAGAACCCGGAGGGGTTGTCGGCCCTCCCTTTCCTAGTTTTCTAGTTTTAAGGTTAGCGGTGTCCTAATTCGGGGTTCTGTTAGCTGACCTCTTGTACCGTTCACACCCCTCGTCCCTCCGACCACCGCGAGTTTTTTTCTTTTCTTTTCGCAACCCCGGCCTTAGATCAGAGTTTACACTCGCGGAGGTTGTGTCATGATCCCAGAGGACGCGGTGAGCAGGGCGGAGGTGGAAGCGATCCTCTCCAAGATCAGACAGGCGAGGGACGATCTGATCCGGGTCGAG
This sequence comes from Bradyrhizobium sp., assembly GCF_035570375.1. Lineage (GTDB taxonomy): Bacteria > Pseudomonadota > Alphaproteobacteria > Rhizobiales > Xanthobacteraceae > Bradyrhizobium. The sequence goes on along the minus strand of NZ_DATMLW010000240.1, from coordinate 10,016 downwards.
CGGGACGCGGGCGGCTCTCACGATCTCTGCGGCGTCGTCAGGAAACTCGACGAGGTCATCCGCAAGCTGACCTCAGCTTAGGGGCCTCTCCCCCTCAGGAGGGAGCGCAGAGCCTAAGAACATGCCTGCTTTGAGGCAAGACAATCCGCCGGAGGGTACACAGCTAAAAACATCTCTTTCGAATCCCTGCCGCGCAGCCAATAGCATCAACTACGAATCTGGGGGGCGGACGTTCGAATCGCTCCGGGCGCGCCATTTAAGTAATTGCACCGATTCATTTATCGGAATCGTATCCCGCATGGTGGTTATTTGGCTGAGTGCCGAAATAACCGAAAATGGTTGCGGATTTTTTGCGAATGTGGACCCCGCGAATCGGTAATCTGCGAGGACTCTGAGGTAGCCGAGAGTCAAGACAGCTCCTCGAAAAGAGTGTCATTCTTGTTTGATGCAACGCGGCCGCCTACTTGGGAACAAACCCCGAACCAGGGTTACCCAAGAGGGACACCGAATGAACGTCGCCTATCCTGGCCCGTGGGGCCAAATCTCTGAAGCCGATGCCTTGCTGATGGACGTGGCCCGCCGCATCCAATTGAGCAAGACCAAACATGAAATTGCAGAGACCAACTTCCGGGCGCTTTGTCAGCACGTTGACAGAGAAGGCAGCCCGCTGCAGGGCAAGGTTGTCGAGTGCTACCCGAGTGGAAGCTTCGCGACGGGCACGGCCATCGCGTCGCGCGTAGCGAAGGATCAACACGATGTCGACGTGGTGATCGAGTTGAACGTGCCGCCGGACTCGCCACCGAACGTTATGCTGGAATTTCTATTCGAAGCCATCAACGGCGATCCGGATAGCCGCTATCATGGCATGGTCACGCAGAAAAGCCGCTGCGTCACGGCAAAATACACGGATGGCACGACCGTCGACCTCATGCCCGTCGCGAGACTGCCAGGGCAGCCAGAGCGAGCAGGCAATCTGTTTCACCATAAGAAAGAGAGTGGCGAGACCTACCATAAACCCGTGAATCCATGGGGGTTCGTCAAGGAATTCAACGAACGGGTCGAAGTCGATCTGGACTTCTACAAGTCGTTCATGGGCCGCCGACTGCTCGTTGATGGGGCGCTTGAAAAGGCCGAAACTCAACCGATGCCGGATCACGTCCCGGCCGAGGAAAAATCTCCCCGGATCGTCGCCCTCCAGCTTATCAAGCGGAATCGCGATATCGCCTCCCGCGATACCGCCCGGCGTAACATGCGCAAGCCGCCGTCTGTCGTTCTGGCGGCGATTGCGATGGAAGCCGGACCGGTTGCGTCGAACCTGATTGACGAGGTGATCAACGTTGCCAACGCAATTCGGGCGAAGCTTCGCGAAAAGACAGGACCCCGCCGAACGATTCTGGTTCGAAATCCCGCCTATCCACCCGACGTTTTTACAGATCGCTGGCCGGAAAATGAACAAGCACAGGATCTTTTCGACATCGATCTTCGACGGCTCGTCGTCGAATTAGATCGGTTGCGGAATGAAGGCCTGGGCATGTCCGAAAAGCGCGATATCCTGAAACGCTTGTTCGGCGAGACAGCAGCCTCTTACGCCATCGACAGCAATCTCGACGCTCGACGGCATGAAATGGAGGCCGGTCACCTCAAGGCCGGAAGCCGGGGCAAAATCGGAGCCTCGCTGGCAGTATCTGCGGTCGCGGGCACGAGAACTACGCCTGTCCGTGCTGCCACGCGTGAAGGGGGCGGTTTTCTCAAGGAATGAGCAAGTCTGTCGAGCAACAGATAGAGGCCATGGCTTTTCAATGGCCGGATTTCAGGCTTATCGAGCAGATTGATCAAAGCGCCACGTGGGAAGGTACTTTGGCCCCGGACAAACGCGAACATCTTGTCCGGGTTCGTTACCGTGTCCCGATGGTTTTGGAGAATTTCACGGTCGCAGATGCACAGCCAAGGGTTCAGGTGATGCACCCGAAGCTTGAGCGCCATCCTGACTATGACCAAGGACCGATTCCGCACGTTTACAAGAACAAACGCGATCCTTCCCTGCCGTACCTATGCCTTTTCAGCCCATCTCTGTGGGAGTGGGACGTCAACGACCTGCTTGCCAACACGACGATTTTTTGGGCGAACGAATGGCTCTATTTTTATGAGGGTTGGCTGGTCACTAAGAAGTGGCGCGGCGGGGGCCGCCATCCCAGTCCCACGGTCGATGGAGCCAAGCAGCTTGCGACGGTCTAGTGGGACTCTTCAAGGCCTAAGAGAACAACTGCCTTGGCCTGAGGGTAAACCGTTTCGCATCCTCTCGATTGATGGAGGTGGCATAAGGGGCATCCTGCCTGCTGCCATACTTGCAGAGTTAGAAGGTCGATATCTCGGCAGCAAATCCGCCGGTGACTATTTTGATCTGATCACCGGGACATCGACGGGTGGCATAATTGCGCTCGGACTTTCCGTCGGAAAGACTGCCCAATCGATTTTGGATTTGTACATTAACCACGGAAAAGAAATCTTCCCGCCGATCCACTGGGATCTTTGGAACATCCGGAGACGCTGGCGGTGTTTCCGAGCCTTGCAGCATCATCGATACAAAGCGGACAAGCTTGAAGCTCTCCTTAAATCGGCCTTCTCGGAGAAGACTCTTGGCGAAGCACAGCGACGTCTATGCGTGCCGTCCTTCGATGGATTCACGGAAGTAAACGTATTCAAAACGCCACATCACGCTGACTACAAGATGGATTGGAAGGAGCGGATGTTAACGGTCGCGATGGCAACCGCAGCCGCGCCCGCATATTTTCCAATCTACAAAGATGGCGGGCGCTTCTTCGCGGATGGCGGAGTTTGGGCCAACAACCCTATCATGATAGGTCTTGTGGATGCCCTTGTCTGCTATGGGCTTGAGCGCCGTCAGGTACATATCTTGTCGCTTGGGTGTGGTGATACCGAGATCCGCTTTACTGAAAATCAGATCGTTCACGGTGGATTGGTTGACTGGTATGAGATCATTTCGTCAGCGATGCATCTTCAAAGCCAAAATGCAATGGGACAAGCCGGACTGCTTATTGGGCACGACCAGTTGCTGCGACTGAACGCTCCATCCATGCCCGACAATCCGATCGCACTTGATGACTATGATCGTGCGAAAAGCGAGTTGCCTACTATCGCAGCTGAACTAGTCAGTACGAACGGACAGGCGATCCAAGATCGTTTTCTCTATGAGGAGGCGGAGCCATACAAGGCGTTTTATGGGCCGAGGGCTTCAATCGAAGTGACGAGCTCCAAAGGATAGAGCATCACGTCACCGTCTCGCGCCGCCAGCCTGGCTGTGCGGCTTGTTCAGGAAGAACTCGCGAGCGCCCGGCCTCATCCCTCGCTCGGCTTGTTCTCGATCTGCTTAGGCACATCCCGTTTCTCGATTTCCGCCTTAAGGTGTTCCGGCACAACCTTGTTAAACATCTCATCAATGTGCTTCGCCTGCGTGATCTGCGATTCCACGATGACGTTCACTAGCCTGAACAGGCTTGTTGCAATCGTCTTATCGTCGTTGAGATCGATCTGACCGGGATGGACCGCGTTGTTGCCTACCACTCTGACGACGTCGAGCGCCTTTTGTATTCTCTTATCGAGACCCTTCTGTACCAGACTGGCTATGTCGCCGTTGATGTTCTTTCCCTTCTCTCCGAGGTGGACCATCAGCTTTTGAATGCTCAGGCGGAGCAACGCTGCCGCTCCCCGCGGCGACTTGTCCAAGATTTCATTTGCTTCGAGGAAATCGGCCTTCACATCGTCGGGCATGTCCTCGGTGGGGGGAGCAATCGAGATGTGGTTCACCGGATAGATCAGTTCGTCGGCGCGCCACAACGCAATTCGGTCACAGCTATAGCATCTGCTTGCGTGGATATTCACCAGATGGGTGTTGAGTTGCGTATAGCTGTGAGTTTCAAAAAACACGTTTCGCTGCATCACTTTTTCTAAATGCGTAATGACACTTGGCGGCGTGTTCTTGTCGGCCTTGAGCTGCCTCAAGGCCTCTTCACCTGGCAGCCATGGACGGCTCTCCTTTTCGTGTCGGAGAACATGAAGCTTGTACCACGTCTGATGAGCGATGGCTCCGCACTCGAGGTGTGGGCATGAGAATGAATCCAGCCCGAGTGCAGGTACTATCTGTCTGGCCGCCATTTTAAATCTCCCCACCCCATCGCTATTGCTCGCCGATCAGCCTATTTTCTCACAGGTTGAGGTCTGCGCAACATGCGCGTCGGGGATAGCAAGGAAATCTTGCGCGCCTAATCGTACCAATCCTTCCGATCACGCGGCAGCAGCTTGCCTCGCGAAAACCCGTCGAGACCGAGGCCCGCAGTTTTTTCAGGTCGGTTTCGAGAAAGTGATTGGCGACGATCAGCGCCTTGACCGCCTCTCGCGCATCGCCGTTGCAAGCTACGATGGCCTGATCGGCTGCGGCCTCTAGCTGGTCGGTGTCCGATTGCTCTGGATTGGGTCCTGAAGACACTTCCGAACGACCCTCGGAGGAGGGCCTGCTATCAGAACAGAACATGAACAGAATGCAAGCCTCTAGGTCTAGAGGATTGGATGCTTTGGGACCCAATTAAAACGGCGCTGTTACCAGCGCCGTTCCTAGTGCGCACTATACGCGAGGAGACCGGCCCACTTCGACCCGCCATAGCGGGAGCAACCGCTTCGACTGGTGTGAGCGACCCACGGGAGCAACCCGCCCTGGCTTTGCTGGTGGGGAAGCCTGCCCGCGATCCAAATTAACGTTGTTAGGAAACGCGCGTTCCGCTGGAACGAACTTCTTGCCAACCAGTCAGACTAATTAACGGTGGATGCATTTTGGTTTGAGGAGGTCGTCGTGCGTACCTCTCCATCAATCGCGCCCAACGGAGTTGAGAAAGACATCTATCTCGTGCTGGAGGATTTCGGCCGTCTCGGTAGGGCGTGGCGCGAGACTGACGAGGACGCCACTGATCGCGAGACGCTGATTCTCAACCTGCTATCTGGGGAGTACAAAAACCCGGTCCGCATCGTGGCCTTCAACACCGCCGAACGCTGGTCTCGTGACGTGACGGTCGCTATCGCGGACGAACTGCGCAGACGTTACGTCGAATACGACGAAGTGCCGGAGGCGGTTCTTGAGTTCTTGGAAGCCACTCAGCGGCGGTAATCAATGTTGAAAAAGCCATCCGTTCGAAATGAATACCATGCGAAGAAGGATCGCTTGGAAATCACCATCAAGCGTTACTCGCTAAAGAAAAAGTCAGAGCGCAAAGATCTGATGAAGCACGTCCTGCAATGGCTCGATGGAAGTCCCGGCCTCGCAAGAGCAAATGAAAAGAAGGCCAAGAAAGGCAAGCTGCCAAAAAATCCTTGGAAGGAAAGAAAATTGCCCATTGGAGGAGATTGAGTGGCGAGGCGTCCAATTAGAAACGGCGCTGTTACCAGCGCCGCTCTAGTGCACTAACGCGTGGACCGGCCCACTTCGACTGGCGACTGGCGGGAGCGACCCACTCTGGCACTGCTGGCGTGGGAAAACCAGTTCGCGCGGTCCATCCACAAAGATAGGCCACATCAACAAAGGTTCAATGGGCTTTGCTGTGGAATGCCTCGACTTGCTCAGGCTCTTTTTTCGTTGAGGCGGGTGAGGTGATTTCGCGCTTCGCCATTCGCCCGCAATAGTTCGTCCAGCTTCGCTCGCGTAGATCGTCCAGCCACCCCGGTCCGATATCGTCAGTCATGGTTTGCTAACCTCGTGAGACTGTCCCGCCGTCAGGTTGATGACGGCGCGCGGTGGCGTTTCGTCCTGCTGCAGCTGATCGTGCAGATGCTCGCAAAGCAACGTGAGCAGCTGCTGCATCTCGTCGGGCTGCGGGCGCGCGGCGCGCGCATCCCACCGATCCTCGATCCAGTGCAGCGCGCGGTCAACCAGTTTGACGACCGCGATAGTCAGGGCACACGCCGCCAGCGCGAATGCGATGGCCGCGACATTCAGTCCCCCGATCATGGGGCGAGTTCCTTCGGGTTTGGGATTTGGGATGCGCGCCGGGTTAGGGCAGGGCCGCGCCCGAGTCAATCAATTCTCGTCGGACGATTACCACGCCCAGCTCCGCTACCTCGTTGGCGCGTATTCCCAAGACATTGGCGCTAAATCACAAGACGTGACGCGCTCAGCATCCTCGGCAGATGCTTGTGACGCCGTGATCGAGCAGCTGGTCATTCTCCCCGACGGCAGTGTCGCGCGACGACGAGGGTTGCGCTCGCACCGTGGGGACACGGTTTGATCCCTGACCCACCGTCGTCGAAGTGAGCGGCGCGACGGTAGGCGGTGTTACGGGCCTGATTGTGGGCGGCGGGATCGGCGGCGGCATCTGCGGCAAGTTGAAGGAAGGGTTTCTGGAGTTCCACCCATTCGCCGGCCCCGGCGGAATGCCGCTTACGCCCGCATTCTGTGCGAGGGAGGCGGACATGAGCGCGACAGCGAGCAATACACTGCCGCTGATGCCGACGAAAAGCGATTGCCGCTCGCCCATGGGACTTCTCCCAGCCCTGAGCATGCTCCTGCGGGCGCAATTAAGCCAGCAATTTTTGATGCCGCCGCAATGTAGGTCACGAGGTCCGGCTTACAGGTCTCGGGGTCTCGCGCCTGTACCGGACCTCGTCGCAAGCGTCCGCCCATGCCGGACCCCACATTCCTGCACTAATGCGCAGGGGACGCACCCGCGAAAAAAAAGGATATCCATTTTTGGAAAATCTGTTCTTCTCGAAGGACCGCCTTTCGGCGCAGTTAGACCACACCATTGCCCTTCAGCAAACCGCAATAGGGACAACATTGCCTGACTAAACCTTGCTGCCCTCACTCCTCAGTTTTTCATTGCCCATGTGGGGGGACAGACTAATGGCTCCGGTGCGACGCAGGCCGGAGCCATTTTTTTTTACCGCATGTCGTATGGGTCTTAAGCGATCCGGCGTGCTTGTGACCAAAACCGATATCCATTTTTGGAAAACAGCAACGCAAACTTGCTGCACTTGGCGAAAACTGCTGCAAAAAACGTTTTGGCAGCAAGAAGCAAATCTTTGGCATGAAGTCGCAAGCAATGATCTTCAATCCCCCTTTAAGGTGGGGGGATGGGCAATTTTCTTTTCACCTGTCCCTCGACAAACTTAAACGTTCAGCATTCGCGGGACGAAGACGACGAGGACGCGCCTGACAACGAGTACGAAGCCGTCACGTGTAAGGCCTGCGCGCGGTTGCACTTGATCAACCGAAAGACCGGAAAAGTTCTGGGACAAGACGACGAGGCCCCGCCAAGCACTGGGTCAAGGTGAAGAACCACAAGCATCCGGCGATGGCGCGGTGATGGAGTCATTCGAGACACCCTACCGGACTTCATAACAGGTCTGACGAATTCACCTGCAAGCCGTCTGGCGTCTCCAGATCATAAGCCTACCTGAAATGACAGGGCTGTGCGCTCCTGCACCAAACGTTGGCGCGAGATGACCAATGCCTACAGAAGCAAAGGACCGCTTCTTCTGCATCGAATGCTCGGTGCAAGTAGTGGTCGGCGGCGAGGCTCAGGTCCAGTCCGAGTCCGTAAGGTTCCAGCTGGAGCAGCGCCTCTGCACAAGCTGCATGAACAAGCGCAAGAACGGGACCAAACAGGCCGAAAAGCACAATCGTGAATGCGTTCGAGTGTGGCGAGATCGGACCTGACCTGTTTCGCGCTGCGTGCCGTGATGGGATTAGAGGGGCTGGTGTCGAAACGTCGGGATCGCCCGTATTAGCCTAGGACGGTCGAAGCACTGGGTGAAGGTGAAGAACCGGCAGCATCCAGCGATGAACCGGGTGATAGAGCCAAGGATGGCGATGCCGAGGGGTGCACTTCTGGCGTATAGTAATTTGCCTGCGCCCCGGATGAAGAGAAATGGCTGAGTTCAAATCTGTATCTGCACCGCGATCCGTCACGGAGATCGCCAGCTATCACGCCCACATCTACTACGACCCCGTTGCCACACGAGAGGTTGCGGAAAAGCTGCGCAAATGGATCGGCGAGCGCTTCGTGGTCCGGCTAGGCAGCTGGCACGACGCGAAGGTCGGTCCTCACGATCGCGCGATGTTTCAGGTCTCCTTTGCCAAGGAGGTGTTCTCGTCGCTGGTACCCTGGCTGATGCTCAATCATAGCGGCCTCAGCATATTGATTCACCCCAACACGACCAATCCGCGCCAGGACCATCTCGCCGACCCTCTCTGGATCGGCGAGCCCCTTCTGGTCCACGGCGAGGTTCTGCCAGAACGGGCCGAAGCAGAGGAGGCTCTGGAGCCGAATACGACCCCGCACCTACCGGCCTAGAAGCCCTGGCGCGTTAACGATGTCCTAAGCTAAAGCAAGCGCAATTTCGGGGAGAGGTGTACGGCTAATTTCGCTCGACGGATTTTCGTCCCCCCGAAATACCCCCCTCCGTCGGGTCGGCGGCCCTGTCATGTTCTTAGCTTGGCAGGGCCGTTGCGCCTAGCAGGTGGACGGAAATGAAGCTGGGTTGCGGCAGATCAAAGCGCCTTGGGCGATTTTCGGACAAATTAACTGCCTGGATCGTGATGAGGCGTCCCACGCCCAGAGGCGTCAGAGCGCCAGTCAAAGTGGGCCGGTCCAAGCGCAGTACCCACAGAACGGCGTCGGCAACGGCGCCGTTTCTGTTTGGTCAAATCGGCAGACGAACAAAAATGCTCCCCACCTCTCGGCAGGGGAGCAAAGGCACACGCGACGGCGGTCCTCGTGGTACTTCCTGGCAATCGCCGCCAATATGTCCAGCAACATTCCGTAATCGCCTCGATGACTGCGCAAACAAAAAGCCCCGCTAGAGGCGGGGCTAGTTCTTGGAGTCTCTCGTGATGCGGTGCGAGCACCGCAAGGGGATGGCTGTCGCGCCCTAGCGTCTAGCCTGCGTCATCTCCCGGCAGCGCTGGTGCATGTTGTCTCAAGGCTTTTCGTCGTCTGACGGTCGGACGAATAGTAGGATGGCCGCTCCAACGAAGAACAGTGCTCCGATAATCACACTTTCACGGGCACTGACGGGCAGGGCAGGGAATAGCAAACCGACGATCGCGCCGGGCCAGAGCCAGCAGACAGCACCGGCGACCGCAAAAACGATGGCTAGGATCCCTCATCGCCATAGCTTACACCGCTCATTCCCAGGCCGCGCGGAACCGTAGCCGGGGAGCTTTTGGCCAACGGGGCGCACGGCGTGCCTCGCACTACCAACGAGGACAAGCGCCGTGCCGTTCTGACGCTGCTCAATGGAAAGAGGCCGCCAACTGAGGTGGCCTTAGCGTTCCATATGCTCTGCATGTTCAGCTAACTGTCGCCACTGCTGGGCGATCTCAAGATAAGCCTGCTTCGCATTAGGATCGCGTGTAGCTTCCGCCCTAGCTTCGGCTTCTTCGGCCTTCTTCCGGTATTCTTCGGCCCGTTTCATGCGGATGCACTCCGGTCCCTAAATGAATTTAGGACACCGCTAACCCTTAAACTAGGACACCGGGCCCTATTACAAAAAGCCCCGTGGGCGAGGGCGGGGCTAGTTCTGGAGTTCTCTAGTGATGCGGTGCGAGCACCGCAAGGGGGGCATAGGTCTGTCGGGCCGTAGCGTCCATCGCCTCGGGCTCGTAGGACACTCGCGATGGCAGAACAGGACAAGACATGGCAAATTCTTGCAAGACGGGCAGCGCGGGTAGGCGGTAGCGTGAATTCGTTCCCGTGCGGAACAGCCACCTAACTACAAACCCCAGCGTTCCCTCACGTCTGGGGTTTGTTTTTGCGCCGCTCGTCAGGCCTTGTTTTGCGGTTCGCGCGGCGACAGGACTCCCTAGGGCATTTGGGGTGCTCCTCTGTCATTCGCCTTCCGCAATCCTTTGCCTGCCAGCGTTCGTTAGTCGAAGTTCGCCCGGCAATTCCAGTATGTATCCTAGTTGGATCAGTCGGTCTTTGTGTTCAGGCGGGATTGCGCGGTGCATC
>NZ_DATMLW010000239.1:0-46238 GCF_035570375.1 Bradyrhizobium sp. | reverse complement strand
AGGCACTCGAGCGGCGCGTCAAGGCGCTGAAAGACGCGGGCTCCGGCGTCGGCTGGGTCGAGAATGAACTCGGCCATGGCCCGGCCTACCAGTTCCACGATCCCGACGGCCATCTCGTCGAGATCTATTACGAGACCGAATGGTATGAGGCGCCGCCCGAATTGAAGCCGGCATTGAAGAACCAGGCGCAGCGTTTCCCGGCGCGCGGCGTCAATGTCCGCCGCCTCGATCACCTCAATTGTCTCGCCGTCGACATCAAGGCCAATCGGATTTTCTTCGAGGAATATCTGGGCTGCTGCCTGACCGAGCAGATCATCCTCAACGACGGCACGGAAGCGGCGATGTGGATGACAATGACGAACAAAAGCTACGATTTCGCCTATTCGCACGATCACTCCGGCACGCCCGGCCGCTTCCATCACCTCACCTACGCGCTCGACAGCCGCGAGGATGTCTTGCGCGCGGCCGATATTTTTCTGGAGAACGGCGTCTTCATCGAGACCGGCCCGCACAAGCACGCGATCCAGCAGACCTTTTTCCTCTACGTCTATGAACCTGGCGGCAACCGGGTTGAGGTCGCCAATGCCGGCGCGCGCCTGATCCTGGCGCCGGACTGGAAACCGATCGTGTGGACCGAGGAGGAGCGCAAGAAGGGGCAGGCGTGGGGGCTGAAGACGATCGAGTCATTCCATACCCACGGCACGCCGCCGGTTAAGGGCAGGTAGCCTTGATCTACAGGCCATGACTGGCGCGGTCAGAACGGCTCCGCCAGCTTCCCGGAGAACGCGGCGGCTGCTATCATCACAGAGTTCGAGACAGAGCGGGCCTTAAAAAGGGGCCCGCATCAAGAAAATCGGGAGGAGAATTTTATGAAACGCCGGTCTGCCATCGCTCTATTCTTCATGGGCCTCGCCGCGCTTTCCTGGTCACCGCAGGCGTCAAGCGAGACCGGATGGGTCACGCTGTTCGACGGCAAGAGCCTCGACAATTTCAACAAGATTGGCGACGCCAACTGGCGGGTCGAGGATGGCCTCATCGTTGCCGACAAGGGCAACGGTTTTCTCGTCAGCAAGAACGGCTACACCGATTTTCAGATCAGGGCCGAATTCTGGGTCGAGCCGGATTCCAACAGCGGCATCTACATTCGCTGCACCGATCCCGAGAAGCTTACCGCGGAAAATTGCTATGAGGTAAACATCTGGGACGCCCGCCCTGAGCCGAGCTACGGCACGGGCGCGATCGTCAACCTCGCCAAGGTCGATCCGATGCCGAAGGCCGCCGGTAAGTGGAACGTCTACGAGATCACGGCGAAAGGTTCGACCTTCACGGTAGTCCTGAACGGGCAAAAGACAGTGGATGGCGCGAACGACCCCAAACTTGCGAGCGGGCGGATCGGCCTTCAGCATGGCCTTGGCAACAAGGACGACAAGGGCGTCGCCAACGACAAGGGCGTGGTGAAATTCCGCAAAGTCGAGATCAGGCCGCTCTAGACTTGCCGCGACTGCTTACCATTCAAGAGCTCCGTGCACCGCAAGGTGCACGGAGCCCTTTTTTGCCCGGCATGAGGCGTCGATAGCGGAAACCATCGTCATTCGATCGTGTCGTTGACGCGGATCATGATGGTCGGCGGGACCGGCAGCTCCAACTCCCTTGCGGTTTTCAGATTGACGACGAGTTCGAACCTGGTCGGTTGCTCGACCGGGATATCGGCGGGCCGGGAGCCCTTGAGGATGAGGTCGACAAATTCTGCGCCGCGCCGCCATTGCGTGCCGTGATCGGTCCCGTAGGACATCAGGCCGCCGGCTTCGGCAAACTCGCGGTAGCCGTAGACGGCAGGTAACCGCAAGCGCGCGACGACCATCGCGATCTCACTACGCTGGCTGAGCGTAAGGGGATCCTCGAAGATCACAAGTGCGCCAACTCCTGCGGCTTTGGCGGCCAGAAGCTGCGGCTCGATTTCCTTTGCCGAGCGCACCTCGAACGGGCGCAGCCCGATTTTAGCGACCTCGGCCGCTGCCCCGAGTTCCTTGTAGGCCAGCGCGGCGTAGGGCGTGCCCGGATTGAACACGACGCCCACGACCGAAGCGGAAGGGGCGACTTCGCGCAACAATTGAAGACGGCTGCCCTGCAGATTGGACGCAAGGTCCGACAATCCCGTGACATTGCCTCCCGGCCGCGCCAGGCTTTCGACAACACCCGCGCCAACGGGATCGCCGACAGCCATGAAGACAACAGGGATGCCGCCCGCGGCCGCCGCTTTGGCGGCCTTCGCAGCCACAGTGCCAAATCCAGTGACGAGAACGTCGGGCTTCATGCCGACAAGCTCGGCGGCGAGAGCGGGCAGGAGCTCGGGCCGGCCGTCGGCCGAACGATATTCGAAATGCAAGCTTTTACCCTCGACGTAACCAAGCTCATTGAGGCGGCGCATGAAGCTTGCCATGAAGCTCATGCGATCCTCGCCTGGCAGCAGCGCCAGGTAACCAATGGTGACGGATTTCGCTCGTTGCGCATTGGCCGCAGTCGCGCCGAGGAGTGCGGCGCCCGCAAGCGATTTGATCAACGAGCGGCGGTCGGTCATGCGATTTCCTGGCTGCCCTTCCTGCCGGCGACGACGGATGGCAGCGCGTCGCCGCGTTGGTCGCACAGCAGTTCTCACGCCGCTTGGCGTCGGCTCATCAAAGCACATGCGCTGGCGGGCGACCAGCGGTCGAACCAGCGCGCATGGGTGACTGGTGAAGAAGGAGAAGCCAAAGCCGGTTCGGATCAAGCCGCCGACCGGGGCGGAATCTCGGCAGGCATGGCGACCACCTCATTAGGGTGAGAGCCATCCCTGCCGGAATCAGCTAGCGAGACCAATCCTTGGATGCGTAAGGACGGCAGCCGGCAGCAGAAGGACTGCAGGCGTAGTCACCCCAGGGACTGCTCGCATAGTAGCCGCCAGCCCAGCCGGGACCTGCGTAAGGGCCGGGACCTGCGTAAGCGTAAGGGCCGCCAAAAGGTGCGGTAGCGGTGGCCACAGCGGTGCCAACCGCGCCGGCCGCCAGCCCAACGCCCGCCGCTACTCCGGCGCCCACGACACCTCCACGGGGGCCGTATGCGGCGCGCCGGTAGTGTCGACGCGAGACACCCGCAGCACTCGCTGCGGTCGCCGGGTGACCGACGCGCGCTTGGGCGCTCTCAATCGACAGCGCGACGCCGCGTTGTTCGGACCAGCCGACGGAGAGCAGTACCGTACCCGCGAACGCCGCGGTCGCAATCGCAATTTTTCCAACAGTCGTCTGTTTCACATCTTTTCTCCTCTACAAGCTGCCCCCTGTTGCAGACAGCGACGACGCCTCTCGGCAATTAGCGCTTCCCGTGCTGCGCCGCGGCCGGCCGACATTGAGTGCTCCGTAGTCCACAGGTCTGTAGTCGGAGCATCTACTTTAATGTTCGGGGTCGGATTCGTTCCGGCATGGACCACATGCGCGTGCCGCAGGTCATCAGGAGAATGAGTTCCCGGTAAGTGGCCGAAGTAAACCCGCTGGTTCCTGCAGCAGAAAAAGCCGCACCGCCCTAGGACCGTTGAGGCTCAGGCGCCAGAATGGTGCGCGCGGTCTGAAGGCCACTTGCCAGCGCCGCTTCAACCGTACCCATGTCCCGCCCGTGGTAGAGCGCTTCGCCGGAAAAGAAAACCGGTCGGCCGGCTGAACTGGCGAGCGCAGATTGTGCGCGGCGGGTTTCGAGCGTGACGTAGGAATAGGCTCCGCGCGCGAACGGGTCGCGAGCCCAGTTGATGGCCCGCGCCGCCACCAGATTGCGCATCAGCTCTTTGCGATCGAGGTCGAAAATTTTGGCGAGCGATGCGAGCCCCGCTTCGATCAGTCCATGCTCGTCAAGATGCGCCATCGCTTCGGTTTTCGGACCCGCAAACCAACCCGTGAGCACGGGGAAGTCAGCAGGCTGCTGGGTCCACCAGACCGGTATCTTTGCATCCGAAAGCAGGAATGTCAGATCGCCAAGATCCTTCACCTTGTCGAGCCACCAACGGGTCTCGAAGCGCAGCAGGATCTTGATGACGTTGCCGATGCCGATCTTCGCGGCGGTTGCCGCGACCTTTTCGCGTTCCGGCGGAGGAAGCACGATCCCTCTAAGGAGAGGAACAGGCATCGTGAGGATTACGGCATCGCATGTATGAGCATCGCGGTTGGTGCAGACGACGACAGGGCTGCCTCCATTGCTCGTTTCGATGGCGCTCACAGCTGCGTCGAGGTGGATCGTGACGCCAGTTTTGCGACATTCCGAAATCAAAAAATCGATGACGGCGCCGTACCCGCCGGCGATGCGGGCCTGCGTGCTCCGTTCTCCACCCATCCACTCGTCGCGAAGTGCAAATGTGCTGGCCCGTTCCGGATCGGCAGCGTCGTAGCCCTCGACCATCCGCTCGATGGATTGCCGCAGTCTTTCGTAGCGGGGACCCGCGAAATGCTCTCTCAGGAATTCGGCGACGGGCAGGTCCTCCCTAAGTTTTCGGAGTGCCTTGTGAAGCTCCGGCTCATTTGAAGCCAGGGTACCCCTGGAGAACTTCCCCCTTTCCACTGTCCACCGCGTCCCTTTGATCGGCAGCAGCGAAAGTCCCGCCTCGCTCAATAAACGATGCGTGACAGGCGCTTCACCATGCACGAACTCGGCGCCCCCTGCCGCCGGATATCCGAACTCCGCGGCCGGGAGCGAATTGATGCGCCCACCGCATCTGCCACGCGCTTCCAGGATCGTCACCCTTCTGCCCGCGCGTCCGAGATCGCGAGCGGCCATCAGGCCCGCGGCGCCGGCGCCGACGACGAGGATGTGGTCCATATCGGGGCGATCCATGCGGAGGCTCAACTAGCAGTCGGATGTCGAGGCGCGTTCTCGATCCGATAGCGCAGCAGCATCGCTCCGCCTTCCATCGCTTGGCTGCTCTCCAGCGTCATCGCGGTGACGGGGGCGCGGTGGTCGCCCTCGGCCTCCGTTGAGTCAAAAACGTTCGGCGCTCCCTTCGCGCCGTCCACGGCCGGGGAAACGATCAGATATAGTTCGTCGACAAGACCCGCCCGCAGAAACGCTCCGTTCGCGCCACCCCCGCCTTCGAGCAGCAATCGGCACACGCCAAGTTCGCGATTGAGGATCTCCAGTGTCAACGCGAGATCCAATTCGGACTTCCCGGCGAAAAAATAAGACACGCCCTCGCTGCGCAGGCCCGCCAGATGTGCGTCCGACACCGTCTCGGAAAGCACGACAACGATCGGATCGCCGCCGATGTCGGAACGGTTCCAGGCGATCTTGCCACGGGTGTCGAGTACGACGCCGTACGCCTTCGCATCGCGCTGTGCAAACCATGGCTCGCGCGGAAAGGTCTCCTTCGTCGAAACGGGATAGGCTTTGCCTTTCGCAAACTCCTGGCCGGTCACGCGGCCGATAAGCCAGGCGTCGCCGCCGAGTTCGTCGTGCACTCGTTCGAACTGGTCACCGGCTGCTCTCTTGGGGCGCCATCGACTTGGGAGCGTCCGGCCATCGACGCTGCAAGCCATGAGGCAAATGACGTGCGGTTTCATGCGAAATCTTCTCCAAGCATCTGAGCCCAAGCCCGGCGATCGCTCGTCATCGATATCGTTCTCGCTGACCTTCTTCAACCGAATCAACTTATTTTCGTTCGACCGCCGTGTCGCGAAGATCGAGAAAATGTGTCCGCTGAAGCCAGGGAAGGGAGGGTCTCCGCCCGACGGCCCCACCGCTGGGCCAGCGCCGCGCAGACCATCAGCTGGATCTGATGGAAGAGCATCAGAGGCAGGATCGCCGCGCCCACGGCGCGCGAAGCAAACATCACTTTCGCCATGGTGACGCCCTGAGTGAGGCTCTTCTTCGAGCCACAGAAGACGATGGTCACCCGGTCGGCGCGTTCGAAGCCCAGCCATTTGCTCAGCAGGGCGGTAGTGATCAGCGCAGCGGCGAGAAGGATGCCATCGGCGACGAACAGCCCGGCCAGCGCCGAAGGCGGAATCTGATGCCACAGTCCTTCAACGACTGCCTCGCTCAAAGCCGAATAGACGATGAGCAGGATTGAGCCCCGGTCGACCCCGCCTGCGACGCTCTCATGTCGCTCGATCCATCCACCGGTCAGCGGCTGCAGCAGTTGCCCGCAAACAAAGGGCACGAAAAGCTGCAATACGATTTCCCCGACGGTGCGCCAGGCCGACCCCGATGCGATATGGCTTGAAAGTACGAGGCTCGCCGCCAGCGGCGTGATGAAGATGCCGACGATGCTGGAGGCCGAGGCGCTGCAAATCGCCGCCGGTACGTTGCCCTTCGCGATCGCCGTGAAGGCGATTGAGGATTGAACCGTGGACGGCAGGGTGCACAGGAACAAGATGCCGGCGAAGAGCGTGGGCGTCACGAGCGGCGAGAGCAGCGGTTTGAGCGCCAGGCCGAACAGCGGAAACAGGACGAATGTCGTCAGCAGCACCAGAACGTGCAGCCGCCAGTTGCCTGCCGCCGCGATCACTGCTTGGCGCGACAGCTTTGCCCCATGCAGGAAAAACAAGAGGGCGATAGCGATATTGGTGAGATAATCAACGATCACGGCCGCTGCGCCGCGGCATGGCAGGAGGCTTGCCATAACGAGCGTCCCGATCAGTGCCAGGGTAAAGTTGTCAGGCAGGAACTTGAGTCGTGACATGGCCGGCGATCTGGTTCATTCGGGCAATTCGCAAAACATTCGCCAGCGCGTCGGGCCGGTAAAATCGGCAAGCCTCACTTTCGGTGGACGACGTATACGGCCAAACGTCGGCACCGCGCAGTCTCGAAAGTGCCTGAACGCAAACTCAGCGATACCCCTTTTTCTCAGGCAACTGGTCTCGGCTTACGCCTTCCGAATTTTTCGCTGCACCGGAAACATCCCCCAGTGAGAGCAACTGATCCATACGTCGTAATTGACTGCGATTGTTGATGCACTGGTCGTCATCGTTGTCTCCTTCATTGTGCGAACAATTGTTGAGATAAGAGACGACCAGGCCGTCGCCATTAAAAATCTGTTCAGAGACCAGCTATCGCGAGAACAAAACGACGTTGACGCGCGATGGCACGATTTCCGACTCTGGATTGGGTCCAGCCTGGATCAGGCCATCATGACGCATCGAGATTACCGAAAACGGAGAAGCGGCCGCGCGGTCAAACAAGGTCTGAAGCTTTGGATGAAGCCCCTCACCACGCGAGGTCGCGAAACCGCTGAATTGACGGAAGGAGGTCGCTATTGCTTCCGGCTCAGTTGAACGTGTTTCGGCGGGCGAAGTCGTCGGAAACGTCTCCGGGAGCGAAGTCGCCGCCCGGGTCGAAACCGTAGGCGCCGTAAACCGACCTGTAGTCGAATTTTCTCACATGCTGGGAGGCGTAGCGATGGTGACCGCCGCGTTGCATTGCCAGCGCCGGCGTTGCGGCCAACAGCGAGAGGGTGGCTGCTGCAATCAATGTGAGGTTCATGGCCTTTTTCCTTTCAACGGGCGAACGGACGATGACGGCATTCCTTTGCGATTGCCTGCGTCATCTGCCGAATTGTTGCTTCTTGTGCAGCTGAGATAGGGATGCATTTCGCTGACACGACTAAATTTGGTGTTAGAAGAGCCGTTGCTCTTCAAGGGGGCGTGAACGATCAGCAATGGAAAAAATTCTGCGGCAACGTCCGAGCAGGAGTCCGTTTCGCTGGCGGGGTCGATCCAGGAGGCGGGAGTGCCGTCTGTAAGCCCGCCCGGCTTGGTGCGGCGTGACGATGGCGATGCACGCCAAATTGATCGAGCGTGACTATCGGAGCATCGATTTCCTCGAAAAACGCAAAGATCATGCAAAAGAAAGCGGGATTATCGGGCTTCTACAGGAGGCCTATTTGCATTGGCATTGCAGGCCGGCGTTGCCGAAGTATCGATTTTGCCGGCGCCATCGAGAGATGGAGGTGTTTGATGTCAAAGTTCCTCGCGATCATACGGCCGCAGGCGAGACGGTCCGGCGTGACCGTGGGCGAAGGGCACTGGCATTGAAAGACGATCCATGAACGCGAGGCACCAGTCAGAGCATCGATAAGGAAAACTAAAATGAATGTTCAGAGCAAGCCGAATGTCGGCGCGGCACAACGTCATCTTCCCTTCGAATCCGTGGCCTTGGTCTTGCAGGGTGGCGGTGCGCTCGGCGCGTATCAGGCGGGCGTCTATGAAGCGCTTGCCGAGGCGGGCATTCAACCCGATTGGGTCTCCGGCGTATCCATCGGGGCGATCAACGCCGCCATCATCGCCGGCAATGCGCCGAATGACCGGGTCGATCGGCTGCGCACGTTTTGGGCCGACATCACGTCCGGCGGACCATGGCCCTTGTTCAACGACCCATTCGCTCTTCCGCGGGGCGACGCCATGCGCAACCTTCTCAATCAGATGAGCGCCGGCCTGGCGGTGGCGAGCGGAGCAAGCGGCTTCTTCGCTGTGCGGCCGCTCGTGCCCTGGCTGCATCCGGCCGGAACCATCGAGGCCACGAGCTTCTACGATACCGCCGCGCTCAAGCGCACGCTGGAGCGGCTGGTCGATTTCGATCGCCTCAATGCCGGCATGACCCGATTGAGCGTCGGGGCGGTCAATGTAAGGACGGGCAATTTCGTCTATTTCGACAGCGCCGACGATACCATCCGGCCCGAGCACGTGATGGCGAGCGGCGCGTTGCCACCGGGCTTTGCGGCCGTCGAGATCGACGGCGAGCACTACTGGGACGGCGCGCTGGTGTCGAACACGCCGCTGCAATGGGTGGTCGAGAGCCGGCCGCGCCGCGACACCCTGGCCTTCCAGGTCGACCTGTGGAGTGCGCGCGGCGAGTTGCCGCGCCACATGCTCGAAGTCATGACTCGCGAAAAAGAGATCCGCTATTCGAGCCGCACCCGCGCCGGCACCGATCAGTTCAAGCATGTGCAGCGGTTGCAGCACGCCGTGGCGGGGCTCATCGACAAACTGCCGGACGAATTGAAGAACAGCGCCGAGGCGAAGCTGTTGAGCACGGTCGCGCATCGCAAGGTCTACAGCATCGTTCATCTGATCTATCGCGCCAGGAATTACGAGGGCCATTCCAAGGACTACGAGTTCTCGCGGCTGAGCATGAAGGAGCATTGGCGCGCCGGCTACCACGACGCGCGGCGCACATTGCGTCACCCCGAGGTTCTGGAGCGTCCGGACGGGGAAGGCGTACGCACCTTCGACCTCGTTCACGATGGTCGCGATTGAAGCGGCCATCGGCGATGGCCGGCTACGCAAAAGTCGATTGAAGGGGATGCTGTCGATATCAGTTGAGCGGCAAGGCCAGGTCAATTTGCAGCGCCTTTACGTCGCTTTGGCGGATGCCGCAGAAAATCGACGAGTGCATTCAGCGCGGGACGCGGCTGACGGCTGCCCGGCTAATAAAGAAAAAAGCCGTCAATCGGCGGTGGCGCCCAATCATCCAGGACGGTAACCAGCCGTCCGGCTGCAAGATCCCGCGCCACGTACGGAATTGGTAGCTGCACGATTCCGGCTCCATCGCGAACCGCCTCATGCGCGATGCGCATCCCGTTCAGGATCAGCCGCCCCTCGACCTGAACCTCCATCGGCCTTTGCTTGTGTCGAAATGTCCACGGAAAGAGCGCTCCGCTGGGGAAGCGAAATCGAATGCAATCGTGCGCAACGAGGTCGCGAGGAGTCTGTGGCTTTCCCTTGGTTGCGAAGTAAGCGGGAGAACCGACGACCACGACGGGCATTTCATCGCTGATCCGCACGGCAATCATGTCGCGCGCGAGACGTTCTCCGGGCCTAATTCCGGCATCGAAACGAGCGGCGACAATGTCGGTCAAACCGCTGTCTTCATTTATCTCCAGGGAAATTTCCGGGTAAAGCGCCAGAAAGCGCGAGATTGCCGGCGCAAGCAACAGATCGGCGGCCGGAGGCGCCACGTTAAGGCGCAGTACGCCAGCGGGTTTGCCGCGGAGTTCCTTGGTCGAGTTAAGCGCGGATTCGTAGTCGGCAACGACCACACGCAGCCGCTCGAACAGACGCTCTCCGGCGGTCGTAGGCGCCACCGAGCGCGTCGTACGCTCGATCAGGCGAACACCCAACGAATCCTCCATCTGGCGCACCAGTTCACTTACCCGTGCCGGTGAGAGCCCGAGCAGCTTGGCAGCCTTGCTGAAGCTCTTCTGCTCCAGCACCGCGAGAAAAACGTTCGTTTCGGCAAAACCGGGACTCGGCATGACGTTACCTATTATTCGATCATTCGACATAGTGCGTTCGGATTATTCCATCTTATCGGCGCGCCCCCTGCAGGTCCATTTAACGGGCAACGAAAGGAGCCGCCTACGAACAAGGTACCGATCATCCGGTCCAGCATTTTCAGTGAGGATTCGAAGTCGCTGCGGCTGGCCCACGAATTTCTGGCACACTATCCGCATAGTTCGGCCGTCGAGCGGGTGCTCACGCCGGCGTCGATGCCTCATTTGACTGCCGAGGTCTATCGGGCGATGGGCAAACCGGAATCCGAATTGATACGCTGAGCCACTGCGAAAAATTCGGACGGCGCGATGTCAAGCCTTACCCAGCACGATCTCATTCCGCCGTTCGGCTGAAACGGCTCCGTCAAGCACCTCAGAAAGGCACACGCGAATGTACCATCGCCTGCTGATGAAAGCATGGATTGCAGCGGTTGCCAGCGCGGTTGCGGCGCCGGCGCTGGCGGCCGGGAGTGACGTCGTTCACTATCCCAAGCCCGAAGCCTGTCAGAGCGCGGATACCGCAGAGCACTATAGTGTAGGCATTCCGGCCCCGCGCGTGCGCAGCTTTACCAACGCGCCATGGGCGAATCCGATTCGGCCAAATGATTTACGAGGAGAGTTTCGTCATGAGTAAGCCTTTGATCATGTGCGCTGCGATCAGCATCTGGCTTTCGACAGCGGCCCTCGACAGGGCCTACGCCATCGGAACCTTCCGGCTCGAAGGGCCATGGCCGAGTTTGAACGCGCAGGGCAAGGCGAATGGCGTGGGGGATTTCGACGGGTGCAGCCATGAGCCGTTGCGTCACGCGCCGCTCCACAGGCATCCGCACCAAAGTTGTTTCGGAGGACCGGACCGTCTATGAATCGTCGGCATGATGCCATTCGATATCCCTTGCTGAGCGCAGAGACCCATGCGCGCCTACGTTCTGCAGCATTATGGCGGTCCAGAAGGCTCGGTGTTGATGGATGTCCCGGTATCGGTGCCGAGGCCGCGCGATCTTCTCGTTGAAGTACGGGCGGCGGGCCTGAACCCGGTAGATTTCAAGTTCCGACAGGGGAAGCTGCGTGCAATCATGCGGCCAAAGCTTCCGTTTGTGCTTGGCAACGAACTCGCGGGCAAAGTCATTGCCGTTGGCAGCGAAGTCAAACGGTTCCACGTCGGTGACCGTGTGTTCGCCCGGGTTGCGAAGGATCGTGCAGGCGCATTCGCCGAGCAGGCCTGCGTCGATGAGGATCTCGCCGCGCATATGCACGGCGATCTGGATTTCCCGGCGGCCGCGGCGGTACCGCTGGCGGGGCTGACGGCCCTGCAGGCATTGAGGGACGAACTCGATGTCAAACCAGGGCAGAAGGTGTTCATTTCAGGCGGCGCCGGAGGGGTCGGCACCTTTGCAATTCAGATTGCCAAATGGCTGGGCGCCCATGTCACAACAACGGCTTCGAAGCGCGGTGACGCGTTGGTGCGCTCGCTCGGCTGCGATGAGGTGATAGATTATACGGCTCAGGACATATCCAAAACGGACGGCGGATTTGATGCAGGGTTTGACCTGATCGGCGGCCAAACCCTGAACCAAATGTTTGAGCTAATGAAGCCGGGAACGAAGATCGTCTCGGTAGCCGCACTTCCGGAGCCGCAAACGGCGATCGACCTCGGCGGCAGCCGGGCTCTTGCCGCCCTGTTCTGGACTATCAGCTACGGCATCAGATCGCGGGCTCGACGTGCCGGGATCGGCTATCGATACCTCTTCATGCATCCAAGCGGCAGCGACCTCGCTCTGCTTGCCGGACTCATCGAACAGGGAAAACTGAAGGTTATCCTCGACAGGACATATCCGTTTGCGAGAATTCCCGAGGCTCTGGCCTACCTCGAAGGTGGACACGCCAAAGGCAAAGTCGTGGTTGCGATGAGTTGATGAAGCTTTCTCGATGGCGCCGACCGGGCCGGCGCAGCTGGTCAACCCGCGGGCCGACTCTCAATGCCTGTCCGGCTCAAGCAAATTCCATGGCACTTTACGGCAAGCCGCGCGCCTCTATTTGGCTGATGAGTTGATAGGTTCGTTCGGCGAGGCTCTTGCCCGAGCCGTGGAGGTCAAACACCGCGGCGGGAGTCTCGCGATCCATCAGCTCTGCAATGCGCGGGCAATGTCCGGTGGCGCAAAGTCGCTGCCTGAGCTGCTCGGCTTCCGCGATCAGGCGCGGTGGATCTGCAGCCGACCAGGCGAGCACGATCGGCGCGTCTACCTCGAGGATGCCGGGGAAGGCCGAGCGGTCGCCATATTTGCTGACATCCGCACCGAAATAGGATCGCTCGTCATCGTTGCCCTCCTTGCCAGGGTGATAAATTCCCGACAGCAGTACCGCAGCGGCGACATCGGAATCGGCCACCTGCAATTCCTTGTGCGCAAGAAAACTCGCAAGGTGGAATGCCCCGACGGAATAGCCGATGGCAATGATCTCGCGCGCGTCCCCGCCGAACAGGTCGATGTTCTGATGGATCCATGACACCGCCGCGGCAACGTCCTTGGCGCCCGACGGCCATGGATAGGCGGGCGCACGTCGATAGCTCATGCTGACGCCAACCATGCCGTTGCGCGCGGCAAGGCACATCGCCTGGTCCCGCACCGCCCAATCGGTCGATGTTCCCTCGTTCGTGAAACTTTCTCCGGCGATGAACAGCAGCACGGGGAGTGACGCCGCACCCCGGTCGCCGCGAGTTGCGACATCGAGCAGATTCTGGCTGCTGTCGGTGTATTTCAGGCCCCGCGACAGCGACAAGCCGGAGCAAGGATCTTCGCCGGGGTTGCTCGAGGCACTGGTATCCTCGACCAATCCGGCCTCCATCAGGTCTGGAGCGCCATGCGGCCGTTCGGGCTGGATGCCACGCCCTGAGAGCGCGGCTATCACCAGCAAGAGACAGGTTGAAAGGCCTTTTATCATCATGGAACCATGCCGCTAAGCGATTGAGGATCGGTCTGCGGTTTGGCAATTTCACGGCAGCTCTGGACCAGCGTGTTTCTTGTCGGCGCAGCGCTGATTGCCGGACCCGGGATCTGCCTGCGACGCCGAAGCGGGCGTTTGGGAGACCATGATCGGCCTCAATTGATGTAGACCGTGTACGGCGGTGTGCAAGGCTCCCTGCTGGGGGCCCACCGGCGTCTGCGAGCACGACAATCGAGGATGAGAGCTTGCGCTGAGCGTGTGTTGCGAGCATATGGCCACATCTTCGAGTTGGGGCCGTTTCTCTTGGGCGCGTGCCTCACGTTGCATAATGGAATCCGGCCTGCTGCAGCTCCAGGATCGTCGCCGCGACGCCAGGGGTAAGCACCGCTCCGTCGATAAGGTGGTTGGTCAGCTCGGCGGCTATCGCCTCGTGCGATTTGTGATCCGGGTTTTTGTCTGCTTCGATGAGTTTTGCAGTCAGCTCCCAGATCGCATTATGGCAGGCGAGGAAGACCGCGCCGCGCTCCTGCAACGCGGGGATCGTGTTTCCGGCCGGCTCGAACATGCTCCCGGGATTCTCATGTTGCGCAAAATCAGCGGGCGCTGCCTTGGGCACGATCAAGTATTGGTCGTGAACTTGGCGCGTGCAAATGCTGCAAGTTCGTACTTGTCCCACATTGGCTGGTCGAACAGGGCAAGATGGGCCGTGCCGTGGGTCGCGGAAACCGCGAGAAAATCCTGATGCCCGAACGAGAAGATCTGGGCGTTGAGCGCGTTGCGCATCAGGTTGAGCCAAGGGCCTGCGATGTCGGTACTGTCCCATACCTGCCTGCGATCGCCCCGGTAGGCGATGATATCCTTGAGCGCTTCATCGTCCCAGAAATCGGGATGCTGGAGAACCATCGGTACTGTCCTGAAATCGCGCCGGCGAGGCGCACGCAGGCGATCTGAGAGCTCGGAAAGCTTCCGGGCTCCCGGCGCGATCATTGGCTTGCTGGTGGCTGCAGCTGAGCGGCCAGCAGCCGACGCGGCGACACCGGCCATCAGTGATCCAAAACCGAAAAGAGTGGAGCGCCTCAACTTGTCAATCGCCATGCGCTTCTCCGAGATAGTGTATGCGGCACCAACGGAGCTTCAGCAAGCCGGCCCCAGTTGTTCATCGGCGGCAACTCGACCGGAATTGTCAAACTAGCGGCCGACCATCGATTGGCGGCGGCCGGCCGCGCCCAAGTCGATCGCGGGGGAGGAGGGGAAAATCGACCCCGGAAGTTCGATGACAGAAATTTGGCGTTCGTGTCCGTATTTCTCAATGCAACAGAGATTAGCCCAATTACTTCATGGGTTGAGCGAAACTATACCCAGGTATGGCTCGCCGGCCGTCGCACGTCAGAGGTAGGGGCGGGTGGCGCTGTCCGGCAGCACCGGGATAGCAAACATCAGCCATTTACGATTGCTCTCCTGACGACCTTTGAAGCGATCAACGCATTTCCTCGAACAGAGAGCCGTTCGCCAGGAGTAGTGTCGAACAAGACCGAACCTTCCGTCACAAACGGTGCAACGCTGGGCACGTTGGACGACCTGTGAATTGCTCTGCATCTCTGGCTCCTCTCGCTGTCGCTTGAGACCTGATTATTTCCTCTTCCTGGTCGAAGCCGCCTCGTACCTCGCCGAGGGAGGACTTTCGTTTGCGGTGCCTTCGAACCAAACACCGGCGCTTTCAAAATCACTACACTTAGCCTAAGCGCGGACAGGGAGTGTCTCAATTACACGGAAGTGTTGCCGATGCAGCCATATGGTGGGACAGACTATCCTTTGGTTTCGCTATCGCCTTCGCTGTTCCGTCATCGCGTCAGCTCAATCAATCACACGGTCAGGCCCGCAAGCGTCATCAAGCCGCGAAACAGGCTTGCCACGACGCCCAGAGTGAGAACGCTCATCGCCCAGATGAGAACGAGCCAGCCGGAGCGGCGAAGCTGCAGCTGCAATGTGCCCTTCTTGGACATCAATGATAACCCTCGCCTGCTTTGACTTTCCCGCGGAACACGTAATAGGACATCGCGGTGTAGCCGAGTATGAATGGTATGACGAAGAGTGCGCCGACCAGTGTGAAACCCATGCTTTGCGGGGGCCCCGCGGCTTCGCGGATCGAGATCGCCGGCGGAATGATGTTCGGCCACAGACTGATCGCAAGGCCGGTGTAGCCCAGGAACAGCAGAAACAACGCGAGGCCAAACGGCGCAGCGTGGGTTTCCTGTCTGATGACGCGTTGAATGGCAATGGTCGTGACCACCACGAGAACGGGCACCGGCGAGAACAGGAGTATGTTGGGAAATGAAAACCATCGCGCCGAAACCTCCGGATGGTCGGCCGGCGTCCAAAGGCTCACGACGGCAATCGCGGCCAGGACGACAAGCGTTATCGGACGCGTTATCGATTTGAAACGATGCTGAAGCGCACCCTCGGTCTTCATGATCAGCCAGGTGCTGCCAAGCAGGGCATATGCCGCGATGAGACCGGCGCCGGTAAAGAGACTGAATGGCGTGAGCCAATCGAGGCTGCCGCCGTCGTAGGCATTGGCCGACACCGTGAAGCCATTGATGAAAGCGCCCAGCGCAACGCCTTGCGAAAACGTCGCGAGGTAGGACCCTGAGGCAAACGCCTTGTCCCAAAGCGGCCTGTGGGTCTCGTCCGCCTTGAAGCGGAATTCAAAAGCGACGCCGCGCAGGATCAAGCCCACCAGCATGAAAAACAGGGGGATGTAGAGGGCGCTTAGCAGGACCGAATAGGCGAGCGGGAAAGCGCCCATCAGGGCCGCACCGCCGAGCACCAGCCAGGTCTCATTGCCATCCCAGACCGGCGCGACCGTGTTCACCATCGTATCGCGATCGACGCGATCGCGAATGAACGGGAACAGGATGCCAATCCCCAGATCGAAGCCGTCCATCACGACATACATCATCAGGCCGAACGCAATGATAAGCGCCCAGATGACCGGAAGATCGATTCCCATCGTTGCTATCTCCTGTTGTTGCCTAGGCGTCCAGGGGGTCGGCAACCGCCGACAGCGGACGCGCTGGTCGGCCGGTCTCCGGGGGTGGCGCAGGAAAATGCCCACCGAATTGTTCCGGGCCTCTTGCTGCCAGCTTCATGAGGTAGCGGATCCCGGTTCCGAAGACGGCCGTATACAGAACCATGAACAGGACCAGCGTCGCTGACAGCTCGAGCGCGGAATGATTGGACACCGCGTCCTTTGTCCGCATCACGCCGTAGACGACCCAGGGCTGGCGGCCAATCTCGGTCGTGAGCCAGCCGGCGAGGATCGCGATCAGGCCTGCCGGTCCCATCATCAAGGCGAAACGCTGAAAGTTCCTGGATTCGAACAGAACTCCTCGCCATCGCGCCCAAGCGCTTAAGACCCCAAGCAGGGCAATCAGGAAACCAAGTCCCACCATGATCCGGAAAGTCCAGAACACGATCGTGGAGTCCGGCCGATCCTGGGGCGCAAAATCCTTCAATCCGGCGATCTGGCCGTTCCAGCTATGGGTCAGGATCAGGCTGCCCAGATGCGGCACTTCGACCGCATAGCGCGTCTTCTCGGCGGCCATGTCGGGCCAGCCGAACAGGATCAGCGGCACATTCTCGCCGGGTTTGTTCGCCCAGTGACCTTCGATCGCGGCGATCTTTGCTGGCTGATGCTCGCGCGTCACCAGTCCATGGGCGTCGCCAATTG
This sequence comes from Bradyrhizobium sp., assembly GCF_035570375.1. Taxonomy (GTDB): domain Bacteria; phylum Pseudomonadota; class Alphaproteobacteria; order Rhizobiales; family Xanthobacteraceae; genus Bradyrhizobium. Next base: position 29,286 of record NZ_DATMLW010000239.1, on the reverse strand, counting down.
CGATTTGCAGTGGCGCGACGATAAGGACAAGCCACATCGCCATCGAGAACATCGTGCGCACGGCAGGTGTGTTGCGACCCTTGAGCAGGTGCCATGCGCCGGACGCTCCGACAAATAATGCGGTGGCGAGATAGGCGGCCACCGTCATATGTGCCAGGCGATAGGGAAACGAAGGATTGAAGATCACTTTCAGCCAGTCCACGGGCACCACGCGTCCGTTGATGACTTCGAAACCCTGCGGTGTCTGCATCCAGCTGTTGGAGGCCAGAATCCAGGTCGCCGAGATGAGCGTGCCGGCCGCGACCATCACCGTGGAAAAGAAATGCAGGCCCGGGCCGACCTTGTTCCATCCAAACAGCATGACGCCCAGAAAGCCTGCTTCCAGAAAGAACGCGGTCAGCACCTCATAGCTGAGGAGTGGGCCGGTAATGCTTCCCGCAAAATTGGAGTAGTGGCTCCAGTTGGTGCCGAATTGATAGGCCATGACCAGGCCAGACACGACGCCCATGGCGAAAGTCACGGCAAAAATGTGCGACCAGAAGTGATAGAGTTCGACGTAGACGGCGTCCTTCTTCAAGAGCCACAGGCCCTCGAGTACCGCCAGATAGCTCGCAAGCCCGATCGTGATCGCCGGGAAAATGATGTGAAACGATATCGTGAATCCGAACTGGATTCGCGCAAGTTCAAGTGCTGTCAGCCCAAACATAAATCCTCACATTGTTCAGCAGGTGTCCCCGATTTACGCAGCCTTCGCAATCGGCCAGCTCAACCGCACACGAACGTCGCGCAAGGCATCGACCAGATGCGCCATGTGCTCGTCGGTGTGGAAGGGCGAGGGCGTGATGCGCAGCCGCTCCAGGCCGCGCGGCACCGTGGGATAGTTGATCGGCTGGATGTAGATGCCGTGCTCCGAAAGAAGCAGCTCGCTCGTAAGCCTGCACTGGTGCGCATCGCCGATCATCACGGGGAGTATGTGGCTGGCGCTATCGAGCACCGGCATCCCGGCCGCCGCCAGCATCGATTTTAGTTTTGCAACGTTGCGCTGCTGCGTGATCCGTCGCTCCGGATGGTCCTTGAGGTAGCGCACGGCGGCCAGTGCGCCGGCGGCGAGGTGAGGGGAAAGAGAGGTCGTGAAGATGAAGCTTTCGGCAAAGCTGCGAATGACGTCCATTAGGAGAGCGGGGCCGGTGACATAGCCGCCCATGACGCCAAAAGCCTTCGCAAGTGTTCCCTCGATCAAGGTCACGCGATGGGTCACGCCATCGCGTTCGGCAATGCCGCCGCCGCGCGGGCCGTACAGGCCGACTGCGTGGACCTCGTCGAGGTAGGTGATTGCGCCGTGTTTTTCCGCAACATCGCAGATTGCCGCTATCGGCGCGATGTCCCCGTCCATGCTGTAGACGCTTTCGAACGCAACGATCTTCGGGCGCGCGGGGTCGACCGAACTCATCATCTCGTCGAGATGCGCGACATCGTTATGGCGGAATATGAAGCGCTCCGCGCCGGAACGGCGGATGCCTTCGATCATGGAATTGTGGTTGAGGGCGTCGGAAAAGACCGCGCAGCGTGGCAGCAGGCGCCCGAGCGTACCGAGGGCGGCGAGGTTCGATACCCACCCCGATGTGAAGATCAGCGCAGCTTCCTTGCAGTGCAGATCGGCAAGCTCGGTCTCGAGTTGCACGTGCGCCAGGTTGGTTCCGGAAATATTGCGAGTCCCGCCGGTGCCCGCACCCGAGCGTTCGATCGTTCGATGCATGGCCGCCAGCACGTCCGGGTGCTGACCCATGCCGAGATAGTCATTGCTGCACCACACCGTCACGCGACTGCTCGAACCATCGGGGTGGTGCCATAAAGCCATAGGAAATTCTCCGGCGATCCGCTCCAGCTGTATGAACGAGCGGTAGCGGCCATCCCGCTTCATCTCGGCAATCAGTTGCGCAAACGTCTCGCTGAAATCGAACGCTCCAGTCATTTCCTTTTCCCTGCCTTTCGGGTCAAACTCGCAACTGATATCTGGCCGCTGCGTCGGACTGGCAACGAGTGATGATTGCCACCGCACAAGGCGATCGGGCGAATCTGAAATGAGGCGTCTTGTGCATCGATCGGTGGCTGCGGGCCACCCGATCCAGGCTCACGGAAGGGGTCGGGTGAATTTGAAATGTGCTGCCGCGCAACGAACTACGTCAGGTGCTTTCACGGTCCAGCCGAACAGGAGTCCGCAATGCTGACCAGCGCCCAAAGAATTCGAAGCAAAACAACGCGTCGTCGAACTTTCTTCCGAAGTTCGGCAAATGTCGTTGCAATCTCATGCGCAGCCGTCACGGCGCTGCTGCTCGCCGCCGGTCCCCATATCTCGTGGGCGCAGACTAACGATGCGCTAGTCACATCAGCTTCTGCGAAATTGAGCCCCGAAGATTACAACTTCGTGGCGCAGGCCAATCTCGGGGCTCCCTTTCAAATCCATTCCGGCCGCGTTGCCGAAAAAGGAGCCACGACGGCTGCCATTCGGGATTACGCCCACCTCATGGTGGTTACTCACATTCCCGTCGTCGACGCGCTGAACAGGATTCTGGCGCGCAAGAACATCGAGGCGCCTGCCAATACGCTTTTGCACGGCGCCTACGACACCATGGTTGCCTCGCTCAAGGCAGATCGCGCCGGCTCGCTCGACCGCGACTACATCCAGGGCCAGGTCGACTATCAAAAGGGGAACGAGGCGTTGTTCCGGAACGAGATCCTGAATGGCAGCGATCCGGACCTGAAGCAATTTGCGCGGGCGACCTTGCCAAAGATCGTTGACCATCTCGATCGAGCTTTGAAGCTCGCCGGAGATGAGACGGCGTCCAAGTGACACTGGCTCCGTTCCGGAAAAATGAGGTGTCGTGAATTCAGATGATTGCCTCTATCCGAGGCAAAACAAAAGGGCGGCTTGCGGCCGCCCTTTCTCGTAGCTCGATCAAGCGCTGCCTTTGCAGAGCAATCGCCTCACTGGCAGTCGTTGCGACTATCCCAGGCCCCGAGCGCACGCCAGGCGGACCATGCCTGGTAATCGGTGTTCGGGTTATAGGGGTTTCCGGGCTCCTGGCTGCACCAGCCCGCGGCGCCATTGGCAGAATCATAGGCATTGCGGATCGTTTCGTTTGAAGCTGTCGGTGCATGGCCAACATGACGCGCGAACGCTGGGGTAATTTGGGCCGCCGATCCGGCAATCAGCAAAACGCCGAGAGCCGACAGAATTGTCTTTCGCATTCTCTGTCTCCGTTGATTTGATGCGCTGCGGGGGGGCAACGTCGCGCCCGATTGCGCGGTGTTCAGAGTGGACAGGCGCTACCTAAGCAGAGGCGCTGGGCGAACCACTAAATAAAGCTTCAGACATCACGCGCGCGGTCCGGTGTGGGACAGCGCGTGATGTCGAGCGCAGCCATGCGCCTTCCGGTCGTCGCCGTTTGGCTCAAGGAAAAGAGTTCGATCGCTGATCCGTGATTTTCGGGGGGCCTGCCGGTCGAATTCGAAGTTAGCTTCATAACCCTCAATTTAATGGCGCCGGGATCAAATCTCTTATCTCTAGAGATGCATTCACCGTTTGAAGCGAAAACCAGATTCTTGCAGGTCGGAGCGATTGACATGGGTATCGAGGGACAATTCCGGGAGATCACAATTCGAAGCGGGCGCCAGCTGGCGTTTGCCGCTAATGGCCGAGCCAGCAAGGATTATCTCACCGATATTCGCCGCTTCCCGGTCCTCGGGAGGGACCAGGAGTATGCGCTCGCCAAGCGCTGGCGCGAGCAAGGTGACCGTCAAGCGGCCGATCGGCTCGTTACAAGCCATTTGCGGCTTGCCGCCAAAATAGCGATGGGTTACCGCGGCTATGGCCTTCCGATGGCGGAGATTATCTCCGAAGGCAATGTAGGATTGATGCATGCGTTGAACCGCTTTGAGCCCGAGAGGGGTGTTCGGTTTTCCACCTATGCGATGTGGTGGATCAAGGCATCCATCCAGGATTACGTCCTGCGTTCCTGGTCGCTGGTGAAGATTGGAACCACGGCAGCCCAGAGAAAGCTCTTTTTCAAGCTGCGCTCGGCCAAGAACAGGATTGCCGCGCTGGAAAGCGGCGACCTGCATCCCGAACACGTCGCCTTGATAGCGAAAGACCTCGACGTTGCGGATCAGGAGGTCGTCGAGATGAACCGCCGCATCGTGGGAGACAGATCGATTAACGTGCCGCTTCACGAGGACGGCGAGACCGGCGAATGGCAGGATCGGCTCGTCGATGACTCGCCGTCGCCTGAGACCATCGTGGTCGAACAGGACGAAAAGGAACGCCGGCTCAGCGCACTGACAAACGCAATCGAGGTGCTGAACGGGCGTGAACGGCAGATTTTCGAGGCGCGGCACCTGGCCGACGTACCCGAGACGCTCGAACAACTCGCGGAGAAATTCAACGTGTCGCGCGAGCGCATCCGGCAAATTGAAGTGCGCGCGTTTGAGAAGGTGAGGAAGGCGACAAGGAACTTTGCCGCCAAGGTGCCGGCAGCGCTCGCGGCGACCTAGCCGGATTTGATCGAACAATCCTGTCGGCAAGAGTGACGCGATCGCTGATGGCGGAATTCTGTCTTTGGGAGATCTTCAGAACCCCCAGCCTCACTTGGGCAGCGGTTGTGCCAGCGGGAGAAGGCCAGCTTCCTCCGCCGCGATTTGGCCGAGGACGGCCCAGTCGAGATCGCCGTAACCGCGTGCAATCGCGGTGATCAGCCGATCTCGCACCACGCCCACCGATGGCATCGGCGTACCTGCCTTCTCGGCTTCCGCAAGCGCCAGGCGAACGTCCTTGAGCACGAGGGGCAACATGAAACCGGGCGCATAAGCCTGCCGCACGATCTTGTCGCCGTAGATCCTGTGCGCCCTGCCGCTGAACATCGTGCTCGTCATGATCTCGATGAAGGGTCGCGGATCCAGTCCGCGCTTTCGTATTACCGCGATGGCTTCCGCGAGCATCTCGAGCGCGGTTGCGGTCATCATGTTGCCGAGCAGCTTGATCAGATTTGCTTCCTGCGGATCGGCCCCGACTACAAAAGTCCTCTGCCCAAGACAGTCGAAGATCGGCTGGCACCGCACTAAATCGGCTGGGGCCCCGGCCGTGACAATGAACAGTTGCCGCGCCTTGGCGGCGTCGGGGTTACCGAAGACCGGCGCTGCGACGTAGCCTTGCTGATGCCGCGCGTGTTCTGCCGACAGCTGCGAGGCGCATGCAGTGCTGATCGTGCTCATGGACAGATGGATCGCTCCGGGCATCAGGCCGTCGGCAAGTCCGTCAAGTCGACCGTCCCTGCTGCCAAGCACGACTTGGCGCACCGCGTCGTCGTCGGGCAACATGCTGATGACGAGCTGGCAGTCGAGCAGGTCACCCATATCTGTCGTAGCCCCGATGCCGAGCGACTTGAGTTCGGCGATCTGATCTTTGCGACGGACATAGGCGATCACCGGCCGCCTGGCTGCCGCGAGGTTTGCGGCCATCGCAGTGCCCATGCGGCCAAGCCCAATGAAACCTATTTCGCCCATGATCGGTGGGAGAAGGGAAGGGGAGTCGACTTGAGGCTCGGTGGCCGAGGCGGAAAGAGGAGCGGGTTGGTCGTCCCGCTTGCTTGATTCGGAATTGGACATGACAACACCTGATGAGCAGCGCATGCGCTGCATTCGTTTGCAATCGATATGCTTGCAAAGATGGTGACGCGACCGAATTCCCGCTTGTCCCGGCTTGCTGCGTTCGAAATCTTCCTGGCGGATCGCGGAAGCTCACGGAAACAAGGCTTGATCCGCGCAATTGGCGCGGGCCGAACACACGCCCGCGTGAGCCGGGCCAGATCGCATGAACTCCAATTTAATGGTGATGAGAACTGGCGGACTTACATCGGCATCAGGCGCGATGGCGCCGACAAATCCGTATGGAGAGAACCGATGACCAAGATCAAGACACTGACTGCCATGATAATTCTTTCCACCGCCGTTGCGACGCCGGTGTTCGCGAAAGGCATGAACTACCACAGTCAATCCTTCCGCGGTGCCTATAATCAGGTGACTGCGCCCTCCCTTACCACTGAGGAAGGCCGAAACCTCGAAGACTTCGGCTTCAGTGGCAGGGATTCGTCGAGAGTTGGCGGCGAAGATCCTTCGCTTCGTCCCTCTGGAAGCTGATGCAAATCGCAAGGACGATGGGTGGCATCCAGTATATGTCACCCATTCCTCGCCAGGACTGCCGCTCATATCAGCGCCATTTGTGATGGCCTTGATCATACCAAGCGAAATCATGTCACCGGAAACAACGAATCGTGGTGGCACGACGCCAATTCGCGGCGGCCTGTCCGCGCGAAAGCAGAAACTGGTCGTGGCGTATATCGAACAGCATCTCGCCGAAGAAATTTCCCTGCTCGCGCTCGCAAGGTTGGCCAAGCTCAGTCCGTATCATTTTGCACGCGCCTTCAGGCATTCTTTCGGGATTCCCCCTCATCGCTACCACATGGTCCGTAGGATGAACCAAGCGCGAGACCTGCTGCTGCAGTCGGCGCTTCCGGTGACACAGATCGGCGCCCGGATCGGCTTCCGCGAAACAAGTTCATTCACGAGGGCATATCGCAAGTATGCCGGCGTCACGCCAAGTGAATACAGGCGCGATCGAAAGATCGCCTGCCGTTGCCGACCCAACTAGATTCTCTTTACTTGCGATTCAAGACGGCTTCGATGTTGTCAATCAGGGTCGAACACGCAAACGGCTTTTCAAGCAAACCGACGGCTCCCGCCTTCAAGGCCCTGGCTCGGACGCTCTGATCAGGGAACGCCGTGATAAAAATGAACGGCGTGTGATTGCCGCGTCTCCGAACCTCCGTCAGAAGGTCCAGGCCGCTTATGCCGGGCATTTGCACATCCGCAACGACGAAAGAGGTGTCTTCCAGTCGAGCCGACCGAAGGAAATCTTCCGCTGACGCAAAAGTATGGACCATATATCCATGCGAGCTGAGAAGGTTATCGGCTGCTGCCCGGACCGAGGCGTCGTCGTCAACGACTGAAATGACATGTACTTCCAAGGCGACCTTCCTCGCTCCCCTGACTTAAGAGTGGGCCGTAAATCAGGTTTTTGAAATAATACGTAGGTTTGGACAGCGCTGATCCTGCCTCGATAGTGGGATTCGCCGCTTCGACGATCGGAAATTGCGCCGAAGCAGAGGCCTATTTTGCGCCCTTGAGGGCCACGAGATACTCAACGATTGTCCCGACATCCTCCGGGGCAACCGGAGCCTTGTAGTTGTTGATCATCTTCTTGACTTCGGCCGTCCACGCGTTTCTCGACATCGCCGGCTGGTTTAAGACCATGTCGGCGGAGTGGCAGGCGAGACAGTTGTTGTTGATCGCATCCGAACCTGGTCCGTCGGGGAACATCCTGTCGCTATCAGGCAAGTCGAATTGCGTGGTCTTAAGTTCGATCGGCCTGGCGCCATCTGCGATGGAGGGCGTTGCGGCGACACCGAAGACAATGACCAACGGAAGCAAGCTGCGAAACATCTGAAAACCCCTTCAAATCGCAACGATACGAATCGATTCAACGACGTTGCGCATGAACCCGGCCGGATTCCAATTTGGCGCGTCAGGTTGCGATACTCCGTTGCTGTTGGTGCAGCGGACCTGAAAACCGTACTCGCCTTGTGCCGGGAATATCAGCTGCGTCTCCCATTTGCGAAATCCGTACTTGCCTTCATCCTTGCCGAGTTGGGTTTGGCGCCAGGTCTGACCGTGGTCGATCGAAATGTCGACTTTTTCCACGCCACAATCGCCACCGAATGCGATACCCCGGAACGTCACTGGTGTTGCTGCCTTCACGGTGTTGCCGGACGCGGGATTTGTGACAAAAGATCTGGGGACCATCCGGTTGATCGGAATCGTCCTGACATTTGTTTGACCAGGTTCGATGCTGGCGTGCGGCGTATCGGGAATGGTATAGGCGACCTTCGTCCAGTAGTTTGTATCCGGCTGATCCAACACCTCGATATCATTCAGCATCTTGACCCAATAGGTCGCATACCAGCCAGGCACGACCAAACGCAGCGGAAATCCATTCAGCAGCGGCAGCTGTTCGCCATTCATGGCATAGGCGATCATCACCTCGCCGTCGCGGGCATGATCGATCTCGAGCGACTTCATGAAGTGCGGGCCGTCCTCCACCACGGGCTGTTCCATTCCCTTGAATCTCACCTGGACGGCGCCGGGCTTTACGCCCGCCTTGTCGAGCACGTCCTTGAGACGAACGCCCGTCCAAAGTGCATTACCCATGGCGCCGTTTGCCCATTGCCCGCCGCTAACGCGAGGCTGAAAGAAACCGCGCGAATTGCCGGAACACTGGTTCACGGCGACCAGTTCGACGCGCGGCAATGCAAGAATATCTTGCAGCGACAGCGACAAAGGCTGATTGACGTGACCGCGCACGACGAGCGAGAACTTGTCGGTCTCGATGTGGGTCGGGATATCCGCCCAGTGCCAGCGCACATAGAATTGGTCGTTCGGGGTCAATGTGCCCCTGTCGAACACCTCGAACGGCGTTTCCAGAAGCGGAGGACGCGTCCGCTGCAGGATCATCGACCCCTTCTGCGGGAATGCGGTCGTGATCGACCGTGCATCAGGACCTCCAGGCAGCGGCAGGTTGGCGAGTTGCTCTGCTTTGGCCATTGACGACCAAAGCGCGCCTGTTGCGGCTGTGGCAAGCAGTCGCCGCCGTGTGATCAAATCGGAAAAGGCGCCGCGTGGCCTCATATTTCGACCTCCCAGGTATTTTGCGCAAAGCCGCTGGCGTGATCGCAGTACCCGAAGAGGTCGCGAAACGCCCAAGCGGTCATGCAGGGCTTTCGTCCGGCCTCGGTGTTTCAAAGGCTTGCCGGATCGGTATTGCAGCATTCTAGCCAGACTCGCGGTCGAAGGCTTGATATTCCCAAGTTGATCGAGATGCGATTTTGGTTTTTGCCGTAGCAAACCTTGGTTTATTGGCCGCAGACATTGCAACGCTGGCTCGCTCCCCGATTGCCTCGGCGGGCACCGGCCCGGAACCATGGGTCAGGCCTTGGTACGGGAAATGCCAAGCGCTTCGGCCTGCCTCACCAACTCGGCCAGGGACTTCGCGCCCATTTTTCTCGTGATGTGTCCACGATGGATCTTCACGGTGATTTCGGCAAGACCGAGTTCGCCGGCTATCTGCTTGTTCATCAGTCCGGACGAGACAAAAGCAAAGATCTCTCGTTCGCGCGGCGTTAAGGTCTCAAAGCGCGTCTGCAAATCCGACATGACTCTGTCCGTCTCGCGGCGCTTGCGGTCGCGTTCGATCGCCGCGCCCACCGCATCGAGCATGTCCTGATCGCGGAACGGCTTGGTCAGAAAATCCACGGCGCCTCCCTTCATGGCTCTCACAGTCATCGGAATATCGCCATGACCGCTCATGAAGATGATCGGAATGTTGATGTTGGCCTTGGCAAGCTCGGTTTGAAAATCCAGGCCGCTCAGGCCGGGCAGTCTGACGTCAAGTACCAGGCAGCTGGCGGTCGCAGGAAGCTTGCTTTGCAGCATTTCGGACGCCGACCCGAACAGTTTTACGTCCATGCCGACCGACTGGAAGAGGTTGCTGAGCGCCCGGCGCACCGACTCATCGTCTTCCACGACCAGCACGGTCGGTCCACCGGTGTCCGTCGTCGCAGACGTCGATTTCAGACGCTGGGTCATTTAGACATCCTCCCTGTGCAGGGGCAGGACAAGTTGAAACGTTGCCCCGGGGCCCTCATTGTTTGACGCAGACATGCGTCCGCCGTGAGCCTCCACGATTGAACGGCAGATCGACAGCCCCATGCCAAGTCCACTCGATTTGGTGGTAAAAAACGCGTTGAACAGCCGATTGGCATTATCGGCGGAAATGCCTATTCCGCTATCGGTGATACTCAGGATCAGCTGGTCCGTATCGTTCTTGCCGGATCGAATCAGGAGCTCACGCCGACGATCGGTGGCCGGCGCCATGGCCTCGATACCGTTGATCAGCAGGTTGATGATCACCTGCTGCAGCTGAACCCGGTCGCCAAGAATCTCGGGCAATGCGGGCGCCAGCTCGGTTCGCAGCGAGACCCGATGCTTGATTAACTCGCGCTCGACCAGGGTAATAGCCTCGTTGACGACGTGATTTAGGTCGAGCCGCGCGGTTTCCATGTCGGATTTCTTTGCGAGCGCCCGAACACGCCTGATCACGTCACTGGCGCGACAGCCGTCGTTGATCACCCATTCCACCGACCGGCGCGCAGCGGCAAGATCGGGCTGTTCGCGGTTGAGCCAGCGCAGCGAGGCCTCTGCATTGGCAACAACGGCAGCAAGCGGCTGGTTTACTTCATGGGCGATGGACGCCGTCAACTCGCCCAGCATGGTTACGCGCGTCACGTGAGCGAGCTCCGCCTGCGCCTTGCGCAAAGCCTGCTCGGCTTGCTCCGCGCGTATCAAGGCGGTGACATCGGTGGCGGTGCCGCGATAGCCGAAGAAACGACCTTCGACGTCAAAGACCGGCTTGCCGCTGGATCGGACGTAAACTTGGGACCCGTTTTCGTTGATGAGGCTATAGACGAAGTCACGGAATGGGCGATGGGAATCGAGCGTCTGTCGATGCAGCCGCCATTTTTCGGATTCAGTCTCGTAATCCGACGCGACTTCCCATCGGGTCCGACCGGACACAGGAGCAAACCGAAGGCCAATTGCATTGATGTGCTCCGATATGTTGGTGATCCGATGATCCGGCCCAGTTTCCCAGAGCCAGTCGGAGGCTGTTTCGGCGTAATCGCGAAAGCGCTGTTCGCTGTCCCGGAGCGCGAACTCGGCTAGCTTGCGGTCCTGTATGTCGGTCGCGGACCCATACCAATTGACAATGTTGCCCGATTGATCGCGCAGCGGCTTTGCCTCGAACAGAAACCACCGATATTCGCCGTCGCAGCGCCGCAGCCGCGCTTCGAGTCCGCCTCGCTTTCCCGACTCCCGTATGGCGCTCCACTTTAACAACATGGCCTTCTTGTCCTCGGGATGAAAAGCGCGGGGCCACCCGAACTCGGCCTGATCCAACGAAAGACCTGTATAGTCGAGCGCGGGCTGGTTGAGGAAATCCGGGACGCCGTTGGGTTTGGCGCGCCAGACCAGGGTTGGAATTGTATTGATGACCAGCCGGAGGTGGTCCTGGGATCTCTTGATCTCGTCAAAAGCCTTTTGCAGCTTTTCCTTTGCTTCGTATTGTTCGGTGACGTCGACATTTGTGCCGACCAGCTGGATCAAATTCCCCTCGCTATTGAGGACGGGATGTCCGACCGAATGAACATGTTTCGTTGTTCCATCCGGAAGCCTGATCCGAAAATCGATTTCGAGATCCGTCTTGTCACGGATTGCCTGTCGAGCCGCCTCGATGACTCTGAGCTTGTCTTCGGGGAGTATTCGATTGTGATAAGTCTTTACCAACTCGGACTCTCTTCCTTGCTCGACCCCGAACAGGTGATAAAGTTCATCAGACAGGTACGCGTATTTCTTCAGGCACTCATCCCAGGCCCAACTGCTCGTGTGACTAAGATGTTGTGTCTCGGCCAAATAGGCTTCGCTAAGCCGCAATTTGCGCTCGGTCTCCTTCGTGGCGGTCACATCCGTTATCGCGCCGATAAATTCGACGCGACCATATTCATCTTTCGTAGCGCGTGCCATCGCATGGACATGCTTCACCGAACCGTCCGGCATCAGCAATCGATATTGATGCTCGAAATCCTTGTCTTCGTTGGACACCCGGTCAACCATCGCCTGCACGGCGGCGCGATCCTCGGGATGCACGCGCTGAAGCACAAGTTCGACGGTCGGTTTGGTCGCTCGATCAAATTCGAAAATCCGAAAGGTCTGGTCTGACCAGAAGAAGTTCGTTCCGGTCGAGACATCCCATCCAAAACTCCCGGTTCGGGTCAATCTCTGCGCCTCAGTCAGATACATTTCGGTATGCAGCAGTGTCGATTCAGTCCGCTTCAGACCCTCGATTGCCGCCTGCAACTCGTCGCGCGAATGCCGCAGGGCTTCTGTAGCCTTGCTCTTTGCGGCGATTACGAAAGAAACAAACAAGGAAACAACGGCAAACAACACCAGTCGCGGCGTCTCCGAGGGATCCACTGCGAGAAAGTTCTGCTTCCAGACAAACAAGTTGGTCGGCGGCGCGATATTGTATTGGAAGGCAAGAAGCGCAAGCACGATCGCCAACAATGCCGGACCAAGGTCGGCAAGCCACGCCGTCACGATCACGGCGCTGAGCATGAGCAATCCGATAGGCTCGGGCGTGAAGAAGCGAGCCATGAGTGCAGTTATGATGACGGCAACGGCGACCGCCAGGACCGGAACGGCATAGGCGACCACCCTGTGCTTCGCCAGCCACGGTTTACTGGACTCGGTCATTCTATTCGCCCGCGTGGTTGAGCTGCGCCCGGCGAAGCTGCAGATGGCGCCGGCGCCGGCATTGTGATGGCAAGTGCCCTTCGGCCGACCCGGCAAGCAAGGTCACATTCAGCTCCGAATTGTCGGATGCCGAGAGCAAGTCCGGAAGAGAAATGAAATGCCACTTTCAGGAGAGTCATGGCCTGGTCACGCTTCCTGAGCGTTCCTGTTCCCCCGGGGCAGCCGATTAAAGCACTTTGGCGCAGGATCAGCAATTCGTTCCGCCTATGGCCCGATAGGGGGTTGTGGCAGCCGCCGGCGGCGACAGGCGCGTTTGAGCAGGGAGCCAGCCAGTACAAACGTTCGTATAGTCCGCTGAACCCTTTCGATGCGCACGCTCACCCCGCGTACAATTGAGCCGGAAGCCTCCGTACTATTAATCGTAGTGGCATTCGCAAGCGCGTTAGCAGGCGATGTCAGCGGCTCCGGTCAACGAGATCCAACAGACCGTGAAGCACTCGACATTCCCGATCACACAAGCGTTACGAGTGTCGCGAGGTGCCATATGAAATTCATTCTGGTGAACGGCAGGACCCCCTGTAGAAATTCCGCCTGTGCGCTGTGCGCTGAATCAATCGGGAACTCCTATCTGCGCGAAATGGGAACGCAGCTCTATTACTGCGATCAAGTCTGCTATGCGGATCATTGCAAGAGAGTGATGGATCTTTCAAATCATACGAGAGAATCCTTGATTGCGCTTGCTCCGAAGCGCGCGAAGAAAACTTCCGAAGCCGAATTGATGCTCACGACGTGAGGCCGAAGCTCGATCGGCCTTACCGTCAAAAAAGAACCGCAGGAAGAAGGAACGTAAAATGAGAAATCAACGCATCGCCCGCGATATGGCCGAACGGCCCGACACGGTAGGGACTCTTGCGCTGGCGCCCGTGAAATTCCACGCTTCCTCGGTCCATCCGAAAAACTACCAGCCGACTTATGGCAGCGCGGGGATTCCACTGGAATGGGATAATGTGGCCGAGCTGAAAATTCATCTCGACGGCCTGCCGATCCAGATCCGGTTCAGCCTCGATGAGGCTTCGACAAAAACGCTGCTTGGCGCCATTGCCACGGATACCAGCCATTCGCTGCTTCGCAGCGCACTGGGAAAAATCGCCGACCAGATTCGCGGGTCGACCACGCGGAGAATCGGCCCGTCATCAGGTCCGACGCTGACGGACGCGACGATGAGTCCGGAGGCCGAGACCGCCGCCGCTCCATCCGACGCGCAGACGGTCCTGCGCGTGGGGCCGCTCGAGCTCAATCTGCTCGATCGAACCGCCAAACGTGGCGACCGCAACATCGATCTGAGGCCACGGGAATTTCGGCTGCTGCGATACATGATGGAGCGCAGCGACAAGCTGCTGACGCGGGCAAAACTTCTGCAGGAGGTCTGGAACTACAAATTCGTTCCTCAAACGAACCTCGTCGACGTTCACATGGGCCGGCTGCGGCGCAAGGTCGATGGCCCGAACGAGCCGGCGATGATTCGCAGCGTTCGCGGCGCGGGCTTCGTTCTCAATGCCAATCCGCTCTCGCAAAACTAGCCGATGAGGTCGGCCCGGAGCTGATCGGCGTCTGTGCGCCGGACCGGATTCCCATCCCGAACGCAGGTCGTGGTGGCGCTTTTCAAACTCCGACCGGCCGTGCACGACCAACTCAGGGAGTTTTTACGCCATGATGCTTGGAATCCTGCTGTTTCTGGCAAGGCGCGCGCGAAAAGGATAAGACGCGCCTTGCCTTTCTCGACAAGATCGACGGTGTTGCCCTCAAGTTGGCGGTCTTGGCTGGGACCTTGTTTACGATGGCTTATCTCGCCGCGACGAGTTCGACCCTGGCTGTTGAGCTCTCACAAGATCTGTTTGATCTCATCCCTTGATCACACTTGGGCGACCAAAAGAGGCAACCGGTGCGGAGTGATGTCCAATCCTGATGTTGCGTCGCCGATGAGTCGAGCGGCCCGCTCGATGGCAATTGTCCTGTCTAAATCGATGTTTAATGGCGTCACCGCAGCGAAGTCTTACCTCTCCCTGCAGATGAAACAGGGAAACTGAACTAACCACCGATCGCACAGAATCTCGTTCAGCCACGAATGGTGGTGCGGCTTGGTCGGAACGCGGAAAGGACAAAGTGCCATGACGAAGTTGAGATTGATTGGGACGGCCATGCTTGCGCTCATGTTGGCGGGGCCGGCAATGGCCAAGCATCAGCCGTATCACTACCGCGGCGGTCGTGAGTTGTCGGTTATTGACTCCACACATTTCGGGCGCGGCTCGGGTTGGTGTGGCTATCATTCGGGTTACGGCGGCCTGTACGGGGATGGTTACTATCCAGGGAACGTCTGCGACGACGGTGGCGATCATCTCATAGATTGATCGCGAGTGGGGGAGCCCGATGAAAATACCTGCAGGCAGATAGCCGAGCGCACCGACGACGGCGAGGGCCTTCTGTTTTCCTTATCTCGCAATGTTGTGAACGCGAAGCAGGCCTATCGTACTTACATCTATATCGTAATAGATGGCGCTGGAACGCTTCATGGTGAGCAAGGAATATATGGGCACGGCGCGGACTCTGCTCCGGATCGCCAAGAACATGACGGACCAGGCGATGGCGGATCGGCTCAAGGCCCTTGCTGATGACTACGAGCGCCGAGGCCGGAAGGCTGGTCATTCGGAATCGGCAAAGGCCCTGACCTCGCTCGACCGTCGCGGCGCGGAATCCCGGCCGAGGGCAGCAAGGTCCAGCTGAAGGTAGTTTCGGTCAAACTATCGGCGGGTTCTCGTGCTTCTTGCCGATGACGCTCGTCGCCGTCGCGCGAAGTTGCCGGAAGACGCAGAAATGGGGAAGTATCGACTCCCACCAGTATTGGGCATGTTGCGAGCGATCAGCGTTGCTGTCGTTATCGCAGCCGTGACGCTGCCTGCATTCGGGCGCGATTTGGACGGGCGCTACAAGGACTCTCCATTGCGCGACTGGTTTGAGCATCTGGCAAGCGGCAAGGGCCTCTGCTGCTCGTTCGCCGACGGTTACGTCGTCCAGGACGCCGACTGGGAATCCCGCGACGGGCACTATCGTGTGCGCGTACCAAAGGCCGCCGATTCCGACGACGGGGTCTGGGTCGATGTACCGGATGAAGCCTTGATCACCGAACCTAACAAGGCAGGGCACACCATGGTGTGGCCATCCTACACCCACAAAGGCGTATCAATTCGCTGCTTCATGCCCGGAAGCATGACGTAGGTCGTCGCTCAAAGCATCGCGCGGCTTCAACCCCGTGTGGCGAGTTGGACCAACAGAAGGAGACCGCAGCTCGGCAGGAATTCGGACTCTTCCCGATTCCAACCAGTCGAGGCTAGCAGGATAGCAAACGATGCGCGCGCTTCCCATTCTTATCGCTCCCGCAATCTTGATCGCCGCATCGGCGATGCTTTCGGCCCGAAATAGCGCCTCATCTTTTTCTGCAGCTACTCTGGAAGAGATCGCCAGGGTCGAGAACGAAATCGATCGAATAGAAGGGGAGACGATGGCCCGCCTGGCGTCGCCTCCCGACAATCAGGTGCAGCAGATCGAATTGCTCGGCAAGCTTTTGCTTTATGACAAGGAGCTGTCGGTGAATCGAAACGAAGCCTGCGCCTTCTGTCACATGCCGGAAGCCGGATTCACGGGGCCGATAGCGGAATTCAATCGCACCACGGGATCGTATCCTGGGTCAGTCCGAACCCGATTCAGTGAACGCAAGCCGCAGACCCATACTTATGCCCCGCTGTCTCCGGTGCTTCACTACAATGAAGGGCAGGGTGATCTGGTCGGGGGTAATTTCTGGGACATGCGCGCGACCGGCCGCCGGCTCGGCAATCCAGCCGCCGAGCAGGCCGAGGGGCCGCCGACGAACCCGGTCGAAATGGGATTGATCGATTTTGCCTGCGCCGTTTACCGAGCGTCCAGGCGGCCCTATCGGGCTCTGTTTGAAAGCGTCTGGGGCGCCCAGGCGTTCGCGATCATTTGGCCGGCTGACACCGAGGGCGTGTGCAACCGCCCTGGTCCGCCGTCGGCCGACAATCCATCGCCGGTCCATCTCACGCCCGTTGACCGCGGCAGGGCAGCTGCCACGTTCGACCAGATGGCGCAATCGATTGCAGGCTATGAGTCTTCGCACGAGGTGACAGCCTTCTCCTCAAAATACGATGCCGTCCAGGCCGGCAAGGCCCAGTTCTCGGCGCAGGAACAACAGGGCTACGATTTGTTTCGCGACAAGGCCAAATGCAACGGCTGTCACCGTGATGGCGGGCCAGGCGAGGAACCGCTGTTCACGGATTTCACAGCGAGCAATATCGGGACACCTGCAAACCCAACGCTGCCCTATTATGCCGAAGTCGAACCCGATGCCATGGGCTATGTTGCCAACAAGAGAGGGCCGTCATTCGTCGATCTCGGTGTTGGCGGCTTCCTCGCCGACGGCCATCCGCTCAGTCAGCCTTCCGCGGTAGATGCGCGCTGGAAACCGTTGGCGTCAGGCAATCGCGGCCGCTTCAAGGTTCCGACGTTGCGGAACGTCGACAAGCGGCCGAGTCCCGATTTTATCAAGGCATACGCCCACAACGGCTATTTCAAGAGCCTCAAGGAGATCGTGCATTTCTACAATACCCGCGACCTACTGCCGCCTTGCGCGGCAAACGACCCGCGCGAGGGCACGGGCTGCTGGCCGGTGCCGGAAACAGCCGAGAATATGAACAAGAGCAAGGTAGGGAATCTCGGCCTGTCTGACGCGGAGGAGGACGCATTGGTCGCATTCATGCAGACATTGACGGACGGATTTACACCCGCCCAACAGAAATAAAGATTGCGATTGAATTGGCCTGCGCCGGCGGCCAGGGTTCTAGAGGCCCTCACTCGCAAGAAGGCGATCATCTGCCGCATTTGCCTGGGGCGCGCGGTGTGAAATGCGCTTCAAAACTTTTGCAGCACTTTGGCCGGGAACGTCGCATCAGCAGTCTGGCCGTTCCAGTCGGTCCAGATGCATTCGACCTGATCCCCCTTGATCCCGAAGACCGTCATCAAGGGTCCACCGGAATGGAGCCGAACCAGATCGCCCTGTTGCAGTCGAGGAGCGATGGGATCTGCGATCGGCGCGCTTGACGCGGTTTCAGCCGACGATGCGGCGAGGGGAAAGCCCAGACAGAGCGCGATCGCGAGTGCCGCCGCAGTCGTGAATTCCTTCATCAGAAGCATGCGAGAAACTCCGTTTTGCCTTGGAACCAGAGATAGCAATTCAACTTCGCCAATCTACTAAATTTCCCGTCATAGCGTTTTCGAGCGAAGTGGATACCGGTTCGCGTGAAGAAAACGCGTCAAAACAAAAGATTAGAGCCTCGGTTCTGATTCAATCAGAACCGAGAAGGCTCTAAGCCCTATTCTGCATCTGATGGCATCTCGGCGTGCGCCCGGGTTACTGGGGCTGAAAGTATTGCCTGTTCCATCATTCTGCCGGCGCAGCCTCCGCAATCGCGGGGCTCACTGGATGCCGTGCCCCGAAAAGCCGGGTCTGCAGTCGGTCGAGATAGAGATACACGACCGGCGTTGTATAGAGCGTAAGGACCTGTGAAAGAGCGAGGCCGCCGACAATGGCGTAGCCGAGCGGCTGGCGGATCTCGGAGCCGACACCAGTACCGACCATCATCGGCACGGCTCCCAGCAATGCCGCCATTGTGGTCATCAGAATGGGGCGGAAGCGGATGATGCAAGCCTGGTAGATCGCTTCTTTCGTATTCAGCCCTTCGTTCTGCTCGGCCTGCAACGCGAAATCGACCAGCATGATGCCGTTCTTCTTGACGATGCCGATCAGCAAAATGATGCCGACGATCGCTATCACGCTGAGGTCGAAATGGGCGGCCATCAACAGCAAGAGCGCACCGACGCCGGCGGAAGGCAGGGTCGAGATGATCGTGATCGGGTGGATCATGCTCTCATAGAGTACGCCCAGGATCAGATAGATGACGAACAGCGCCGCGAGGATCAGGATCGGTGTGCTCTTGAGCGATGCCCCGAAGGCCTGCGCGTTACCCTGGAAGCTCGTCTGCAGCGACAGCGGCGCGTGCAGCTCCTTGGCGATCGCTTGAATATCGCTGACTGCCTGGCCGATGGCGGCGCCGGGCGCAAGGTTGAACGAGATGGTCACTGACGGGAATTGACCCGTGTGGTTGACCACAAGTGGCGCCGCCTTGATCACCGAATCAACAAGCGTCGATATCGGCACCTGCTGCCCGCTCGAGGATTTTACATAGATGTTGTTCAGCGCATCGGGCGAATACTGGAAGTTCGGAGTGACCTCCAGAACGACGTGGTATTGCTGCAGAGTGGTGTAGATGGTCGAGACGATGCGCTGGCCAAAGGCATCGTCCAGCGTATTGTCGATAGTGTAGGGCAGGATGCCATAGCTCGATGCGACGTCGCGCTTGATGGTGATGTCGAGCAGTGGCCCGGCATTGAGCTGGTCGGTGGCGACGTCGGTGACGGTGTGGAGCGCCTTGATCTTCTCCAGGAACCGGTCCGTCCAATGGCTGAGCTCGCCGGGGTCGGCATCGTTCAGCGTGTACTGGAACTGGGTCTTGTTCAACCGGGCGCCGATCGTAATGTCCTGCGCGGCCTGCATATAGAGTGTGATGCCCTGGATTTTCGCGAGGTTCGTCTGCAGCCGCTTGATCACCTGATCGATCGGGCCGCGCTCCGCTTTCGGCTTGAGCTGGATGAACACACGGCCATCGTTGAGCGTGTAGAGCCCACCGCCGGCGCCAGTCGCGGCAGCCACCGAGTCCACGGCCGGATCCTTCATGATGGCATCAAGCATGGCTTGCTGGCGCTGGGTCATGGCCTGATACGAGATATCCTGCGCCGCCTCGGACTGGCCGATAATCAATCCGGTATCCTGCTGGGGAAAAAAGCCCTTGGGAATGATGACGTAGAGATATCCGGTCATAACGACCGTACCGATCATCATCATCAGGGTCACAAAGCTGTGCCGCAACGCGATCTTCAGGCCGGCTTCGTAGGCATAGAGCAAGGCATCGAAGCCGCGCTCCGACACACGGTAGAGCCAGCCGTGCTCCTTGCTCTCCGGCTTGAGCAGGTAGGCGCACATCATCGGGGTTAGCGTCCGCGAGATTACCAGCGAAAGAAGCAGCGCCACGCTCACCGTCATGGCGAATTCGCGGAACAAAAGTCCGACATAGCCGCTCATGAGGAAGAGCGGAATGAAGACGGCGATCAGCGAGAAGGTGATGGCCACGACCGTGAAACCGATCTCGCCCGATCCCTTCATCGCAGCGTCATACGGCGAGAGGCCCTCTTCAATATGTCTTTGGATGTTCTCGATCTCGACGACAGCATCATCGACCACGAATCCAACGGCGATCGACAGCGCCATCAGCGAGAGATTGTCAAGACTATAACCCATTTCGTAAAGAATCGCGAAAGTGCCGATCAACGACAGCGGCACCGTCACGGCCGGGATAACGGTTGCCCAGAAACTGCGCAGGAAAATGAAAATCACCATGACGACCAGTGCGACCGTCAACAGCAAGGTAAACTGGACGTCGGCGACCGACGCGCGGATGGTCTGGGTCCGATCGGAGATGACGTCGATCTTGACGGCGGCTGGAATCGACGCCTGCAGCACAGGCATCATGTCCTTGATCCGCTGAACCGTTTCGATGACGTTGGCGCCAGGCTGGCGCTGTATCGCCATGATGATGGCACGCTTGTTATTCTCCCAGCCGGCGATCAGTTCATTCTGGCCCGCACTGATGGCGCGGCCAACGTCGCGAATGCGGACCGGCGACCCGTTGCGATAGGCGATGATCAGGTCGGCGTATTTTTCGGGCTCGAAGAGTTGATCGTTGGTATTGAGAGTGAAGGTCTGGCGCGGGCTGTTAAGCTGACCTTTCGGAAGGTCGACATTGGCCTGGCCAAGGACCGTACGGACGTCCTCGAGGTTGATGCCGCGGGCTGCCAGCGCCGTTGGATCGACCTGCACGCGGACGGCCGGCTGCTGCTGACCCCCGATACCGACAAGACCGACCCCTGAGATCTGCGAGATCTTTTGCATCAGGATATTCTGCGCATACGCATCGACTGTGGTGATCGGCAGGCTGTCCGATGAGAGCCCGAGCACCAGGATCGGCGTGTCAGCGGGATTGACTTTCCGGATCATGGGAGGATACGGCATGTTCTTGGGCAGGTACGCGGTCGCCGTCTGGATTGCCGACAGCGTATCGCTGACCGCGCCATCAATATTGCGGCCCAATTCGAACTGCAGCGTAATCTGAGTGTAGCCGAGCGCGCTCGAGGACGTCATCTGCGTCAGGCCGGGAATCTCGCCAAACTGCAGCTCCAGCGGCGATGCCACGGTTGCTCCCATGGTCTGCGGGTCGGCACCTGGCAACTGGGCCGTCACCGTAACTGTCGGATAGTTGATGTTCGGCAGCGCCGCTACCGGCAGCAGCGGGTAGGCGACCAGGCCGGCCACAAGCAATCCGACCATGACCAGAACGGTGGCGATCGGCCGTTGGATAAAAGGCGCTGAAATATTCATGGGATCGGCGCCTGCATCGCGTCTTGGGCGGCAGCTTCTTCAGCCGCCTTGCCGTGCAATATCGTGACATGAGCGCCCGGCTGCAGCTTGTATTGTCCGTCGACGACAACCTGCTCGTTTGCACTGAGGCCGGAATCGATGAGTGCCTGGCCGTCACTGATTTGCGCGACCTTGATTTGATTGATGGC
This sequence comes from Bradyrhizobium sp., assembly GCF_035570375.1. GTDB lineage: Bacteria > Pseudomonadota > Alphaproteobacteria > Rhizobiales > Xanthobacteraceae > Bradyrhizobium. The sequence goes on along the minus strand of NZ_DATMLW010000239.1, from coordinate 8,004 downwards.
CACGGTGTTGTCAGGCTTGATGACCCACACGTAGGGTCCCTTCGGGCCCTGTTGCACGACCGCAGCCGGAATCGTCAGACCGTTGTGCCGCGTATCGAGAAGTAACCGCGCGTTGACAAGCTCGCCCGGCCACATTCGATTGTCCTTGTTGGAAAAATTTGCCTTGAGCTGGATCGAGCCGGTGGTTTGCAGGATTTCGTTATTGACAAGGCCGAGCTCGCCCTCATCCAGCTTGATTGTATTGTCCTGGCTGTAGGCGATAACCTTGAGCGGTGCGTTGGCTTTTTCCTGTTGCTGCTGAATCTGCGGCAGCACCGTCTCGGGAAGCGTAAAGATCAGCGAAATCGGATCGAGCTGCGTGACGACGCACAGACCGCTCGCCGTCGACGGGCTGATGATGTTGCCAACGTCGATCTGACGAATGCCGACTACGCCATCGATCGGTGCTGTCAGCCGTGTGTAGCTGAGCTGTACCTTCGAGGCGTCGATCAGAGCTTGGTCGGTCTTGATTGCTCCCTGCAGCTCACCCACCTGCGCTGTCTGTGTTTCGATCAACTGTGGCGTAGCCCAGCCCTGTGTTCCCAACTGACTGTAGCGCTTCTGGTTTGCCTTTGCGTTCACCAGCTGCGCCTGATCGCGTTCCAGTTGTCCCGTGTACTGGTCGATCATTGCCTGATAGGGACGCGGATCGATTTGCGCGAGCAAGTCGCCCGCGTGTACCTTCTGGCCCTCGGTAAAATTGATGCTGATGATCTGCCCCTGGATCTGGGCGCGCACGACGTCGGTGTTGTACGCGATCACCGTTCCGACGCCGACAAGATAGACCGGGACATCACGTTGGGCGACGGTCGCAGCGACGACCGGCACAGGAGCCGGCGGTACGGGCTTGGCTGCGGCCTCGTCCAGTGGTCGAACGTGCAGCAGATAAAAAAGACCGCTGGCCGCGACGATACACGTCACCAAGGCAGCGGGAATGAAGACCTTCTTTTTCATGGTCGCTCTCGCTTGCTAATCAGGAATTGTTTCACGGCACCATGCTTGTCGCCGTAGAGGAAACCGCGGGGATCGTTGGTACCGTCCCGTTCGGCCCCACGGTGCTAGCAATCGGCGAGACGCTCGGCGCGGGTACTGCTGCCCAGGCACCAACACCGCGATTGGCGATCTCCGTGGAGTCCAGTGGAATTCCGGCTCGTGCGCTCGGTGTCGCGGACGACGCTGAAGTCGGAGCCGATGATGAGGCAACGCTGGTTGCCCCCGAACCGCACATTCCCGACAAGCCCGCCGTCGTCGCCGTTCCAGAGGTCGATGACAATCCAGAGGTCGCGGATATTGCCGACGACATTGTCGCCTGGACTGCGGAGGTCATGGATGCGGTCGCGGGGGGTGCAGTCCCGTTCAGCGTGACGCCGCCCCCATCATAACTGGAGGGTGACCCGAACGTTGCCGTCGGCGAGGTCCCCAACGTCGAGCACGTCGTGCTGCTTGCGCCTGTCGGGTAGTTGGGCAGCGAACTGACTACAGGTGCGGAGGGGAGCGAAGCCCCCATTGGGATTCCGGTTCCGGCGATCGGCGTACCGGGATTGGTTCCCAGCGGCGAGGTGGCGCTGAGCGGAGGCATAGTGGTGCCCATGCCGACCTGGGCGAATGCGGGGCTGCAGCAATAGGAGGCTGAAACCACCGCGATGATGAACAGCCGTCTCATGAGAGCTCCCGAGATAAGCAGATCAAGCAGCAACACGACCCGATCGCGCCGGAGAATGCTTCCTCCTGGTGACAGGTCAGACCTGCCATGCGTCGCTTCGAACGCGTCATTGCATTCATTCCTCTCAAGATGGCGTGGCGCGCCCGCACTTCGATTAAATTATGAGTTATGCCGCGAATGTGCGGAGGTGTGTTCCCGAATTCGAACATTGGATTAGCGGTGGCCTGCCGTGCCTGGCACGAGAGCAGGGATTCCTGAAACATTGGCAGGGATTCCCGAAACATTGAGCAACGACCCCGTGGGGCTCGTCGACGCCGTCGTGGTGCTCGTCGAAGTTGACAGCGGTGCAGTGACGATGGGAATCGTCGGCAGACTGGTACCTGTTGTTGTGGCCGCAAATGGCGACACATTCGGCGTCGGTATCGTAGCCCAGGGACTGACGCCGAGATTGGCAATCTCCCAGGAACCCAGTGGAATTCCGGTTCTGGGGCTGCCACCAGGCGTTGTCGGAGTCGTCGACGCTGGAGTGGATGCTGACGTCGCCAGGCCGCTCGAGTCAGGGCTGCACATTCCGGACACTCCCACCGTTCCCATTGCGTAGGTTGTCGACATACCGGAGATCGGCAACGTTCCCGGGTCTGTCGAAGCTGTCATTGGCGCGGAAATTCCGGCCGTTTGCCCGCTGCCTGACGTCGCCATCGTACTCATCGTCGCAGTACCGGCAGATGCTGCAGTCGCGGTGGTCGCGGATCCCATCGCCATTCCACCGCCGTCATAGGTATAGGTCGATCCCGTAAGCCCCGATTGCGAAGTGCCCGACGTCGCGCACGTCGTGCCGGAGCCTGGCAATGCGATTGTGCCTGTCGAGTAGGTGGCCAGCGGGCTGACGCCAGCGGACAAAATTTCGGTCGCGCCGAGTGGGATTCCGGTTCCGCCTGCAGACGAACTGGAGTCGAATCCAAGCGGCGAAGTGGGGCCGATCGGAACCGTGGACATGTCGTTGACCTCGGGCACGTAGTCGAGCTGTTGGGCGAATGCCGGGCTGCAGAAACACAGGGCGGTCAGCAGGACTGCGGCTATCCGCAAGGGTCTCGCTGAGAGTTCAATTCGAAACACCATCAAGCGCACGAGTATCCGGCTCATGGCCAGACAACGTCGGGAAGGTTCACGACGATAGGCTTAGGCGTGCTTCGAACGACGACCCAACGGAATGCTTGTACCTTCGACGGATTGATCTCCATGTGCGGGAGAAAAGCAGGGACATGAATGAAGTCGCCGGGCTTTGCATGCGCGATGAATTCGCCCTTGGCTCCCCACCGAATGTCGCAGTTGCCGATGAGTACGTACGCAATCGTCTCCTGGCTTCCGTGATGGTGGATTCCCGTGCGGGAACCGGGCTCGACTTCGAAAGTGCCGCCCCACAAGGCAGAATTGACGGAAAGTTCCGGCGCAATAGCGGCGCGGCGTTCCGAACCCGGCGTCTGTGCGGTGCCGAGGTCGAACTGCTCTGGGCTGACGACGCGGATCGCCTCGAACTTGGTCATGGCACCTCCGAGCATTTGAAGCGGATGCTTGCGAAGTTAAGAGCGTGCCGATTGCCAGGCCATTAAATTGGCGTTCAGAGTCTTAACTTCGCGTATTGCAGACCGCAGGCATGGATCCGCTTTGCTGTTATGCGGCGACGCGGTCCGGGGGTGCCATGAATTCCGGCCCGACCGGGTCCTTGACAGTCTCGTCCAGGATCGTATCGATTTTCGCCATGACCTCGCTGTCGATCTGCCAGCCAAAAGCACCGGCAATCGGGGAAAGCTGATCGGCGCGGCGCGCGCCCCACAACGCGATATTCATCTTGTTGCGATCAAGAACCCATCGTACCGCAAGATGAATCACGCGTCGGCCGAAGTGCTCTTTCGCGAGACGATCAAGTCGCTCGACCGCTGCGAGATATTGCCCGAAGCGCGGGGCCACAAATTTCGGATCGCTTTTGCGAAGGTCGTCGCCGGCGAAGGCGCTGGACTCCGACATGCGGCCGGACAAAAGGCCGCGGCATAGCGAGCCGTAGGCGAGGACGGCGATGCCGCGCTCTCGACAATAGGGCAGCACGTCCTGCTCAATCCCGCGCTCAAACAGATTGTACGGCGGCTGTGCCGCGTGCAACGGCGCCAGCTTCCGAAATTCGTCCATTTGGGCGGGGCTGAAGTTGCTGACGCCAATCGCGCGGATTTTTCCGGCTCGGAACAAGGAATCCATGGCTTCCGCAACTTCCGCGATCGGCGTGTTCGGATCGGGCCAATGAACCTGGTAGAGATCGATGACGTCGGTCTTCAGTCGGCGCAGCGAATTCTCGACTTCCTCGACAATGCGAGCTTTTTTCGCGTTGCGAAAGGGCTTGCCATCCTTCCAGTCGAGGCCGGTCTTGGTGGCGATGACGGCTCGTTTGCGCCGACCGTCGGTTGCCAGGGCCTTTCCAACAATCTCCTCCGAACGTCCGAACCCGTAGACGGGAGCCGTGTCGATCAGATTGATGCCGCGGTCCAAAGCCGCGTGAATCGTGTTGATGGCCTCGCGTTCGTCGCTGCCGCCCCACATCCAGCCGCCGATGGCCCATGTTCCCAATGCGATGCGCGAGGCACGGATTGAGGTGCCGGGAATCTCGACGAACTCGATGTCGGCTTGATTGGTTTGAAGGGGATTCATTTTGATACTCCGTTCGGTGCAGCGATGTCAGCCGGCGGGTCGCGCCGCTGATTGACGATCGCATCTACTGGCCTGGTCTCGAGGGGAGGCGAGACGCCGGTGGGACCTTCGCCGTGGCAAGTAGGTGATCCCGGACGAGGTGCCACTAAATTGGCTTTTAAGAGGGAGTGGCCTTCGAGCAATCGAACGGCCGCGGTTCCCCAAATCGTTCTTTTTGGCAAAAGCCGGAAAGCGCCATGCGGCTTCCGCCAAAAAATCCGAGCAAGGCACCGGATTTCATGAAACCGATTTTAATGGGTATCCGCTGCCGCAGACCTATCTTGGGCTCATCGGAATCTTCGATGTCGCAGCGCTTGCGGGCGGCGCGCACCATTCCATAACCGATGGAGACAATGATGAGACAAGTGATGACCATTTTGGCGACCGCGTTGTTGGCGACGAGCCTGCTTACGGTACAGGCAGAAGCGCGCGGCGGCGGCGGCGGCGGATTCGGCGGTGGCGGCCACGGCGGCGGTATAGGCGGTGGCTTTGGCGGCGGTCACATGGGTGGCTTTGGCGGCGGTGCGCATATCGGCGGCGTTGGCCCTGTCGGAGGTCTTGGCGCCGCTCACATCGGTGCAGGGATCGGTCATATCGGCGGGCTCGGCGGCACGCACATTGAAGGCATCCGAGCCGGTGAGCATATGGGGACCGGAGGCATCGGTGGCGGCGTCATCGGCCGCGTTGATCGCGGCCGCACCGGACTTGGCGACCGTGGGCATTTTGACGGCGTTCGTCACTCGATGCATCGCTTCGATCGGCTCTATCCCGGCTACGGCTACGACCTGAGCTGTTACGACTGGTACCTTTTGCATCCCTACGACACCTCGGTGCCGTATTGCGGCTAAGGGAGCGGCGATAGGTGCCATAGCTTGAGTGCCAATGCTGTCGTGTCGCTCGCGCGGAGGGCTCCTGTCGGGTCCCTCCGCGCGAAGCTGCGGGGAAAGCGAGAGCCGTCGTTCCTGAACGTGATTTTAATGGGCAAGCAAAGCTCGTCTCTCTATCTCCGAGTCAACGAAACCTTCGGCCACGCGGCCTTTTTGAGGCCAGCGCGGATCGCGAAACTGAACGGAGAAAGCCATGAGGCAAGTGATAACATTTGTTGCAACCGCGGTGCTGGCTTCGAGCCTGCTGACGGTGGCGGCCGAGGCGCGAGGCGGCGGTGCTGTCGGCGGCGCTCGCATCGGCAATGAACATGTGCAGTTCGACGGGACCAGCCAGAACGCGATGCGCCGCTTCGAAAGGGCGTATCCCACGTTCAATCGCGACTATGACGCAAGCTGCGACGATGACTGGGAGCCGAAAGCGCTTTGGGCGTCGAGCTGCAGCTGATCGCCACCGTACGTCACCGCAGCGCTTGTTGGCGCTGGATGACGCCGGACTTTCCCTGGCATGAGCGTTGCGGCCAGGGGCAAACTCGGTTTGTCAGAAGCGACGCGCTCGTTGTTGGTAGATGTTGATCGATCCGGACCATGCTGATGACGAAAGTTCTTTTGATCGAGGACGACGGTGAGACGGCACAAGAAATATCGGCCGAGCTGACCGATCGTGGCTTTGAGGTCGAGTGGTCCTCCGACGGTATCGACGGTCTCGGAAAGGCGCGCTCCCTGCGGCCGGACGCCATGATCGTCGACCGCCTTTTGCCGGGGATGGATGGCCTCACCATCATCGACACCCTGCGCAGGGATCAGGTACGCACGCCGGTTCTGGTCTTGAGTGCGCTCGGTGCGGTAGACGATCGCGTGCGCGGACTGCGAATGGGGGGCGACGACTATCTCACCAAGCCGTTTGCGGTCGTCGAACTCATCGCCCGAATTGAGGCGTTGCTGCGCCGACCGGTCGAAACGCGGGAGACAACGTTGCGGGCGGGATCGCTCGAACTTGACCTTATCGAGCGAACGGTGAGGCGCGGTGAGCGGAAGATCGATCTGCTGCCGCGCGAATTTCGTCTTCTCGAATACATGATGCGGCGGAGCGATCAGTTGCTGACGCGGGCAATGCTGCTTGAGGAGGTCTGGAACTACAAGTTTGTTCCGACAACGAACCTGGTCGACGTTCACATGGGCCGCCTGCGCCACAAGGTCGACTGGCCTGGCGAAGCCCAGATGATTCACAACGTTCGCGGAGCGGGATTCATTCTCCGCACGCTTGCCTAGATGTCCGCGTCGGCCGGTTGCGACGGAGGGAGCCGAGCGGCAAAATCCGATGCTTGATGTCAGATTCATACGCTCGAATACTTTTCGCTGGGCTTTCGGCGTCGCGTGCCTTTTCGCGACTTTCGTCACCGTCCTGTTCGCCTTCATCTATTTCAACATCGATGATTACCTGATCGCGCGATCAGACCGCGTGATCATGGCGCAGGTCAGCTTTTTTTCCGCGCTACCGCTGGAGCGACGCGTCAGCGCGATCGAGGATCACCTGGCAGAAGACCCCCGAAGCGTTCAGTTTGCCGGCTTGTTCGATGCCAACGGAAGCCGGATTGCCGGCAATGTCGGGCGCCTGCCCAATGGATTGCGGATCGACGGATCCGTGCAGAATGTGCAGGTGGCGCCGCTTAATTGGAATGCGCCCGGCAGTCCGAAAGTCCGGGCTGCAGCGCGGCATCTTGAAGATGGCGACACGCTGATGATCGCCAGAAACGTCGACGAGACCTGGGAAATCTCGCACGCCGTCGGTGAGGCGCTGGCGCTTGGATTGTTGCCGGCCTTTTGCCTTTGTCTGTTGGCGGGAGCGTGGCTCAGCCTTCGTGCGCAAAGTCGGGTCGAGGAAGTCAATCAGAGGGTTCGGCGGATCATCGCCGGCAATCTGCGCGAGCGCCTTCCTCATCGAAACGTCGATGAACCCTTTTCGAGGCTTGCGGCCATCGTCAATGGCATGCTGGATGAAATGGAAAGCATGATCAGTGCGCTTTCCGGCGTCGGCAACGACATTGCACATGACCTGCGGACGCCGCTTACGCGCGCGCGGCTGACACTGGAGCGGGGCCGATCCCACGCCGGTACCCTCGAGCAGCTTCAGGAAGCGGCCGACAAGGCTATTGCCGGCATCGATCAGTCGCTGGCGATCGTCACGGCGCTGCTGCGGCTCGCCGACATCGAGAACAGCCGACGCTCTTCTGCCTTCGGCAGTGTTGCCCTGGCTGATTTGATTCGAGAAGTCTGCGATATTTACGAACCGATTGCCGAAGACAAGCAGATCAGACTGAGCGTTGGTATCGCCGCCAAGCTTGAAGTGCGCGGCGATCGCGACTTGCTTTTCGAGGCGATCGTCAATCTCGTCGACAACGCCGTCAAGTTCACTCCCGAAGGCGGCGAGGTCGACATCGAGCTGGCGCAGAGCGAACAAGGGACAGTGGTGCGCGTGACGGACACCGGCCCCGGCATTCCGCGACAGGAGACAGAAGCCGTGCTGCGGCGCTTCTTTCGCTCCGACAAGATGCGCAACACCCCAGGCGTCGGCCTGGGGCTCAATCTCGTGGCTGCAATTGTCAAGCTGCACGGATTTCGGCTGGTGATTCATCCCGGCCCTGGCGGGCGGGTGGAGATCATTTGCACCAGGCAAGAGCG
>NZ_DATMLW010000238.1:0-4085 GCF_035570375.1 Bradyrhizobium sp. | reverse complement strand
GGCGTCGTCGCAGTCGCTGCCGATGATAGCGGCGTCATTTACGAAGGTGCTTTTGGACGCCGAGCAGTCGGCAGCACCGAACCAATGACGCTCGACTCTGTGTTTCGGATTGCATCGATGACCAAGGCCATCACCGGCACGGCGGCGATGCAGCTGGTCGAAAAGGGCCGTATCGGTCTCGAACAACCGATGGGCGACGTATTGCCATTGGTACGGGATGTGAAAGTGCTGGAGGGCTTCGATGGAGATGGCACGCCTCGACTGCGTGATCCCAAAACGCCGGTCACGCTCCGGCACCTGCTGACGCACACTGCCGGTTATGGCTACGACATCTTCAACCCCGATCTAGCTCGTTACGTCCAGATCGCCGGCCTGCCCAGTATCCTAAGCCGCAGGAACGACGCCTTGCGCGTGCCATTGCTATTCGATCCCGGCTCCGGCTGGGAATACGGCATAGGCCTCGATCTTGTAGGCAAGGTGATCGAGGAGGTGACCGGCGAGGATTTGGAAAGTTACTTCCGGCGGCACATCCTTGATCCGCTCGGCATGCGTGACACGGGCTTCTTGTTGCGCAACGACATGGCACGGCGTCTCGTCGGAACGCACATGCGAGGCCCCGACGGCAAACCGATCGCGATCAGCATCGAGCCCATGGAGGAAGCGGAGTTTCACACTGGCGGCGCAGGGCTCTTCTCCACCGCGCCTGACTACGTCACTTTTACTCGTATGCTGCTGGCAGGCGGCGCGCTCGACGGCGTCGAAGTGCTCAAGCCGGAGACGGTCAAGCTGATGGCGCGCAATGCCATCGGCGACCTTAACGTCCCCATGGTGCGCAGCAATAACCCTGCGCTGGCGCTTGAAGTCGAAACATTCCCTGGGCAAATCAAGAAATGGGGGCTGACTTTCCTCATCAACACGGAGGACATTGAAGGCTTTCGTTAGGCCGGAAGCCTGACGTGGCACGGAGTCCACAACACTTACTTCTGGATTGATCTCAAGAAGCGGATCACGGCCGTCGCCTTGATGCAGATCCTACCTATCGGTGATCCCATTGTACAAGAGACGATGATCGCTTTCGAACGGGCACTTTACGCTGCAATCGCATGACCGGCTGCCTCAGTCTTTACTAAGATGTCCGCTTAGCAGCGTATCGCAGACCAAAGTCGGAGCCGGTGCGACCTCGCCGATGTGCCAATCGCATCTTTTTGCGCTGCACCGAAGTAAGCTATCACGCGATCGCCGCGCCGCCTATTCGATTACCTCGTCGGCAGTGGCGACCAGCGTCGGCGTTAGGGTGAGGCCGAGCGCGCTCGCAGTTTTGAGATTGACGACCAGCTTGAACTTTGTCGGCCGTTCGACGGGCAGGTCGGCACGCTTTGCGCCTTTCAGTATTTTGTCGACGTAAAACGGTGCGCGGCGGAGCGACGGGCCAGAAACGGACTTCAATTGCCGTTGCAGAAACCTCTATCTCCAATTTTCAATTCACTTCGGCAAGCAGCTTTGTCAGATCGCTGACCTGGATATTCTCAAGCGACCGCACGGCGCTCTTGATGTCACGGCCCAATTGCGCGCCGACATGGCCTGCCGTGAGCTTGTCGAACTTGGCGCTGATCTCCTCCCAGCTGAATGGCCGCGTCGGAAATCCAGGATAATTCGATACCTCGTGGCTGAACGACTGACCGCTTTTAAGCCGCACGGTTATCCGGCTAGGGAACTCGGCAGGAAAACGAGCCGTGAAGCTCTCGTCTGGTTTCACGCTGACCTTAAGGAGAAGGCTTTGGACGTCCGGCTTCGCAATTCGTTCGGGGTTGAGCTGTGCCGTCTGAACATCGCGATCAAACAAGGCAACCGCCAGCAGGTAGGGAAGGCTATGATCGGCGTCTTCCTTGGTATGGACGTTGGTCTTTGGACCGAAGCGTCCACCGCCAGTGAAGTCATAAGTGTCCTGGACCACATCGGCTTCGATGCTCACGATCTCGGCGGGATCAAATGGGTAGATCTTGTGTAACTCGAGGATGCAGCAGATCGCCGATTCAGTAGGGACGGCGCTGTTGTAGCTCTTTAGAGAAAGCCGATCGAAGCAATCCAATTTTGCATGCTTCCAGTCGATGTTGACCGCCTGGTCGAGCGCCTGAGCCAGTCCACATGAACCTTCAATCACATACTTCGGTCCGGTTACTCCCCGCGATGCCAGGAAGACCGCGTTGACACACCCGAAAGCCACTTGTGACGAGGTCAGGCCCTTCCATTGCGAGATCGGAGTGGTCCGTGCAACAAGCAGCTGAAATCCGGTTTGACCGCAGATTTCTATAGCAGCCGCTGTCTTTACCTCGTCCAGCGCGAGCGCTTTGGCGACTCCGGCGCCTACCGAGTAGGGCAGCGCGGTCGTAAGGTCAAAGCCGCGCTCCATGAACGGCGCGGAGGCGGTCAGCATCGACTGTACTTGGTAAGCAACCGCTAGTGCGGTCAAGAACTCTTTGCCTGATCGTCCGGCGTGCTCGCAGCCGCCAAGCACCGCTCCGGTGTTGTCGGACGGATGACAGAGCTCGGGACCGGCGAGGAAACTGTCCATGAAATCGATGTAGCGAACCAGTGCCGTATTGTACGAAGTCGCGTAGACGACGTTGGCTGTGCCGCCGCCGATGAGTGTGCAACGACCATTCAGGCCGCCGAACTCTTTTGCCTGAGCCAAGCACGCCGCAGTCGGTGGTGCTCCGATGGCAACGATGGCGCAGGCCAACGAATCCAGAATGCTCACCTTAAGCCGTTCCCGCCGCTCGGGAGTGAGGTCTTGGTATGTCACCCTGCACGCGAATTTCGCCATGCCCTCGGCTTGGCTTTGGCCGCTGATGATCGCCTTCGGTTTTTCTGCACAGTGGCCGTCAGCGGCGGGCTGGCTTGCCATGCCCGACTCGACCGCTTGCAAGAATCTTCGAGGATGGTCCTTCATGTTCGGCGTCCTTCACGATGCACATGTCGCTCGGTGATGCTCCTCTCCGGAGGATCACTCCCGCTAGATCGGATTCTCGGCGAACAGGCGCGCCACGAGGGCGGAATCGAGATATGCTCGAACCTCCACTATCGTGTCATTCGCAAAGCGGCAGACCCAGCAATAGCGGTTGTCGAATCTGAGACCATTCTTCGCGGTCGCCAAGGAATGAAGTTCTACGACCGCCTGATCGTCCTTCACGAGCAGATGCTCGACGACGAGTTGAGCTCCGCGAGGCAGAACCTCGGCCAGCTTCGCGAAGGTCCCCGCCACGAAATCAGATTTCGACTTATAGTGACCGGCGAGCGGATGGGTCCCTTCGACAATCCAGTCGACCTTATCGTCTACATGCTCGAAAAAACCCGCGCCGTCGCCTTGCTCGAGACCCTTGAAGATTTTTCGGACGTCGACTTCGGTAATCATAAGTGCCTCCTGTCTTTACGCGAGCAACTCCGTTGCTCGACGTTCGTTCGGACGAATTGTCCTTGCCCCAAAACCTAGACCTGCGCGCCTCATTGGTCCAATATATGATAGAGGCTTTCGTGATCTGTTTTGGAGATATCGCCTGGCCCACGGCGCGGAGCTCACGGAGGCCGGCAAGGTGTTCCTGGCCGGTGTGGAGGAGATGCCGTTGATCGCCGAGCGCGCCACCATGGCGGCGCGGCGCGCAGCGCGCGGCGAGACCGGATCGCTGCGTGTCGGATTCACGTCGACGGCGACGTTTAACGTCGTTGTACCGTCGGCGATCCGCACCTTTCGCCGCGCCTACCCGGAAATCCACCTCACGCTGGAGGAAGCGAATACAACACGGCTCATTACCGGCTTGCGCGAGGGAACGCTCGACGTCGTGTTCCTGCGGCCAGGCACGTCCGGTACCGAAGAGCTACAGCTGCGCCGGCTCTCAGATGACCCGATTGTGGTCGCCCTTCCCAAGCGGCATCCTGCTTCCGCTCTTGAAGAGATCGATCTCGCGATATTGAAGGACGATCCGTTTCTGTTGTTTCCGCGGGAAATCGCTCCGACGCTCTATGACACGATTGTCGACGCCTGTCGGAAAGCTGGCTTCCAGCCCGTCATCGGCCAAGTCGCGCCACAC
>NZ_DATMLW010000237.1:0-80974 GCF_035570375.1 Bradyrhizobium sp. | reverse complement strand
CATCGACTATGACGGCGACGGGCGAGTCTCGCCGTTCGGCAAGCCGGATGATGCGCTGGGCTCAAGCGCGCGCTACCTCGTCAGCCGCGGCAACTATCGCCGCGGCGAGCACTGGGGCTATGAGGTCCGCGCTTCCGGCGGCGGCAAAGGCAGCCGTACCTATGCGACCTGGTCGAACGCCGGCGTCAGCCGCGCCGACAGCCAGCCGTTTCCGCAGCCGAATGCCTCGGCGCAATTGTGGGTGCCGGTGCCGGGCGGGCCGGCGTTCCTGCTCGGTCCGAACTTCTACGCCGTGCGCAGCTACAATCCGTCGATGAACTATGCGCTCGCGATCTGCCATCTCGGCGACCGTATTCTGGGCGCCCCGCCCTTCATCCAGCCCTTCCCCGGCTCCGAGCGCGCGCTGACGCTCGCCGAGATTCAGGAAATGCAGGTCCGCCTGACCAAGGCGGGCTTCGACACCGGCGGCACCGATGGCCGAGTCGGCAACGACACCATGCAGGCGATCCGCGATTATCAGGTCAAAATGGGGCTCTCGCCGGCGGACGGTTACGGCGGGCTGAAGGTGCTGGCGCGGTTGCGTCAGGGCAGTTGATCCTTTCTTGGTCATTCCGGGGCACGCGTCAGCGCGGACCCGGAATCTTTCACAACAACTTCCGGATTCCGGGTTCGCTCGCCTGGCGCAAAATCGATGCTTACATCAATTTTGTCGCAGGGCTCGCGCCCCGGAATGACGGCACTGATTTAGCGGATCACCGCTGGACCCTGATCCGGCACCGCCACGTCGATGACGCGCAGTTGCACGCGCTCGCTACCCTGCCAGCGGTCAAGCGCCAGCGAAGCCGCCACATGCAAAAGCTGGCCGCGATGGGCAGCCAACGCCTCGCCCAGTTTCTGTCCGATCGAACGGAAGGCCATGCCGTCGACGATCGCACCATCGCCGGATTTGAACCGCACGCGCAGATGCGCCTGCCCCACCTCATCGGCGTAAACGAGCTGATGCGCGGGCAGCGCAATCACGGGCTCGGGGTTGCCGCTGCCGAACGGACCGGCGCGGTTGAGTGTAGCTACCAGTTCGGCTGTAACTCCTCGCGCGCTGATTGCGCCGTCGACAAAGATTTCGTTGACATGGCGTGAGGCCGCCACGTCATGAGCGAGGGCGCCCTCCATATAGGCGCGGAATTCGGCAAGCTGTTCCTTGCGCAACGTCACGCCCGCGGCCATGGCGTGGCCGCCGCCCTTCAGCAATACGCCGTCGTGAACCGCCTGCCGCACCGCCTTGCCGAGATCGACGCCGCCGATCGACCGGCCCGAGCCGGTGCCGATGCCGCCAGGCTCGAGTGCTATGGCAAAGGCGGGCCGCGCGAATTTTTCCTTCAACCGCGAAGCGACCAGGCCCACCACGCCGGGATGCCAGCCTTCCGCGGCGGTGACGATCACGCAAGCCTTGTCTTCAAGACCAAGCGAGGCCAGCGCCTCGGCTTCGGCTTGCGCCTCCGCCATCTGCTCGATGACGCGGCGTTCGTTGTTCAAGCGGTCGAGCTCGGCCGCGATCCGCGCCGCCTCCGAGATGTCGCCTTCCAGCAACAGCCGCACCCCGAGGTCGGCACGCCCGATCCGCCCGCCTGCATTGATGCGGGGCCCGAGCATGAAACCAAGGTGCCAGGCCTCGGGCGGACCGTTCAAGCGGGCGACGTCCATCAGTGCGGTATGACCGACATGGTCACGGCGGCGCAATGCGATCAGCCCCTTGGCGACGAAGGCGCGATTGAGCCCGACCAGCGGTGCAACGTCCGCAACTGTGCCGAGCGCGACGTGGTGCAGCATCCCCAGAAGGTCAGGCTCCGGCATTTCGCTGGTCCAGAATCCCCTGTTCCGCAACTCGCGATTGACCGCCACCAGCGTGATCAGCACGAGACCGACGGCAGCAAGATGACCGAGACCGGAGAGATCGTCGGGCCGGTTCGGATTCACCAGTGCATCGACGTTGGGCAATTCATCGCCGCTTTGATGATGATCGATCACGACCACCGATAGGCCGAGCCGTCGCGCTTCGGCCAGCGGCTCAAGGCTGGTGGTGCCGCAATCGACTGTCACGAGCAGCGTGGCGCCCTTGCCGGCGAGCGCGCGCACCGCCTCGACATTGGGACCATAGCCCTCGAAAATCCGGTCGGGAATGTGGATCAGCGGGTCGAGCCCACAATGACGCAGGTGCCAGGCCAGCAGCGCTGCAGAGGTGGCGCCGTCGACGTCGTAATCGCCGAAGATCGCGACCTTTTCGTTTCGCGTGGCCGCATCCGCAATTCGTCTGGCGGCCGTCTCCATTTGCGTCACCGTGTGCGGATCCGGCATCAATTTGCGGATGGTCGGATCGAGATAGTCGGCCACCGCATCGATTTCGACATCGCGGCCCGCGAGCACGCGCGCCAGCATTTCGGGCAATTGATGACGCTGTGCGATCGCCAATGCCCGCGCCGCGCCGCGGGCATCGAGCCGGTCGCGCCACAGCTTTCCGGTGAGCGAATGCGACACGCCGAGAAAGGCCGGCGCGGCTTCGAGCGGAAGTGCGGATGCGGGAAGCGTCATGAGGCTTGCGAAAGATAAGCGAGGCAATCGCATATGAATATGCGGGACGCCTTCTTCTCCCTCCCCCTTGTGGGGAGGGTCGGCGAGCGAGAGCGAGCCGGGGTGGGGGTTTTCAAGAAGCACCATCCATGTGGGACTTTTACGGCAAATCGGCACCCCCACTCGACCGTCGTTTCGCGCAAAGCCGATGCAAAGCATCGGCGTTTTGCTTCTTAAGGACGGCGACCGAAGGTCGCCTATGCACCCTCCCGACGCTTTCGCGGGGGAGGGATAAGAAAGATGCACCGCTATATGCGATAGCCCTGTGCAAGATAGGCGAGACTGCCATGTCTTCAATGATTTAGATTCGTCGATCCACGGTTTATTACTCTCGCGGCGCAAGGCGCCCGAGCCATGTATCTCACTTGTCCGCCCAAGAACCGAGGGCGCAGGGAAAGCCGGTGCGAAGATCGCACCCATAGCCTTGCGTGCAAAACGAAAAGACACGCAAGCTTCAGTCACCACAGGTACGCCTTTTGCAATCGGCCTTCCCTGCGCGAATGGTTTTAACGGTTTCCTTCGCGCTCTCCCTGGTGAGCCGGGCTTTCTTGCCACCATCACCGGCGGATGATCCCGCCAGCTTGATATCAGCGTCGGGATATCAGGACCACGCGACTTCGCCGTCCGCTGGCGCTGTCGTTCGTCATATCGACAGTGCCCGCGTCCATCGCATCCCGCGCCCAACGTTCGTGACGATCGCGAAGCGCCCCTCTTGATCAGGGCGGGATGACGCGAATCTGCGACTGATTTGCGCTTCCGATCAACGCGTACCGCCTGCGGCGAATTGGCACGACGGGCAAATCAGTCCTCATAGCCAAAGTCATGTCAAGTGTTGAGCAAATGCTTGATCCATCGTCATTGCGAGGAGTGAAACGACGAAGCAATCCAGAATCCTTTTGCCGAAACGACTGGATTGCCGCTCGCGATGACGGGTCCCGGCAAACTCCTGCCTTCATTGCGTCAAGCGCTATTCGTTTCGTCGAAGCGGGGCGGCCATCAGCGCGTTCACGCGCGTCTTTGACGCGCACGCTCTTGGCCAAACGGGTCGAGTACAATAGTGTACGACCAATGGTTGTGCTGGCGGGTGACTATGATCGAACAACGTTTGCAGTGGTGATACCATGAGATCGGGTCGGTGGGCGGCAGTCGTTGGCGGATCGCTTTGTCTCTTTTTTCCGGGGGCACTCCTTGCCCAAGCGCCATCGGCGGCGCCGCCGCCTGCAACTGCGTCGTCGGCAAAGGTTCCGCCGCTTCCCGCAAACGCCGCGGAGTTATTCGCGCTTTTGTCGCAAAGGCATTACACCGAGCTCAGTCAGCTCTTCAGAAACACGAATAAATTTGAAGAAATTATGCTGAACATGAATTGGCAGAACAGCATGATGTTGTTAGGTGCCAGCGCATTTATAAATTTTTCTTACATTGCGAACCTGGACCGCATCAGCACCGCACTTGGTGAAGTTCGAGGGGTCGAACCAAGAAAAACGGCGGCCATGACTTGGCTTTATACATATGAGCTTATTCTGATCGATGGAGTAAAGTGCAAAGATGGCTCTGCTCCGGGACATCGCAAAGATCAGCTACTCACCACTTTCCCGACTGTTGTAAAATCCATTCGGACGTTTTCCGACGAAGAGATCGATACGATAGTGAAAACAGCGCTAAAAATGGAAAGTTTCACGGCGCCGAGACGCACAGATGACGACTTTCTCTGCCGAGGCGGTTTGGCGGAAATGCAGGCAGCACTTGCGAAATACGGAAACGAAGCTACGCGCGAGGTGCCTACACCCCAAGGTGGATTGGGGAAAACGATGGAAATAAGGGCGGATCCTGCGTCCATGCCGGAAATTCTAAGCAAGTTTGTTTCGGACGTCAGAAAAAAATAGTTTGACCGTAGCCGCCCGAAACTCGGCCTGTTTCGGCTCATAGGTCATTCTGTCAAGAAATCCTAACGCGCTGTCCGTTTTGTTTTCGCAGTTGGTCGAATACGAGCGCCTTCACTTCCGAAATATCGGACATGTTCGCTCTTGCGAATGTCAAATCAACTCCACTAGGCCAGACGACCAAATCAGCTTGAATGAATTTTCGAATTTGCGTTTTTAGCGCGGCTATAGAGATGACGACCGCAGCGGATCAGCCGCCGGATGCGCTAAATTTACTTCTGCTTTCGGCAGCACGGTGGACACGACCCGATCCCGGCCCGGTAGTGATTGAACCATAGGGATGTTGCTTCCTCCGGCGCGCGCGTCGAGAGCGACTCAACAAATTCAGCTTGCGGGATGATCGAATTTGCACTGCGTGGCGCTGAAACCGTCAGCGCATCGTTGATCGGAAGAGTCATGGCGGAATTCTGCAGAGTATTAGATCTTCGCACATCATGCAGAACCAGCCGCGCTCCGGAGCCTGCTTGCCCTGGCCTCAACCCGTGGATGGTCCTCCCCTCTCAATTCGGTCGCGCATAATTTCGAGAAGTGCGCGCGTTGACATGTTCTCGAGCGGGAATGCTGCGATCCACAAACCTCGATAGCCGAAGAGCCGATTTGCCATGCTTGTAAATTGGGTTACAAAACCTGGTCGCAGTTTCGTCAAGAACTGAGGATCAACGTCTAGAACAAGGCCTTTACCACGATAATCTTTCAAAGACAGTATCGTAGACCACGGTATCCACTCGGAGCTGATCCGGATGTCTTTGAAACCGTCCCGAGTCAAAAAAAGAACCGGATGCCGCGAATCGAACAGCCTGCCAGCGGCCTGAGTAGCAGCAAATCCAAACATAATGATGCCGGCAACCCCAATCAGCAATGCCAGGATCGGCGAAACGAATTGGCGAGCCCTTGTTGGAGGGGGTCCAAGGAAGCCAAGAAGAACGCCGATACACGCTCCGGTCATGAGCAATCCACCGAGAGTGAGCAAAATCCCGCCGGCAAGGAAGAAACCGAGCCGGACACGCGATTCGCAGATTTCCAGGCAATCATTCGCTTTGAGTTTGTCCGACATATCGTGCTCTCATTTTTCGGAGCGAGCCATGCTTGCGAAGGGCGATATCACTGTACACGCGTGTCCGCTCCTGCTTATGGCGATTGCACTGATCAGTACGCGTGATATTGCCAGAGACTACAACCAGCGCGATTTAAACATTAGTAATTGTTTGTCCAAGATTTTAAGGAGCCTCTTTGGGCGGACGAACGCCAGGCTTCCGCTTTTGATGCTGTGGACGGCTCCTCCACCCGGCACGCGAGTTAGCTGCGCCGCAGAATTTGGCCGCGATCGGTGCGTAGCAGACTCGGGCAAGCCATTAGTGCGGACGCGCTCCGGCAACGCGGGTCCAAAGGTACTCTGGAAGGATCGGACTAAAGGAAATATGGTCGTTCCTTGTTGGGGTAGCCAATCGCCGCCTGATGGCGCCCTGCTGCCCGCGCGAGACGTAATGACGGAACGGTGCCATGACCCGACAGATGAAGCTGATCGGCTTCCTGCAGGCCCAGAACTGCTCGAATTATCCGGCCTCCTGGCGACATCCTTCGTCGAAGCCAAACTGGTTCTCGCGCGAATATTATGAGGAGATCGGGCGCACGCTGGAGCGCGGCAAGTTCCATCTCGCGTTCTTTGATGACCGGCTCGCGATTCCGGACCGCTACGGTGACGACTTCAGGGAGACGATCCGTCACGGAATTCGTGCCGCCAAGCTCGATCCGATTGCGGTGGCGCTGACGATGGGGCTCGCGACGGAGCGGCTCGGTATCGGGGTCACCTACTCGACGACTTATTACGAGCCGTTCCACGTCGCGCGCGTGTTTGCAACGATCGATCTTCTCCTGAACGGTCGCGCCGCCTGGAACGTCGTCACTTCGCTGAATGATTCCGAGGCTGCCAATTTCGGCGCGTCAAAACATCTCGGCCACGATCTGAGGTATGACCGCGCCGATGAATTCATGGAGGTGGTTCTCGGGCACTGGAATAGCTGGGAGGAAGATGCAATCTGTTTTGACCGCGAGAGCGGTCTGTTCGCCGATCCTGAGAAGGTGCACCGCCTCGACCATCACGGCAGCTTCTTCAAATCGCGCGGGCCTTTCACGGTGCCGCGCTCACGCCAGGGACATCCCGTCATCATCCAGGCCGGGCAGAGCGGGCGCGGCAAGCAGTTCGCCGCGCAATGGGGCGAGCTGATTTTCGTGGTCTACCCGAACCTGGACGTCGCCAAAAAGCAGTACCCGGACTTCAAGCGCGGTTTTGCCGAGAAGGGACGCGATGCCTGCATCGCGCCTGCGGTCTACGCGATCGTGGCCGAGACGCAAAGCGAGGCGGAAGACAAGTTCGCCGCGGTCGATCGGCTCGCCAAGCCGATCGATTCGCTGGTGCTGTTGTCGGAGGTGCTCAATTTCGACTTTGCTTCGAAGCCGGTCGACGAGCCGTTTACGTCTGAGGAACTACAGGCGATCAGCGGCCTGCAAGCCGTCCGTGACCGCGTCATTGCCGCCAGCGGCAAGGCCAATCCGACGGTGCGCGATTTCGTCGACTTTAGTGGCCGAGGAACGGTGCGTGAGATGCCGACTTTTGTCGGGTCGCCGAAGATGGTCGCGGACCAGTTCGAACAATGGTTCACGGGTGGCGGCTGCGACGGTTTCGTGATCGCGGCGACCCATGTGCCCGGCACTTATGAAGATTTTGTACGCCTTGTCGTGCCGGAGCTGCAGCGCCGCGACCTGTTCCATCGTGAATACGAGGGCGAGACGCTGCGCGAGAATCTCGGACTGCCGAAGCCGCTGGTGCGGCGAATTTGAAGTTCCTGTCGGTATCGCGGCAAGTTGGTGATTGGGGCTTCAAATTCAAAGCCTCTCGGCGCCCTACTTTGCGAATGTTAGAATCACAGGATCACTGGAAAAAAAACCAGATTCTAGTGTAGTTTAGGATTTGGCATTCGCTTTCCGGACTCGCGGCTTGGGAGGAGCGAATGTCAAATCCACTACACTGGTGCCACTTTCCGAAATTCGTGTTACACCTCGAGCCGCGCACCTTTCGCGAACTTCGGAAAGTAATGGGCACTGGCAAATCCATGACTCTAGTGCTGAGCGACATCGTCGGTCTGAACATCGGTCGCAACCGAACAGGGGGACACCCATGGTACGACGCCTGGCCATGCTTCTGGCGATCGCGCTGGCGCTGACTGCGGGGCCGACACTTGCGCACCATTCCTTCGCGATGTTCGATCGGGACAACCAGGTCGATCTCGAAGGCGTGGTGCAGGAGTTCAGGTTTGCCAATCCGCACACCTTCATCTATCTGGCCGTGAAGCAGGAGGACGGCAGCACAGTTACCTGGAGCCTTGAGGGCCAGAGCCCGAGCGCTCTCGTCCGGGATGGCTGGACCAGCAAGACCCTCAAGCCCGGCGATGAGCTCAGGATGCGGATTGCACCGCTGCGCAGCGGCGCGCCGGGCGGCGCCTGGGCGGCGGATCAGATCAGCTTCCGCGACGGGCGCGTGCTCGAAGTGTCGCACCGCAGCGGTTTTCCCGAATCGTCCGACGTGTCGCGCTAGTGTAGTGGATTTGACATTCGCTCCCCCAAGCCGCGAGTCCGGAAAGCGAATGTCAAATCCTAAACTACACTAGAATCTAATACTTTCCAGTGATCCTATGGTTCTAACATTCGCAAAGTGGGCGCTGAGAGGGGATGCGAATGTTAGAATCCGATCACTAGTGTGAGGAGGCAGCGTGATGACCCATCGCCGTCTGATCGGCCCGGTTACGCTGCTGGCCTTGCTGACACTCGCGACATCAGGTGCGCGGGCCGATGGTGAAGGAAAATATCCCGACTGGAGCGGGCAATGGTTTCGCACCGGCGGCATCCAGTTCGACCCGACCAAGCCGCTCGGCCGTGGCCAGCAGGCGCCACTCACGTCCGAATACCAGGCCAAGTTCGAGGCGAGCCTTGCCGATATCGCCGCCGGCGGCCACGGGCTGAACGAACACACCTCCTGCCTGCCGCACGGCATGCCACGGATGATGAACGTGATCTATCCGATGGAGTTCATCGTGCAGCCGAAGATCACCTACATCCTGTTCGAGGACAACCTGCCGCGTCGCATCTATACCGACGGCCGCAGCTGGCCGGCCGAGCCGGAGCCGTCCTTTGCGGGTTATTCGATCGGCCACTGGGTGGATCAGGACGGAAAGGGAAGCTTCAATCTGCTTGAGATCGAAACCCGCTACATGAAGGGCCCGCGCACGTTCGAGGGAAGCGGCCTGCCGCTGCACGAAGACAACCAGACGGTCATCAAGGAGCGCATCTTCCTCGACGCGGCGAAGCCCGACCTTCTCCATGACGAGATCACCACCATCGATCACGCGCTCACCCGCCCGTGGACGGTGACCAAGAGCTACCGGCGGGAGCGCAATCCGGTCTGGTTGCCCAACGAATGCGCCGAGGACAACCACCACGTCAGCATCGGCAAGGACGACTACTTCATCGGCGCGGACGGCCTGCTGATGCCGGCCAAGAAGGACCAGCCGCCGCCCGACTTGCGCTATTTCCGCCAGTCAAAAAAGTGAGGGACGACGGTGGATCGTAGGGTGGGCAAAGGCGCACGCGCCGTGCCCACCAAGTTGCAATGACTGTTTTTATGGTGGGCACGCTTCGCTTTGCCCACCCTATGTCCGCCACCGCAAAGAAATCTGCTCAACACCCCACGCGCTGGGCCAGCTCGCCAAAATCTTTGGCCACGACATCCCAGTCGCCCTTCGCCTCGAAGTCGAATTTCTGCAAAGGGCCATATTCGGTCGGGCGCGCGACGAAGGCGGTCTTCAATCCCAGCTTCTGGGCGGCCTTCAGGTCGTGATTGTGGGCCGCCACCATCATGACCTGCGCGGGGGGCAGGCAAAGCAGGCGCGCCGCGCCAAGGTAGGTTTCCGCGTCCGGCTTGTAGTGCTCGAACAACTCCGCCGACAGGATGACATCCCACGGCAGCTTTGCGAACTTCGCCATCTCCGTGAGCAACGCGACATTACCGTTCGAGAGCGTGCCGATGATGTATTTCGTCTTCAGCCGGGTCAGCCCGGCGACACTGTCGGGCCAGGGGTCGAGCCGGTGCCAGCCCATCGTGAGGTAATGCAGGTCGGCGTCATCAAGTCCGGATATCGAAAGTTGTTCGACCAGCTTTTCCAGCGACTGGCGATGCAGCGTATCGAGGATCACGTAGCCGCGTTCGGGATGCTTCCTGACCTCGTCCATCGACGCGGCATAAACTGCGCGCCAGCCATCGACCAGCGCGGTCCAGTCCGCGTTGATGCCGCGCTTTTTGCCCCATGCCGTGAAATCATTGATCAGGCTGGTGCGCCAATCGACCACGGTGCCGAAGACGTCGAAGATGAGGGCTTTGATTTGGGAAAGGTCGGACATGTGTAAGTCCTTCTAACGTCATTCCGGGGCGCATCGTCAGATGCGAACCCGGAATCCATTCCTCCAAAAGTAATGCGGCACGATGGATTCCGGGCCCACGCTACGCGTGTCCCGGAATGACAAGATTAATCGAGATAGAATTTGTCGAGTTGCCGGTGTTCGGCCCTGATATAACGGACGGTACCCGTCACCGAGCGCATGACGACGGTTTCCGTCTCGATCACGCCCTTGCGGAACTTGACGCCCGAAAGCATGGAGCCGTCGGTGATACCGGTGGCCGCAAACAGGCAGTCGCCCCTGGCCAAATCCTCGATCTCGTAAACCGCGCGCGGATCGGTGACGCCCATCTTGCGGGCGCGCTCGCGTTTTTGCTCGCTGTCGAGAATCAGCCGACATTGCATCTGGCCGCCGATGCAGCGCAGCGCAACCGCGGCCAGCACGCCTTCGGGCGCGCCACCCGTGCCGATATACATGTCCACCCCGGTATTGTCGGGGTCGGCGCAATGGATAACACCCGCGACGTCGCCGTCGGTGATCAGACGCACGGCCGCGCCGGTCGAACGCACGCTGTTGATGATATCCGCATGCCGCGGACGGTCGAGCACCAGCACGGTGATGGCCGAGGCTTCGACGCCTTTGGCCCTGGCCAGCTTGCGGACGTTGTCTTCCGGCGGCGCATCGAGTTCGACAATGCCCTTCGGATAACCCGGACCGATCGCCAATTTCTGCATATAGACGTCGGGCGCGTGCAAAAGCGTGCCGCCATCGGCCATCGCCATGGTCGCGATCGCGCCGGGCATGTTCTTGGCGCAAAGCGTCGTACCTTCGAGCGGATCGACGGCGATATCAACCTTGGGACCGGCATTGAGCCCGACCTTCTCGCCGATGAAAAGCATCGGCGCCTCGTCGCGCTCGCCCTCGCCGATCACGATCGTGCCTTCGATCGGCAGCTTGTTGAGTTCGCGGCGCATCGCATCGACGGCGGCCTGGTCGGCGGCCTTTTCGTTGCCGTGACCCCGCAGCCGCGCCGCCGACACCGCGGCGCGCTCCGTCACCCGCACGATCTCGAGCGTCAGGATCCGTTCAAGCAATAACTGCGGCGGAACGGAAATATGGGTCGACATCGGCGGACTCCTTCAGGACTTAAACTTTGCGGATCTTTCGGGTCCGCATTTTCTTAATCTTCGTCGTCAATTGGCATCTGGCGCGCGATGGTTCGAACTCGAATGACATCGCGCTTCAGCCCATTGTCTGCGCATGATCTCCGCGCAAACGCATTCGCGTTTGTTAGCTAAGGAAAACCGGCTCTCCCTTTTTTTCCCGGATCATGCATGAGCAGGTCAGTTCTTTTCGATCCGTATCACCTGAGGCCGCCCGCTGATCACCTTGTCGCGCTGCACCGCCGCTAGCGCGCGATGTACCGCGTCCTCGTGGGTGGCATAGGTGATCAAAATGACAGGCACCGGCGCAGCTTTCCTCGCCATTCCGTTCGCGTCAACGCCATCGGGATGGCGCTGGACGATTGATTCAATAGAAATTTTTTGTTCCGCAAGTCGGGTGGCGATGGTTGCGGCGGTGCCGGCAAGGTCGCGCGCCATCAGGCGGATATAGTAACCGCCTTCATGCCGCTCCATCGGGGCTTTTTTGGTCTCGCGCAGCCGTTCCGCCGGCCGGCCGAACGGCAGGGCGCGGATGTCGCGCGCGACGTCGGCAATATCGGCGACGACAGCCGAGGCCGTTGCGGCACCGCCCGCGCCTGGACCCACCAGCGTAATTGGCGGAATGCCATCGCCGTCGATGGTCACCGCGTTGGTCACGCCCATGACTTGCGCGATCGAGGATGATTTCGGCACCATGGTAGGATGGACGCGCTGCTCGATGCCCTTGGCGGTCCGAACCGCGACGCCGAGCAGCTTGACGCGATATCCGAGTTCCGCAGCCGCACGCAAATCTTCCGGCTTGATCGAGGAGATGCCTTCCACATAGATCGCGCTCTGGGCGATTTTGGTGCCGAAGGCGAGGCTGGCAAGGATCGCAAGTTTCTGCGCGGTATCATGTCCGTCGACATCGAAAGACGGATTGGCCTCCGCATAACCGAGCCGCTGCGCATCTTTCAGGCATTCGGCAAATGACAAACCCTCCTGTTCCATCCGGGTCAGGATGTAGTTGCAAGTGCCGTTGAGAATGCCATAGACGCGATTGACCGTCGTTCCGGCCAGACCTTCACGCAAAGTCTTGACGACGGGGATCGCGGCGCCGACCGCCGCTTCGAAATTCAACGCGCCGCCATTTTTCTCGGCCAACTTCGCCAGGCGAAGGCCGTGCCTCGCAATGAGCGCCTTGTTGGCGGTCACGACCGACTTGCCGGATTTCAGCGCCGCCTCGATCGCCGACAGTGCCGGTTCTCCCGATCCGCCCATCAGTTCCACGAAGCAATCGACTTCGGGATCGCTCGCGAGCGCCAGCGGATTTTTCGCCCAGACAATGCCGCGCAGATCAATGCCGCGCTTTTTTACCTTCGAACGCGCCGTGACGGCGACGACGCGAACGCCGCGTCCGCTGCGCGCCGACAGCATGCGGCCCTGCTGCTCGATCAGACGGGCCACTTCGGCACCCACGGTGCCGAGCCCCGCAATACCCACTTTCAGGGGTGCGACCATGACGGGAAAAACCTAACGGAAGAGAGAAGACCGGATTCCTAGCGCCGGTTGGCGAGAGGAACCACGTTGTGCAACGTTTGGATGCCGCTTTCAAGGAAGCGACGGACGCCGCGGGCAGCCTGGCGAATGCGCTGCTCGTTTTCCACGAGCGCAATACGGACAAAGCCCTCGCCGTGCTCGCCAAAGGCTACCCCTGGCGAAACCACGACGCCTGATTTCTCGACCATGAGGGTCGCAAAATCCATGCTGCCGATCCCGCGGAAGGCTTGAGGCAGCGGCGCCCAGGCGAACATCGACGCCTGCGGCGGCGGAATCTCCCAACCGGCGCGGCCGAACGACTCCACCAGCGCGTCCCTTCGCTTGCGGTAGGTGTCGCGCATCTCGCGGATGCAATCTTCCGGACCGTTGAGGGCTGCGGTCGCAGCGACCTGGATCGGCGTGAACGCTCCGTAGTCGAGATAGGATTTCACGCGCGCCAGCGCGGCGATGATCCGCTCGTTGCCGACGGCGAATCCGATCCGCCACCCGGCCATCGAAAAGGTCTTCGACATCGAGGTGAATTCGACCGTCACGTCGATGGCGCCGGGAACCTGCAGCACCGAAGGCGGCGGGCGCTTGTCGTCGAAATAGACCTCCGCATAGGCCAGATCCGACAGGATAAAGATCTCGTGCTTTTTCGCGAAAGCCACGAGATCCCTGTAGAAATCGAGATCGGCGACATAGGCGGTCGGATTGGAGGGATAGCAGACGATGATCGCAAGCGGTTTTGGGATCGAATGGATGATGGCCCGCTCGACCGCCTCGAAAAATTGCGGCGTCGGCTCCGAAGGGACCGAGCGGATAACTCCGCCTGCCATCAGAAACCCGAAAGCGTGAATGGGGTAGCTCGGATTGGGGCACAGCACGACGTCGCCGGGCGCGGTGATTGCTTGGGCGACATTGGCAAACCCCTCCTTGGAACCCAGCGTCGCCACGATCTGGGTTTCCGGATTGAGTTTGACGCCAAAGCGGCGGTCGTAATAGCCCGCCTGCGCTCTGCGCAGGCCGGTAATTCCGCGCGAAGCCGAGTACCGGTCGGTCCGCGGTTTTCCCAGGGTCTCCTTCAGTTTTTCGAGAACGTGGGGCGGGGTCGACAAATCCGGATTGCCCATGCCGAGATCGATGATATCGGCGCCGGCAATCCGTGCTGCCGCCTTGGCCCGGTTGACCTGCTCGAATACGTAGGGCGGCAGACGGCGGATACGGTAAAAATCTTCCATAGAACCCTGCTCCGACAACCTTTAAGCGGAATCGCCAACAGACGATGCTGCGAAACCTGGGTCGGTCTTGTCGAGAAATCGCACGAAATCAGAGATTTAGCACGAAATCAGGCGCAAATCCTGCCTGGTTGTCCAAATTGACGGTTGAATTTGAGTTCTTTTACCACGGACGCCCGTCCGCGCCAGCGGCCACGTCACTTTGCAGCCGTGTCTTTGGCGTCTTTAACCTCCTTGGCATCCTTGGTGTCTTTGGCGCCGACCGCCGAGGCCTGACGTTCCCTTGCCGCGATCAATTCGCGCTCAATCCTGGCCCGCTCGGCGGGGTCCATCACCGCCTCTTCACGCTCGGGAGGTCGTTCGTTGATCGGCAGGTAGGCACCGGCATCCTTCGGACGTGGCGGCGCCTCGGCTGGGGTTCCACCCAGCGGCAAATCGGCAATCGAAATCGAACAGCCGCCCAAGGTCAGCGCACTCAAGGCCAGCGCCGACACCAGCAGCGCGCAGATGGCTCGTCCCCGCGTTACCCAACCCGTCGACATGCCCTCGCCATCCCTAACCCGCCTTACGTGGCACCCACCGACACTTATCTACTAGGTTGAGGCTGGCCGCTCAAACCATTGTCGTCCGAAATCATTAAAAGCTGAAACGACAAGTTTCATCGCTACGGCCTCAATGTGACCGGACAAAGGTAAAATGTCGCAGTGCAACACACAACTCGGCAAGTTTGGCTTTCGAGCTTGTCAGGGTCGATCTGCGCGGTGACGATGATGAAAATGAACCTATAGTGTCGCGCATGGCAAACGTCACGACAGAACAGAATGCAAAGAAGTTCGACCCCGAAGCTTTCGCGATGAATCTTGCGCGAGCGATGGAGAATGGCGGCAAGGCGCTCGCGGCCTATCTGCAGCCCCGCGAAGACGGCGAAGTGAGGGACCAGCCGCCGAACGAGCTCACCGAGCTCGTCAAGACGTTCAGCGCAGTGGCGGAATATTGGATGTCCGACCAGGATCGCGCGGCCGAAGTCCAGGCCAGGATCGCCAAGGCCTATCTCGATCTGTGGGGATCGTCGATGCGCCGCCTCGCCGGCGAGGAGGCGCCGCCTGCAATCGCGCCCTCTCCGCGCGACAAGCGGTTTGCCGATCCGGAATGGAAATCCAACCAGTTCTTCGATTTCGTGCTTCAGCTTTACCTGCTGACGGCGCAATGGGCGCAGGAACTGGTGAAAAATGCCGACGGCCTCGACCCGCACACCCGCAGGAAAGCCGAATTTTACGTGCAGCAGATCACGAATGCGATGGCACCTTCCAACTTCGTGCTGACAAATCCGGAAGTGCTGCGCGAAACACTCGCATCCAACGGCGTCAACCTTGTTCGCGGCATGAAAATGCTCGCCGAAGACATCGAGGCGGGACGCGGCACGTTGCGCATCCGCCAGTCCGATCCTTCCAACCTCGAAGTCGGCGTCAACATGGCGACGACTCCAGGCAAGGTGATATTCCAGAACGAGTTGATGCAGCTGATCCAGTATGAACCCTCGACGGAGAATGTGCTGCGCACGCCGCTCCTGATCGTGCCGCCGTGGATCAACAAATTCTACATCCTGGACCTGAAGCCGGAAAAATCCTTCATCAAGTGGTGCGTCGACCAGGGCATCAGCGTGTTCGTGATCTCGTGGATCAATCCGGACAAGAGCCTGCGCGCCAAAACCTGGGAAGACTACATGAAACAGGGCCCGCTGGCGGCGATGGACGCCATCGAGCGCGTCACCGGGGAAATGAAGGTCCACACGATGGGGTACTGCGTCGGCGGAACCCTGCTCGCCACCACGCTGGCATGGCTTGCTGACAAACGCCGCGTCCGCGTGACCTCGGCGACCTTCCTCGCGGCGCAGGTCGATTTCAGCCACGCCGGCGATCTTCTTGTGTTCGTCGACGAAGATCAGGTCTCGGCGATCGAGCGCGACATGCAGGCTTCGGGCGTGCTCGAGGGCGCCAAAATGGCGATGGCGTTCAACATGCTGCGATCGAACGACCTGATCTGGTCCTATGTCGTCAGCAACTATCTGAAGGGACAGCAGCCCTCGGCATTCGACCTGTTGCACTGGAATTCCGACGCAACGCGGATGCCGGCTGCGAATCACTCCTATTACCTGCGAAACTGTTATCTGGAGAATCGCCTGTCGTCGGGCACCATGGTGCTCGACAACACGCTGCTTGATCTGTCGAAGGTGAAGGTGCCGGTCTACAATCTGGCAACGCGGGAGGATCACATCGCGCCGGCCGATTCGGTGCTTTACGGATCGCAATTTTTTGGCGGACCCGTGAAATATGTGTTGTCGGGATCCGGACACATCGCCGGCGTGGTCAACCCGCCATCGCTGGGCAAGTACCAATACTGGACCAACGACAATATCAAGGACCTGACACTTGCGGAGTGGCTCAAGGGCGCCCGGGAGCACAAGGGATCATGGTGGCCCGACTGGCGGGAATGGCTTCAGTCAATCGAAGGCGAGCAAGTGCCCGCACGCGCGGTCGGGACAGCCGAACTGCCTCCGCTCGAGGACGCGCCCGGCAGTTACGTCCGCGTTCGTGCGTAGCGCAACCACACAGGCTCGGGTATAAGTGAACGTGCCGACGGGGATGATCGGCATAATTGGCAGGGGGAAAAAATGACGCCTGGATTGATGACACCCGAATTGTTCTGGCTCACCTTGACGGTGATTTTGACGGGATCGTTGTGGGTTCCCTACATTCTCAATCGAATTTCCGTGCGCGGCATGATGGGGACGTTGGGCAATCCGTCGCGCAACGACAAGCCGCAGGCGGAATGGGCCACGCGCCTGATGTTTGCCCATGACAACGCGGTCGAAAACCTCGTGACCTTCGCGCCGCTGGTGCTGATCCTGGCTGAACTCGATTATTCGACCAAATGGACCGTTTACGCCACTGCGGTTTATTTCTGGGCGCGCGTGGCGCATCTCGTGGTCTACACAATGGGCGTGCCGGTATTTCGGACGCTCGCCTGGACCATTGGCTTCTTCGCGCAGGTGGTGCTGGTGCTGGCGATCTTCAAAGTGGTCTGACTGGTGGTCACAACATTCGCATCCCGTCTAGGCAAGCACTTTTGCGAATGTTGGAATCAAAGGACCACCAGCAAATCGTGTTGCCGCGGGCGCTTTTGCGAATGCCTGGAATCAAGGGACCTCGTTCAGACCCTGGACCCATGGGACGCTGACCATGGGCCTCGGATTACAGCGCGTCGTTGACGCGCCTTTGGCAACGAACGTTTAAAAACAGCACGACCTGCTGCAGCCCTGCCGCATCCAGTGTGTCACACTGATTCCAAAGCGAGGAAGGCATGACAAAGGCGGCATCCGTCGATGTCGGAGCATTGATCGAGGGTCAGAGGTTCGGCCGCTTCCAGGCCGGCTTGATGTTCTGGATTTGCACCTTCATGCTCATCGAGGGCTACGACATGCAGGTGGTCGGTTACGCCGCACCTGCCATCATCAAGGCGTGGCACTCGGACAAGGCGGCGTTCGGCGTGGTGTTCGGTGCGGGCCTGGGCGGCTTCATGCTTGGCGCCACCATCCTTGGCAACCTTGGCGACCGCTTCGGCCGCAAGCGCATGATCGTCGCCGGTTCCCTGCTATTCGGCCTTTTCACTCTTTGCAGCGCCTGGGCCGATGGGCTCACATCGCTCCTGGTGTTGCGAACCATCGCCGGCGTCGGACTCGGCGGCTCGATCCCCAATGCCATCGCGCTGGTGACGGAATATGCCCCGACGCGCGAACGCGCGACCCGAGTCGGCGTGATGTTTATCGGTTACACGGTGGGCTCCGCGCTTGGCGGCGTCATCGCCGCGCAACTTATTCCGGCCTGGGGATGGCCCAGTGTCTTTGTCGTGGGCGGCGTGCTGCCCATTGCGATTGGCGTTGTCTCACTGTTCGTGCTGCCGGAATCGGTGCGCTTCTTGATGGTCACGCGCGGCCGCACTGACCTCGTGATCGGCCTGTTGCGCCGCGTCCGCCCCGACCTTGCGGTTCCCGATTACGCCTCGCTCGCGATCGAAGAGGAGAACAGGGAAGGCTTGCCGGTGGCACACCTGTTCGCCGACGGCCGGGCTTCGATGACCGCGCTGTTGTGGCTTGCCTATGCCGCCAACATGGTCTCGCTGCACTTTTTGACGAGTTGGCTGCCGACCGTTGTCGCCGAAAGCGGCGTTCCGCTCGCTCATGCGGTGATTGCAACCGCTCTCCTGCAGGGCGGCGGCGCGGTCGGAAGCCTGGTGGTCGGTCGGTTGCTCGATCGCATCGGCACGCTTGGCATCGTCGCCGCCTTCCTGGTCGCAGTGCCGTGCATTGCAGCACTCGGCCATGTCGGGACCAACGAGACGCCCCTGATGGCACTGGTGATCGTTGCCGGTTTCTGCATCATCGGCGGCCAGGTCGGCATCAACGCATTGGCCGGCACACTCTATCCCACCTACATGCGTTCGACCGGCACCGGTTGGGCCTTCGGCGTCGGCCGCATTGGATCCATCCTTGGGCCTATGGTCGGGGGTCAATTGCTCGCCTTCGGCCTGCCGCTCGGCATGCTGTTCGCGGCCGCCTCCACGCCGGTTCTGATCTCGGCCGGCGCCCTCTTCTTTCTCGGGCGGCTTCCGATCCTGCGCAACCGCGCGGCGGGAGTTGCGGCTGCGTCAAGTGCGATGCCTTCGCCGCTCTATCCGGCGTCGGAAGGCCATCGACCATGAACGAAGTCCCACTCACGCTGGCGATCAGCCGTTACGACCATGTGGAAGATCTGACCTCGGGGCGCATTGTGCCCGAAGGCATCCGGCTCACATGCCTTGACCTGCCAATCGAGGAAATCTTCTTTCGCTTTCTGAAATACCGCGAGTGGGACGTATCCGAAGTGTCGTTTGCGAAATACGCCTCGCTCATTTCTCAAGGCGACCGCACATTGACCGCTATTCCAGTCTTTCCCTCACGCATCTTCCGCCATTCATCGATCTATGTTCGCCGCGACGGCGCCGTCCGCACGCCGCAGGATCTCGCCGGCAAACGGATCGGCCTTCCGGAATGGGCGCAGACCGCGGCGGTTTATTCGCGCGGGCTGCTTGCGCATCAACACGGCATCGATCTGGCAGGCATCGAGTGGATACAAGCGGGTGTGAACGAGCCCGGCCGCGGCGAGAAGGTGACGCTCAAGCTGCCGAGCGGCATTCGCCTGAAAGCGGCGCCAACAAGGAGCTTGAGCCGGATGTTGGTCGAGGGTGAGGTGGATGCGGTCTTGTCGGCGCACCCGCCCGATTGTTTCGAGAACGGCGATCCGGACATCACCCGCTTGTTCGAGGATTACATGGCGGTCGAGGCGGAATACTACCGCGCGACCGGCATTTTTCCGATCATGCACGTCATCGCGCTGCAGCGGGCGACGGTCGAGGCCCATCCCTGGATCGCCACCAACCTCTTCAAGGCCTTTGAGGAGGCAAAGCAACGCAGTGTCGCACGCGCGCTGGAGGTGACGGCGCCGCGCTTTCCCATTCCGTGGTGCTTCGAGCACACGCGCCAGGCGCAAAAACTGTTCGGGAGGGATCATTGGCCCTATGGCGTTGACGCCAACCGCACGACGTTAGATGCCTTCCTGCAATACGCCGAAGAGCAAGGCGTCTGTCATCGCCGCCTCGCACCCGAAGATCTATTCCCGGAACAGGTTTTGTCTCGGGTCAGGGTGTGAAGCTGCGATGGATCGACGCCAAAGCCGCGTGAACAGCGCTTTGGCCCACCCGCGCACCCCGACGCCACGCTGCGGCGACAGAACTGCAACGTGGCTCGACTTGCAACGTGGCTCGTCCGCGGCGCGCTATTTGTCCCTCAAGTTCAGCATCAGCCGCATGTTCTGCACGGCTGCTCCCGAGGCGCCCTTGCCGAGATTGTCGAGGCGGGCGAGGAGAACCGCCTGGCGGTGCTTCTCGCTGGCAAAGACGTAGAGTTCGAGCATGTTGGTCTCGTTCAACGCCTCGGGCTCGATCCGCCCCGTCTTCGCGGCCGGATTTTCCAGCGGCATGACCGAGACGTAAGCGCTGCCGGCATAGCGCCTGGCGAGCGTGCCGTGGAGGTCGGAGCCCGACGGCTGGTTCGGGAGCGTATCGAGCTGCAAGGGTACGGACACCAGCATGCCCTGCCGGTAGTCGCCCACGGAGGGCACGAACAGCGGGCGGCGCGAAAGCTTCGAATAGAGCTGCATCTCTGGAATGTGCTTGTGCTCGAAGCCCAGCCCATAGAGCTCGAAGGCTGGCGCGCTGCCATCCTCAAAGCTCGCGATCATCGACTTTCCCCCACCCGAATAGCCACTGACCGCGTTGACGGTGATGGGATAATCCGCCGGCACAAGACCGGCATCGACGAGCGGTCGCAAGAGCGCCACCGCTCCGGTCGGATAGCATCCGGGATTGGCGACCTTCCGCGCCGCCCTGATCTTGTCGGCCTGGTCCGGCGCGAGCTCCGGAAAGCCATAGGTCCAATCGCCGGCGACCCGAAAAGCAGTCGACGCGTCGAGAACCTTGGGAGCCGCGTTGCCCATGCCGTCGATCAGCGCAACCGTCTCTTTCGCCGCATCGTCGGGCAGGCAGAGGATGACGAGATCCACCTCTTCCATCAGCGCGCGCTTTGCACTCGCATCCTTGCGCTTTTCCTCGGCGATGCTCTTCACCACGACATCGTTCTGCGATGAAAGGCGCTCGCGAATGCCAAGGCCGGTGGTCCCCGCGGCACCGTCAACGAACACCGAAGGCTTGGTCCCGGCGGACTTGGTCGTGGCCTGGTGGGTATCGGAAAGCGTCATGGCGCGCTCCTTTCGAGCGTGTTCGTATCGTTCGCGAAAGCTCGCGGCCGCGCCTCTCGCATCAAGCCAGCAATCTGTTGTGAGCCGTTGTCCTCACGCACGGCCAAAGCCGCCGCGACGGCCGTATAATCGGCCTCGGACTTGTGCTGGTTGAGCTTGAAACTGCCCTCGACTTCAACAACGGTCATGACCAAGCCTACGATCGCCTTCTTCATTGCTTCCAAGCGCCCGGCCGTCATCTTGGCCGGTGTCCACGGCTTCTTCGGCGCCAGCCAGTTTTCAAACTTCGCGCTCAAGGTCTCAATTTGGACCGCGAGTTCGTCGTCGGACAATTTTCGCACCGGCCCGGTCAAATGGACGGCCTGGTAAAGCCAGGTCGGCACCTGATCCGGCGAGACATACCAATCCGCCGATACATAGGCATCCGCGCCGCCGACTGCGAGCAGCCAGGACGATGTTCCATCTGCAAGTTTGATCAGCGGGTTGCCGCGGGCGAGATGAAAAAGAGCCCTAGGTGTGCCGTCCGCCGCATAGTCGAGATAGAACGGCATCAGCGATGCGATCGGCCTCTCACCGTCGAAGGCGCAGGCGGTGCCAAAGCCGCGCGCCTCCGCAAAGGCAAGGCTCTGGGCGCGCTCGGGTCTGAACATCGGTGGCGTGTACATCTGAAACTCCTGCTTCGAGGTAGGAGCCGCCAGATCGAACCGCGTATCTTGGAGATCAAAGAGCCGCGGAAGACGATCCGGCGGCAGAGGCGTATCTTATGCGCAGATATCCGCCCATGCCGCAGGGGTGCGGCGGCGGCGAGCCAGGACAACGGGGGTCGCAGCATTGATCATGCCGCGGCCTATAAGGCTACGCCCGGTTGGCGTCAAGGCGGCTTGAGACGAAAAATCGGTCAACGGCGCTTGAAATGGTCCGCAAATGGGCCTGCGAGAGCCGGCTTGGCAGCCAAATCGGCAAGGCAGCCTTGGGTTATCGGACTTCAGACAACGCGCCAGAGCCATTCGGCGATTTGCGCGATCACGTCACCGAACAAGAGCAGCGCCGCCGACCAGACGAACGCCGATATGAAGTTGGCCAATTGGAAATGCCAGTAAGGCATCTCGAAAATCCCGGCCGCAAGCGGCACGGAGGCACGCAGGGGTCCGAAAAATCGCCCGATGAAAATGCTGGGCACGCCCCAGGCTCTTACGAACGCCTCGCCGCGCGGCAAAATTTCCGGGTAACGCGACAGCGGCCACAGCTGCGCAACTTGCTCCTTGTATCTGAAACCAAACCAGTAGGAGACCCAGTCGCCGAGCGCCGCGCCGATGCTGCCGGCAATCCAGACCGGCCAAAAACTGATGCCGCTGACACCGATCAGCGCGCCAATGGCCACCAGCGCTCCCCACGCCGGGATCAAGAGCGAGATGAAGGCAAGCGATTCGCCGAATGCCAGCAACAGGACGATCGGTGAAGCCCACGCTTGATGGTCACGCACGAATTCGGCCAGCGCGCGCGTGAGATCTTCCATTCCAAGAGGTCCTTCTGGGCCAAAGGCCCCTGTTTAAGCTGGCCTGATCGAGGACATCAAGTCACAATACCATTGTAGCGGTTCGGAAGTCCGCATCATTGCAGCTCGCGACTACGTCACGCGGACTTCTGAACCAAAGCCCACTAGTGGAGTGGATTTGACATTCGCTTCAGGGTCGCCGCTAATCCTCATCGCGCGAATGTCAGAACCGGGACACCAGTGCGGTGGACTTGAGATTCGCTGAAGTATCGCCGCGAGTCCTTAGCAGCGAATATCAGCAATGCGGTGGATTCGTGAGCCTTGGGGCACGCACCCCCGCCCTTCATTACCAACCAATAAGCACGGGATTAAAGCATATGATTGGATCACTGATGATGTGTGCAAGCGTTGCGATTCTGCTGTTCGGCATGGTCGCGGGAATCGCGATGGGGATTGAACAGGACTTCACGCTGGCGCCGGCGCACGCGCATCTCAATCTGGTCGGCGGCGTCCTCTTGTTCGTGTTCGGGCTCTACTACAAGCTCGTTCCAGCGGCGGGAAACAGCGCCCTGGCGAAACTGCAGGGCTGGCTCCAGATCGCTGGCGGAATCCTGTTTCCGGCCGGCGTCGCCATTGTGATCCTCAAGGGCACCTCGTTCATTATCGCGCCGGTTCTGGGATCGCTGATCGTCGTCGCTGCGATGGCACTATTCGCGGTCATCGTGTTCAGGACTTCGCTGGCTTGACCTCAATCGCGTGGTTTTGGACTCACCTTTAAGGGTCACGCGCTCCCACTGCGGTCACTTTTTAAGTCCATCCGTGGCATAGTCAGACAGATCGATTCGGGCCGCGACCGCATCCCCGCAACACGTGAAAGACTATGCCTAAGCCATTGAAATCTAGTGATAAAACAAAGGCTCCCGATGACTTGTTCGGCGCTGCCGGCAGCAAGGGCCGCGCGTCGTTGAAGGTTGCTTCGCGCTCGACAAGCGCGGAAGCCGGATATACCGCGCGCGACATCGAGGTACTCGAGGGCCTTGAGCCGGTACGGCGTCGTCCCGGCATGTATATCGGCGGCACCGACGAAAAGGCGCTGCATCATCTGTTCGCCGAAGTCATCGACAATTCGATGGATGAGGCACTGGCCGGCCATGCCAGCTTCATCGAGGTGGAACTTGGCTCAGACGGATTTTTGACCGTCACCGACAACGGCCGCGGCATTCCCGTCGATCCGCATCCGAAATTCCCGAAGAAATCCGCCCTCGAAGTCATCATGTGTACGCTGCATTCCGGCGGCAAGTTCGATTCCAAGGTCTACGAGACCTCGGGCGGACTTCACGGTGTCGGCGTATCGGTGGTGAACGCGTTGTCCTCGCGGCTCGAGGTCGAAGTCGCACGCGGCCAAAAGCTCTACCGCATGGCGTTTGAGCGCGGCCATCCCAGGAGCAAGCTGGAAGATCTCGGCAAGATCAACAACCGCCGCGGCACCAAAATCCGTTTCAAGCCGGATTCAGA
Source organism: Bradyrhizobium sp. (assembly GCF_035570375.1). Lineage (GTDB taxonomy): Bacteria > Pseudomonadota > Alphaproteobacteria > Rhizobiales > Xanthobacteraceae > Bradyrhizobium. The sequence continues at coordinate 57,181 of NZ_DATMLW010000237.1, read as the reverse complement.
CATCTTCGGCGCCAAGGCCACGTTCAAGCCGCAGCGCCTGTTCAAGATGACGCGTTCGAAAGCCTATCTGTTCGGCGGCGTGGAAATTCGCTGGCGCTGCGATCCTTCATCGCTCAAGGGCGTCGAGGACGTGCCGGCAGAAGCCAGCTTTCACTTCCCAGGCGGGTTGAAGGACTATCTGGCGGCGGCGATCCACGCCGACACGCTGGTGCATCCGGATATCTTCTCCGGAAAATCCGGACGGGTCGGTGCTCACGGCGCCTGCGAATGGGCGGTGGCCTGGACTGCGGACGCCGATGGCTTCCTTTCCTCGTATTGCAACACGATTCCGACGCAGGACGGCGGCACCCACGAATCCGGCATGCGCAGCGCGCTTTTGCGCGGACTGAAGGATCACGCCGAACGCGTCGGTCAGGGCAAGCGCGCTTCCTCCGTCACTTCCGAAGACGTGATGGTGGGCGCAGCCGTGATGCTCTCGGTGTTCGTCCGCGAACCGGAATTTCAGGGCCAGACCAAGGACCGCCTCGCCACGGCGGAAGCCCAGCGCATTGTCGAACAGGCGATCAAGGACCCGTTCGACCACTGGCTGTCGGGCAATCCGCTGCAAGCCAACAAGCTTCTGGATTTCGTGGTCGAACGCGCCGAAGAGCGGCTGCGCCGCCGCGCTGAAAAGGAGATTTCGCGCAAGACCGCGGTCAAGAAGCTGCGTCTTCCGGGCAAGCTCGCCGATTGTACCAATACGGCCGCCGAGGGCTCGGAGCTCTTCATCGTCGAAGGCGACTCGGCCGGCGGCAGCGCCAAGCAGGCGCGCGATCGCAAGACCCAGGCGATCCTGCCTCTGCGCGGTAAGATCCTCAACGTCGCCTCCGCCACCAAGGACAAGCTCACCGCAAACGCACAGCTTGCGGACCTTATCCAGGCCATCGGCTGCGGCACCGGCGCGCATTATCGCGAAGAGGATCTGCGCTATTCCCGCATCATCATCATGACGGATGCCGACGTCGACGGCGCCCATATCGCCTCGCTCCTGATCACATTCTTCTATCGCCAGATGCCGCGGCTGATCGATGAGGGCCACTTGTATCTCGCGGTGCCGCCGCTCTATCGGCTCACGCATGGCAGCAAGACGGTTTACGCCCGGGACGAGGCCCACAGGGACACGCTCTTGAAGAGCGAATTCAACGCCAACGCCAAGGTGGAAGTCGGCCGCTTCAAGGGGCTGGGCGAGATGATGGCGTCACAACTGAAAGAGACGACGATGGACCCGGCGAAGCGGACGCTGCTGCGCGTGGTCCTGCTCGCCGACGACCGGGAAGGTACGGCCGATTCCGTCGAACGGCTGATGGGTACCAAGGCCGAAGCCCGCTTTGCCTTCATCTCCGATAAGGCGGAGTTCGCCAGCGATGATCTGCTCGATGTCTGAGAAGGCGCTTGCCGGCATACCTCGCAGATTATCTCATGAAATCAATTGGTTGTAGCATACATGGTGCCGGCAAATGTTTTCCGCCCGGTGTGCCCCCCTGGCAACAGTTTTTTCGAGGGGTTCGGCTATAACTAGCGGCAGATTCGACGCTATCGCGCCTTGCCGCGCTCGTTCAAGGAAGTTGAAATGAAAAAACTGATTTTGGCTCTGGCGGCAATCGCGGCTTTCAGTGGATCGGCCTTGGCAGCGGATTTGCCGGCAAGGGCGCCAATGTATCAACCGCCTGCCCCCGCATACAATTGGACCGGCTTCTACTTCTTCGGTGGCGCAGGCGGCGGCGTCTGGGACGCAAACACCCAGGTTGTGAGCACGGTGACCGGCATCTGCCAGACCTGCGTCATCCAAAAGCAGGGTGGTGATGGCTGGTACGGCACGGTCGGTGCCGGTTACGATTGGCAGTTCAGCGGCGATTGGGTCGCTGGCATTTTCGCCGACGGCCAGTTCGGAAGCCTCAAGGGTACGATTCAGGACCAGCTCGGCCAAACCACTGGTTTTATCAAGAATCAGGACAACTGGGCCGTTGGCGTTCGCTTGGGCTATCTGGTCGCACCAACCGTCTACTCCTACGTGAATGGCGGATACAGCGGATCCAATTGGAATGGCACGGGCCTCGTGAACTCATTGACGGGCGCTGCGTCAGGCTTCCACACCAATTCGTTCACCGAGAACGGCTGGTTCATTGGTGGCGGTGTTGAGAACAAGCTCGCCCTGTTCGGCTTCCTTGGCCCCAACTGGTTCATGAAGACCGAATACCGCGCCGCCTACTACAACACGCGGACCATCAACGAGCTCGTGGATGGGACGGGCGCGCTGGCACCCAACAGCATCACCTTCAAGCCTCTGGTGCAGACGATCAGCACCTCGCTGGTCTATCGCTTCAACTGGGGCGGCCCGGTCGTTGCAAGGTACTAGGCTTTTCGCTTTCGTCCGCGAACAAGAAGCCTCGGCCTGATCCGGGGCTTTTTTCTGCCCGATGAAAGCGATATCTCGCGCGGCCGGATACGGTTTCAGCCTGGTGTCCCAAATCCGACAAATCGCCAACCGAGTGTGGTGGATTTGACATTCGCTTCAGTATTGCCGCGAGCCCTCAAGGCGAATGTCAAATCCAAAACCACACTGGAATCCGATATTTGCTAGTGTCCCTTTGGTTCTGACATTCGTAAACAAACCATCCGCGATAGGATACGAATGTCAGAACCGGGACACTAGGGGGAAAGCCCATGCGCACGTTGCTCCTGATCCTGGGTTTGATCGCACTCGCGATCGGTCTGCTCTGGATCGGCCAGGGTACCGGCATGATCGCCTGGCCGGCGTCGAGTTTCATGATCGGCCAAATCCAGTGGGCGGGATATGGTGCGGCACTCGCGGCTCTCGGCCTGGTGCTGATCTGGCAGACCAAGCGCTGAATCCGCAACGCTGCAAATTGTAGGGTGGGCAAAGCGAAGCGTGCCCACCCTCATTCTCCATGATATGATTCATTATGCCGCGATACGTTAGAGCCAAAAATGGCAGCGTTTTCCTTTTCACGGTGGTTCTCACGGCGCAGATGCGCTTTTGCCCACCCTACGCAGCTGGCTGTTTTCCAGCGCAGCTTCCGTAAGAGCTTCCCACCCTGGCCTTCGCTTCACTGCGGCCTTCCCTCCCCACCACTCGCTTGCGCACGCGGGGGGATGGATCCGCGTCGCCCTTACCGCGCCGACTATCCCTGCGCCGGCGAACGCACATGCTCCGGGCGTACGCCGACGGCGATGAAGCGCGCGGCAATCCGCTGCAACCAGGGTATCGCGCTGACAAGGCGCACCAGCATGGGAACGCGGAGCGGTTGATCTCCGCCCTTGATGGCGAGGCTGATGATGTTGTTCTGAACGACAACCTGCATCGCCTGAGTCATCCTCACCGGGAACTCGCGACGTCGCCGCACGGCATCGAGCTCATCTTCCGTCGGGCAGTCCTTTGCGAGCTTGGCGGCCAGCAAATTCGCGGCCGCGACCGCATCCTGGATCGCGAGGTTGACGCCCACGCCGCCCACCGGCGACATCGCGTGCGCCGCGTCCCCGATGCAAAGCACCCCGGCTCGCGTCCACCGCTTCAGCCGGTTGATCGCGACCGTCAACAGCTTCACATCATCCCACGATTTCAAGTCTGAAATTCCCGATGCGAGGATCGGTGCCATGCCAATCACGTCGTCGCGAAACGCCTCCAGCCCACGCGCCTTCACTGCATCATTCTGCCCCTTCGGGATCACATAGGCGCATTGCCAGTAATCGCCGCGATCGAAGGTGACGAGCATCTTGCCGGCTTGAATCCGCGCGAAAAGCCTTTCGTTTTCATTCGCCTGCCTGCCGGCGCGAAACCAGAGCACGTCCATCGGCGCGCCGATCTCCTCGACCTCCAGTCTCGCGCATTGTCGCACGGTGGAATGCCGGCCATCGCAGCCGATCGTCAATTCCGCGCGGATCTCCAATCGTCCTGCCGACGTGACGGCGGCGACGCCGACTACGCTATCGCCCGACCAGATCAGATCGGCGGCTTCGGCCTGCATCATCACCTTCAGCGATGGAAATCGTTTGGCTTTCTCGCGCAGGAAATTGAGAAAATCCCATTGCGGCATGAAGGCGACGAACGGGTACTTGACGTGGAGCCGGCCGAGATCGGCAATGCGAAGGGTCGTCTCGCCGAACTTGCCCTCCATCTTCTGCAGCTGTTGATGCGGAAGCTTCAGGAAATCGTCGATCAGTCCCAACTCGTCCATTATCTGCAAGGTCGAAGGATGAACCGTGTCGCCGCGGAAATCGCGGAAAAAATCGGCGTGCTTCTCCAGCACCAGCGTCTCGATGCCGGCTCGTCCCAATAGATATCCGAGCATCATGCCGGCGGGACCGCCGCCCACGATGCAACACCTTGTGTGGATGCGCCGAGCTGATTGCTCGACAGAATTCGCCGCGTCCATGACCTGGCTCTTGTTGATCCGCGGCGGAAGCTCTTGATCTCCGACACGCTGCCGTCGCGATAGGTCAACTCGACCGAGACGAATTGGTTCGTCGGTGAAAGTTTCAGATAGGGCCTGGCGTCGTAGGGGATGGCGCCGGGATCCTTCATGTCACAGGGCGGCATGTTCAACACCCGGTCGGGAACCGCGGTGTCGATGCCGATCTTCACCTGGCGGATCGCGCAGCGATAGGACATCAAATGCGTGTAATAGACCAAAAGTCCGTTGAACTCGCGAAACGACAGCCAGCTGGTGGCAGTCATGTCCAGGATTTTCCGCTGATCGTGAATGAGAGCTGCTTCCGGATCGAACCTGATCGGGAACGGTCCCTGCATCTCGCCCGATACGTCGACATAGCGCACCTGGATGGTCGCGGCAGGCGCGTCGGCGGCGAGCTCGATCGAGGGATTGGGCATTCGCCTGCGGGTTCGCGGGTCGAGCGTATCGAGGAAGCCGGTCTCGCGGAATTCACCGGCATCCCCCATGCGCCATGAGATTCCGAGGGTCGGATCGGCGATCGAAAACACCACGGTCCAGCCGCCATTGTGGCGCGAGAACATCGCAATCGGCGCATTGACGCTGTCGCCTGCCGGCGGGACGCGCGGCACCGACACTGGCGGCAATGCGGCAACCTTCTGCAGCGGCTCCGCCGGCTTTGTTTCCGTGGCGGCTTGGGGTGGCGCTTTCGCCATGCCGTTGAGGAACACGTCGTCGACCATCTGATCGAAATAGACCGGGATCTGCTTGTGCTTCACCGTCTCGGCCATTTCGCTGACGATGCGGCGGGTGCGTTGGGCGACCTGGACCAGGTTTTCGCCGGGCTGCAAGAGCTCCTTGGCGAAGATCCGCGTGAACACCGAATTGGGATTGTTGTCGTCGTTGGACAACCGATCGAGCGCGGTCTGGCGGGGACCCGCCGAAAACACCGAGAAAACGCCTTCCGGCAATTGCGTCATCGGGGCAAGGCCGCCGCCGCCGGCGACCGCGCGAGTCCCCACCCGCTCGAACGGATTATTGCGGCAGGCATCGAAGACCAGAATCGCGGTGCGCGCTTTCTTGTTCTGCAAGCGCTCGATGATGCGGTCGGCGAGAATCGAGGCATCGCGCACCAGTTCTTCCTGGCCTTCAGTCGCAGCAGGAACATCGGTCGGAAGCAGGAAGTTCTGCCCCGCGATCTCGAAGCCGTGGCCGGCGTAGAAGAAGAACGCGGTGTCACCAGGTTCGACCACCTTGTCGAAGGCGAGCAGGGTTTCGCTGAAGGCCTGGCGGGTCTGATTCTCCGCAATCATCACGGAAAAGCCGAGTTGCCTGAGCACCTCGCCCATGGTGCGGGCGTCGTTGACCGCCTTCTGCAATTTCGGGACATTCCTGTAGTCGTTGTTCCCGATCACAAGCGCCACGCGCTTTTCCGCATGCGCAGGCGCCGCAGAAGCCAACCAAAGCGTCGCCAGAGCTAATGCGAGTGCGTTCCCAAACGACAGCCAGCCTCTCATCCGTGTTCCCCAACTTTTGAAAAAGCGCGTTTCCACACACCTCTCATGGACGGGACGCAGGCCCCGCATGCGCTATAGTCGATGACCTGAGACCGGCGGTTCAACAAGCACCGCTCTCCACCAAGCACGCTCCATCCGCCATCTCTCGTCCAGGAACGGCCATGGAAGCTTGCATTTGTGCCAAAACATTAAGCTTTTTCAACACTTCCCGCGTGTGCTCCATTGACTTTGGCCAATTCGTCCCTATGTTCGCCTGCGACGCGGCCCGGTATCGAAGCGCGATATCTTGAACAAGCCGCCTGTCTGCGTATCCGAAAATCCCGTGCAAATTTGCGTGCCGTTCCGGGGTTGATCGCGACAGTCTTTTTCGAGATTCCAAACGGCGGTATCTGCCAGAGGCTAAATGTCTTTTTCAAATCTCGGCTTGTCCGAAAAGGTGCTCGCCGCCGTTGCGGCCACCGGATACACCACCCCTACCCCCATTCAGGAACAGGCGATTCCCCACGTTCTGGCCCGCCGAGATGTTCTCGGCATCGCCCAGACCGGCACCGGCAAGACCGCGGCCTTCGTCCTTCCCATGCTCACGATGCTGGAAAAGGGCCGCGCCAGAGCGCGCATGCCGCGCACCCTGATTCTTGAGCCTACGCGCGAACTCGCCGCCCAGGTCAAGGAAAGTTTCGATCGATACGGCGCCGGACAAAAACTCAACGTGGCGCTGCTGATCGGCGGGGTCTCGTTCGGTGATCAGGACTCCAAACTGACCCGCGGCGTCGACGTGTTGATCGCAACGCCCGGCCGGCTACTCGACCACACCGAACGCGGCGGATTACTGCTCACCGGGGTCGAGCTGCTCGTCATCGACGAAGCCGACCGAATGCTCGACATGGGCTTCATTCCCGATATCGAGCGCATCTGCAAGCTGGTGCCGTTCACCCGGCAGACACTGTTCTTCACCGCAACGATGCCGCCGGAAATCCGGCGCATCACCGAGACCTTCCTGCACAATCCCGAAAAGGTGGAAGTTTCCAAACCCGCGACCACTGTCGCCACCGTGACGCAGTTGCAGGTGCCCGCCGGCCGCGAAGCGCACGAGAAACGCGAGATCCTTCGCAACCTGTTGCGCGGCGCCAAGGATCTCAACAACGCGATCATCTTCTGCAATCGCAAGCGCGAGGTCGCCGTCCTTCACAAATCGCTTCTGAAACATGGCTTCAGCGTCGGCGCGCTGCATGGCGACATGGATCAGTCGGCGCGAACCGCGGCCCTTGATCAATTCCGCAAAGGCGAAATCCCGCTGCTGGTTGCTTCCGACGTCGCGGCGCGCGGTCTCGATATCCCCGCCGTCAGCCATGTCTTCAACTTCGACGTCCCGCATCATGCCGACGACTACGTCCACCGCATCGGCCGTACCGGGCGCGCCGGCCGCAGCGGCACCGCGATTTCGATCGTTACCCGGCTCGACCAGAAATCGATGGTGGCGATCGAAAAGCTGATCGGACAAAGCATTCCACTCGCCGAAGGCAAGGCCGAGAGTGATGCGCAGGAGCATGTTGGCTCGGAGTTGCAGCCGCGCGAGCGATCGCGCGAAGGCGGAAAGGAAGGATCGCGCGGCGGCCGCAAGCCACGCCGCGAGCGCGAGTCCCGGCGCGGCGGTCGAAGCGGCGGTTCGCAGTCGCAGACGAGCGTCGCTGCGCATGCCTCCCAGCCCGCACCACCCGCCTCGCGTCCACCTTCGATCGGACGCATCCCCTCGACCCAGCCCGAACCGCTGGAGCCTGCCGATCACTCGCACCTGCCGGCGTTCCTGTTGCGACCGGTCCGCGCCCGCGTCTGAACATTTTGCAGTCGCGAAGGCCATTTCCCGTTTAACGGGTCATTCATCAACGTCCATTAACTTGTCCTGATAATTTATGCGATTTAATGCGGCGACGGAGGCCTTCCGCCGCCTGGGGATATTATCTGTGCTCGACGATCATGAACGTACGATGGCCTTCGCCGAACTGGCGCTGGGCCAGATCAGGTCGCTGCGGCAAACTGCCGTGCCCCGCAACTACGAGATCTGGTACGTCTACGCGACCGGCTACAATCCGCCTCTCAACAAGATCATCAACGAGACGCTCTCGCGCAACGGCAAGCTGACCGAAGCCGACCTCGAGCAGATCTACGAGACTTACCTCTCCCATATCAAGACCACCGACCGCATTGACAGGGTCGGCGCACGCGTGATCACCGAAATCGACGACGTCGTGAGGCTCCTCGGCGAGGCGCTCAGCATGTCGACAAGCTATGACGCGAGCCTTGCAGGGGCGAGCCAGAGGCTCGCCAGCGCGGAGAACGGCGACCAGATCAAGGCGATCGTCGAATCCCTGCTGCATGCGACTAGGCAGATGCGCGACACCAACAAGGCGCTGGAAGAGCGCCTGACGCTGTCGAAAACCGAAATCAGCTCTCTCCAGCAAAGCCTCGAGGCGATCAGGGCCGAAAGCCTCACCGATCCCCTCACCGGCCTCGGCAACCGCAAATATTTCGATCGTTCGATCGAGATCGCGGTCCAGAATGCAATGGCAAGCGGCGAGCCGCTTTCGCTTCTGATGTTCGACATCGACCACTTCAAATCATTCAACGACTCCTACGGTCATCTCACCGGCGATCAGGTGCTGCGGCTGGTTGGAATGTCCTTGAAGCAAACGATCAAGGGGCAGGACATCACCGCCCGCTACGGCGGCGAGGAATTCGCGGTCGTGCTGCCCAATACCGCATTGCGGCAGGCGCTCACCGTCGCCGACCATATCCGGCGTGCGGTGATGTCGAAGGAATTGAAAAAGAAATCCACCGGCGAGATTCTCGGCCGCGTCACCATTTCGGTCGGTGTATCGATGCTCAAGCCCGGCGACGACACGGATTCACTGATCGAGCGCGCAGACGCCTGTCTTTATGCCGCCAAGCGGGCGGGGCGCAACCGCGTGGTGTGCGAGGCAGACCCGGAATATCGCGCCGAAACCAGCACCCAGGTTGCTTGACCGGGCGCTATAGCGTTTTCGAGCGAAGTGGATACCGGTTCGCGTGAAGAAAACGCATCAAAACAAAAGATTAGAGCCTCGGTTCTGATTCAATCAGAACTGAAAAGGCTCTAAGGCCGCTTTCCCCTGGCTTTTTTGCTTGTGGCCGGCTTTGCATTGGCGTGCTTCCTTCCGGACGCAGACTTCTTGGCTGTCGTTTTGGCGTCGAGCGCCTTGGCCCTCTTTCGACCTCTGGGGGATTTCGTCAACGCCGCGCGTTGCGCGGCCGCCAGTGCGGCCTTTGCCCAACCGGTAAATTCTTCTGAATCGTCAAACAACCGCGCCGGCAATTCCCAGTACGAATTGACGGTGACGACCTTCCCTGTTCTTCGCTGCTGATACTGAAACGGTTTCGATCCATCCGCCTGGAATTGCGGAATGGTCGCCTCATCTGCACGAAAATAAAGCCCTGCACGCAGCGCCAGCGCGAAGTTGATGCCGTCGGCGGAAATGCCAAATCCGGAAAACATCCGGCGGATCGTCACCGGGCCGAAATCGGAAAAAAGATCGATCAGAAATTCGCGGTCCATGGACGCAGGCCGCCGTCACGCAGCGTGGCGAACACGATACTCAAGTTTCGGCGTTCGCAGGCTTGAGCTGCACGGACTCGCCGCAACCGCAGGCGCCTATCTGGTTCGGATTGTTGAAGATGAACTGGGCCTGCAACTTGTCGGCCTTGTAGTCCATCTCGGTGCCGAGCAGGAACAGCACCGCCTTGGGATCCACCAGGATCTTCACGCCCTTGTCCTCGACGACCTCGTCTGTGGGGCGAACTTCGTGGGCATATTCGACCGTGTAGGATTGCCCGGCGCAGCCGCCATTCTTGACGCCGACCCGCAAGCCCACGATTTCGGAATCGGCGCGCTTTGTCAGTTCCTGGACGCGTTGCGCAGCAGCCTCGGTAAGCTTCATGACCTGCGGGCGCGGGCGCGGCTTCGGCTTGGATGTCGATGATGTGGATGTCATGTCAGTCATGTGGTCAATCCCAGGGCGAATTCAATCGTACCAATTCTATTGCCTCTCGATAATAGTGATCGGTCAAATCCGAACGCATCACCACATATTGAGAACGAGACGGGCCTCATCCGACATCCGGTCCGGAGTCCATGCCGGGTCCCACACCAGATTGACGTTGACGACGCCGATGCCGGGAATGCTGGCGACTGCGTTCTCCACCATCTGCGGCAGCTCTCCCGCTGCCGGGCAGTTCGGCGTTGTCAGCGTCATCACCACATCGACAGAGCGGTCGTCCTTGAGATCGACCTTGTAGATCAGACCGAGTTCGTAGATATCGGCGGGTATTTCCGGATCGAAGACGGTTTTCAGCGCGGCCACGATCTCGCTGCTCAAGCGCTCCGTTTCCTCCGGCGGCAACGCCGAATGGGTCTCCATATTGGAGACTTTCGCCGTCTCCGGATTCCTGGCTTCGACGGTATCGGTCATGCGAACAATTCCCTGGCCTTGATCAGTGCCTGCGCCAGCTGATCGATTTCCTCGCGCGTATTATACATTCCGAATGACGCCCTGCAGGTCGCTGTCACATTGAACCGCTCTAAAAGCGGCATGACGCAATGGGTTCCGGCCCGCACAGCTATTCCCTGACGGTCGATCACGGTCGCGACATCATGGGGATGGGCGCCCTTCATTTCGAAGGAGATCAATGGCCCCTTCCCGCTTGCTGTCCCGATCATGCGAAGCGAGTTGATTTCGCGCAGGCGAGCTTCGGCATAGTCGAGAAGATCGTGTTCGTGCGCTGCGATTCGCTCCTTGCCGATCGAATCGACGTAATCGATCGCCGCTCCCAGTCCCACCGCTTCAACGATCGCCGGCGTGCCCGCCTCGAACTTGTGCGGAGGATCGCCATAGGTGACCCAGTCGCGCGCCACCTCCCGGATCATCTCGCCGCCACCATTATAGGGCCGCATCGCCACGAGATGCTCGTGCTTGGCATAAAGCACGCCGATGCCGGTCGGTCCGTACAACTTGTGGCCGGTGAAAGCATAGAAATCGGCGCCGATGTCCCGCACGTCGACCGGCAGATGAACCGCGGCCTGGCTGCCGTCGACCAGCACGGGAATCCCGCGATCATGCGCGATCTTCACTACCTCCTTGATCGGCACGACGGTGCCGAGCGCGTTCGACATGTGGGTGATGGCGACCAGCCTGGTTTTCGCGGAGAGCAGCTTTTCGAACTCGTCGATCAGGAAATTGCCTTCGTCATCCACCGGTGCCCATTTGATGACGGCCCCGTGGCGCTCCCTGAGGAAATGCCAGGGCACGATGTTGGAATGGTGCTCCATGATCGAAAGCACGATCTCGTCGCCGGCCTTGATGTTCGGCTCGCCCCATGAGGATGCCACGAGATTGATCGCTTCCGTCGCATTGCGGGTGAAGACGATTTCCTCAGGCCGCGCGGCATTGAGGAATTTCGCCACTTTGGCGCGGGCGCCCTCATAGGCTTCGGTGGCGGCATTGGCGAGGTAATGCAGCCCCCGGTGCACATTGGCATACTCGGTCTTGAAGGCGAGGTTCATGCGGTCGAGCACCGCGTTGGGCTTCTGCGCGGAGGCGGCGTTGTCGAGGTAGACCAGCGGCCTGCCGTAGACCTTGAGCGCAAGCGCAGGAAAATCCTCCCGCACCCTTGCGACATCATAGGAACCGTTTGCGACCGCCGGATGCATGGTCATCCCCGAGCCTCGAGCCAGCGCTGCGCCGCCGAAATCGCGAGCTCGCGCAATCCATCGCTGGCGATCTGTTCGACCGCTTCACCAACGAAGGCCTGGATCAGAAGCGCCTGCGCCTCCTTCTCGGAAAGGCCGCGTGCGCGCAGGTAAAACAGCAGGCTCTCGTCGAGCGCGCCGGTGGTCGCGCCATGGCCGCAGGTCACGTCGTCGGCGAAAATTTCGAGCTCCGGCTTGTTGTCGGCCTCGGCCTCGTCCGACAGCAAAAGCGCCCGCGTCATCATCTTGGCGTCCGTCTTCTGCGCGTCGGGGCGCACCATGATGCGTCCCTGAAACACCGAATGGGCGCGATCGTCGATGACCGAACGGAATATCTCGCGGCTGAAGCAATTCGGGACTGCGTGGTCGAGAAACAGGGTGTTGTCGGCGTGCTGCCGGCCCTTGAGCAGGCTGACACCGTTGGCGGTGACTTGGGCGCCTTCGCCGGCAAAAGCGAGATATCCCTGATAACGGCTCACGCCCCCTCCAGTGGTCATGTTGAGCGTGTTGAGGCACGATTTCGCGCCGATCGTAAAGATCGCGTTGGTAATATTGATGGCATCCGGCGCGTCAGTCATCAGCCGCACGTGCTGCAGATCGGTGTCCTCGCCGAGGTGGATAGTGACAGCGTCATTGGCCTGATAGGACCGCGCGCCTTCGGCTGCGACGAAGCTCTCCAGCAGGGTCGCTCTTGCACCCTTGCCGACGGTCAGGAACGAGCGGGTATAGTGCGCTGCCGACGAACGTGTCGCGACATGCACGATGTGAAGGGGTTTCGTGAGCGCGGCACCTTCGGCAATCGTGACCAACACGCCATCAGTCGCCAGTGCTGCGTTCAACGCAAGCATCGCGCCTGCGATTGCGCTACTGCCGAGCAAATCTGCTCTCGAATCGTTAGCCGGCTCCTCGAGCGCGTCGCGCAGGGTCCGCACGCCCACACCCCTCTCCTGGGCAGAAAGATCCGAAAGCTCCGGCGCGAACACGCCATCGACCAGGACCAGCCGCCGAGCTTCGGTTACGGCAAGCGATGCCAGCGCTGCCTCGGCGCGCTTGAGCGCGGCGGAATCGGGAGCTTCAGCAAGCGGAAGCACCTCGCGCATCAGTGCGCGCAAATCAGTGTATTTCCATTCTTCGATCCGCCGGTGCGGCAGACCCGCGCGCTCGTAGTCCTCGAGCGCTCGCTGGCGCACCTCCGCGACCGCGCCCTCGCCAGGCAGCCGGTCGCGCGCGGTCGCGAAGATATCGCTTGTCGCGCGTGCGGTGTCGGATTTTGCCAGTGCAAGATTCATCATCAAATCCGTTTGAACTCGGTCGCTAAAGCGCGACGATCGCGCTTTGGGTTACTCATTTACGCATGATCTTTCGGAAAACCGGTTCCCGCTTTTCCGGATCATGGCGTAGCGTCAGGCCGCGTCGTCGAACTGCGTGTAACCGGAGGCCTCCAGATCGAGCGCCAATTGCTTGTCGCCGCTCTTCACCACGCGGCCCCTCGACATCACGTGGACGAAATCGGGGATAATGTAATTCAACAGCCGCTGGTAATGCGTGATCACCACCATCGCCCGGCTCGGCGAACGCAACGCGTTGACGCCGTCGGCGGCAATGCGCAGCGCATCGATGTCGAGGCCGGAATCCATCTCGTCGAGAATGCACAGGGCCGGCTCGAACAGCGCCATCTGCAGGATCTCGTTGCGTTTCTTTTCGCCGCCGGAGAACCCGACATTGACGCCGCGCTTGAGCATGTCCTGCGGAATGTTCAGCTTCGCGGCAACTTCACGTACCTTCTTGAGGAAGGCTGGCGTTGAGAATTCGCTTTCGCCGCGCGCTTTGCGCTGGGCGTTGAGCGCCGTGCGCAAAAACGTCATGGTGGCGACGCCGGGAATCTCGACCGGATACTGGAATGCCAGGAACACGCCCTTGGCGGCGCGCTCGTCCGGCGACATTTCCAGGAGATCCTCGCCCCTGTAAAGGATTTCGCCGCCGGTGACTTCGTAACCCGGCTTGCCGGCGATGACATGGGACAGCGTCGATTTTCCCGAGCCGTTTGGCCCCATGATCGCGTGCACCTCGCCCTCGTTGACCGTGAGCGAAAGCCCGTGGAGGATTTCGCGGTCATCGACCTGCACATTCAAATTTCTGACTTCGAGTAAGGCCATTACCTTATTTTCCGTTTTTATCTCGCCGAACAGAGCGCCGACGACGCATGAGCATGGTGGAAACTGATTTCTCGCCGAATGAAGGTTCGCTCAATCTCCTCAAGGCTCTATCCAACCGAACCCTCCAGCGAGATCGAGATCAGCTTCTGCGCTTCCACCGCGAATTCCATCGGCAGTTGCTGCAGCACATCCTTCACAAAGCCGTTGACCACCAGCCCAACCGCCTCTTCCTGGCTCAAGCCGCGTTGTGTGCAATAGAACAGCACGTCTTCGGAGATTTTCGACGTCGTCGCCTCATGCTCGAACAGGGCGGAGGAATTCTTCGCCTCAACATAGGGAACCGTGTGCGCGCCGCATTTGTCGCCGATCAGAAGCGAGTCGCAGGCGGTGTAGTTGCGCGCGCCGGTAGCTTTGCGATGCGCCGTGACGAGGCCGCGGTAGGTGTTTTGCGACACGCCGGCGGCGATGCCCTTGGAGATGATCCGGCTCGTGGTGTTCTTGCCGAGATGGAGCATCTTGGTGCCGGAATCGACCTGCTGGTGGCCGTTCGAAATCGCAATCGAATAAAACTCGCCGCGCGAATTGTCACCGCGCAAAATGCAGCTCGGATATTTCCAGGTAATCGCCGAACCGGTTTCGACCTGGGTCCATGAAATCTTCGAATGCTTGCCGCGGCAGTCGCCGCGCTTGGTCACAAAATTGTAGATGCCGCCGACGCCCTCGGAATTGCCGGGGTACCAGTTCTGCACCGTCGAATATTTGATTTCGGCATCGTCTAGCGCGATCAGCTCGACCACGGCGGCGTGAAGCTGGTTTTCGTCGCGCTGGGGCGCGGTGCAGCCTTCGAGATAGCTGACATACGAGCCCTTGTCGGCGATGATCAGCGTGCGTTCGAACTGTCCGGTGTTGCGCTCGTTGATTCGGAAATAGGTCGACAATTCCATCGGGCAGCGCACGCCCGGCGGCACATACACGAACGAGCCGTCGGAGAACACGGCCGAATTCAGGGTCGCAAAGAAATTGTCGGAAGTCGGTACCACCGTGCCGAGATATTTCTTCACGAGTTCGGGGTGCTCGCGGATCGCCTCCGAAATCGGCATGAAGATCACGCCGGCCTTTTTCAGCTCCTGCTTGAAGGTGGTGGCGACCGAAACGGAATCGAACACCGCATCCACCGCAATTCGGCGCTCGCCCGATCCGTTGCCGCCATCCGGGCGCACCACCCCTTCGAGGACCTCGACCTCACGCAAGGGAATGCCGAGCTTCTCGTAGGTCTTGAGGATTTCCGGGTCGATCTCGTCGAGCGAAGCGACCTGCTTCTTCGGCTTCGGCGCCGCGTAATAGTAGATGTCCTGGTAGTCGATCTTGGGATAGTTGACGCGCGCCCAGCTAGGCTCGGTCATGGTGAGCCAGCGGCGATAGGCCTCCAGCCGCCATTCCAGCATCCAGGCCGGCTCGTTCTTTTTTGCAGAGATGAAGCGGACGGTATCTTCCGACAACCCCTTCGGGGCCTTCTCGGACTCGATAAGCGTCTCGAACCCATAACGGTATTGATCGACGTCGATCCGGCGAACCCGATCGACCGTCTCCTGGACGGCAGCCATTCTGTTCCTCCGCTCACGGTTTCAAGGACCGCGGTGGATCATTCAGCAAGTGTACTACGATGTATCACCAACGAAACCTGCTTAGAACCGTTCAAGCCGTGTTTCGTCGCTGATCCTTAAGTAAGCTACCCGCGAGCTTTCGCCAAGCCTCCAGGCAGAGATCAATATCTGCATCCCCCGTGGACCAGCCCAGACTGAGCCGCACCGCTCCCTGGGCCAGTTCAGGACCGAAACCCATCGCCTGGAGCACGTGAGAGGGTTGTACCTTACCGGATGAACAGGCGGACCCCGAGGAGACCGCGACGCCGGCCAGATCGAAGCCAATCACCGCGGTTTCGGCCCGCAAGCCTGGAACCGTGAAAAGTGTTGTATTGGGCAGGCGGCGAGCGGCATCGGAGAAGACCATCGCGCCCGGCGTTTGCCGCAGGCCGCTTTCAAGCTTGTCCCGCAGCGCCTGAAGGCGATTTGTATCGGTTT
Organism: Bradyrhizobium sp.; assembly: GCF_035570375.1. Classification (GTDB taxonomy): domain Bacteria; phylum Pseudomonadota; class Alphaproteobacteria; order Rhizobiales; family Xanthobacteraceae; genus Bradyrhizobium. The sequence continues at coordinate 41,200 of NZ_DATMLW010000237.1, read as the reverse complement.
CAAGCGCTTCGAGCGCAGCCTTTACGGCAGCTCCAAAACCAGCAATTCCCGCGACATTTTCGGTTCCCGCCCGGCGACTCAGCTCCTGACCTCCGCCGCGCAGGAGCGGCTCGAGGCCAGTGAGCCCCTCAGCCAGGACGAGGGCACCTGCGCCCTTGGGTCCGCCGATCTTGTGTGCCGAAAGCGTCACCAGATCGGCATTCAGGGCATTGATATTAAACGATATTTTTCCAAAGGCCTGGATCGCATCGACGTGCATCAGACAGCCCTTGTCGCGCACGATCTCGGCCGCTTCCGCTATCGGCTGCAACGCTCCGGTTTCGTTATTGGCCAACATGATCGACACCAGTGCCGGGGGCCGGCCGACAAGCAGGGCGCGCAGGCGGCCAAGATCGATCAGGCCCGAACTCGTCACAGGGATGGTTTCGATGATTTTGGCCGAAAAGCTTCCACCAGCCAGGACCGAGGCGTGTTCGATCGCCGAGACCAGGAGCCGCTCAACCGGGGCGCCTGAACCGCGCCTTAGCCCAGGCCTAAGCGCCAGCGCATTGGCTTCAGTCCCGCCCGAGGTGAAGACGACGTTCCGCGGCAAAGCGCCCACGGCGTTCGCGATGATGGTTCTCGCATTCTCCACCAGTTTCCGCGCACTCCGACCCTCGGCATGAACGGAGGAGGGATTGCCGCAAAGCTCAAGCGCCGAAATCATGGCTTGCCGCGCCTCGGCACGAAGCGGGGCCGTCGCATTCCAGTCGAGATAAACCCTCTCAGCCATCCGAGTATTATAATACCTACTTAAGAGACCGGCCGTGAACTGCCGGCCGTCTGTCACACCACGTTATGCCAGTTGGCGATCACCAGGCCGCGTTGCAATGCGATTGAAAACGCGACTGTCCTTAGGCGCGCCGTGCCAGCCGTTCAAAATGCTTGCTTTTTGCCCCTCGCCCTATGTTAGAACGCGGCCTCCAGTTCACCGGACGCCGTTCGCGCATCGACCAGCGACGTCCGATCAGCCCCTTCATTCCGCAAGGTTTTGTCCGCGAAATAGCCAGACAGAGCCAGCAAAAATCGGTTGATTTTGCCAAGGACCCTCAATGCCTGAAGTCATCTTCACCGGTCCCGCGGGCCGTCTCGAAGGCCGTTACCATCCAGCGAAGCAGAAGAATGCACCGATCGCGATGATCCTGCATCCGCACCCGCAGTTTCACGGCACGATGAATCATCAGATCGTCTATCAGTGCTACTACGCGTTTGCCCACCGCGGATTTTCCGTGCTGCGCTTCAATTTCCGCGGTGTCGGCCGCAGCCAGGGCTCGTTCGATCACGGCACGGGCGAGCTCTCGGACGCGGCCTCCGCACTCGACTGGGCGCAGACCATCAACCCGGAAGCGCGCGCCTGCTGGGTTGCGGGGTTCTCCTTCGGTGCCTGGATCGGCATGCAGCTTTTGATGCGCCGGCCGGAGGTCGAAGGCTTCATCTCGATCGCACCGCCCGCCAACCTCTACGACTTCTCGTTCCTTGCGCCCTGCCCGTCCTCAGGCCTGATCGTGCACGGCGAGAGGGATGCGGTCGTGCCGCCCAAGGACGTCAACACGCTGGTTGAGAAACTGAAAACCCAGAAGGGCATCGTGATCGACCAGCAGATCATCCCGGGCGCCAATCATTTCTTCGACGGCAAGCTGGAGCCGCTGATGCAGACGGTAACCGGCTATCTGGACATGCGGCTCGCCAACGTCCGCTAGGGCTCGTGCCCGGACAGTGGCGCGCCGTTGAGCTGGGGCCTGGCTCTGCAGTCGCACGTCCACGAATGAGTCCCGGTTCTGCGAAGCAGCGCTACGCGCTGCATCGCGCCCGGGACAGGCGGCCAACACCTACTGAACTCGGTGGACAACCATCAAGCAGCCTCCGCTTGCAGCTGCGATATCCATGAATTGCGCCGTTTCAGGAAATCGCGCAGCAGCGCCGGATAATCGGCGCCGACGGCATCGCGCACCGAAGATCGCTCGGAAAGCGCCTTGCGCCATTTTGTCAGCTTCGGTTTGCCCGCGAGAATTCCGAAGTCGCCGATTTCGTCGAACGCGTCGAAATAGAGAAACACCGGGCCGAATACCACATCCACCAGCGAGAAGCTTTCGCCGTCGAACCAAGGGGAAGCGACCACACGCGCCTCGAGCCGGGCAAAACGCTGCTGCAGATGGGTGGCCTTGGCCTGAAATGTGTTCTCGTCGACCGCGCTGTAAAGGCCTGCGATATCGTTGAGGATCTGGGAACCGAATTCGATCCAGGAGCGATGCTCTGCGCGCCGCAACGGATCAGCCGGATGCAGCGGCTTCGATCTGGTCTCTTCCAGATATTCCAGGATCACGGCGGATTCGAAAATCGCGACGTCGTCGACCTGGAGCACCGGCGTTTTGCCGAGCGGAGAAACGCGCAAGAACCATTCCGGTTTGTTGGCGAGATCGACGTCGATACGCTCGAAGGCAACACCCTTCTCGGTCAACGCGATCACCGCGCGCTGCACGTAGGGACAAAGCTTGTGGCTGATCAGTCTGAGACGGGCCATGACGACCTCTAAGTCAATGCAGATACATTAATGTAGATGCATCTGCATATAACTTGTCAAGATCGATGCCGCTCGATCGCTTCACGGTCTTGCGATCACGCCCCCGGTCATCGGGATGGGCACGCCCGTGGTGGCGGGATAGCTGAGAGGCAAGCCTTTGAGGCCGCGCGCGGCCAGGAAACCGAAAGCCTGCGCCTCGATGGCATCCGTCGACCAGCCCAGCGTTTCGGCGGCCTCGACGGGAGCCGGCCGGAGCCGCTCGCGCAGCATCCGCATCATGGTGAAATTGCGCGCGCCGCCGCCGGCGACGACCCAGCTTCTCGGCCTCTTCGGCAGCAGCGGAACCACTCGGCCGATCGCCGCAGCGGTCAATGCAGTCAGCGTCGCCGCACCATCGGGCGGTGACACGTCACGCAGGATGAGCTTGGCAAAATCGTTGCGGTCAAGCGATTTCGGCGGCGGCAAGGCGAAGAAGGGATCGTTGAGCGCCTGCGCGATCCAGGCCTCGTCGACCTTGCCCTGGGAAGCCATGCGGCCGTCGGCATCGAAGCGCTGGCCGGTTTCGCGATACATGAAATCATCAAGCAGCGCGTTGCCGGGGCCCGTATCGCAGGCGATCAGGGTATCTCCGTCGATGTAGGTGATATTGGAAACGCCGCCGATATTGAGCACGACGATCGGCCCTTTGCGCTCGAGCGAGGCGGTGAGCGCGCGATGATAGACCGGGACCAGCGGCGCGCCCTGCCCGCCCGCGGCGACATCGGCAGCGCGGAAATCATGCATGACCGGGATATGGATGGCTTTCGCCAGGGCCGCGGCATCGCCGATCTGCACCGTCATCCGCTCGGCGGGACGGTGCAGCACGGTCTGGCCGTGGAAGCCGACGATGTCGATGTCCTCGCAAGTGATGCGGTTCTGCGCGATGAAGCTGGCCATGGCCTCGGCATGCGCCACGGTAACGGCGCGCTCGGCCTCCTGCAGAATACCCGGCCGCGCGTCGCGCTGCTGCAGGTGGGCGGCTTCGGTCAGGGCCTGAAGCAGCACACGCCGCTCGGATTCGGTGTAAGGCCTGTACCCGGACGGACCAAACGCCTTGATCCGCTTGCCGTCGGTTTCGATCATGGCAACATCGACCCCGTCGAGCGAGGTCCCGCTCATCAGACCGACAGCCGTTAAAATCATCTCAAATCAAGCCCCGGCCATAGTGCCCACTTTCCGAAGTTCGTGCTCCGTCGCAGCGCCCACCTTTCACGAACTTCGGAAAGTCATGGGCACTAGCAAATCTTATGAATCTGGTGCCGCTTTTCCATTTGAAGTTCCTGGAAAAAATTGCCGCAAGTGCTGCAGGAACTTCAAATGGGCGGCACTAGTGGAGTGCGCTGGTCTAGGACGTTCAGCTTGTGCCAAACGGACACATCTTATAATGCCACAGCGCGAACGGCACCGGCAGCCCGTCCGCGCAGGGTTCCGCAATTTTGTTGCAATTACCGTAAAACAAGAATGATCAGGGTCGCCGACAAATGACCGCTTTTAAATCTGATTTTCTCGATGTGCTGCAAAGCCGCGGCTTTATTCATCAAATTTCGGACCCCGATTCGCTCGATGCGCTGGCGGCCAGGCGCGAGCTCGTCGCCTATATCGGATTCGACTGCACCGCGCCCTCCCTCCATGTCGGGTCGATGGTGCAGATCATGTGCCTTTACTGGCTCCAGCAGACCGGCAACAAGCCGATCGCGCTGATGGGCGGCGGCACCACCCGCGTCGGCGATCCCTCCGGCAAGGACGAGACACGCAGGATTCTCTCGATCGAGGAGATCGAGCAAAACAAGGAGGGCATCAAACAGGTGTTCTCCCGTTTTCTGACCTTCGGCGAAGGCAGGAGCGACGCGGTCATGCCGGACAATGCGGAGTGGCTCACGAAGCTGAACTGGATCGAGATGTTGCGCGACATCGGCCGGCATTTCTCGGTCAACCGGATGCTTGCGATGGACTCGGTCCGGCTCCGGCTTGAGCGCGACCAGGAGATGAGCTTCATCGAATTCAACTACATGATTCTCCAGGCCTACGATTTTGTGGTGCTCAACCGGCATTACGATTGCCGCCTGCAGATGGGCGGCTCCGACCAGTGGGGCAATATCGTCAATGGCATCGATCTCGGGCGGCGGATGGGCACGCCGCAGCTGCACGCGCTGACGACGCCGCTGATCACGACATCCTCGGGCGAGAAAATGGGCAAGACCGCCAGCGGCGCGGTCTGGCTCAATGCCGACATGAAGAGCCCCTACGAGTATTGGCAGTTCTGGCGCAACACCGAGGATGCCGACGTCACGCGCTTCCTCAAGCTGTTCACCACAATCCCGCTTTCGGAGATCGAACGGCTCGCGGCGCTCAGGGGTGCGGAGATCAATGAAGCCAAGAAAGCATTGGCTGATTCCGCCACAACGCTTTTGCACGGTGCCGACGCAGCCCACACCGCGGCGGAAACGGCGCGGCAGACATTTGAGGAAGGCGCGATTGCCGAAAACCTTCCGAAGGTTGAAGTCTTGCGCGGCGAACTCGAAGCCGGAATCGGCGTGCTGGCCTCTTTCGTCAAGGCCGGACTTGTGGCTTCGAACGGCGAGGCACGCCGTCAGATCAAGGGCGGCGGCTTGCGCGTCAACGATACCGCGGTCACCGACGAGAAGATGGTCTTAAAACCCTCCGATCTCACGAGGGAAGGGGTGATCAAGCTGTCCATGGGAAAGAAGCGGCACGTCCTGCTCAGGCCCGTGTAGCGGCACGGCCAAAACATTCCATCGCAGTGGCTGGGTTGCATGGGCGTATTCGCATTTGACGCTTGCAGGGAGTTGCGGAAACGCGCTCCCTGCGCAACATGGATCAACAGACGTCACGGGAGAAAACCGGCATTGCGACGGAAAAGCCGGCGCGCACGGCGCTCGGCGTGCTGGCGCTGTGCTTTGCCCTCTCTGTCCTTGGCCGCGGTCTCGGCGAGAGTTTTACCGTCTTCCTGCTGCCGATCTCCGAAAGTTTCGGATGGGACCGTGCCCAGGTCGTCTCCGTCTATTCGGTGACGGCGCTTGCCGGCGCACTCGCCTCACCGCTGATCGGCCGCCTGTTCGATTATTCGGGCCCGCGCAGCGTCTATTCGCTCGGCCTGCTCTTGCTTGGTGGCGCATTCCTGTTCGCCGCCAACGCAAGTCAGCTTTGGCAACTCCAGTTGAGCCTTGGCCTGTGCGTCGGTTTCGGCATCGCGCTGATCGGCAATGTTCCCAATTCCATCCTGCTCGGCCGGTGGTTTGGCCCGCGCCTGCCGACGGCGATGGCCGTGGTCTATTCCGCGACCGGCGCCGGCGTGCTGGTGCTGCTGCCGGCCTCACAAATTCTGATCGATCATGTCGGCTGGCGCGGCGCCTATCAGATCTTCGGCGGCGCCTCGATTATCCTTCTCGTGCCGCTCCTGATCATGCCCTGGCGGCTGTTTTCAACAGGATCGCCGCATCTGGCCAGGAATCAAACGACAGATGTTTCCTCCGGTGAGGGCTGGACGCTGGCGAACGCGATGGGCCACCACGCGTTCTGGGCGCTGTTCTCGACCTTCTTCTTCACTGCGATCGGCATGTATGCGATCGCCCCGCAAGTCGTGGCCTACCTGATCGATGCGGGATTTCCGCCGTTGCAGGCGGCGACCGCCTGGGGCTTTTCCGGCGTCGTACTCCTGTTCGGCATGCTCGGCGTCTCCTGGCTCGACGGCATCATCGGGCGCAGGCCTTCGGTGCTGTTTTCGTACGCGCTGTCGATCTTCGGAATCTTCCTGCTCTGGCTGCTGCAATGGTACCCAAACTTCTGGATATTGGCGGGCTTTGTCGTCTGTTTCGGCAGCATGATCGGCTCACGCGGCCCGCTGCTCACGGCGAGCGCGATGAAGATATTTTCCGGAAGGCGCGTCGGAACGATTTACGGGACGATTTCGATCGGCAGCGGGCTCGGGTCGGCGTTCGGCTCCTGGAGCGGCGGCCTGATCCACGACTTCAGCCACAGCTACAATCCGTTGATCGTCTTCGCGCTGGTGGCCGTGATCCTCGGCATGATCCCGTTTCTGGTCGTGCCGGCGCTGCGGCGGTGATTCGGCCGCGCAGTTCAGTTGTTGTTCGGAAACTCGGTCGAGTTGTTTTGCTTGCCGGTATTGAAGTCCCAGATTTTCCGCGTGACTCCGGGGAAGACCATCGAAAGCGGATTGACGCGCAGCGTCGGCTTGTCCGGCGTACCGACGACCTCATAGGTCATGCCGAACACCCCCTCATTGCTGCCGCCAAAAAACAGGCCAAAGCCCGGAATTTGACCGAGCATATTGTTGAGCCCGTACACCGGAATAAAGGTGCCGCTCATGCGCACCTGATTGCCGGGGTAATCGATGCTCCCCTCGATCGTGCCGCCGATGCTCGGACCCTTCAAAACGCCTTCCCGAATCGAGAGCTGTCCGTTTTGCCGGGTGAATTCGGCGCGCAGGCGCGTAAAGCCGATTCCGGCTTGCGCTCCGCTCGCACCCCCTGCTGCCAGACGATCAATCGCGCTCTCGCCCTTGACGGCGAAGTCCCTGACATTGAGCAGTCCCTCCTTCGCTGTCGGCTCCGCCGCCGGAGGGTCCACCGCCAACTGAAGCTGGCCGCCGACCACCTTGGAATACATGTCGGTGAAACGGAGGAACGCGCCGGCGTCGTTGGTCTCGAGATAAATCACCTCGTGGCCCTGGGCGCGGCCGCGCAGATCCGCCGTCACCGGCGTGTCGCGTCCCAGCTTGCTCGAGAACGTCAGGCTCTTGATCGCTCCGTTACGGCGCGACATTCTCGCGTCCACGCTGCGCAGCGCCTCGCCGAAATAGCCGGCAACCGCGCCCAGCTTTACGTCAACATCAAAATCGATGCTCTTCGATTTTGCCTTGCTGTCGGCGTCCCTGCCGGAAATCGTCGATTTGAGAAAACCGCGGCCGTCAAATACGTCGCCGCGCATGGTGACCTTGAGGACGCCATCGGGACCGCGCTCGGCACGCAGCGAGGTCTTGTCGCCTTCGGAAGGAGAATAGGACGGGAAGTTGACGTTGAGCAGGTCGCCATTCTGGTCGACTTCGACCGATCCCTTGATCGACACGCCGCCGCCTTCGATGACGATATCCTCGAGGCGCGTCGATTGCGTTTTCTGAACCACGTTGAAAGTCGCGCGGGTCGATTTGCCCGGCAACTTGACCCAGCCCGGCAGGATATTGTCGAGCTTCAAGGAGGTCAGATCGGCTTCGACGCCCACCCGCGTGTCACCGCCGATCTTGCCGATCAGCTTGACGGGAATCTGCCCGCTGACCGCAGGTCCCATGTCAAAACCAAAGCGGGCGCGGCTTGCCTCATCCAGCGTCGCCTGCAGCTTGATATCCGCATCGCCTTCCGCGGGCTTGCGGTAATCCAGCGAGGCGGCCTGACCGTTGATCTTCACGTCGCCCTTGACCTGATAGCCCTGATTATTGGCGACGACCTTCAGCGTATTGGCCTCCAGCTTCTGGTTCATCACGATCCGATCGGCAGCAAAGCCGCCGAGGTCGGCCGTCACCGCGTAGGTCGTGTCGGCTCTCGTCAACTGGCGCTTGATCGGCAGGCCGAGCGTGACGGTTGCCGAAACCGTTCCCTTGCTCGCGTTGGGATCGACCAGCGTGCCCGCGATGTCGCTGAGCTTGTCGGATGCGAGAATCTCGGCCACCGCGGGCACCGGGCCATCGAGGCGGAATTTCACCCGCGCCGGCGACGGCTTCGGCGCCATATCCGGCACCTCGAACACGACATCCGAGATTCCAACCTTGCGTCCAGCCGGCGTGTCGGCCATGGCCTGGCCGATCGTCACGGTCGCCGTACGGCCGCTGACATGGGCTTTCAAATCCCCGTCGCGCACCGATGGCAGGTCATCCACCGGGCGAAGCGTCACGCCATTGGCAACGATGTTGACGTTGAGACCTTCGTCCGGGATCGGCGGCCCCTTTCGTGAGAGGTTTCGAACCGGCGAGTTGACGCCAACATCGATGCGCTGAATCGCGCCGCGATCGGCCCGCTCGATCACCCATTCGCGCACTTCCGGCACAATAATGGTGGGCCAGATCCGTTTGAGCGCCGATACCGACATCGGTGTTCCGGCAAAGCCCAGCATCAAACGCGGTTCGGCCGAATAGTCCAGGCTGCCGGTCCCCGCGACGCCGATTTCGCCGTTGCTGAAGTCGGCCTGTGCGATGACCACGCGCTTTCTTTCGGTGTCAAAGCGCATGGCGATGTTGATGCGGTTGAAGATCAGGGGCGGTTCGTTGTCGATCCCCGCCAGCACGATGGTACCGCCGGAAAAGCCCAACTGCCATTCGGTCACATTGCCGTTGGGCGGCTCCAGATGCGCAAGCACGGTGATCCTGTTCTGCCCGGAGATGATCTTGAAGGGCGCCATCAGGACGCGCCGCCCCGCATCCCATTCGAGGCTCACTTCCGCCGAATCAATTGCCATCGGGTAATCGGGCGTATCGGTGTCGATGATATCGCCGGCGCCTGCGGTGATTTTGCCGCGGAAATAGGTCGGCAGTCCGTCGCGGCCGAGTTCGCCCTTCAGTTCCCCGCTCAGCGGCAAATTCGCGGTGTAGGTCAAATCCTTCAGGCGCAGGGCCAGAAGGATGTTGGTGGTCGAGACCTTGTCGGCCCGAATATCGACCGAACGCACGCCGCTGGCGAGAGGTCCCACCAGCACGTGCAACGACCAGGCGTGACGGCCCTCCTCGCCCAGGCTGAACGCCACCCCGCCGCCGCGCGGTCGACGCAGGCTCAGCGTGATGTTCTGGAAATTCCATTTGTTGCCGCGCTGCTGGTCGTCAACGATCAAATTGCCGTTCTTCAAACCGATTTCGTTGAGGTTTTGTCCATCGAACCCGGTCAGACTCAAGCTGTCGAGCCAATCGAGACCGGCAAGAAAACCGCTTTGGGTACTGTCGGCGCCAGCAGGTGTCGCAGGCGACGCGCCGGCCGCCGGCTGCGGAGCGGGAGCTACAGTTGGCGCCGCCTGGCGCGGAAAGGCAGGCGGGATGCCTGCCGCTTTTCTCGAAGCGACGCCGGTCGCGAGCGGCCGCGCGTTGTCACCGGCCGAAACGGTTACATATCCATCCGGCGTAATTCGCACCGCAAGTTCTGCGTCAACCAGGTTGAGGCTTTCGGCGCGAAGCCGGCCCATCAACAGCGCGGTGCCGGAAAGCTTCACCTCGGCCTTCGGGGCGCTCGCCACGATCGCATGGTCGCGGTCGCGCACGATGATGTCGCGGATACGCACGGCGATGCGAATTCGCCCCGCACGCTCGATCTGAGTGCCGCCCACCTCGACGCTGTTGCCGTGACCGATGTTTTCCTCGATCGCAGAGGCAAGCCACGGTGTGGCCATGTCGAGGTTGATGGGACCCGCACCGAGGCGCCACCACAGGCCGCCGAAGCAGCCGGTGAAAATCAAGAGCAATGCCCCCAAGACGATCGCAAGCCGCCTGACCCAGCGTTCGCGGACGAGCCGGCGCCAGAACGACCTGGGGCGATCAATGAAGACGTGGAAGCGGGAGTTGGAGGTCGACAACAGCCGCTGCGCGCGACGGCACGCCTCGTCGTGCTCGTGATCCCAGTTGGAGTCATTCCACTGCGGCTGCCCGGCGTCAGCGCGTGGTTTCGAACCCTTTGGCGGCGTGCTGCTTACCATTGCCTCTCGGTGCTGGCGTTGATCGCGCGATTGGTCGCCGCCAAGTCCCCGTCCGTCGACACGCAACGAAGGCTCCCGTGCCGGCATCGCTACCAATCCTCACCTAGTACCCACATCATCCGCGCAAAGACCGCACTCAGGAGCAAACGGGTGGCGTATCCAACTTCCTTTAAGCATACTCTGCGCGGATCCGGCCCGTCCGGCAGACCGCATGATTCCGGCTTGCCTCAATACCGCAATGATTGATCTGCGGAAAGCGACGAAAGGAAGGCGTATGTCCAAGAAAAGGCGTAAGAAATCCCCGGTCCGCGCGACCCTCCGAACGGCCTCGGGGACCTCGGCGAAAAAGACGTCCTCGAAGCCCCGCACCCCGTCCGCAAGCAAATCAAGCAAGAACATGAAAAACAGGCCGGACCGAAGCTCCGCGCCGAAAGCATCATCGCACAAGCCCCCGTCCAAAGCGTTAAAATCCGCCGGCGCCAAAAGGCCGGTTCGGGGGACTGCAAAAGCAGGGCTTTCGGATCTTTCCACAGGCAACGGGACACCACGCGCCGCCCGAGCGGCGCTGGTCGAGGGTGCAAAGGCACCGGCGTTTTCCTTGTCTCGCGACGGCGGCGGCACCGTTTCGCTTTCCGATTACGCCGGCAAGAAACTGGTGCTGTTCTTTTATCCCCGCGCCGATACGCCGGGCTGCACCAGGGAGGCGATCGATTTCACGCGCCTGGCAAGCGCCTTTGCGGAAAATCACACCGCCATCCTCGGGGTATCGGCCGATCCTCTCAAGGCGCAGGAAGCCTTTCGCGACAAACATGAGCTCTCGGTAGCTCTCGCCTCCGACGAGAATCACCGGATGCTCGAGGCGTACGGCGCCTGGGGAGAAAAATCGATGTATGGCCGGACGTTCCAGGGCATCATTCGCACCACGGTTCTGATCGGCGCCAAGGGGCAGATCCTCAAGGTCTGGCGTCACGTGAAGGTCGACGGACACGCAGAGCAAGTGCTGGCCGCTGCGCGGGCGGCCTGATCCGCGCAACGACCGTTCGCGAAAAATTAACCATGGCCGGGTCAAATCTTGCTCGCAGATTTGGCCGCAAGGAACTCACCTCCGACCGGCGCGGGAGTGCCGATGTCGTACCGTTCCGGCCATTGTGACGACCACCAGCACGCGCATAACCACGGCAGGCAGTCAGCCCGCCAGGGAATCGGACAAGCCCCGGCTGCTTCCCGCCACGCGCAGGGGCGCGACGTGCAGAACAGCGGTTATACGCTGGTCCATGCGGGCAAGCAGGTTCGCTTCGGACCGGTTGCGTTCTGGATCGTGATCGGCACCGTGACACTGCTCGGAATGTGGTCGGCCGCCACCGCGACTTATTTCGCGTTTCGCGACGACGTTCTTACCCGGCTGATCGCGCACCAGGCCGAGATGCAGTACGCCTATGAAGACCGGATTGCGGAACTGCGTGCGAAGGTCGACCGCACGACCAGCCGGCAGCTGCTCGATCAGGAACAGTTCGACCAGAAACTCGATCAGGTCATGCGTCGCCAGAGCGTGCTGGAATCGCGAACGACCGCGCTGGGCGCAGTACCGGATTTGCAGACGACCGGGTCGATCAGGGCCCCGTCGCGCGGCGGCGCTGCCTCGGACTCCGCCGCCTCAGTCGTGCCGAAACCCTCGCCGATCAGCGATACCGCGGTGTTCGTGGCGCCGCCTGATCGCGAGGCGCGTCTGGAATCGCGCGCGCCCGTCGCCATCCATCCGCCGGCATCCAGGCTTGCGAAGAACCAGGGCGTCGATAACATCATCGTCCGCCTGCAAAACTCGCTTGACCAGATCGAGGGTCGCCAGCTTGCGGCGCTCAATTCGCTCGAAGACCGCATGGAATCGCGTATGCGGCGGATGCGCAGCGTGTTCACTGATCTCGGTCTCGACATGACCCAGCTGCAAGCAGCGACCCCGCGCGCGGCGATGGGCGGTCCCTTCGTTCCCGTCAAGCTTGGCGCGGATGCCGGCCCATTCGAACGCCAGCTCTATCGTATCAACCTCACCCGCGCCCAGATCGATCGCCTCAACAGGACCCTCGTGCTGGTGCCCTATCGAAAGCCGGTGATCGGCGAAATCGAATTCACCTCCGGGTTTGGCGTGCGCAGTGACCCGTTCCTCGGCCGCCCGGCCATGCATACCGGCCTCGATTTCCGTGCGGCGACCGGCGACCCGGTTCGCGCCACCGCCAACGGAAAGGTGGTGTCGTCAGGATGGTCCGGCGGCTACGGACGCTTGGTGGAAATCGACCACGGCAACGGCCTGTCCACCCGTTACGGGCACCTTTCGGACATCAACGTGAAGGTCGGCGATTTCGTGCGGATCGGACAGGTGATCGGCACCGTCGGTTCGACCGGACGCTCGACCGGACCGCATCTGCACTATGAGACCAGGATCGATGGCGACGCTGTCGACCCGCAAAAATTCCTGCGCGCCGGCGTGCGCCTGAGCGCGGGCTGAGAGCGCCCGTTCTTATCCTCGAACGGGCTTTTCGTTGGTCTAATCCACGTCCTCGACCACATCCGGCACCGTGCCGAAGGCGCGCTGCGCCAAGGTCGCTGCCATGAATTCGTCGAGGTCTCCGTCGAGCACGCCTGAGGTATCCGAGGTCTGCACGCCGGTGCGCAGGTCCTTCACCATCTGATAGGGCTGCAGCACGTAGGAACGGATCTGGTGGCCCCAGCCGATATCGGTCTTGGCGGCCTGATCGGCGGCGGCCTTTTCCTCGCGCTTCTTCAATTCGATCTCGTAGAGCCGCGCGCGCAACATGTCCCAGGCCTGCGCCCGGTTCTTGTGCTGCGAGCGCCCGGCCTGACAGACCACCGCAATCCCCGTCGGAATGTGGGTGAGCCTTACCGCGGATTCGGTCTTGTTGACGTGCTGGCCGCCGGCGCCGCCCGAGCGCATGGTGTCGGTGCGCACATCGGCTTCCTTGATGTCGATCTTGATGCTGTCGTCGACCACCGGAAAGATCGTGACGCTGGAGAACGACGTATGGCGGCGGGCGTTGGAATCAAACGGCGATATCCGGACCAACCGATGCACGCCAGCCTCGGTCTTCAGCCAGCCATAGGCGTTGTGACCGCTGATCTGAATGGTGGCCGATTTGATCCCGGCCTCTTCGCCTTGCGTCTCTTCCAGATATTCGACCTTGAAGCCGTGCTTCTCGGCCCAACGCGTATACATGCGCAAAAGCATCTCGGCCCAGTCCTGGCTCTCGGTGCCGCCCGCGCCGGCATGAACCTCGAGATAGGAATCCAGGCGGTCGGCTTCGCCCGACAGCAGGGCTTCGAGCTCGCGACGCGCGACTTCCTTCTTGAGCGCCTTGAGCGCGGCCTCCGCTTCAGCCACGACGCCAGAATCGTTCTCGGCCTCGCCAAGCTCGATCATCCCGACATTGTCTTCGAGCTCACGCTCGACCTTGCCGATGCCAACAAGCGCATCGTCCAGCGAGGTTCGCTCCTGCATCAGCTTCTGCGCCTTCTGGGGATCATCCCAGAGCTTGGGATCTTCGGCGAGCTTGTTCAGTTCCGCCAGGCGCGCGGTGGATTTCTCGACGTCAAAGATGCCTCCTCAGCAGCCCGACTGACTGCTTGATCTCTTCGACCAGACGTTCGACTTCGGCACGCATTTTCGATCTCTGCTCCCTGGCCGAGAGGCCGCCATGACAAAAGCTGTGGAGGGATGTAGCGGCCGATGACGCAAAGCGCAATCGCGGCCGGCTCGCTTCAAGGTGCTTTCTCTAGTAGAGCCCGCCTGTGCCGGGACGGAACAGGCTGCGGTCGGCGTCGGGCGAGGGCTGCAGCATCTGGCGGCCGTCGGCATCAGCCACGCCGATGACGGAGTAATTATCCGGCGGCGCGGTACCCGGCTTGAATGCTTCGAGGATCGTCCGGCCTTCGCCTCGGACGGCGCGCATGCCGCTCTTGGCATCGACCCAGATCAGTTTGATCCCGACGGGTGCCTTGAACGGAATCGCCGGCTTGTCGGCGAGCGCGAGCTTGAGGAAGTCGCGCGCGATCGGGGCGGCCAGGGCACCGCCGGTGGCCTTGTGGCCGAGGGTGCGCGGCTTGTCGTACCCGAGATAAATGCCGACCACGATGTCCGGCGAGAAGCCTATGAACCAGGCGTCCTTGGCCTCGTTGGTGGTGCCGGTCTTGCCGGCGATCGGCTTGCCGACCTCCTTGACCACGATCGCCGTGCCGCCCTGCACCACGCCTTCCATCATCGAGGTGATCTGATAGGCCGTCATCGTGTCGAGCACCTGCTCGCGGCGATCGACAAGCTGGGGCTCAGGTTGATTCTTCCAGCCGTTGGGGGCGTCGCAGCCGCGGCATTCGCGGCTGTCGTGCTTGAAGATCGTATGTCCGTATCGGTCCTGGATGCGGTCGATCAGCGTCGCCTTCACTCGCCGGCCGCCATTGGCGAACATCGAATAGGCCGTGACCATGCGCATCACGGTAGTTTCGCCGGCGCCGAGCGCGTAGGAGAGATAATTCGGCAACTCGTCATAGACGCCAAAGCGTCGGGCGTACTCGCCGATCAGCGGCATACCGATGTCCTGCGCCAGCCGTACCGTGACGGTGTTGAGCGACAGGCGCAGCGCGTTTCGCAGCGTGGTCGGTCCATTGTACTTGCCCGACGAATAATTTTCCGGACGCCAGACGCCCCCGCCCTGCCCCTGATCGATTTCAATCGGCGCGTCCACCACAACCGTCGAAGGCGTATAGCCGTTGTCGAGCGCGCTTGAATACACGATCGGCTTGAACGAGGAGCCCGGCTGCCGGTAGGCCTGTGTGGCGCGGTTGAACTGACTCTGGTCGAACGAGAAGCCGCCCACCATCGCCAGAACGCGGCCGGTCCAGGGGTCCATCACCACCATCGCACCGGAGACTTCCGGCAATTGACGCAACCGGAATTGCCCTTCGATGGGCGTGCCGTCCCTGATCAGGGGGTCGGCATAGATGACGTCGCCCGGCGAAAGTATCTGCGACACCGCGTTCGGCGTCCTGCCCCTGGCAGGGCCTGATGTGGGTTTGGCCCATCTGACGCCGTCGAGCGTGATAATTCCGGTTTGCCGCTGCTTGCTGATCGCGCCGCCGAGCTCGCGGCCGGGCTGGAAGCCGATCCTGGCCGACTGATCGCTGGTTTCGAGAACCACCGCCATCCGCCAGGGCGAGATGTCGGACAGCGACTTGACGTCGGCGAGTTTCACACCCCAATCGCCTGATATGTCGAGCTTGCTCACCGGACCACGCCAGCCCTGCGCCTCGTCGTAATTGACGATGCCGGCGGCCATGGTTCTGCGGGCCATCACCTGGATCTTCGGATCGAGCGTGGCCCTGACCGAAAGCCCGCCCTCGTAAAGCTTCTTCTCGCCATAGCGTTCGAAAATGTCGCGGCGAACTTCTTCGGCGAAATACTCGCCGGCGAAGGTGTGCGCGCCATTGGATCTGTTGGTCACGTTCAGCGGATCCTTGCGCGCCTTGTCGGCGTCGGCCTGCTTGATCCAGCCGTTTTCAAGCAGCCGGTCGACCACATAGTTGCGTCGCTCGATCGCGCGGTCGCGATTGCGTACCGGATGCAGCGCCGCGGGAGCCTTTGGCAAGGCGGCGAGATAGGCGGCCTCAGCCACCGTGAGTTCGTTCACCGATTTGTCGAAATAGACCAGCGATGCAGCGGCAATGCCGTAGGCGCCAAGCCCGAGATAGATCTCGTTGAGATAGAGTTCGAGGATCTTGTCCTTGGAATAGGTGCGTTCGATGCGCATCGCCAGCAAGGCTTCCTTGATCTTGCGGGTGAACGAGACCTCGTTGGTCAACAGGAAGTTCTTCGCCACCTGCTGGGTGATCGTGGAGGCGCCCTGTGGACGGCGGTTGGAGCCGAAGTTCTGCGCGTAAAGGATTGCGGCGCGCGCCATGCCGGAGAAGTCGATGCCGCCATGTTCGTAGAAATTCTTGTCTTCGGCGGCGAGGAACGAATTGATGACGAGTTTCGGAACGGCCTGGATCGGCAGGTATAGCCGTCGCTCCTTCGAATATTCGCCAAGCAGCGAACCATCCGCTGCATGGACGCGCGTCATGATCGGCGGCTCATAGTCCTGGAGCTGCGAATAGTCCGGCAAATCCCTCGAGAAATGCCAAATCAGCCCTGCAGCGGCGGCAACGCCGACCAGGAACAGCACCGTTCCGGCGGCGAACAGGAAACCCAAGAACCGCACCAGCAAGCGCATGATCGAATGTCCGTTTCAGCCCATACGCCAAAATTACCGGCGCTTTCCTTTAGTGGTCGAATCCGCATGCCCCCGCGGCTTTTTTTATAGTGCGGTCGCTGTGGCCAAACTAGGGCTTCGACCGGCCCGTTACTTCTTCGGTTCCGCCGGTCCGGCCGTTGCCATGCGCTTGGCGAAGAATGCGTCGACGGCATGCGCCACCGATCCGACGGTACGGGACCGCCAGCTTTCCGAAACCAGATGTCCGAGGTCTTCCTTGTTCGAGACGTAGCCGAGTTCGACGAGCACCGAGGGCACGTCGGGCGCCTTGAGCACCCGGAAACCGGCGGATTTCAGGGGATGCTTGTGCATCCGCGTGGTCGTCTTCATCTCGCCCATCAGAATCCGCGCGAAGCGGTTGGAAAATGTGCGGGTCTCGCGCTGTGCGAGGTCGATCAGGATATCGGCAACTTCGGTCGGCTCCTCGGTCAGATTGACGCCACCGATGGCATCAGCCTTGTTCTCGGCCTCGGCAAGGCGTTCGGCTTCGGCGTCGGACGCGCGGTCGGAGAGCGTATAGATCGTTGCCCCCTGCGCATCACCCTCGCGACGTGGCAAGGCATCTGCGTGGATCGATACGAACAGGGCCGCCGATTGATTGCGCGCGATCCGGACCCGCTCGTCGAGCGGGACGAAGGTGTCGTCATTGCGGGTCATGACGATGCGGTATTTGCCTGACTTCTCGATGCGATCGCGTAACGCCAGCGCAAAATCCAGCACCAGGTTTTTTTCCATGATCTCGCTGCCCGACTGCGTGCCATTATCCGGGCCGCCATGGCCGGGATCGATGACAATCACCGGACGCAAATCGCCCGGCGCAGCCGGGCCTGGCGCGCTCTCGACCTTGGCCACCACGGGGGTCGCGGGTTCCTTGGCAGCGCCGATCGCGGGTCGAAGTTCGGGCCGGCTTTCAGTCGCAAGCGACTGAACGAAGCTCGCGCGATCCGTCTCTTCCAGTTCGAGCACCAGCCGCGGCGGCTGGCCATTGGCTGCTTCCAGCACCGAGGCGTTGGCGATCCTGGCCGGACCGGTCAGATCAAACACGATGCGCGAGCCGCCTGGCATCACCAGGCCATAGCGGAATGCCCTGATAAGTCCTCGTCCGGCGGTCCCGATCCCGGGCGGAAGGCGAAAACTCACCTGAGGAAAGTCGACGACTACGCGGTAAGGATCGGCCAAGGGAAAGGCATGAAACGAAATCGGCTGGTCGAGGTCGAGGATGAAGCGGGTCTGCTTGCCGTCGCCAGCCAGGCGAGCGTCCGAGGCAACCGGCAAATTCGACGTAGCGGCAGGCTGGCCTTCACCCGCCCCACCCAGGGCGAAACGCGAGTAAAAAAATGCTGCCGCGCACAACAGCGCACAACCCAGCAAAACATGATGATTTGCGCGGCTCGCCAACGAATCCCGCCTCCGAGCGGCCCTTTTACCCGAAGAGGACCGCAGGGTTAACGGCAGCTTAAGACTTATACCGCGAATAAGGCCAAGTGTGGCCGCCCCGCGACGCCTCACTTGCACGGGGCGGTCAATCCACGTATGTAAAACATGCTGACGGCTAAAATCCCGGTTGTGTCGTGTTCAGCCTCCCGGTGCAGCGCAGGAAACTCTAAAGAGCTGAGATTCCAGCGTTTTTCCGGCCCTCCGCAGCCAGCGCAGCGCGCGGCTGACAAGGAGCGGCGGTTTCGAGCCCGGGCGGCGTCCGGTCCCAGGTCACCATCTTGTTCCAGGGACGGCTCTAGATTCGGCTTAACCGATTATCGGGCCGCAGGGCACCGATATGCGATGTCCGGCGGGCGCCTTGGCGCCGTGCCGGGTCTTCAGCGACAGACAAGGCGGCTCTTGCCGCCAACGTGTTCAGACGGGCCGACGCTTGATGCGCCAGACTGTGTTGTCGACCATGATTCCGGGAAAAACTGCGCCGACGCGGAGCCATTGCTCTGCGCGTCGTTTTGCATCCCCGGGATCCCGTTCGGCGAGGCGCGCCCTTTCGCGTTTTGGCCTTCCCCTCACCCCCGAATCAGGTGAACCGTCGCGTCACCCGGCCGCGCGAAACGCGCGCACCGTCAGACGCGCCCGCCGCCTCCAAGAGTTACAAAATGCCCAACAAAATGCTTATCGATGCCACCCACCCGGAGGAGACCCGGGTCGTCGTGGTCCGCGGCAATCGCGTCGAAGAGTTTGATTTCGAGACCGCTCAACGCAAACAACTTCGCGGCAACATCTACCTCGCCAAGGTCACGCGCGTTGAGCCGTCGCTTCAGGCTGCCTTTATCGAATACGGCGGCAACCGCCACGGCTTTCTTGCCTTCAGCGAAATTCATCCGGACTATTATCAGATCCCGGTCGCCGATCGTCAGGCGCTGATCGAAGCCGACGAGCGCGCTCATCGCGAGGCCGAGGAAGAAAATGAAAATCGCTCCAGTCGGCGCCGTTCGCGCCACCGCAGCTCGCGCCGGCGCGGCAATGGCGAGCGCATCCAAAGTGAGATCATCGAGAACGCCGGCCTCGAGACGCAAGTCGCAGGCGAGCCGGAAGACGCCTACGAGCAGGCGGTCCACGGCTTCGAACGCGAACACGCACCGCAAGGCGATGCCGAACCGCACCACGCCGAGGCAGACCATCACGACGACCTCGGCCATCACGAGTCATTGCACGAGCATGATCATGATGAGCACGATCATCATGACGAACACGCGCATGCAGACGATGAACGCGGCGAAGTTCATGCAAGCGACACGGCACAGCCTGTGGTCGAATCCGAAACCCCTGCCGCGGGGATACAGGCTACCGCCACGGAGACTTCCGCAAGCGCTGCAACGTATGACGAGCATGCGCACGACGAGGTTGGCCACACCGAAGAAGTTGGCACGCACGATCTGGCGCATGGCGGGGATGCGTCCCCTTCCGAAACCGAGCATGCCGAGCATTCTGCCGAACATCCCGCTTCGTCGGTCGAAGTGCCTGCTACCGTCCTGGAAGCGGACGAAAGCCGCGACGATGACGAGGAAGGCGACGAGGCCGAGGAGGAAGTCGTCGAATCCGTCGGTGGCGATGACGTGCTGGAAGAAGTGCCGGAGCGCCCGTTCCGCCCGCGCCGTCAGTACAAGATCCAGGAGGTCATCAAGCGGCGCCAGGTGATGCTGGTGCAGGTCGTCAAGGAAGAACGCGGCAACAAGGGTGCGGCGCTCACGACCTATCTGTCGCTTGCCGGTCGCTATGCGGTGTTGATGCCAAACACCGCGCGCGGCGGCGGCATCAGCCGCAAGATCACTTCGGCGCAGGATCGCTCGCGACTGAAGGAAGTCGTGCAGGATCTGGACGTTCCGGAAGGAATGGGCATCATTTTGCGCACCGCCGGCGCTTCCCGCACCAAGCCGGAGATCAAGCGCGACTTCGAGTATCTCATTCGCATGTGGGAGACCGTACGCGACATGACCCTGAAGTCGCAGGCGCCGACTCTGGTCTACGAAGAAGGCTCGCTGATCAAGCGATCCCTGCGCGACCTCTACAACAAGGAGATCGACGAAATCATGGTCGCGGGCGAGGCCGGCTACCATGAAGCGCGCGACTTCATGAAAATGCTGATGCCTTCGAACGTGCGCGCGGTCAAACAGTATCGCGACGGCCAGCCATTGTTCTCTCGTATGGGCGTCGAGAGCCAGCTCGATGCGATGTTTTCTCCAACTGTGCAGCTGCGTTCCGGCGGCTACGTCGTCATCAACCAGACCGAGGCGCTGGTTTCGATCGACGTCAACTCCGGCCGGTCGACCCGCGAACACCATATCGAGGATACCGCGCTCAAGACCAATCTGGAGGCCGCCGAGGAAGTCGCAAGGCAGCTTAGACTGCGCGACCTGGCCGGCCTCATCGTCATCGACTTCATCGACATGGACGAAAAGCGCAATAACCGCGCGGTGGAACGCAAGCTCAGCGATTGCCTCAGGCAGGATCGTGCCCGCATCCAGGTCGGACGCATCTCGCATTTCGGTCTGCTCGAAATGTCGCGCCAGCGCATCCGCGCCAGCGTGCTGGAGAGCTCGACCGAGCCATGCCCGCAATGCGGCGGCACCGGCCATGTCCGCTCGGTGTCATCGGTGGCGCTGCAGCTCCTGCGCGGGCTGGAGGAGATCTTGATGAAGGGCGCGACCCACAATCTCGTGGTACGCACCCGCACCGACGTTGCGCTTTACGTACTCAATCACAAGCGCGGCCATCTACGCGATCTCGAAAACAGCTTCAAGGTAAGCCTTGCCGTGATCGCCGACCCGACCGTGAGCGGCCAGCAATCATATGTCATCGATCGCGGCGAACAGGTGCATACGCTGGAGGCCGCCAGGGCACTTTTGGCAGCGCAAGCGGCGGCCCATCCGTCGCAACCGGAGGAGACTTCCGACGAGGACGAAGCATTCGATATCGAACTCGAATCCGAAGTGGAAACCGAGGAGACCGAAGGACTGACCGACGATTCGAGCGAAGCAGCGGGCGCCGAAGGAGGCGCCGAGAGCCCAAGGCGCAGGCGGCGGCGACGACGGCGTGGCCGCGGCGGCGAGTCGCGCGACGGCGGCTTCGCGCGCGAAGACGGCGGTTTTGCGCAGGCAGCACCTCTCCCGGCTGAAATCACCGCCGCCGACGAAGGCGAAACCGACGACGATGAATCGGAAGAACAGCCAGGTCCCGCGCGTTCCGATCAACCGCAAGGCGGCGAGCGGCGGCCCCGGCGTCGCGGACGTCGAGGCGGACGCCGCCGGCGCGGCGGCCCCGAGGATGGGCTTGCCGGATCAATTGCCGATGAACTCGGACCGACGGCCGCGCTGGAGGCGACGAGCGCGGTTGCCGATTTCGACGGATATTCCTCGCAAGCTGCACAGCCGGCCGTGCATCCCGAAACGAACGCTTCGCTGCCGGAGCCGCCGGCCTTCAACAGGCCTTCGCAGGAAGAAGCGATGCGCCCGGTGGCCGAGGCCGAGCCCCACCATGAAGCCGAGAAGGCGGCGGCGCGGCGGCGCTCGACCGTGCGCGAGAAGGTGAGCTTCCTCGCTCCGGACGCTGCTCCGCCGGCGAACTCCGGCCAGGCAGAGCCGGCGCCCGCTCCTGCCCCGGAACAAGCCCGGCAGGGCGCGGCTGAAACAACGACCGATACCCAGCCTCGCCGCGCCGGATGGTGGTCGCGGCGCTTCGGCGGCGGCCAATAGCGCGCGCGGACGAAGGATCAAAGAAAAAACCGCCCGGCAAAAACCGGGCGGTTTCTTGTCCGCCCTATCCCGTCGTCACCGCCGTCTCCACGTCGGTCGGATCGATCTGTTTGTCGAGGTTGGAGAGCAGGCGCTCGCGATCGAGTTCGCCCTCCCACCACGACACCACGACGCACGCCACGCCGTTGCCGCACAGGTTGGTCAGCGCGCGGCATTCGCTCATGAACTTGTCGATGCCAAGCACGACCGCCATGCCGGGGACCAGGCGCGCATCGACCACGGCCAGCGTCGCTGCCAGTGTGATGAAGCCGGCGCCCGTAATTCCGGAAGCTCCCTTCGAGGTCAGCATCGCAACCAGCAAGATCGTGATCTGCTGTCCGAGCGTGAGGTCGAAGCCGAGCGCCTGCGCGATGAAAAGGGTCGCGAGCGTCATGTAGATGTTGGTGCCGTCGAGATTGAAGGAATATCCGGTCGGCACGACAAGACCCACCACCGACTTGGAGCAGCCGAGCCGTTCGAGTTTCTCCATCAGCGAGGGAAGTGCGCTTTCGGAAGACGACGTGCCGAGCACGATCAGCAGCTCGTCCTTGATGTAGGCGAGGAACTTGAAGATCGAGAAGCCGACGATTCGCGCGATGATGCCAAGCACCACCGCCACGAAGAGTATCGCCGTCATATAAAAGGTCGCGATGAGGCCAAGGAGATTGAGGATGGTGCCGGTGCCGAATTTGCCGATGGTATAGGCCATGGCGCCAAAGGCGCCGATCGGCGCGGCGCGCATGATGATGGCGATCACGCCGAAAACCCCGTGCGCCGCATCGTCGATAAAGGCACGCAAGGTATGGCCACGCTCGCCAAGACCCATCAGCGAAAATCCGAACAGGATCGAGAACAACAGAACCTGCAGGATCTCGCCGGTCGCGAAGGCGCCGACCACGGTGTCGGGGATGATGTGCAGGAAGAAATCTACTGTTTTCTGCGCCTGCGCCTGCTTGGCGAAGGTTTCCACAGCTTGCGCATTCGCCGCGGCGCCGCCGAAGCCCGCGCCCGGACGAACCAGATTGCCGACGAGGAGGCCGATGATGAGCGCAAAGGTCGAGACGACCTCGAAATAGACCAGCGCCTTGACGCCGATGCGGCCGACCTTCTTGGCATCCTGGATGTGGGCGATGCCCGAAACGACCGTGCAGAAGATGATCGGCGCGATCACCATCTTGATCAGCTTGATGAAGCCCTCACCAAGCGCCTTGATCCAGTCGTTGGTCGCCACATCCGGCCACAGCCAGCCTACGATGACGCCCAGCACGATGGCGATGAGAACCTGAATGTAGAGTACCTTGTACCAGGGCTTCGCTGCGCGGGCCGGTGCCGCAGTTGCGATCGTTGCCGCCATGAAATTCCTCCCCAACGAGCTTGGCGATCTGCGCTCGGCGATGTGGTCCGCCGCTGCTGCAAGACGGTCGTGCCGCGCAACCCAGCCAAATCATTCAGGCCCGCGGAGTCAATGGTATGGCCTATTTTCCGGCAAACAATCGAGCCTCGATCGAACCAGCGATGATCTCAGCCAAGCCAGCGCGCGATACGCTCGACCGCTTCGCGCATTTCTTCGGCCGATCTCGCATAGGAAAAGCGTAGGAAGCGGCGGCCGCAAATCGGATCGAAATCGACGCCCGGGGTCGCGGCAACGCGAGCCTTCTCCAGCATTTCGCCGGCAAATTTGAAACTGTCGGAGGTGAAATCGGATACGTCGGCGTAGAGATAGAACGCACCATCCACGGGCAGGAATTTGGTGAGGCCGGCGCGAGGCAGGCCTTCGACCAGAATGCGCCGGTTCTCCAGATATCCGCGCTTCACCGCCTCCATCTCTTCACGACCGTCAAAGGCGGCTTCCGCCGCAATCTGCGACAACGTCGGCACCGAGATGGCAAGGTTCTGCTGCAGCCGCTCGATCGGGCGCACCATTGGCTCGGGCACCACCATCCAGCCGACACGCCAGCCGGTCATGCAGAAATATTTCGAGAACGAATTGATGACGAGCGCGTGGGGAGAAAGCTCGGCTGCGGTCACCGCCGGGAATGCGTAGTCGAGGCCGTGATAGATTTCGTCGGAGATGAAGCGGATACCGGCGCTTTCGGCGGCCGATAATAGGCTGGTCAGCGCCTCGCGGGACATCATCGTGCCCGTCGGATTGGCCGGGCTTCCGACCAGCACGCCCTTGAGCGGCGTCTTGCGATGAGCGGCGAGCAAGGCTTCGCCGGTCAGCGCATGCCGGTTTTCGTCCGATGTTTCGATCAACACCGGCCCGCAGCCGAGTGCGGTGAGAATATGCCGATAAGGCGGATATCCGGGTACCGTGACCGCGACCCGATCGCCGGGTTCGAACATGGCAAGGAAGCTCAGGATGAAGGCGCCCGAGGAACCCGTGGTGATGACGATTCGCTCGGGATCAACCGAAAAGCCGTACGCGTCGCGGTAGTGGCGGGAAACACGTTCACGCAGCGACGGGATTCCGAGCGCCGAGGTGTAGTCGATTCGCATCCCGTCGAGCGCGGCGTGCGCGGCCGATATGGCGGTTTTCGGCGCCGGGGCCGCGGGTTGTCCCACTTCCATGTGGATGACGTGACCGCCCGCCGCTTCGATCCGCGCAGCCGCGGCCATAACGTCCATCACCATGAACGGCGGAACGTCGCTTCGCCCGGAGGCCCTCAACAGGCCTTTTGTTCGTTCCCTCAGTGTCGCCTCAAGCATGCATATCTGCTATTTTGCCCGATGTGGCGGTAGCGAACGTCAAATTCACTCCACCGGTGCCCCAGACTAGCCTCATTCCGCGGTTTGTTAGGGCATATCTCGTGTCATAACAATCGCTAAAGACGGTTCGATGCTGCTCCGACTGGCCCTGCGACGGAAAACGAGGAAATTCACCGCCATCGCTACCGCGGTTGCGCTTATCGTGGCGCCGACCGCGGCGCTCGCCGAAGAGGAGAAGGGTCTCCCGATTCTCCGCGACACCGAGACCGAGCAATTGCTGCGCGACTATACGCGGCCGATTCTGCGCGCTGCGGGCCTCGAACGGCAGAACATACAGGTCGTCATTATCAATCAGAATGTGTTCAACGCCTTCGTCGCCGATGGCCGCCGCATCTTCGTCAACCATGGCGCATTGCTGCAGTCGGAAACCCCGAACCAGATCATCGGTGTGCTGGCGCACGAGACGGGCCACCTGGCCGGTGGGCACCTTGCCAGAATGCGCGAGCAGCTGGCACAGGCGCAGACACAATTGATCATCGCCATGCTGCTGGGCGTCGGCGCGATGGCGGCCGGCGCGCGAAGCAACACCCAATATGGCGGTGGCGGCTTGTCCAATGCCGGAGCGGCCGTGATCTCCGGGCCGCAGAATATGATCATGCGCTCGCTTCTCTCCTACCAGCGTCAGCAGGAAGAGAGCGCCGATCGCGCCGGCGTGAAGTATCTGACGGCGACCGGCCAATCCGCGAAAGGCATGTACGAGACCTTCAAGCGTTTCACCAACGAAAGCCTGTTTGCCGCGCACGGCGCCGACCCCTACTACCAGTCGCACCCGATGCCGGCCGAGCGCGTCGCGGCTCTCGAGGAAATCGCCCGCACGAGCCCGTACTGGGACAAGAAGGACGATCCGGCGCTGCAGTTGCGCCACGATATGATGCGGGCCAAAATCGCCGCCTTCCTTGAGCGGCAGGACACCGTCTATCGCCGCTATCCGCTGTCGGACACAAGCCTGCCTGCGCGCTATGCACACGCGATCGCGACCTACCTCCACGGCGACCTGCGCAATGCGCTCGGCCAGATCGACGTACTGATCCAGACCCAGCCCAACAATCCCTATTTCCATGAATTGCGCGGGCAGGCGCTGCTGGAAGGCGGCAGGCCGGCGGAAGCGATCGTGCCGTTGCGCAGGGCGGTGCAATTGTCCAACAACGCAGCCCTCATCGAGATGTTACTTGGACAGGCGCTCGTGGCGACCGATAACAAGGCCTACACCGACGAGGCGATCGGCATCCTGCGTAACGCGATCGCGCGTGAACCCGAAGCGCCGATCGGCTATATGCAGTTGGCCATGGCTTACGGCAAAAAGGGAGATTTGGCAGAGGCCGACCTCGCATCGGCGCAGGCCGCGTTCCTGCGCGGCGACAACAAGACCGCGCGCGACCTCGCCTCGCGCGCCAAGACCCGATTTGCCGTCGGCACGCCGGGATGGGTCAAGGCCGACGACATCGTTTCCGCCAAGCTCTCCGCAGGACAAAAGAAGGACAGCTCTCGATTCCAGTTCCGTGTCGGCCCCCAGGATCAAGCTGGCCGTCGAGGTCCTCAAGACAGCTCTGAGACAAACCAGTAGAAACCCGATTCAAAAGGAATCACCGATGCCCCCGCTCCGCCTGCTCGTTCCCGCTGTTGTTGCGCTGGCATTGTGCGCATCGCCAAACGCTGCCCCGGCACAGAGTTTTTCCGAAGGCCAGCGCGGGGAGATCGAGAGCATCATCAGGAGTTACCTGATCGCTCATCCCGAAGTGCTGGAAGATGCGATGGCCGAATTGAACAAGCGCCAGGCTGCCGCCGAGGCCGAGAAGCACCAGGCCAGCATTGCGCAGAATTCCGAGGCCATCTTCAATTCACCGCGCGGCGTCGTCCTCGGCAACAAGGACGGTGACGTCACCTTCGTGGAGTTCTTCGATTACAATTGCGGCTACTGCAAGCGCGCCATGGCCGACATGCTCGATCTCCTGAAGACCGATTCCAAGCTGAGGGTCGTGCTCAAGGAATTTCCGGTGTTGAGCCAGGGTTCCGTCGAAGCGGCACAGGTGGCGGTCGCCGTGCGCATGCAGGATCCGAGTGGCAAGAAGTATCTCGATTTCCACCAGAAGCTTCTCGGTGGTCGCGGGCAGGCTGACAAGGCTCGCGCGCTTGCCGCCGCCAAGGACGCCGGCCTCGATGTCGGCAGGATCGAAAAGGATCTTGCAAACCCCGAAGTGCGCGCCACGATCGAGGAGAATTTCAAGCTCGCCGAAGCGATGGGCATGAACGGTACGCCTAGCTACGTGATCGGCAAACAAGTGGTAATCGGCGCCGTCGGTCTCGAAGGCCTCAGGGAAAAAATCGGTGTCGCGCGCTGCGGCAAGGCGACGTGCTAGCAGCCGCTGAAACACCGACTTCTTGAATTTGCAAAATACGAAAGGCCGGCCACTTCGCCGGTCTTTTTGTTGGTTGTTTGGATTTTTTGCGGCACCGCGGTTCATCAAGAATTCAGGAAACATATTTGATGGAACCTGGGAAACCCTGGAACATCGTCGACCTCCTTTCGTTGTCGGGCGGGCAATGAAAACTCTTGAGGAGGCTCTAGATGTTGAATCGTTTTATGATCACTGCGGCTACGGCGGCACTGATCGCCGGAACCAGCTTCGCCTATGCGCAGCAGGGACCGAGCAAGGAAGGTCCGTCAGGCGGCGCCGGAACGCAGCAGAGCGCGCCCTCGCCGGGTGGCGCTGAGCACGGCATGAAGTCGTCCCAGGGCGGCGAGAAGATGCAGCCGCAGGGCGCCCAGAACCAGCGCGCTCAGGACATGAAGTCCGGCGCCAAGGAGGAACGCTCCGAGAAGTCGGCGCAGGAAACCAAGGGCTCGAAGAGCACGCAGACTGAGGAACGGTCCAAGAGCACCCAGAACGAGAAGGGCGCTGCGGGCAAGGACATGAAGGCCGAAGGCCGCGAAGGCAAGGACATGAAGGCTGAAGGTCGCGAAGGCCGCGACGGCATGAAGGCTGAAGGCCGCGAAGATCGTAGCGGCATGAAGGCCGAAGGCCGTGAAGGCCGCGACGGCATGAAGGCTGAAGGCCGTGATGGCAAGAATGCGGCGGAAGGCGGCCGGATGGAGAACCGCACCACGACCACCGGACAGGCCGGCGCTGGCGCACGGCTCACCACCGAGCAACGCACGCGAATCTCGACCGTGATCAGGGACCAGCACGTGGCCCCGGTCGGTAACGTGAATTTCGCGGTTTCGGTCGGTACCCGAGTTCCCCGCGAGATCGGCTTCCATCCGCTTCCGCAGGAAATCGTGACGATCTATCCGGATTGGCGCGGCTACGAGTTCTTCCTGGTTCGCGACGAGATCGTGGTGGTGGATCCGCGGACGCTTGAGATCGTGGCGGTACTTCCCGCCTGATTTCGACCGATACCGTGAATCCGGGGCGGGCCATCGGGCCCGCCCTTTTTTTCATGCTCGCTTATTTTTTGATGCAGGCCGCCTGGGGAACGCCGGCGCACCCCACCTTTAACCTTGGTTAACGAGCTATTTCCGCAGCTTCTGCACAGGTTTTTACCAGGCAGATGAGACGTTTGGGAGCCGGTCGGGCGGCCTTAAAGGCTTCCCCTGACGCTTGATGTTACCTATAACCCCGCGACCACCGCCACATTGCCGAGATCTGGATGGCCAAGCCCGCTGCCGAGACCATTTATGTGCTTAACGGACCCAACCTCAACCTGTTGGGGACTCGCGAGCCCGACACCTATGGCCATGCCACGCTCGCCGACGTCGAAAAATTGTGTGCGGAGACTTCGGCGAAGTTCGGCCTGAAGGCCGACTGCCGGCAGTCGAACCGCGAAGGCGAACTGATCGATTTCATCCACGAGGCCCACGCAAAAAATGCCGCTGGCATCATCATCAACGCCGGGGGCTACTCGCACACCTCCATCGCGCTGCACGATGCGCTGATGGCGGTGAAGATTCCGACCGTCGAAGTGCACATCAGCAATATCTACGCGCGTGAGAGTTTCCGTCATCACTCGTTCACCGCCAGGGCCGCCTTCGCCAGCCTTTGTGGTTTCGGTATCGACGGCTACCGGCTCGCGATCAACGGCCTTGCTGCCAGGATCGGCGTCAAGGCCAAGGCGTGACTCGTCCGCCCGTCACACCCGAGGAAAGCTCCGGATCAATCATGGCGCGCCAGCCTGACGACAAAGCAGCCGCAAAGTTCTCAACCAGCGACAGCGCGCTCATTCGCGAACTCGCATTGCTGCTCGACGAAACCAGTCTTACCGAGATCGAGATCGAGCGCGCGGGCCTTCGGGTGCGCGTCGCGCGCAACATCAGCATCGCCGCGTCCATACCCGCCTCCGTTCAAGCGCCCGCTACCGGACCCGCGCCGTCCGCCGGCGCATCGGCTGCCCCGTTCGATCTTGCCATGCATCCGGGCGTCGTCCCCTCGCCGATGGTCGGCACGGCCTATTGGGCTTCGGAGCCTGGCGCCAAGCCCTTCATCGAGGTCGGTGTCAAGGTTTCGGTCGGACAAACGCTGCTGATCATTGAAGCCATGAAGACGATGAACCAGATTCCATCGCCGCGCGCGGGCACGGTGACGCAAATTCTCGTCGAGGACGGACAGCCGGTCGAATTCGGCGAACCGCTGGTGATCATCGAGTAACGGCGCGAACGACCCATGAGAGAATTTTTCCGCTGCCGCCATTCGCAGTTCGCGGTGCCCTAAGGACGAGATGTTCGACAAGATCCTGATAGCCAACCGTGGCGAGATCGCACTGCGTGTCCTGCGCGCATGCAAGGAGCTTGGCATATCAACGGTCGCGGTACATTCTACCGCCGACGCCGACGCCATGCATGTGCGCCTTGCCGACGAGAGCGTTTGCGTCGGTCCGCCGCCGTCGAAGGACAGCTACCTTAACGTCCCCGCGCTGCTTGCGGCCTGCGAGATCACCGGCGCCGATGCGGTGCATCCCGGTTACGGCTTTCTGTCGGAGAACGCCCGTTTCGCCGAAATTCTCGCCGACCACAACCTGCATTTCATCGGCCCCAAGGCCGACCATATTCGTTTGATGGGCGACAAGATCGAGGCCAAGAAGACGGCGAAGCGGCTCGGGATTCCCGTGGTGCCGGGGTCCGACGGCGCGGTTGGCCCCAACGACGATGCGATGGCCATCGCGCAATCGATCGGCTTTCCGCTGCTGGTGAAGGCCGCATCCGGCGGCGGAGGCCGCGGCATGAAGGTCGCGCAAAGTCCCGAAGACCTGATGCTGGCGCTTTCGACGGCCGCCAACGAGGCCAAATCGGCCTTCGGCGATGCCTCGGTCTATCTTGAAAAATATCTGCAGAAGCCCCGCCACATCGAAATCCAGGTGCTCGGCGACGGCCGAGGCGGCGCGATCCATCTCGGCGAGCGCGATTGCTCGCTGCAGCGTCGTCACCAGAAAGTCTGGGAAGAAGGTCCCTCGCCGGCGCTCGACGCGGCGGCGCGCGCCAAAATCGGCTCCACCGTCGCCAGGGCGATGCAGGCGATGAAATATCTCGGCGTCGGAACGGTCGAGTTCCTCTACGAGGACGGCGAATTCTATTTCATCGAGATGAATACCCGCATCCAGGTGGAGCATCCCGTCACCGAGATGATCACGGGCATCGACCTCGTCCTGGAGCAGATCCGCATCGCTGCCGGCGCCGATCTGCCGATGACCCAGGACGAGGTCACCATCAGTGGTCACGCCATCGAATGCCGCGTCAACGCCGAAAACCCGGTGACCTTTCGCCCCTCCCCCGGCAAGATTTTGCAATACCATCCGCCCGGAGGCTTGGGCGTGCGCATCGATTCGGCGGTCTACCAGGGCTACGTGATCCCGCCTTATTACGATTCGCTCGTGGGCAAGCTCATCGTGCAGGGCAAGACCCGCGTCGAATGCCTGATGCGCCTTCGCCGGGCGCTCGACGAAATGGTGGTGGACGGTATCGAAACCACCCTGCCCCTGTTCAGGGCGCTGGTCCGCGAGGCCGACATCATCGACGGCGACTACCACATCCATTGGCTGGAGCAATATCTGGCCGGCCAGCCGCAGACTTGAGTGGCCGCAGCTTAAAAAAAGCCGCAGTTGCGGGAACCATTCGCCGCAATGAGCGTTTGTAGCCGCTGGACTTTTTGGTCCGGGGCACCGTTACATCAGCGAGGCAAATGGGAACACCTGAAGCGCGGCAGTGGCGCGCAATCGGACAAAGCCTGCTGTTTGCGGCGGGATTTCTGGTGCTGGTCGCCATCAGCGCCACCTCGGTGATCCTCGTCGATCAGGCGCGCGAGGACAACGCCTGGGTCGTCCACACGCTCGAAGTCGAGAATCAGATTTCGACCTTGCTGCTGCGGATCCGCACCGCCGAAAGCGCCGTGCGAGGATATGTTCTGACTGGCGAGCAACGCTTTCTCACCGAGCACGAAGCGGCAACCACGGGCATCGCTCCCGATATCGACACGCTGAGCAGACTTGCGGGCGACAACACGATTCAGTTCGAGAACAGCCAGAGGCTTCGCGCACCGGTCCAGGCCCGGCTCGACGAGTTCGCCGCGATCGTCGATCTGGTCAGGCGCAACGACGCCGACGGTGCCATCGCGATCCTGCGTCAGGCGAACTCGACCGATGCGGTTCGGCAGATCAACCACATAGCGAGCGCGATGCGGACGGAAGAGAACCGCCTGTTTTCGGTTCGAACCGCAACGGCGGAACGCACGCAGCGGCTTGCTTCCATCCTCACCGTCGCAGGCTCAGCGCTCGTGATCGTGCTGGCCGGCATTTCGATCTTTCTTGTGCGGCGCTCGGCGCGCGCGCGCGATCAGGCCGAAATGCTGTTGCGCGACGCCAACCTCAACCTCGAAACCACCGTCGAGGAGCGCACCGCCGATCTTCGCGAGGTCAACGACGAAATCCAGCGCTTCGCCTATATCGTCAGTCACGATCTTCGCTCGCCGCTCGTCAACATCATGGGCTTCACCAGCGAGCTCGAAGAACTGCGCTGCGAGATATTCAAGCGCATCGCTGCGCTCGGCCGCGCCGACGCATCGGTGCAGCCCCCGCCGGTCGATGGCGAGGCCGCCGCGCTTGCGCTTGCGGGCGAGGACAGGCGGCTCTCGCAGGATTTTTCCGAGGCGCTGGAGTTCATCAAATCCTCGATTGACAAGATGGATCGCCTGATCTCCGCCATCCTCAATCTGACCCGGGAGGGCCGGCGCGAATTCGACCCGGTGCGGATCGATACGCGAGAACTGATCGAAGCCGTGGTGGCGACGCTGGCGCATCAGGCTGCGGAAGCGCAGGCGCAGATTCGCATCGAGCCGCTTCCCGAAATCACCAGCGATCGTCTCGCGCTGGAACAGATCTTTTCCAACCTGATCGATAACGCACTCAAATACCTCAGGCCCGACGTCCCGGGCGACATCGCGATCCGCGGCAGGACCAAGCTCAATTTCGCGATTTTCGAGGTCTCCGACAACGGCCGCGGCATCGATCCGAAGGACC
Source organism: Bradyrhizobium sp. (assembly GCF_035570375.1). Taxonomy (GTDB): domain Bacteria; phylum Pseudomonadota; class Alphaproteobacteria; order Rhizobiales; family Xanthobacteraceae; genus Bradyrhizobium. The sequence continues at coordinate 9,083 of NZ_DATMLW010000237.1, read as the reverse complement.
ATCAGCGTATTTTTGACCTATTTCGGCGCGCTGGTACGCAGGACAAGCCGGGACAGGGGATCGGTCTTGCCCATGTACGCGCCCTCGTTCGGCGGCTGGGTGGCAGCATGTCCGTATCATCCGAACTTGATAAGGGGAGCACGTTCACGATAACGCTGCCGATCCGCTGGTTGGCAGCCAACCGGAACAGGGATTCATGAGTACGCCAGTTACCATCATCATGATCGAAGACGACGAGGGACATGCCCGTCTGATCGAGCGAAACATCCGTCGTTCCGGCGTCAACAACGCGATTCTACCGTTCACCAACGGTACAGATGCCCTGCGTTACCTGTTTGGCGGCGACGGTTCCGGGCTCGCACACAAGGGAGAGGCGTTGCTGGTATTGCTCGATCTCAACCTGCCGGACATGACCGGCATCGAAATCCTGCGCCGGGTCAAGGAGAGCAGGCACCTCAAAGCGACGCCGGTCGTGGTACTGACCACCACCGACGACTCGGTGGAAATCAAGCGCTGCTACGAGCTCGGCTGCAATGTCTACGTTACCAAGCCCGTCAATTACGAGAGTTTTGCCAACGCCATTCGCCAGCTCGGACTGTTCTTCTCGGTCATCCAGGTTCCCCCTGCCGCGATATGAGTTTCGAAAACCCCACACTCCTTTATATCGACGATGACGAGGCGCTCGCCCGCCTCGTTCATCGCGGCTTGACGCGGCACGGATTCAGCGTTCTTCACGCCGCGAGCGGTGAGGAAGGGCTCGACCGCATCGCACGCGGCGGCATCGACGTCGTCGCGCTCGATCAATACATGCCCGGTCTGGATGGGCTCGAGACGCTCAAGCGCATCATGTCCATCCCGAATGCCCCGCCCGTGGTGTTCGTCACCGCCGCGCAGGATTCCAGCATCGCGGTCACCGCGTTGAAAGCCGGCGCCGCCGATTACCTGGTAAAGGACGTCAAGGGCGACTTCATTCCCCTGCTCCAGGTCGCCGTCGATGGTGCGCTCCGCCAGGCACGGTTGCAGAAGGCGCGCGACGAAGCCGAGGCCGAAGTGCACGCCTCGCGCGACCGCTTTGCCGCGCTCGCGGCCGAGCGCGAACTCTTGTTGCGCGAGGTCAACCATCGTGTCGGCAACAGTCTGCAGATCATCACGTCGCTGTTGCATCTGCAGGCCAATTCGACCGCGCAGGATGACGTCAAGGCCGCGCTGACCAACGCGGCGGGGCGGGTGGCGGCCGTGGCGCAAATTCATCGCAGGCTTTACACCTCGCACGATCTGAACAGCGTGCTCTTGAATCAGTATCTCGACGCCATGCTGGAAGACTTGCGGAGATCGGCCGAGGGCAACAGAATGTCGCGGCTGACGCTGAAGGCCGAGCCGATCGAAATCGATCCGGACCGCGCGGTTGCAATCGGCATCATCGTCAACGAGCTCGTGATGAATGCGGTGAAATACGCCTACCCCGACGGCGCCGGTCCCATCCACGTCGATCTTGCCGCGCAGGGCGATGATCTCCTGCTGTCGATCACCGACAATGGCGTCGGTCTCAACGCCAGGACCGATCCGCGTTCCACCGGCATGGGACAGCGCATCGTCAGTGCCATGGCCGCAAAACTCGAGGCAACCGTCGAGCGCGACGACGCTCATGCCGGCACCCGGATCCTGCTTCGGTTTCCACGCCTCAACGAGCCGGCTGCGGTTCAAGTCGGCTGCGCCGCGGCCAGCTAGTACGGCGAATTTGAAGTTCCTATCGGTATCGCGGCAAGTTCCTATCGGTATCGCGGCAAGTTCGTGATAGGAGCTTCAAATTCAAGGCCGCTACTCAACAACAAGTTGCCAGAGCTCCTTTGATTCCGAAGTTCGCATCAGAGGTCGCCGCGATAGCTTGCGAACTTCGGAATCGGAGCTCTAGAGCAATCCGGCCCTCATCCTGCTATCCTGTCAGGCCATGACGTCCCGCGACTCCGCCAGTTCCGAGATCACGCCCGAAGTGCTGCTGCGCGCCTACGCCTGCGGCATCTTCCCGATGGCCGAGAGCGCAGACGATCCGACCCTGTTCTGGGTCGAACCCGAGATGCGCGGCGTGATCCCGCTGGACGGCTTTCGTGTAGCCTCGCGCCTTGCCCGCACGGTGCGTTCCGACGTCTTCACCGCGACCGTCGACAAGGCGTTCAAGGCCGTCATTGCCGGCTGCGCGGCGCCGCAGCCGGGCCGCCAGGACACCTGGATCAACAAGCGCATCCGCAATCTCTATGCCGGCCTGCACGAGATGGGACACGCCCATAGTGTCGAGGTGTGGAGCGATGACGACCTTGTCGGCGGACTCTATGGCGTCAGCCTGGGCCGGGCTTTTTTCGGCGAGAGCATGTTTCACCGCGTCCGCGACGCCTCGAAAGTGGCGCTGGTCCATCTCGTTGCGCGCCTGATCGCGGGCGGGTTCGAACTGCTCGACACGCAATATGTGACGGCGCACCTTCGCAGTTTCGGCGCGATCGAGATTCCGAGACGCCGTTATACCGCCCTGCTCGACAAGGCAATCCGGGGCGAAGCCGATTTCGCCAAAATGCCGCTTGAGTCGCCGATCAGCGGCGCCGAGGCGCTGCAGATCATTGCCGGCCGCGGATTGTAGCCGCTTGCTACTGCCTGAAGATGCCGAACAGGCCGCCTGGCTGCTGCGGCGGTTGCGGCTGAGGCTGAGGCTGAGGCGGCTGCTGCTGGAGCTGCGGTTGCGGCGGCGGCAGGGGACGCTGGGCCTGCTTCGCCGGCGGCGGGCCTTTTTTCGCCGGTTGCGGCGGCGCCGGTTTTGACAGGTCGGGCTGGGTGCTGACGATCGTGGTGTCCGGAACTTTGCAGTCGGTGAGCCAGATATCGTAGATCGGATGTTCCACCCCGTGCAGGCCGGGGCTTGCAGCGAACATCCAGCCGGAAAAAATCCGCTTCACCTCGCCCTGAAGCGTGATCTCATCGACCTCGACAAACGCGTCGGTATTGGCGGCCTCCGTCGCCGGGCGCGTGTAGCAGGCATCCGTCTTTACGCGGAGCGCGCCGAACTGAACGGTCTCGCCGATGTCCTCGTCGAAATTGATGATGCGGCCGGTGATCTTGTCGAGCCCGGAAAAGCTCGCCTTCTTGTTGACGATCTTCTGGGCCGGCGGCTCGCTTACAACCTCGTCGCCGGGCTGCAAGGTCGCAGGCGTCTGCGGCACACCCTTCTGCTGCCGCTGCGGGCCCGACGGCAAAGCATTGGCACCGGGAGGCGCGGCGGCGACGCCCTGATTGGGCTGCGGAGGCGCGACCGCGACGCCGGGTTGGGTGTTTTGCGGAATCACCGTGGTGCCCGGCGGCGGGGCAAGCGGCTGCGACTGCACGCTCCCCGGCGGCGGCACGCCCTGCCCCGGCAGCGGACGATTGGGAGTCGGCAACAGGCGGCCCCGAGGCAGTTCGGGCACTTCCTCTTCGTCGTCAGGCAAGTTTTGAGGTTGAGCGCCGCGCGGCACGTTGCCGGGTGGCCGCGGCTGATCGGAAAAGATGTTGCCGATCTGCGCGTGCGCGGGTGGCGCAAGCGAGATCGTGGCGGCGGCCAAAAAGACCGCAAAACCCGTTAGTGCAATGGCTCGAAACATCTCGCGGTTTTTAAGGCCGAATCGGACTTGCGACATTCTACAGGCTTATCGCCGCTCGCAGGCGTTCCGGTTAACACGTTGAATACGGCGGGGAAAGGGCGGTCGATGGCTCCTTCCGCCGATATATTGCCCTGCTCACCGAGGTGACGGGCGCACCGGTTCTGCTTTCCAGGGGGCGCCCGGAATGGAATAGTCGGTCCCAACCAGGGTTCGCCAGCTGACTGAGGGCAGCGAACATCGGCGAAAAAAGGAAAAAAACAGAGGAACGCCTCCATGTCCGATCGCATCCGCCTCGACGGCAGGGTTGCCGTTGTCACCGGCGCCGCCGGTGTGATCGGCAGCGCGACCATGCGGCTGTTGGCCGCGCGCGGGGCGCGCATCGTCGCGGTAGACCGCCTGCAACGGGATATCGAAGTCGCCATCCTTGATTTGCCGCCATCGGCACAAGGCCTCGCGGTGGCGGCCGATGTGACAAGCGAAGACGACGTTGCAGCCTATGTGCGCGCGGCGGTCGACAAGTTCGGCACCATCGACGTGTTCTACAACAATGCGGGCGTTGAGGGGGAAATCAGGCCGATCACGAAATATTCGCTTCAAGCATTCCGGAAAGTCATCGACGTCAACGTGGTCGGGGTTTTTCTCGGCCTCAAACACGTTCTTCCGGTGATGCTCAAGCAGAACCGGGGCAGCATCATCAACACAGCCTCGATTGCTGGCCTGATCGGATCGCCGGAGATTGCGGCCTACACCGCCAGCAAACATGCCGTGATCGGTTTAACCAAAAGCGCCGCCGTGGAGTGCAGTGGAACCGCCGTGCGCGTGAATTGTGTCTGCCCCGGATTGATCGAGAGCCGCATGTTGAGCGCCATCCTCGAGGGCCGCAATCCGGGAAAGGCGCCGGTTGCTTCCGAAAAGATACTGGAGCGGATTCCGGCGCGCCGGCTCGGACAAGCCTCGGAAGTTGCCTCCATCGTGGCATTTCTCGCTTCCGACGAGGCGACCTATGTTTCCGGCTCGTCTTACACCATCGACGGTGGGCGTGTTGCGAGCTGACCGTGCAAGACTGAGAACCTCGACCAGACCGGGAGCGAGGAGAACGTACCAAACAAAGGCTCACGCATCATGCCTGTGACACTCGATCCCGACGCCGCTTTCGTCTTCAAGGCCTTTCAGGAAGCAGGCCGTCCTGCGTACGAGACGCTCTCGCCCGAAGAGGCGCGCGAGTATTATCGGGAGGCCCGCTTCGTCTGTAGTCCCGAACCGCCTGAACTGAAATCGGTCGTACCGCTCGCGGTCCCTGCCCCTCACGGGTTGATTCCGGGGCGCATCTACACGCCAAACAAGCTGAGACAGGCCGATGGCGTTGCGCCATGCCTGGTGTTCTTCCACGGCGGCGGTTGGGTGATCGGCGATCTCGATACCCACGACGTCGTTTGCCGGAAGCTCGCCGATGAAGGCCAGCTCATCGTCATCTCCATCGACTATCGTCGCGCACCCGAACACAAATTCCCCGCGGCCGTCGATGACGCCATCGCCGCGACGGCCTGGATTGCAGCTCACGCCAAGGAGCTCGGCATCGACGCCACCCGGCTTCTGGTCGGGGGCGACAGCGCAGGCGGCAACCTCGCAACCGTGGCTGCGATTGCCGCGCGCGACGGCAACGGGCCTGCGATCTCAGGACAGGTACTGATCTATCCGGCGACCGATTTTACCATGGCGCATCCCTCGCACAGCGAACCGGAAACCAGCATCCTGCTCACGCATTCCGTCATCAGATGGTTTCGCGATCACTATCTTGATGGCACAGCCGACATTCACGATTGGCGCGCATCACCTGCCCTTGCCAAGACGCTGGTCGGCCTGCCGCCGGCCTATGTGCTCACCGCAGGCGCCGATCCCCTGCGCGACGAAGGCGACGACTATGCAAGGCGGCTCACGCAAGCCGGCGTTGCTGTGACGCACCGGACATTCCCCGGCCAATTCCATGGCTTTTTCACCATGGGAAAGCTGCTGCAGCAAGCCAATATTGCAGCGAGCGAAATCGGAGCGTGGCTGAGGGCCTTGAACTAGTTCCCCGACGGACGGAGCGACGGGTCGATGCCGCCCGCTTGCGAAGGATCCCTTCCGCTAAACCGAAGCCGTTGGTGTCCCGGTTGTACGGAACCACCGGGGCAACACCGGACCGATCACTTGATTATAGGCAATGTAGGCCCGGCCGGTCGCGTTGATCTCTGCCGGCATCATGCACGCCGGACCGACGATAATGTTCGGCTGGCTTTGCGGGAGTTTGAGGCCGCCTGAGGATTGACCGCCCTTCACGAATTTCGCGATCACCTACTTCGTAGGGGATGATGGGTCATCGTGTGCGGCAAAAAATCGGCCGCCAATCCCGGAAGCCTGATGCCGCGCGTCTGTCAGGAGAGGCCGGAGGGCGTTCTCGCCCGCCTCAGTCAGGTCGTCCGCACCCTCGATGCCTTTGCGGTTTTCGCCCGCTTTGCCGCGCGGTGATCGTCGCGCGCAGCCAGGTGCTTGTGCTTCTTCCCGTTCGATCCCGCGTGATGAGCTTTCGCTGCACCGTGGTGAGACGCGTATTCCTTGCCGTCGATCGGTGCCACATGCATTGGATCTCTGTCGGTGTACGGTCGCCCGATTCCAAGCTCCTTCCCGTGCGCATCGACCCATTTCCAGAGGTTTTCGCTGGCGACATATCGCTGATCGCGCGTCTCGCCCTTGACGCTCACGATATCAGCCGCAAGCCCGTGGCCATAGCCGCCGCGGGAGCTGCCGCCGTGGTACGACCTGTCACTCGCCGCCTTCAGGCCGCTTGCGATCGATTGACGGTAATCATCGCGGAACGCGCTGGTGATGCCCGGCGACAGTCCGGCTTGCTCGGCTGCGTGGAGCGTATGAAAGAGTTTTAGCTTGAAGCTGCGATCCATGCCTCCGATCACGTAGTCCATCATCGACATGCCGGCCCTGTCTGCCGCCTTCGGATCCTTCCAGGCAAAATCCTCATCCACGAGCCTGGTGAAGGTTCTTGTGACAGTCACCATCTTGCCCTTTCGCTTGACGGTCACCTTCCTTTGCTCTTCCACCTTGATGCTGTCTTCCTTGGGCGTCCGCTGGTAGAGCGCCCACAGATAGCGGTCGATGCAGACATCCACGGCCAGGCACTCGTCGAAAATTTCGATCGGGCTCACAGCCTTCGAGTTCGCAGCCTTCCTTCCGTTGTCAGGCACCGGATCAGGCGTGCTCGCTGTCGCTACCTGCACGGTCGGTGTTTGCACCGGCGGCGTCTGCGGTAAATCGGTGGACGCCGCCTGGTCCATCGATGCCGGCTCATCCGGGGATGTCGCCGTTTTGGTGGCGATCAAAACTTCGCTTGCCGCTGCCACATCAGAGCTGCCGACAGCGGCGTTGCCCACTGCGGTTGCCTGCGGCGGGTCCGTGGGCACGACGTCGGCGGAGAGCGATGGTGTCTGGTGGTCCCCAATCGGTGTTGCACCGGAGTTCTCGATACTGGCCGAACCGGAGCCGGCAAGGCTCGCGACCACCCAACCCGCGAGAACGACCGTCGGGCATAACGCTACCGCCACTGCCGTCAATCGCCGCCGGTTCATGATCCTAGCCTCCAAAGGCTCCATCCGAGCCGAGAGTTCCGATTCCGAAGTTCGCAAGCTGTCGCGGCGACCTCTGATGCGAACTTCGGAATCAAAGGAGCTCTAGCAACTTGTTAAGTTGAGTAGCGGCTTTGAATTTGAAGTTCCTGTTACGAACTTGCCGCGATACCGATAGGAACTTCAAATTCAGAGCCGCACCAGTTGCACAGCCAAGCATGCGATAACACTGATCTTTCGGCTCATAATGTGAGCGCGCAATGGCGGAAACTGCAAGCCGCCAATTTTTCCAAAACTGTTGCCTCCATGCAACGCGCCGGCCGCAAGCGACTAATCGTACGCCTTGCGGGTTGACGGCAGGTGAAGGTTTCGAGCGCGCCAACGCGGTGACGTCCGTCGTCGATGCGATGGCGATGAGTGCTTTTCACCTCGGCGGCGACTAGCTTGCCTCGCCGCTGCCCCGGATTGTTCTGCTATCATCGGGGTTTGAGTTCAACGTCGGTGCGAAACGACAGGGAGTCGGACCATGGCCAGGGTGCTCCTCGCTGCGCGGCTTTGGCGCTCGGCTTTGGCATTAACCATACTGCTTGCGGCTCCACAATGGAGCGTCGTGATGGCAGCCGAATACCCCTCCCGCGTCGTCTCACTGGTGGTCGCGTTTCCCGCCGGCGGCGGCGTTGATACCGTCGGCCGCGCCATCGCACAGAAACTCAGTGATGCGCTGGGTCAGCAGGTGATCGTCGTCAATCGCCCCGGCGCCGGCTCGGTGATCGGCACGCGCGACGTCGCCAGGGCGCAGCCGGACGGATACACGCTGCTGCTTCTGGTCACCGGAGCCGCCCTTCCAGCCGATCCGGGATACGACCTCGAGAGGGACTTCGCGCCGATCGGTCTGATTGCCTCGGTTCCGATCGTCATCATGTCCAATCCGGCGCTCCCGGCGAAGTCGCTGGCCGAAGTGATCGCGCTCGCCAGAAGAGACGGCGAGAAGCTCACGGTCGGCACGCCGCCGGCACCGACGCTGAACTATTTCGGCGCCGAGCAATTCAAGGCAATGACGGGCACCAGGATAACGATTGTCACCTACAAGGGGACCGGGCCGCTGACGAACGATCTCGTCGGCGGCCATGTCATGCTCGCCTTCAACACCTTGCCGCCGGCAATCGGCAATATTCAATCCGGCACACTGCGCGCGATTGCCGTCGGGTCACCTTCGCGAATGGCCGCGATTCCCGATGTTCCGACCATTGCGGAGTCCGGACTGCCGGGCCTCGAGATCGTCCAGTATTACGGACTGGTCGCGCCGGCCGGCACGCCGCAGCCGATCATCGAGCGGCTGAGCCGGGAACTGCGCAGGATCGTGAGTTCGGAAGACATGAAGCAGCGACTGCTCGATGCCGGCGGTGATCCGGTCGTCTCTACGCCGGCGGAATACATGCAGAACATCCACCGCGAAGAGGGCAAGTGGCGGGCCGTGATCAAGAAGCTGGGCCTCGTCAACTACTGAAATGATCTTGCGCTGTGCGCTCTGCGTCACCAGCGCGCGAGAGATTGAGCCATAAAAAGCCATAGCATCAGGTACTTTTTCTTTTATTTACTTTCGCTTCCCTGCGCGAGGGCGCTTTCTTCTTCAATTTTCTCTCGTTGTATTCGATAGCGGCGCGGACGAGAGTTTTGAGGGCGCGCTCGTTGATCTTGTCCCCTTCGAAAAAATCGATCGCTCGTCTGGCGTTGCCTTCGAGGCCCGCGTTGAAGAGCTTGTCGGGATCGGACAGGCTCGCCCCGTAGGAAAAGGTCAGTTTCACCTTCCCCTTGTGGGCATTGGCGACCGCGATGATTCCGT
>NZ_DATMLW010000236.1:0-10320 GCF_035570375.1 Bradyrhizobium sp. | reverse complement strand
CCGTGAACGGCGCGATCGTCATCGATATCCAGGAATCCGGAATTTCCGCGCCTTCGACCACCGTGCTGGATGGCCGGCTGGCGATACGCGCGGCAATCGTCAATCATCGCACCGACGTCGGCGAAATCGATGCACTGGTCGCGGCCGTTCTCGAATTCGGTGCGCAGCGCTCCGCTGGACCCGACCGGTCTCCGCCATCGGCGATGTAACTACTCCCTCCCAACAAAATGCAGCCGATGCGAACGGTTGGGCGCTGCATGAAAGTACAGGTTGCGCAGCCATTGCACTTTTGGCTCATGCGCGCGTGTTGAGCACCAGCCACGTGCGCAGGCTCGTGTTGCCGCGAATCCATTTTGTGCGTAGTTTCTTCTGCCGATCTTTCGGTATTCGGGGAATTTTAGCCGCTGCTCGGTGGGTGGGCGCAAGGGGGCGACGATGTCGTTGAGGGTTGTACTGAAGCCGGGCGAGCGGATCATCATCGGCCAGAGCCTCGTCACCAATTCAGAGGTGCGCGCAACGTTTCTGATCGATGGCGAGGCGCCGATCCTGCGCGAGAAGGACATCCTGACCGCGGACACGGCGAACACCCCGGTGAAGCGACTCTATCTCTGCGTCCAGTTGATGTATCTGGAGAACGATATTCCGAAATACCAGGACCTTTATATGGGTTTCGTCAAGGATCTGCTGGAGGCAGTACCGAGTTTCAGGTCGACTATCGAGACCGCAAGCAGGCTGATATTGAGCGGCTCGCTTTACAACTCGCTGAAGGAAATTCGGAAGCTTTTCGCGCGCGAAGAGGAGTTGCTGAGGCGCTCAACTGCATGAATCGTCGCGCCGGCGCTTGGACGTGTCGCGAACATCCCCTCATGACTCGGCAGTAACGACCGGACCAATCAGGCCCTGAGATCGGTCGCAAGCGGCCGCGTGGACTCTTCCTTGGTCAGGTCCAGGGTGCGGAAATAGGCGCGGCGACGCAGCACGGCTTCGTCCGGAAACTGGGTTACGACCTGATCGGTTCTGCTATCAATCACCTGAAACACGAGCTCGCCCGCGGCGCGGTCAAAAAAGGCCTGACGCGAAATGAATTCGCTCACATCCTGCGGGTCGTTGCGAATGACGGTGCTCGCGTCGACGGCGGTAACGCTTTGGCTTGGCGGCAATTGCGTAGAGACTGCAGCGCGGGCTGCATCACCCGCGGCGGGTACAATAGGTGGTGCGACCGGCGCCCCCACCGGTCTGATGCTGAAATCTGTACTCACGGCAGCCTCCTGGCTCTCCTCGAGTCAAATCCAACCCCCCTTCGTCATCAATTATGAACCTGACCTCTCAACGCAAGGTTAGGGGACGCGATGAATGCGGTGCTGACGCCCTCGCGACAATTTGCTGAAAATTTTATGGAAAAGCGCCGCACCGCTCTCAAAGCGAGCGGCTGACCGCGATCGGCGTGATGTGACGGGGCCCTACCGTAACGCGCCGTCCCGCCGCCGTGTAGGTGTTCGGAATGTTGCGGCGCTGGACCTCGCTGTTGACGCCGCGCACGATGCTTTCGGATACGGCGTGTGCCGTGGCGAGCACGGTAAGGTTGATCTGCAGCATTGCGCGAAACGTTTCATGGTGACGACGCAGCGTCGAAAGAAGGTCTGGCGCGCTCTCGGCCAGAGATTTGGAACTCGCCTTGAGCTGGGTAACCACGCTGACATAGCGGCGCGACAGCTCCGATTTCCTGGCCTCGGAAGCCATCGCTTCGCGAATCTTGCCGGCGCGAACCAGCTCGGTTTCCCGTTCGATGACGGCCAGCAGAGTGGTCATGACGTCCATCAGGTTCTCGGCCAGTTTGCGCGCCTCGGCGGGTGTCGTCGACGTCGACTCACGGGCAGGTAGCCCTTGCCGCTGAGGATGCTTGTTCATGCCGGTTGTCCTTTAGCTCTGGGTGATGCGGCGGGCCTGCTGCAGGATCAGCGTACGATACACTTCGCTGGAAATTCCAACCCCGCCGGCCTTTGCGAATTGCCTGGAGTATTGCTCGGTCAGCATGGAACGCCAGACACCGGTGCCCGTCGTATTGCCGAACGGGCCTTCGCCATTGAGGCCGCTCGTCATCTGCGAGAACATCGAATTGAGAAACACCGCTTCGAAATCTTGAGCGGTGGCCTTGGCCTTGGCCTGCACCTGCGGCGAGACTTTCGCCAGCGCGGCGGCAAAATCATAGTCGGGCCGGCCGTTGATATGGGGGATGGACGCCTTGGGCGGCGCGCCGTTTGCGGTGCCAATCGAAGCGGCCTGCATCACATCACCTCGATGTCGGCCTGGATCGCACCTGCGGCCTTGATCGCCTGCAGGATGGCGATCAGGTCGCGCGGGCCGATGCCAAGCCCGTTGAGGCCGTCGACGAGTTGCTGCAGCGATACGCCGTCCCTGACAACCGCAAGCTTCCTGCCGTCCTCCGTGACGCCGACGCTGGTGCGCGGCGTCACCACCGTTCTGCCACGTGCCAAGGGAATCGGCTGACTGACCTGCGGGCTCTCCGAGATCGAGACGGTGAGGTTGCCTTGTGCCACGGCGACAGTCGCGACGCGGACGTCGCGGCCCATCACGATGATGCCGGAGCGCTCATCGATGATGATCTTGGCGGCGAGGTCGGGTTCGACCTGCAATTGTTCGATCTCGGTCAGGAAAGCGACAACGTTGCCCTTGAATTCCGCCGGGATCAAAAGCTGCACGGTCGAGGGATCGATCGGCTCGGCGGCTTTGGTGCCGAGATAGTCGTTCACTGCTGCCGCGATGCGCTTGGCGGTGGTGAAATCGGCATTGCGCAAGGCGAGCCGGACATTGGGCAGGCGGTTCAGCGCGAACTCGATCTCGCGCTCGATGATCGCACCGTTGGCGATGCGGCCGACGGTCGGCACGCCGCGGGTGATGCTGGCGGCCGCGCCCTCCGCCTGAAAACCGCCGATCGCCAGCGAACCCTGTGCCACCGCGTAGACATTGCCGTCGGCGCCGAGCAGGGGGGTAACGAGCAGGGTGCCGCCTTGCAGATTCTTGGCATCACCAAGCGCCGAAACCGTGACGTCCATGCGGGTGCCCTGGGTGCCGAACGCGGGCAGGTTGCCGGTGACCATGACGGCGGCGACATTGCCGGTGCGGATGGTGGCGCCGCGGATGTTGACGCCCATCCGCTCGAGCATCGCTTGCAGCGATTGCTTGGTGAAGGGGATGTTGTTGAGCGTATCGCCGGTGCCATTGAGCCCGACGACAAGGCCGTAACCGACCAGCTGGTTCTGCCGGACGCCCTCGATATTGGCGAGGTCCTTGATTCGGGACGTCGCTGCTGCGGGAAGAGCGGACAGCACCAACACCGCCGTCGCCATGCAGGCGAGGCGAAACCGTTTTCCCCAAGAAGCGCTTGGCATCCTCTGCTCCCCGCTGAGGGTCCTAAAATGGTGCGCGCATCACTCCCATGACGGCGATCCACCATGCACCATGCGAGCGCCGTGCCACGCCCATTCGCGACGTTAAATTACTGACTTGATGCGTGAAAAGGGCGACGACCGCGCACGGGCGCGGGCCGCCGGGGCGGCGAAAATGCCTCTCCGCGGCAGATTTTGCCGGGTCATTTACGTTGCATTAACCATGCGCGAGCGATGCTGGGAGCGACACGGGCGAGAAACAGCGATGCGCATCTCAGGACCGAACGGCACCACTCTCGGCTCTCAGCCTGGCAACATCCGCCGCACCAGCAGCGGTGGCTTTGCGTTGCCTGACGCCGCATCCGCTCCGGAGGCTAGGGCGGCAGTGGCGCCCAAGGCAGCCGCAGGCATCGACACGCTGCTGGCGCTGCAGGGCATCGAGGATGATCCGATCGAGCGGCGCAAGCGGTCGGTGCAGCGCGGCAAACGGGCGCTCGATGTGCTCGACGACCTCAAGATCGGCCTGTTGTCCGGCAATTTCGACACCTCGACGGTCGTCCGGTTACGCGACGCTGCCGCCAACCTCAAATCCTCTTCTGGCGACCCTGGCCTGGACGAGGTCCTGTCCGAAATCGAACTGAGGGTCGAGGTCGAATTGGCCAAGGCCGGGCAGTTCTGAACCGCTTAAACCACGGTTCCCTCGGGGGGAATCGGCGCCGTCTCCGCTCCATAAGGGCGATATTGTCTGTCACAACATGCCACTATATAAGGCGCCCGCGGGCGGGCCTTTCTCCATCCGCCGGTGCCGCCGAATCGGGTTTCGTAAGGGGTAGTTGCCGCGTATTGGCTCAGCAACTTCCGATAGAAAGCGGCATTGGAAGCTTTGATTTTTTGCTGCGGCTTGATCTGCCGAAGTTCGCGTAACAGGTGCGGCAACGAGCTTTGGAATCGGGCACTCGAACGCATAGATGGACTGACCTTGGAAAAGTTGAAGAATTATCGACCCTCCGAAAAAGAGCCTTTCATGAACGATCGCCAGCGCGAATATTTTCGCGCCAAGCTGTTGGCCTGGAAGGATGAGATTTTGCGGGAATCGCGGATCACGCTGCAGACGCTTCAGGAGGAGAACGTCAATCATCCCGACCTCGCCGACCGCGCCTCTTCGGAGACCGACCGCGCCATCGAGTTGCGTGCGCGCGACCGGCAGCGCAAGCTGATCTCCAAGATCGATGCGGCGTTGCAGCGCATCGAGGACAACACCTACGGCTATTGCGAGGAAACCGGCGAGCCGATCTCGATCAAGCGGCTGGAAGCGCGTCCGATCGCGACGCTCTCGGTCGAGGCGCAGGAGCGCCACGAGAAGCGCGAGAAGGTCTATCGCGACGAGTAGGTCGCGATCACGAGCTAGGCTGCCGCGTCTCAAGGACCAGCCCCGATTTAAATTTCGTATCTCAATCCCGCCGGCAACGGAGTCGCCCGGGCACACTGCGACGGGGCGGGTCGAGACGGTGCGAATCGTGCCGCAAGCATTGCCGGTAGCCCTCAGTGGCCTCGTACCAAAAGGGACCGACAACGGGGCGAAATGGCGGCACGGAGAGTGTCAACCTTACTCTCAAGCCGGAGCCAAGCGGAATTTCAAGGAGCCAACATGCCTTACGCGACGACGGACGACGGGGTACGCCTCTATTTCGAGGAGACAGGATCGGGTCATCCGGTCATCTTCGTTCATGAATTCGCCGGCGATTTGCGCAGCTACGAGCCGCAGATGCGGTATTTCGGAAAGCGCTATCGCGCTATCGCCTTCAACGCGCGCGGCTTTCCGCCGTCGGATGTACCGGACAATGTCTCTTCCTATTCCCAGGCGCGCGCCGCCGACGACATCCTCGCGGTGCTCGATCATATCGGCGCGTCGAAAGCGCACATCGTCGGGCTCTCGATGGGCGGCTTCGCCACGTTGCATTTCGGCTTGCGCCATCCGCACCGGGCGCTTTCCTTGTGCATTGGCGGCTGCGGTTATGGCGCCGAACCCGACAAACGCGACACGTTTCGCGCCGAAGCCGACGTAATCGCCAACACGATCCGAACCGAGGGCATGAGCGCCTTTGCTGAACGTTATGCTTATGGGCCGACCCGCGTGCAATACGAAAACAAGGATCCGCGTGGCCACGCCGAGTTCAAGGCGATGCTGGCCGAGCACTCGGCAGTCGGATCGGCCAACACTCAGCAAGGCGTGCAGAAAGAACGGCCATCGCTCTATACCCTGGTCGACGAGATGAAGCGCATAAAAGTGCCCACACTGATCATTACCGGCGACGAGGATTGGCCGTGTCTTTTGCCGGGCATTCTTATGAAGCAAAACATCCCGTCGGGTGCGCTCGCGGTAATCCCAAATTCGGGGCATGCGATCAACATCGAAGAGCCCGAGGAATACAACCGAATCGTCGGCGATTTCCTCTCCCAGGCGGAAAGCGGCCGCTGGCCGCACCGCGATCCCCGCGCGGTCAGCGCGTCCATCACCGGAATGAAGGGGTGATTTGATTGCCCACAAGCCAACTCTGCAATTTGTTGTATCGCCGACATCAATCGCAACCGGCTCACGCGCCAAGTAACAAGGTGAAACCGTCAAACGATGGAACGCTGTCTAGAGCACGAACGGTTGAAACCTTGCTACCTTTTGAGTTGAATGCCCCAACTCTGGATCGGCCACGATCCGTTGGCTTTTTCTTCGACCGTGAAGTGAAGATCCTTCAACCGGCTCGCCTCCAACATCCTAATCAAGTCCGAAAACTGATCGCGCGTGACTTGGAGCGATAGGTTCAGAGAGTGCGGCGGCTCGGGTCAGTCTAAAAATTGCAGCTCATGCCGAAAATCTTTACTTGAACCTGTAGTTGGTGCAGGTTGCACGCTATGTTTCGAAGCATGGAAAGGCTTCCTCGCGAGGGAAGTCCACACTCCTAAATCAAGGGAGGCATGTATGATGCCAGATCCCGCTCTGTCCGACCCTTATTCTGCGCCAGTTGCTCTACCCTTTGTGGGCCCCGCATCCACCCCGGAATTTTTCAAGCTGTTGCCATCCGCGCCGTGCGGCACGAACCGATTCAATCGCTCCAGTGATTTTCCTGGTCGAATCGACCGGCAAGGCCCGGCCGACAATAGAAGGAAGAGCGCTCTGCGAGCTTGGTATGTGGCGGAGGATCGGCGGCGTTCCGAGCCGCACATGACGACCACCCCTTCGGTCGTCGAGACAAACCACCGCCATGCCCGACCACGCCTCCGCACGGTCGTATCAAAAACAAGAAACTGATCAGGCCCCGCCACCGTCCAGCCCCTCCGATCCCCTCGACTATATGTCTCCGAGGTTAAAAATTCGAGAGAAGCGAAGACGTTATCCAATTCCAGCTTTAAGGCAACTTCGCCTTCCCTCCAGGGGACCAGAGAATGTCAATTCGTTCAAACAAGATCGCCCTCTTTATCGATGGCCCTAATCTCTTTGCCACGGCCAAGACGCTAGGCTTTGACATCGATTACAAGCGCCTTCTCAAGGAATTCCAGAGCCGGGGAACCCTGGTCCGGGCATTTTACTATACGGCCATCATTGAGGATCAGGAATATACGTCGATTCGTCCCTTGGTCGACTGGCTCGATTACAACGGTTACACCGTCGTGACCAAGCCCACCAAGGAATTCATTGACGACAGCGGAAGGCGCAGGGTGAAGGGCAATATGGACGTTGAGCTTGCCGTGGATGCCATGGAGATGTCCGCACACGTTGACGAGATGGTTCTCTTCTCAGGAGATGGCGATTTTCGTTCGCTGGTGGAAGCCATACAGCGCCGCGGCGTCCGGGTCACCGTTGTTTCGACAATCTATACGCAACCGGTAATGATCGCAGACGAGTTGCGGCGTCAAACCGACGTATTTCTTGACCTAAGGGAGCTGCAACCGAGGATCGCCCGCGATCCAATTGAACGCCCGCTGCGACCGCAGATCGTGCTCCCAAGCCAATGACGCTCCACTAAACGACGCACCTCTTCACTTTGAATTTTGCCTCATTTGCTGCGTCGAATAAGTCTCTTGTTGGCCCACAGCTGAACTACGCTGCGACAATCGCGACGTCGGCTTTCGAGGGCAAGACCGGACGTGGCCGGGAGAAGGTCTCCGTGCGGTGACCTGCCGTCATCAGTGGGGGCGTCCTGGTAGGCCCGAAAGGTAGCAAAATGAAACAGTCGAACGATCGCGCTCGTTTTGCTTTGCGCGCGTTTGACCTGGGTGCTTGCGAGCGAGCGCCTTGCGCGAGGGCAGCTCTTGCAAGGGTTTCAGATCTTTGGCGTTCATGTACACCATCAAGTGAGTGTCTGTGGTGAACAGAGCCATCTGACCTCTCGCATCGCGACGATCGGCGCAGTGGGAGTAGGCTTCGAGGAGCTCGCGGATGGCGAGGCGATCCGCGGCTTCCTGAGGCGAAACGGGTTTGGAACTGAGAAGTCGTCCAGCGTCTGGAGACTCGGGCTTCATGGGTGTTGGCGCGAAGATCAAGACAATTATGGAGACACCACGCCAGTCTGGCGTCGGAGGGCCGTTGGGGTCAGTCCAACAAGCTTTCGAAACACCCGGTTCATTTGGTATGCATTGTGAAACCCTGCCGCGAGCGCGACGTCGGAGACCGGCAGATCGCCTTTCGACAATAGCTCCTTCGCGCGGCGGACTCGCTCTGAAAGGATGTACTGATAGGGGGACAGCCCAACTGACTCCTTGAACGCTCGAATACTGACTCCTTGAACGCTCGAATAAAGTGGAACTGGCTTAGTTCTGCCACCACCGCCAGATCGGAGATCGTGACATCGGTCGATATTTGAGCGTCGATGAGCTCTTTGACGCGCCTTAGCTGAGCTGCGGTCAAACCTCCGCGAGCCGGTTTCAGTTGCGAAGGCTTGACTTTCGCGACATGCCGTAGCTCCCACAACAGCAACAGCCCGAGCGTCTCCGCATAGGCATGGTCGTCCAGGCCCGAGGCATCCATGACACTTTGAAGTTTTTGGAGCGTTGCTTTGAGAGTGTTGTCTTTGAAATACAAGGAGGGAGGGACATTTGAGATATCGTTTGCTTCGTAATCCGACATCGTAGGCGCGAGATGCACTGCGACGGTGGATGCGCGCCTTTCAAAGCGATTCCAGCCTTCCACGGAAGACCCGACCGGCACGAACGTCAATGTGCCGCGGGCGTCGGTAAGCGTCGAACGGTTCGCTCCATTTATCGTCGTCTCCCCATCAGAACGAACAAAATCATGCAGCGCTAAATAAGCGGCCCGCGCCTCCACCCGGTAGCCCACTTCCGTAGGCCGAATGCGAACCAGCTCGGCAGAGAACCATGACCACGATATCTGCTTAATTACGAGCGGATCATGTGCATCACGACGTCGCTGATACCACTCGATTTTGCCGAACAGCCCCAATTTGTTTCACCAAAAGCTCTTCTGTTTCTTCATCTCTAAATTGCAATTTGCATTTGTAAATTAAATTCACCCGTTCGAGATGTCACAAATTGCTGATGGACAAAAATTGCTGTAGCAGCGCAAGGCATCTCATTGACACCGGACAATCGGGAGAGATGATCGTGCTTACTCAACATCTGACAAAGCAATGTCCGGTTGGGGTCGCTGTCCTCTTCATGATATCGCTGTTTGCTGCTTTGGCGAACTGGGCCAGCACGCTTGCGGCCGCGGCGGACAGCCTCTATCGCGTGGCGGCAATCGTGACTGGACAGGGCGACGCCAATCGCATTATCGGCTTCGCCGCTTGTTTCCAGGACGTTCTCATTAAGGTTTCCGGAGCGCTCAAGCTCGAGGGCGATCCTAGACTAAGCGCGTACAAATCGAACTCCGCTGATTTCGTTAGCTCGTATAACTATCACGACCAGATGTCCGGCACGCCGAAGCGCGACGAGCAGGGCACCCGCGACCGGCCGTACGATTTGATTGTCGATTTCGATGACAGGAAGATCAACGATGTTCTTAACTCGCTCGGCGTCAAGCCCTGGCTTTCGCGCCGCCCGGTCCTTGGCGTTTTCGTCGAGATGGAGCAGGGCTCAAGACAATACATCGCCACATCAGATGCAAAGCAGTCCGACCTTCAACGGCACTCACTCCTCGCCGCGGCCTTAAAGCGAGGCATGGTAATTGTGCTGCCTGATGTTGAAGCATTGGCGAAAGCGAACATCAATGCCGCAGAACTCTTGACGACACCATCCTCGACACTGGCATCTCTAGCATCCGAACTGGGTGGCGAAGTCGCCTTGGTCGGACGGCTAAAGTGGGAGGACTCTGAGCTCGGATGGGCGACGGAGTGGCGGATTCACTGGAATGGCCGGATGCACCGATGGCAGCTTCGCGGCGTCACGTTTGATGAAGCCTTTCGCCGCGGCATCGGCGGCGCAGCTCAAATCCTCTCAGGCAACGGCGATCCGGGATAGGCGATCGCGGCTTTCAGGGCGTGCTACAAAACCACCTACCGGGTCGCGGTCATTTGCTTGATGGTGTTTCGCTTAATGGCTGATCGGTCGGGTGCACTCGTTGCGCTCACGCATCGATGCGGATCGCGGACCGACGAGGAGTATGATGGACCATGAAGAGCTTGCTGCTGGCGTGGTTTCCATGGTTCTCGCCGCGTGGGAAGCGACTGCAAAGGACGTGCAATGCGTCCGCGAGCGCGCTGCCATGGTCCATGTAATCCTGCGTTCTTCGGGTGTGCGTGAGTACCGAACTACAGCACTACTCTCGCAACTGCCTCGACGTTCAATTCGGGCTTTGGAAATCGCGCCGGGTTCACGGGGGGTGGCCAGTTCGGTTACAATTGGCAGTTTGGGGGCAGGGGTGTAGAGGGTTTCGAGGCTGACACTGGATTTGGGCATTGTGACC
>NZ_DATMLW010000235.1:0-28875 GCF_035570375.1 Bradyrhizobium sp. | reverse complement strand
CGCGTCCGGATCGTACATGGTGACGGCGAAGCTCTTTGTCCCGCTCGGCGCTCCATCCCAACTCAACGGGGGAGAGAGGTTGTCTCCGGTGCAGCCGAAGCCCTTGAATACCTGTTCGTTGGCAATGGTACCGCCGTCCTTAATGTCGGGGCTGGTCAAGGTCATGCTTTGCGCATTCGCCACACTCGAACCGAGCGCGCCAATACCAAGTACCGCAATCCAAAGAGCGAATTTAGTCACCGCAATTCCTCCCTTTATATTTGCCGAGATTGTTCGGGTTTCCCCGGCTCGACGCAGGTGGTTTCATTTCTGCGAAAACGCCCAGCATGTCCAGGAAACACGCCCCCGCCGCCGTGCCGTGTGTCGATGAGTTGATCAATGATGTGTGACATTCCCATCGTGCCAACGTCAGCGAAGCGCCACTATCGCACCGGGTCAGACGTGTCGGTTGCGTGGATTGGTTATCTTGTTAGCCGTGCAAAGTTTGACGGCCGGAATAGGGGCGTCATTTCGGTGTTACATTCTTCAACCGTCCGCACCGCCGACCCCGACGCCGGGCCGACCAAGCCAAGATCGAGGTCAAATGACCACTGCGTTTCGTCAGAGTGTCGAAGCCATGATTCCGGCCCTGCGGCGGTACGCCCGCGCGCTCGCGCGCGACGCCGACATTGCCGACGATCTGGTGCAGGACACGCTGGTGCGGGCACTGCGCTCCGAACGGCTGTTTCTCGGCGGCGACGTCGGCAGCTGGCTCTACACCATCCTGACGAACCTCAACAAGAACCGCCGGCGATCGCTGGCGCGGAGACCGAAATTCATGCCGCTGCTCGACAACAATCCCGACGCCAGCGGCACCGAGGCGGAAGGACGCGACATCGCCCGCGCGCTGGCGACCCTGGTGGAGGAGCAGCGCTCGGTGCTGCTGCTGGTGATGCTGGAAGGCTTGAGTTATCGCGAGGTCGCCGACATTCAGGGAGTGCCGGTCGGCACCGTAATGTCACGGCTTTCGCGGGCGCGGGCCCATGTGAAAGCCTCACTGGAGGGCGAACGCCCGGCGCTGCGGCGGGTGAAATGAAGATGCGCAGGTTTGTAAACGATCTCGGGATTATAAACGATCCGATGAGACGATTTGAAACACGGCGGATGCATTGTCTCTCTCCCCTCCGTCCCTTCCCAGCGAACGACGGGCGCGGAGAAAGTTTCTACTGAAAGACAACGACCATGAGTGAACAAAAGATAGCCATCACCGAAGACGAACTGCACGCCTATGTCGACAACGAGCTGCCGGCGGAACGACGCGGCGATGTCGAGGCCTGGCTCGCCGCGCATCCGGAGGCTGCCGAGCGGGTGCAGTCGTGGCGCGCGATGGCGGAGGCCCTGCATGCGCGTTACGACTCGGTCGCCGACGAGGCGGTGCCCAAGCGACTCGAGATCGAGCGGCTGCTGCCGAAGCCGCGCACATGGGTGTATGGCGCGATCGCCGCGACCTTGGCGGCGTTGATCGGCGGTGGCGTCGGCTGGATGGTGCGCGGCATATCCACCTCGCCCTCGGCCTTTCAGAGTTTCACGGTCGATGCGCTCGGCGCTCACCGCCTCTATGTCGTCGAGGTGCGGCATCCGGTCGAGGTGTCGGGAAACGATCGCGCGCATCTGCAGCAATGGCTGAGCAAGCGCTGCGGCTGGGACGTCCGCGCACCGGAGTTGGACACAACCGGGTTGAAGCTGCTTGGCGGCCGGCTCTTGCCCGGCCCCACCGGACCTGCGTCTTTTCTGATGTATGAAAGCGCCTCCGGCGAGCGCTTCACGATCTACGCGGCGCGCGGGGCGACCGAGACCACGCAAATGCGCTACGCGACGCAGGACAATAATGGCGCGCTATTTTGGGCCGACCGTGGCGTGGGTTACGTCGTGAGCGGCAGCACCGACCGCGAGCGCCTGACCCAGATCGCGCATCTGGTGTATGATGAATCGGAAAAAAGCGGTACAGCAAAAGACTGAGCCGGCGGATGAGGCGGCGGAAGTTGCCGACGAGGACGGCGTTGATGGCGTCGCCCTCACGGTGCTAAAGGTAATTGCGCACAACAGGCGGAAGGGATTCGGATCGAGCCGCCGCAGTCATTGCCTGCAGCCATCGGTACTACGCCTGAGACGCCTTCCTCAAAGCTGCAGTTGCTTACTATGCGAGCCTAGGCGTGACCGTCGAACGCGTTGCCTGCATAGTCAGGGAGAGCATCACTACATGCCACGGTCCGGCTTACGGGCGCGGCTCGACGCCCATCGCGCGTCCTTGCCACAGCCGTCATCTTGGACGTCGGCGCACTCTCAAGGTTATTCTCAGCCGCCATCTTGGTGCTCGTAGCGTTCGAGGGTTTTACCTATCATCTTGATCACACTGCATCCCCACATTCATGGTGCGCTTTCAGGCGGGTGGCCGATCATGAAACCCGGTCGCGACAAACCCGCGATGGGGGAGGCTTTCGCAGATGATCTTGACCATCGTATCCGTTTCGTAAGTGGCGCTTCCTTCTTCTTTGGCCTTCAACAGGCCAACGCCATCCCTGCGGGAATAAAACGCCAATACGTCGGCAAGTTGAATAGCACGGCAATTGCTTTTTGGAACAAATGATATTGACCATAGCACGTTCTGAAGACCGTAATGTTCGCGAACGTAACCAAACTCTTCTTCTGCCTGCGGGTTGTTTTCGTGGCCACATTCTAAAATCAGTGCGACGCCTTCGGTATGAACCGCGCGTCCAATCCTGATATCGCGCAGTATCCAATCAACAATGACCTGAAAGCAAAACGTATAGGGCGTAACTGTGCGCCGCGCAGGCGTTCCAGAGGCTCTATAACCTGCATGCTCCTCATAACTGCCCTTTAGAGCAGACATGCTCAACCCCATCATCAAATGGCGTCCAGAAACTTGGCTAATTCGGGCAACGAAAGCTTGTTTTTGTAAACGCGTCCAACCTTTGAATTGTCCGTCCGTGTCGTGAAGCTCTTTAGCGTGCAGTATCGAGACCTGCCTTTCTGCGAAATAGGGCTCGACCTCGGCTTCAAATTTCTGCCAAGCGTCCTCTCTGGCAATATAACCAGCGATAGTCGTGATCGGATTTTGAGGATCCTTACCACTGTCGTCCAAATAGCAAACGAGCACGATCACGCATCTCCCATGTGCCCGGAGGCACCAATTGACGCTGCCTGCTCCATCTAGGCTGATTGAAGTGGCGGTTTCACCTTGTCTCGATTAGACAAGCTCATCGTGGCCTTCATCGTAGTCGTCAACAATCTGAAAAAATTCGGCGAGTGACACGATCTGCAATGTCGGTGGAATGACCGGGCGTAGTTCACTGCGCTTTTTTAGGATGCGATTGTCGTGCGTGATGAAGTAGCCGCAACCTGTCTCGACGGCTTCGGAGAGATGCGAAGCATCTGCTGCATGCGTACTCGGATCAGCATTCCCCTGCAAAATTCTTGCGAGGCGTCGACGCTCTTCCTGCTGGCCGCTGGTCAGTCCGGGTCGCAAGTTGAATATCTGCGGAAGGACGGCGACTTGAACGTTTGATGGCGTTTTGGGATTTTGAACTTCGTTGCGCACCCCTGCTGCGACGACGACGATCAACTCTTGGGCGTCCGACATCGCACAAAATCTCCGCACCAAATCATCGCGGGCGCTACCATCAAGGTCGAGAGCATTCGCGTCGACGCCTATGTTTGTCCTGCGAGGGTTGAGAGGCATAGGACCATTCTGGAATGGCACGCGCTTTGTCATAAGGTTTTTCTCGGCCTGCACCTGCCAATATCTGCCACAACGTTACCATGGGCCGCGACCCCGCGTGCAGAGCTTAACAAAAGATTAACGACCAAAAATCGGTCCTACATATTTCCAGGCCATGTCTTCGCGCGCGCGAGACCGGGGGCCTGTCCATGCCCCCGGGGGGATAGATTTTGCGCCCATCAGCCTGACCAAACTTTGAAGCCTTGCCCGTCGCGCCAATGGCATGCGGCCAATCGTGGTCGCGTCAGCCATAACAGCGAGGCGAGGATGAAACGTGATCTCTACGCTGTGGTATCAGCGCGCATTATTGCGGAGTTAGAAGCCGGAGCAGCCCCGTGGGTCAAGCCTTGGTCTGCAACCCCGGGTGTGAATACCCCGTGCAATGCCGTGAGCAACCGGCCCTACTCAGGGTGCAACGTCGTTTTGTTGTGGATGGCGCAGGCGGCTGGTTATCGCACGCCGCGCTTTCTAACATTTAAGCAGGCCTTGGAGTTGGGCGGCAACGTTCGCAAAGGCGAGCGCGGCAGCAAGGTCTATTTCGTAAAGCAGCTTCAAGTTCGGGACGAGGGCGCGGACGACAACTCTTCAACGCGCCTTGTCCCGATGATGCGGGAGTACACGGTTTTCAACGTCGACCAGTGCGAGAGACTGCCCGATAGCGTCAATACCGGGAAGCCGATGCGGGTTCGTAATCCCGACACGCGCGATGAACTTGCCGACGCATTCCTGCGGTCAACTGGCGCGGACATACGAGAAGGCCACGGGGAGGCTTACTACATACCGAGCCGAGATTTCATCTCGATGCCCGCGTTCGCCGGGTTCAAGGGCGCGGATCATTTTTACAATGTCGCATTCCACGAGTTGACGCATTGGACGGGCCACAAGTCGCGCCTTGATCGGGATTTGAAGAACCGGTTCGGTTCACGCAACTACGCAGCCGAGGAATTGATTGCGGAGTTGGGTGCGGCGTTCTTGTGTGCGGAATTTGGCTTTGATGGCGACGTGCGCAGCGCGGGCTATATCGCTTCGTGGATTGAGCTTCTGAAGGCTGACAAGCGGGCATTTTTTACAGCCTGCAGCCATGCCTCCAAGGCTGCGGACTACCTGCGCGGGCTGGCCCTTGCCGAGCCAGATGAAAGGGTGGCGTGATGGCACCGCACCGCGAGCCAATCCACGACGTTCACCTGCTGACCGGCGTCAACATCGAGGTGTTCTACGCCGACCGCACGCTGGAAACGTTCGGCAGAGGCGGCGCTGGTTGGTTTTGGTGGCCGCGACGACGCGGCTGTTCGCCAGACGGTCCAGCGACTGGTCCGTTTGCTACGAGTTATGCAGCGTATCGCCACGCGGGACAAGTCAGCAAGGCCGCTGGTACCTCAGCACTGCCTGGCTTGTGTAATTACCACGGACGACTGCTCGTAAAATACTCTTTGTACGATCAGTGACACTTAATTGGAGGCTAGAATGTCTGAAAAAATACATCTGCGGCTGGTTTCGCCAACCACCAAAAAACGAGCAGTGAACTTAAAGCGACTGCGAAACGCTGAATATCGCAGCCGTGAGCACCTTACTCCGGCAGAGGTGCGCAAGCTGATCGAGGCAGCAAGGGGTAACCGGCACCGCCTTCGCGATGGCACAATGGTGACGCTCTGCTACCGGCATGCGCTGCGAGCTTCCGAGGTGTGCGAATTGGAATGGTCGCAGGTTAGTTTCGATGAAGGCACACTGTATGTGCGGCGGGCGAAGAACGGAAAGCCAAGCACGCATCCGCTACGCGGCGATGAATTGAGAATGCTGCGCAAGATCAAGGCTGATCAACAACCGGCGTCATCATTTGTCTTCACAAGCGAGCGAGGTGGACCGTTCTCACCAGCGAGCTTCAATTGGATGGTTAAGCGTGCCGGTAAAAACGCAAACCTGCCGTTCCAGGTACATGCCCACATGCTCAGGCACAGCGCCGGCTACAAGCTCGCCAATGACAATCACAATCTGCGAGCCATTCAAGATTGGATGGGCCACAAGCAAATCTCGCACACCACGCGCTACACCGAATTAAGCCCGAACAAGTTCCGGGACTTTTGGCGCTGAAGGTAATCTGGGCCAGAGGCGCGCCGGCTCGATCGGTGTCACTTGAAATGTCACTTGAGAGGCTGACTTGGGTTGAGACGGCGTGATATTCGGGCGTTTGCGCGAACGCAATAAGCCCCTCTTTTGATTGGCTTTATTACACTTTGAGACGATCTGAAAACCGCGATCCCTAAGACGCGATTAACCATCGACCGGAGCCGCGATCCAGACCCTCGGATTGCGAAAAAAGAAAGGGGCTCCAACTTGCGCTGGAGCCCCTCAACGGTCGGGGCATTGCCGGGTATGTGCCCAAACCGTAGTTCTGGGCGCGATCCCTCGCGCCCTCGGGAGAACTCACATGTTGTAGGCCCGCTCGGTATGTTCGGTGATATCGAGGCCCTCGCGCTCGGTTTCGACGTTGGCGCGCAGGCCGACGACGACGTCGACGATCTTGTAGATGATCGCTGATCCGACACCCGACCACACCAGCGTCGTGCAGACGCCCCAGGTCTGAGAAACCAGCTGCGCGCCG
Organism: Bradyrhizobium sp.; assembly: GCF_035570375.1. GTDB lineage: Bacteria > Pseudomonadota > Alphaproteobacteria > Rhizobiales > Xanthobacteraceae > Bradyrhizobium. The sequence continues at coordinate 22,498 of NZ_DATMLW010000235.1, read as the reverse complement.
AACTCGTAATCGGCGATCTTGCCAGCCACGTAGTCCATGATGCCGGTGCCGCCGAGCGCCGGATTGACAAGAATGCCGGTGCCGATCGCGCCGATGATTCCGCCGATACAGTGGACGCCGAACACGTCGAGCGAGTCGTCATAGCCGAACGCGTTCTTCACCACGGTGACAAAGAACAGGCACACCACGCCGACAAGGAGGCCAAGCACGATCGCTCCCATCGGGCCGGCGTAACCGGCGGCGGGCGTGACCGCGACAAGTCCGGCCACGGCTCCCGAAATGGCGCCCAACACCGAGGGATGACCCTTGAGCATCCATTCGGCGAACATCCAGGACAGTGCGGCTGCCGCCGTGGCGACGAACGAATTCGTCATCGCGAGCGCGGCGCCGCCGGTGGCTTCAAGATTTGATCCCGCGTTGAAACCGAACCAGCCGACCCAGAGCAGCGAGGCGCCGATCATGGACATGGTCAGCGAATGCGGGGCCATCAGGTCCTTGCCGTAACCGATGCGCTTGCCGATGATCAGCGCGCCGACGAGACCGGCAATGCCGGCATTGATGTGCACCACGGTGCCGCCGGCGAAGTCGATCGCGCCCTTCTTGTAGATCCAGCCGGCGTCGGCACTGACCTCGGCAAGCTTGGCTTCGGCTGCAGCCTTCGCTGCCGCGTCACTTCCGGCGGCCGCGATCGCCTTCACCGCATCCGAGATCGCGTCCGGCCCAGCCCAATACCAGACCATGTGCGCGATCGGGAAATAGACCAGCGTCGACCAGAGCGGGATGAACAGGGCAACGGCCGAAAATTTCATGCGTTCGGCAAACGCACCGACGATGAGGGCAGGCGTGATGGCCGCAAACGTCATCTGGAAGCAGACGTACACCAGCTCGGAGATGTTGGCGTCGACGCTGAACGTGGCGGCCTTGGAGTCAGGCGTCACACCCATCAGGAAGGCCTTCGAGAGGCCGCCGATGAAATCGTATCCGCCCGAGAAAGTGAGGCTGTAGCCGTAAAGCGCCCAGATGATGGTGACGATGCAAACGGTGTAGAACACCTGCATCAGCACCGAGAGCATGTTCTTGGTGCGAACGAGCCCGCCGTAGAACAGCGCCAGGCCGGGAATTGTCATCAACAGCACCAGCACTGTCGAGGTCAGCATCCAGGCGTTATCGCCCTTGTTGATGGTCGGCTCCGCATAGGCAGCGCTGGCGGCGAACAGGCCGGTTCCGAGGGCTACTACTCCCGCGCTATGGGCGCGCTTGAACTTCATTGGTTTACTCCCGATTGGAAAGGTTTGATCGCGAAATCAGAGTGCCGCGGCATCTGCTTCGCCGGTCCGAATGCGAATCGCGTGGTCGAGGTTGATGACGAAGATCTTGCCGTCGCCGATCTGACCGGTCTTGGCCGCGGATGTGATCGCCTCGATGGTCTTGGCGACCTGGTCGGACGCGACCGCGACCTCGATTTTGATCTTGGGCAGGAAACTTACTGCGTATTCGGCGCCGCGATAGATTTCCGTGTGGCCCTTCTGCCGGCCATATCCCTTGACTTCGGTGACCGTCAGGCCGTGAACGCCGATGGCGGTCAACGCGTCGCGGACTTCTTCAAGCTTGAACGGCTTGATGATCGCCATAACAATTTTCATGAGCCCTGTTCCCCGCTTGGGCTCGGCCCAGACCCGACCGAGCGTTCCCGAATGACGTCACCACGCGGAGAAGTTCACTACGCGGGCACAGCCACTGCGCGTAGAATCAAATGCCGTGCCAGAAGGGTGGAAACCTCCTAACGAATTAAGAACGTGGAGCTTTTCGGGCTTTGCCCGATTGGTCCACAACCGCCCCTTTCGGCCCCGCCCAATGGCTAGGCAGTGCTGTGCATCATCTAGGCAAAGGAGTTCGCAGCACTTGATCATGCTCAATGGAATAGCAGTCGAGCGGTAATGAAGTAAAGGTCGCTTCGCTTCTACTGCAAGGTTCGGAATCGACGCAGCCAATCTTGCTGCACGATACGAAAGCGCCCCCATGTGGCGTTCCCCACCCTGCTGTTGATTTTTGTGATTGCCGGCCAGGCGCCGTTGCCCGCAAGCGATGGAAGTGGCGAGAGGCTAGAGCGCGTCGCTATCGGTTTCGCCCGTCCGAATCCGCAACGCATGATCAATCGGCGTCACAAAGATCTTGCCGTCGCCGATCTGCCCGGTGCGTGCGCTGGAGGTGATGACTTCGACCGCCTTGTCGGCGATGTCGGACGAAACGGCGATCTCAATGCGCAACTTCGGCAGAAAATTCACGACATACTCGGCGCCGCGATAGATTTCCGTGTGCCCCTTCTGGCGGCCGTAACCCTTGACCTCGGTCACGGTCATGCCGTGGACGCCGATAGCGGTCAGCGCCTGGCGGACTTCGTCCAGTTTGAAGGGTTTGATAATGGCGACGACGAGCTTCATGTTCAGGCCTTCATTTCCCGGGATTGCGAAAGTCGGTCAAGCCCTGATTTGCGCGAACTTCAAGTGTGGCATCTTTCTTCATAAATGGCACAAAAAGTTGCACTTTGACCGAAAAACAATGCGAACAGCGGCAATTGCCATCGTTATACAGACGCCAGGATTACTCGGGCGAGGTGCCGCCGTCCTGGTTCTGCGGTAGGGCAGGTCGCTCGTCGCGGCAGCGGCTAAACTTTTGTTTCGACGCGTGTTCTCGGCAAAGAGGCTCCCGGCCTGTCGGCGATTACGAGGACGCCGTCACCTGCGCTCGCGAAGCGAGCCTTCCTGGGCGACAGAGGCGACGAGCGTGCCGTCCCGCTTGAAGATCATGCCACGGGTAAGTCCCCGCCCGCCCCGTGCGCTGGGTGAATCCTGGGCGTAGAGCAGCCATTCGTCGGCGCGAAACGGCCGGTGAAACCACATCGCATGATCCAGGCTCGCCGGCATCATCCGCCTGTCGAACAGCGTGCGGCCATAGCGCGCCATCGCCGCATCGAGCAGCGAAAAGTCGGACGCATAGGCCAGCGCACACATATGCAGCGCCGGATCGTCCGGAAGCTTCGAGGCGGTGCGGATCCAGACGTGGATTCGACCGTCCTCGATCTTTTGGCCGAAATAGCGACCAAGTTCGACCGGGCGCAGCTCGATCGGCCGGTCCGATTCATAGTAACGGCGAATGAATTCCGGCATATCGCGGAACATGGGCTGCTTGGATACTTCCTCCGCGGTGAGCTTCTCTGGCGGCGGAACGTCCGGCATCTTGTCCTGATGATCGAACGTGCCCGGCTCATCGATGTGAAACGACACCATGATCGAGAAGATCGCGCTGCCGTGCTGGATCGCCGTCACCCGCCTGGTCGTGTAGCTCTTGCCGTCGCGCAGCCGCTCGACCTCGTAGATGATCGGGATTTGCGGGTCGCCCGGCAGAATGAAATAGCAATGCAATGAATGCGGCAGCCGGCCTTCGACGGTGCGGCACGCGGCCACCATTGCCTGTCCGATCACCTGCCCGCCAAATACCCGCTGCCAACTCGTCTTCGGGCTGTTGCCGCGAAACAAGTTCACCTCGAGAGGTTCGAGGTCGAGAATGGAAATGAGGTCGATCAATCCTTTGGACATCGAAACACTTTCAATTTCCCTCGTCATGCGAGGGTACGGCAAAGTCTCGAAATTCCCCCCGTCGGGGCGCGAAAAACGGGACCTTTGGGGTCCTCAGTGGCCCGGAACGGCCATTGCTGGGTATAAGGCCCTTGTTTCGCCCGCCTGTTTCGCCCAGCTATAATGAAGTGGCAAGGGTGCGAGTAAACAGGTCCAGTATGTCGGTCCAGAGAAGCATTGTCATCGGTGGCGGCGCATTTGCAGGGCTGGCGCTGGCTTTGGCGCTGCGCCAGGGGTTGGGCGCCGATGTTCCCATCATAGTCGCGGACCCGGCGCTCGCGACGCGGCCAAGCCGGGACCCGCGCGCCACCGCGATTGTCGCCGCGTGCCGCCGCCTGTTCGAGGCTATTGGCGTCTGGGATCAGGTCGCGGACCGAACCCAGCCGATCCTGGACATGGTCGTTACCGATTCCAAACTGCAGGATGCGACCCGTCCTGTGTTCCTGACCTTTACAGGCAATGTCGAGCCGGGCGAGCCGTTTGCCCACATGGTGGAAAACTGCGATCTGATCGACGCACTGGTCGAACGCGCCACGACCGAGGGCATCGATCTTCGCAAGGATGCGGTGACGGATTTTGCCACACCTGGCGACGCCATCGATGTCACGCTCGCGGACGGCAGTGTGGTCGAGGCAGGCCTTCTGGTGGCCGCCGATGGCGCGCGATCGAAATTGCGCGAGCGCGCCGGCATTGTCACCCATGGCTGGGACTACGATCAATCCGGCATCGTGGTCACGGTCGGCCATGAGCGCGACCATCAAGGCCGCGCCGAGGAACATTTCCTTCCCTCCGGCCCGTTTGCGATCCTGCCGCTCACTGGAAGACGCTCGTCGCTGGTCTGGACGGAAAGACGCGCCGAGGCCGCACGCATCGTCGCGCTCGGCGAAGCGGAATTTCACGGCGAACTCGAGCAGCGCTTTGGCCTGCATCTCGGCGAGATCAAGGCGCTCGACAAGCCGCGCGCCTTTCCGCTCGGCTATTTTGTTGCGCGCTCGTTCATCGGAGAGCGATTGGCGCTGGTCGGCGACGCCGCGCATGTGATTCATCCGATCGCAGGGCAGGGGCTCAACATGGGCCTGAGAGATGTTGCAGCGCTTGCGGAAGTTATCGTCGATGCGGCGCGGCTTGGCAGCGATATCGGACAGGCCGACGTGCTCGAACGCTATCAACGCTGGCGCCGCTTCGATACCATGGCGATGGGATTTGCCACCAACTCGCTCAATCTCTTGTTCTCCAACGAATCGACCCTGCTTCGCGCCGTGCGCGATATCGGACTCGGGCTCGTCGATCGCATGCCGCCTTTGAAGAACATGTTTATCCGCCAGGCTGCCGGTCTCGTCGGCGAGGTGCCGCGGCTGCTCAAGGGCGAGGCGCTGTAGCCATCAGCGCGCGTTGCTGCCGAGGATGAAAGTCGCGACCGCGTCGATCATGTCGGTGTCGAGGGTGCGCTCCGGCTGGTTGTAGGCGGCCAGATCGTCGTCGCCGTCGGCGACATCCACCAGTACGTGGTTCATATCCGGAAGCCAAAGCGTCTTCGCCAGCGGCGCCGCAGTGGAAAGCGCCACGAAATCGAGCCGCGCCACCTGTCGGTCGCGCCCACCGCCCACAATCAGGATCGGCCGGTCGATCAGCTTGAGCGGATCGATCGGGTCTTCGGTAAACGCCGAGGCGAGGCTGGGCTGCATCGACGGAGCAATCGGAAGCCCGCGTGGCGGCGGATCGACGATCTGACCCGCCATGATGTCGTCGATCGCCTTCAACACCGGCTCAAGCACCTCGGCGGGAATCTGCTTTCGTTCAAGTTGGGCCTTCAGCAGATCGCCCTGTTTCCTGGCCGCGGTAGCGAGCAAGACCAGGCGGTCCACCGGCACGCGCCGGGCAGCAAGAATCGCGACCAGGCCACCTTCGCTGTGTCCGACCACCGCGACGCGCGCGAATTTGCCGCTGTTGCGGAGATAATCAAGAAGTGCTGTGGCATCGCCGACAAAATCCTTGAAGCGGAAATCCTCCGGCTTGCCGAATTCCGCTTTCCATCCGCCCGCGCCGCGCTTGTCATAGCGCAGCGTTGCGATGTCACGCGCTGCCAGTTGCCCGGCGAGCTTCTTCAACGTGCCGGGCCTGGCCTGCGGCCCGTTGCCGTCGTGATCGGTCGTTCCCGATCCCGCGATCAAAAGCGCGACCACAGGCCGCTCGACATTCGCCGGCGTCGTCAGCACGGCATCGATATTGCCGACACGAATCGCCGTCTCCTCGGCGCGGGCGATGATCGTCGTGCCGCAAAGAAAGATGATTGCGAGCGCGCCGATGAGCGCGTAAACGCGCATGCTCAATCAATCTTCCTCGCCTCTTCGGGCAGCATGATCGGAATCCCGTCGCGGATCGGATAAGCGAGCTTGGCCGACCGCGAGATCAGTTCCTGCCGTGCCGGGTCGAATTCAAGCGGGCCCTTGGTCACCGGGCAGACCAGAATCTCCAGCAGCTTGGGATCGACGGTGCCTTCAAGGCGTTCGGGCGAGGTTGTCATACTCTGCTCTCCGGCTGGTGGCGGTCTCTTGATTCTCGCCGCACAGGTGGCGAATACCGAAAATCGGACGATCAGATCATGCGATGCTGTAGCAGATTCGCCGGAAAGAGATAGCGGCCTCGTCTGTGCTGCCGGGAATGGCTGACCCTTGGGAAAAGCCAAAAAGGACCAATCAGCCGAAAAGACGATATCGGAAATCCGGGCCCATCGCGTAAGCCAGCGTTAAAGGTTGAGGGTAAGAAAACATTTCGGTCTTCGGGATAGTTGCAAAAACACCCTGTTTGCCGGGTTCTTCGGCCGGCATTCGGCGCCATCGGCAGCCGTTTTGGACCTGTTGCGAACAACTCGGTAAAAGGAGTTCAAAAAGAACAGATACATTCCGAGAGGTCCCGCTAGGTGGATTCCAATATTTCTTCACTAAAACCGAACCTGAGCCAGATGAGCCACAATCTGACCCAGTGAAGGTTTGAAATGCTGACGTTAGCAAATCGACGCAAGAGCGAACGCCGCGTGTGCAGGAGTTTCGCAAAGATCCAGTTCGGCACCGGGACGCTGCCGCGCGACTGCACGATCACCGACATATCGGACGGCGGTGTGAAAGTGATCGCCGAGCATCTCGATGTCCCTTCCGAGTTCACCATCATCTTGTCGGAAGGTCGCCCTCGCCAATGCCGCCTGGCATGGCGGATCGGCTACGAATTCGGCGCTCAGTTCGTCGATTGAGTGCGGACCACGAAAGCCGGTTTTCGGCAGGCTTAACGGTAATTTAGGGTTAACCTGTAAGCATTCCTGACCAGTCGCCGACTACAGGTCCAGGAATGCCGTCGCAATCGCTCCAGCAACATGGCTTCGCGAGCCTCATTGCGTCGACTACCCTGTCGGCGCTTTTGATACTTTCGCTTTGCAGTTGCCAGACCGACGGCCTGGCGGACATCACGGGGTCACTCGGCGACAAAACCGAGAAGAACCGCGCCGTCGAACCCGCGCGCGGGCTGGAATTTTATCGTGAGCGTCATCGGGCCAATCCCGCGGACGCGGACGCGGCGTTGCAATACGGCAAGGCGCTCCGCGTCGCGGGCCAACGTTCCCAGGCCGTGGCCGTGCTCGAACAGGCGACCATCGCGCATCCCGGCGACAAGGCGTTGCTTGCGGCTTATGGGCGAGCGTTGGCGGACAACGGCAATTTCCAGCAGGCCTTCGATGTGCTCAGCCGCGCCCATTCCCCTGAAGATCCAGACTGGCGTATCCTCTCCGCGCAAGGGGCGGCGCTCGACCAGCTCGGCCGCGGCGAGGAGGCAAGGCAATATTACGCGAGTGCGCTGAGGATCGCACCGGAGGAACCTTCGGTGCTTTCCAACCTCGGACTTTCCTACATGCTCTCCAAGGATTTGCCCAAGGCGGAAGAGACCTTGCGCCGGGCCTACAGCCGCGCCGACTCGGACCCTCGCGTTCGGCAAAACCTGGCGCTGGTGCTTGGGCTCAGGGGCCAGCTTGCAGAAGCCGAAGGCATCATCAAGGAAGGCGTGCCGCCGGAGGAAGCGGCTGCCAATGTCGCCAGTCTGAGGCGCATGCTGGCCAAGCGGGCGAATGCGAAGGATCCCGACAATACGGCCTCGATAGGCGTCGCTCGGCCACGGTGAAGGGTTGCTTCTGCAGTGATTGAGCGGCGACTGGCGCTAGTGCGGTGAATTTGAAGTTCCTGTCAGCGTTGCTGCAATCTCATCATAGGAACTTCAAATTCAAAAACCGCACCAGAAACGTTAACTTGCCGGTGCTCCTTCGATTCCGAAGTTCGCATCAGAGGTCGCTGCGAATATTTGGGCGAACTTCGGAATCGGAGCACTAGGCTCTGGCGCGCAACTTCTTGAGGATCGGTGACAGGATCGAACCACGCGGTTTTTTCGGCTCGCTGCGTCCCGTCAGCTGGTTGGCGATCTGCACGAACGTCTTGCTGATGCGATGATTGGCGGAAATCTCCGCGATCATCTGGCCGTTATTGGCCGCCGTGCCGAACATCCGGGGATCGAACGGAATCGCAGCGATCGGCTGGTTCTCCATCGCCTTGGCGAATTCGCGCGCGCTGATTTCCGGCCGCTTCGACATGCCGACCTGGCTGAGGCAATATAGCGGAGGCCGGTCGTTGGGCCGCGCCGCCTTCAGCATGCTCAGCATATTCTTGGCGTTGCGCAGGTTGGCGAGGTCAGGCTCGGCAACGATGAGAATATCGTCCGCGCCGACCAAAGCGCGCCGGGTCCATCCCGACCACTGGTGGGGAATGTCGAGGACGATGCACGGCGTAGTCAGACGCAGCGTGTCGAAAACGGCATCAAAGGCGTCGGCGCCAAAGTCGTAGACGCGATCGAGCGCTGCCGGTGCCGCGAGCAGGCTGAGATGGTCGTTGCATTTTGCCAGCAGCCGCTCGATGAACGCGCTGTCGGGCCGCTCGTTCGAAAACACCGCGTTGGCGATTCCCTGCAGCGGATCCTTGTTGTAGTCGAGGCTGGCGGTGCCGAACGCCATGTCGAGGTCGATCACGACCGAATCCAGCGCCAGATCATGCGCAATCGCCCAGGCCAGGTTATGCGCGACGGTGGATGCGCCGACGCCACCCTTCGCGCCGACGACTGCGATGATGCGACCGACGGCTACCGCTTCGGAAGCCGAGAACAAGCCGCAGATCGCGCGAACCACATCGAGGGTCTGGACCGGCCCGACGATATAATCGCTGACGCCACGCCGTACCAATTCGCGATAGGGCGCGACGTCGGTTTCATTGCCGATCACGACGACGCGCGTGCCGGCGTCGCAGACGGTTGCGAGTTCATCGAGACCGGCGAGGATGTCGTCGCTGCCCGCGGTCTCAAGAATGATCACGTTCGGAGTGGGTATGCTGTGGTAGGTTTCGATGGCGGCTTCCATGCCGCCCATCTTCATCGTGAGATGGGCCTTGGCCAGGCGACGGTCGAGACCCGCCGACTGCACGGCTTCCGCGGTCGTCTCGGTTTCGCAAAATGCCTGCACCGACACGCGCGGCGCCGGCGCGATGTAGTCGTCGGCCGGCGGCGGCGGCGGGTCCAGCTCTTCGGATTTTTCACGCTCGGACATCATTTGCCTGTATCGCTGAGTTTGGCCTTTTCGGCTTCCGGATAGTCGGTCGCGGTCGTCGTACCCTTGCGATACTTTTCGAAGCCTTCGCTGCGTCGCGCCGTATAGGCCGGCGTTTCAGGACGCGGCTGCACGAGGTCCGACGGGTTTTCCACCATCGCCGCCAGGTTGCGCTGATTGGCGCAGCCGAAATTGTGGTACGGCCTGTTCTCGTAGTAGCTTCTGTCCCGCACGGAGGGTCCGAGATCGTCCGGCCACAATCCGCAGGGCCCGGCCACCGCCGCCATCTTCGGAAAGCTCAAGCGGATCGTTGCGAGCAGCCGCGGATCGTCGGGCGTATAATAATGCACCTTGATGCCATTCCGCGGGACACCGCTTGCAGCAAGCAACGCCCTGATCTCGGCAAGCGCGCTCTCCGCGGGCCTTGCATTGGGTGTATTGACCGGCACATCGGCCACGATCGCGCCGGTGCCTTCACTGGCCCACATCCGCGCCATTCCCGCGACGTCAGCGCGTTGCGTGGCAGACAAGCCGCCGCGGGCGTGGCCGACAAAGACCACGATCGAATGCTCGGCCTCCTGAACCGTGATCGGATGCCGAAGGCGGTAATCTTCCGGTGGGGGCGCCGTCGTCGCGACGGATCCCGTCGTTTCGGTGCATGCCCCGAGTGCGACCGAAAGGCCGAACACGGCGCCCAAGAGGCGCCGCATCCGATAGCGATCGAAGGGTGGTTGGTTTGTCATCGTGCTGTCCCCGTCCCGCCGTCTCAGTCGATGATGAAGCCGAAATTGGGCTGGTAATTTCCGATCGATTCGACGCGCGCTGGAACGCCATAGATCCGATTGATCTGGGCCAGCAGCGTCGATTGCGAATCCGATGCGGGCGCAAAGCCGTCATCGGGTCGCGACAATTCCTTCTGCGCGACGGCGCGGACGACGTAGGGCGTCACGATCACCATCAGCTCGGTCTGGCTGTTGAGGAAGTCCTGGCTCCGGAAGAGCTGGCCGAGGATCGGTATCTGATCGACGCCGGGCAATCCGTTGACGGCCTGCTTGGTCTGCTCCTGAATGAGCCCGGCCATCGCAATCGAGCCGCCCGAGGGAATTTCCAGCGTGGTTTCCGCGCGGCGTGTCTTGATGGAGGGAATCGTCGTTCCGCCGGCGCCGCCCTGCAAGGCGTTTTCAGGCGAGATTTCCGACACCTCCGTCATCACCCGCAGGCTGATGCGACCTTCGGCCAGAACCACCGGCGTAAAATTGAGCGAGATGCCGAATTTCTTGAAACTGACCGTCTGGACGCACTGCCCGATCGCGCCCGCCGTCGTGGTTTGGCAGGTGACGCCTGTCGGGATCGGGAATTCGCCGCCCGAAATGAAGGTGGCTGATTCACCGGAGATTGCCGTCAGGTTCGGCTCGGCCAGCGTGTGCACCACGCCTGCGCTTTCCATCGCGCGGAGCGTGGCGGTGACCGATGGCAGTCCCTTGGACAAGGCCGATGCCTGAAGCCCGTTGCCGGGCACCAGCGGTCCATTGTTTGCCGTGAACGGATTGACATTGTTGAAATTCACCACCGCGGTGCCGTAGTTCATGGTGGCGCTGAGATCGATGCCCAGTTGCTTGATGATGTCGCGCCGTACTTCGGCGACGCTGACCTTGAGCATCACCTGATCGCGGCCGCGTACCACGATGGAATTGACGACCTTGTCGGCGCCGCCCACCAGCCGTGCGGCGACGTCGCCTGCCTGCTGCGCTTCGATCGGCGTGGATACCGAGCCGGTCAGCATGACACTTTCGCCGACGCCGTCGATCTGGATTCCGGCGGCGGGGAGCATCTGCTTCAACGCTGCGCGCACCCCATTGAGGTCGCGCTTGACGGCGATGTCATAGCCCGCGATCTGCTGGCCGTCGGAGTCGAAAAATACGACGTTGGTTTGACCCACGCCGGCGCCGATGATGTAGGCGCGCTGCGGCGAGCGGATCACGGCGTTGGCAATTTTCGGATCGGCCACCAGCACGTCCTTGACGCCCCGCGGCAAGTCGACGACCACGGATTTGCCGATGCCAAGCGACAAAAAGCGGACCTTCGTCGACGTGCTCGCGGCCATGGGTGCGGCGGTGTCCAGCTCTGCAGCCACGGCCGTCGCTAGCGTCTGGCTGAGCGCCAGCGCCGTGGCCGAAAACGAAAGCACGTGGATCAAAGTGGTTCGGATCGACAGCGCCTTGCCACTGGACTTCGTATTCTGCGTATTTCTGATCACGTGCTGCCTTGTCACCTCTGAAGGGTGGTAGGATTTGTGACGCCGTAGCGAACCACGTTGACACTGCTACGCTGACGCTTGGCATCGTCGGACCCGATCTCGACCTGATTGACGTCGGCAATGCTGCGCAACGCCAGCGACAGCGTACCCGCCTGGCGCGCGGCCGCGAGCGTGGCTGCCTGCTCGGGCTTCAACTCGAGCGTGACTGTCTTGCCGACGACCGAGTTCTGGCCTTCTTTTTCCTTCGGTGCCTGATCGATGGCGAGAACGCGTACGTTGGCGAGGAGGATTTCCGAGTGAACGATGTCCGGTGTCGAGCGATCCCCGCTCGGGCTCTTCTCTCGCCTGGTGAGAAGCACATCGACCCTGTCGTTCGGAAGAATAAAGCCGCCCGCGCCGGTCTCGGGTGAAATATCGGTCGAGACGGCGCGCATGCCGGCGGGCAGGATCGCCGCCATGAAACCCGATCCATCGGCCTTGACCAGTTTCGCTTCCCGGATCGGCTCGCCGGCGATGAATGGGGCGCGCGCGATCGAGCCGGCAAGCTGGGTCGTCGCATCCGGGCGATCGTTGCGCCGAATGAAGGTGGTACCCGCCGTTGAGGCCGGCCAGCTCTGCCACTGCAGATCATTGGGTGTCAGGGCCTGGCCAAGGCCGATATCGGCTTTGGCCACGAGTACGTCGACGGTTTGCAGCTGCACCGCCTGTTCGGCGGGAGCCGGCTTGTTGTCCGATCCGCTCGCCAGATAGGCGGCGACGGCGCCGGCACTGAGAGCGATAATCAAAACGATGATGCGGGCGGTGTTCATACGCTTCTACGCTACGCAAGTGATACTGAAACTCGGTCGAGAGCCTCTCCTCCAAGGATGACTAAGCGAAAAAGGTATAAGTGAGTTTGAGAGCCGAACCGTTTGCGCGAAGTGAGGGCGGGATTTGTCCTCATGGTGAACGCAAGGTTATCGTTTCAGGCGCGCGAAATGATCGCCGATCCTGTCGCTTTGGTCGATCCGGCGATGACGGTTTCGACAATCGTTTTTTGGAAAGGAGCGGCGCTCGCCCGCGCCGATGGAGGACGCCTGCCAGTCATCCCCTCATGCGCTACCGAAGGAGTAACCACGCGAGCAAAGCGTCTTTCATCGAAAGCAAGCCGGGATTTCGAACAGGGCCATGCGCCGGAGCCGCTTTAAAATCTCTCTAAGGTAAACGAGTTTCGAATTCGCCACGCTTGACCTTCGCGCCGACGGTTGAAAATACAGGCCATGACCACCACCAAACCGACCGATGCGCCGCCCCAAATGCGCCTGGGATTGGCCAGGCGCGGCTATTCCGGCGTGATCCAACATCTCGCCACCGATGGCGTCACCTCCGCGCTTTCCGCAGTCGAGCTTGAAAGCCGCCTGATCGAACTCGGCTTCGTCGAAGGCGCCAAGGTCGAAGTGCTGCATGAGGGCATTGTCGGGCGCGACCCGATTGCCGTCCGCATCGAGAATGTCACGGTCGCGGTGCGTCGGCGCGAGGCGATGGCCGTCATCGTCGTCTAACGAAGCTGTGCAGCGCCATGGAAGCCCCGTTGATGCATCTGGCCCTGGTAGGCACACCCAACAGCGGCAAGACATCGCTGTTCAATGCGCTGACCGGCAGCCGCCAAAAGGTAGCGAACTATCCCGGCGTTACGGTCGAGCGCAAGGAGGGATTCTTCGTTACTCCGCGCGGCCGACAGGTGTCGGTGGTCGATCTGCCCGGCACCTACTCCCTGCGCGGCCGCAGCCCTGACGAAGAGATCACCCGTGATTTCGTGCTCGGGCGCGCCAAAGGCGAATCGCTACCCGATCTCGTGCTCTGCGTCGCCGACTCCACCAATCTCCGGCTGACCATTCGCCTTCTGCTCGAGCTCAAGAAGACCGGCCGGCCGCTGATGCTGGTCCTGAACATGTTCGACATCGCGCAAAGACGCGGCGTCAGCGTCGATGTGGCGCGGCTTTCCGGCCTGCTCGGTATTCCCGTGGTGACGTCGATCGCGGTACGCAAGGGCGGTACGTCCGATCTGTTGCGGAAAACCGACGAGATCAGCGCTCAAGCCGCGGTCGGTTCACGGCAGAATCTCTGGCAGCCGCTTTCGATCGCCGACTTGCGCGCGACCCAGCGCGAGGCCGACCGCATCATCGCGGCGACCGTCAGCCTGCCTGCCAGACCCGACACCTGGACCGCGCGTATCGATGCCGTGGTGCTGCACCCGGTGGCCGGCATCATCATCCTTGGCCTGGCGCTCTTTGTCATGTTTCAGGCGGTCTTTGCCTGGGCGCAGCCGCTCATGGAACTGTTGTCGCATGCCTTCGGCGCCCTCGGCCAATTGGTGCACGACACCCTGCCGGCCGGTTTGCTGCAAAGCTTCCTTCAGAACGGCGTAATTTCGGGCGTCGGCAGCGTAATCGTGTTCCTGCCCCAGATCGTGATCATCTTCCTGTTCATTCTTCTTCTCGAAGATTTCGGCTACATGGCGCGCGCGGCTTTCCTGATGGATCGCATCATGGGCGGCGCGGGCCTGCACGGCCGGGCCTTCATCCCGCTGCTCTCGAGCTTCGCCTGTGCCATCCCCGGCATCATGGCGACACGCGTGATCGACAATCGCCGCGACCGGCTTACCACGATCCTGATCGCCCCGCTGATGACGTGCTCGGCGCGCATCCCGGTCTACACCCTGATCATCTCTGCCTTCATCCCGGCCGAACAGCTCTGGGGCTGGGTCGATCTGCGCGGTCTGGTGATGTTCGGTCTCTACGCCGCCGGGATCACCAGCGCGCTCTGTGCTTCGTTCCTGATCAAGTTCTTCATGCTGCGCGACTACGCGCCGGCGCCGTTCATGCTGGAGCTGCCCGACTACAAGCTGCCTCGCGCGCGCAGCATCGCCATCGGCATCTATACGCGGGCGAAAATGTTCCTGCAGCGCGCCGGCACCACGATTTTTGCGATGATGGTGCTGATCTGGTTTCTGGCGTCATTTCCGACGCCCCCTGCGGGCGTCGAAGACCCCGCTATCAATTACAGCCTCGCCGCCGTCATCGGCAGGGCGCTGGCGCCGCTGTTCGCCCCGCTCGGTTTCAACTGGCAGATCGTGGTTGCGCTGATTCCGGGCATGGCGGCGCGCGAGGTCGCGGTCGCTGCACTTGGCACGGTTTATGCGATCGAGGGTGGCAAGGAAGCTGCCGATCAGATCGGACAGGTGCTCGCGACCAAATGGAGCCTGGCGACGGCGCTATCGCTGCTCGCCTGGTACATCTTTGCCCCGCAATGCGCCTCGACGCTCGCGGTCATCCGCCGCGAGACCGGCAGCTCGAAATGGATGGCGCTCACCTTCGGCTATATGCTCATGCTTGCCTATGCGGCGAGCCTTGCGACCTACACGACCGCCGTCGCGCTCGGCGCCGGCTAGCCATTCGGCGAAGACGCAGGTCGGCCTTTATTGATGAAAGTTCGGTGACGCCGGATATCCGATCACCAGGTCGGTTTTGTTCGGCAGCAGTCCGCGAGACATCTGTCGTCGATTCACGACAAAGTTAGAACGTCTCTAGTTTAGAAGGAGTCTTTTTGCCCACCTGCCGGCAAGACGCTAGCTGATGGCATCGGACAAATGTTGGCGGTTCGGGAAAGAGGACAGGTGGTAAAGTCTGGAGGGAAATGCGCTCTTGCGCTTTGCGCGGTGGCTGCGGTTTTTGCGTCGGCAAGCGTTGCGCGGGCCGAAGATCCAAGCTCATGGCGCGAGATCGAGACCAAATATATTTTCGGATTTACGCTCGGGTCCGGTATCGGTCTTGAAGGCGAGAAAGAGGTCACCGTCGACACTATCGGCCGCTTCGGCAAACGCGAGGGAAACTACGCGGCGACCGAGACGAAGTACGAATTCGAATTCACGCCGTCCCAGTTCATTCAGATCGAATTCGGCGCGCTTGGCTCGACCCACGACATTCATGGCGTGACGGACCTTGACGACCGCAGCCAAATCGCGTTGAGCGGCGCCTTCGCCGAATTCCGCTATCTGGCGCTTGAGCGCACCTCGAGCAATCCGCTGGCGGTGACGCTCGCAGTGGAGCCGACCATCCGGCGGATCGATGAAACCTCGGGCGATCGGGTGCGCAACTACGAGTTCGAAACCACCGTCAACGCGGATCTCGAACTCCTGCGAAATCGCCTGTATGCGGGTTTCAATCTGCTCTACGAGCCCGAATTCACCAAGCCGGCTTTCGGGGACAGTTTTCACGAGGCCACTGCAGGCGGCTCGGCGGCGCTGTCGTTCCGCATCCTTTCCAACGTCGTGCTGGGCGGGGAAGTCTGGTATCTCAGGCATTACGATGCCGCAAATTTGACGTCATTCACCGGTGACGCAATCTTGCTCGGGCCCACGCTCTACATTCAGTTTACGCCAAAATCGTTCATGAGCGCGGCCTGGAACGCCCAGGTCTGGGGCCGTGAAATCGGCAATCCGGTTTCGCTGAATCTCTCGGAGTTCCAGCGCAATCGGGTCAAACTTAAATTCGCCTATGAATTTTGATGTGGAAGATCGAAAGGGACTCAACGTGTCTGCTCTGACCGCCATGATGAAGAGACTGGCCTTGGCTTCGATTTGCGCGACCGCGCTCCAGGCGTCTGCCTTCGCGCAACAGGTGACAGAAATCCGTCTGACTTATTCCAAGGGCCAGTTCCAGCCGAGCCAGGTGAGCGCGCCTGCCGACAAGCCGATTTCGTTCCGGATCAAGAACCTCGACGCCAAGGCGATCGAGTTCGAGAGCACTTCCCTGCGGGTCGAAAAGGTCGTTGCCGCGGGCAGCGAAGGGGTCGTCAATGTGCGGGCATTGAAACCCGGACGCTACGAGTTCTTTGACGATTTCAACGATAAGGCGCGCGGCGCGCTGACGGTGCAATGAGGGGAACGAAGGCTGCCGATTTCAAGTTCCTGCAAGCGCCTGCTGCAGGCGGCTCGAGAACCTCAACTCGAAGTTCACCATAACCGATAATTTGCCTGATGCTGGCTGCCCTCATCATCGTATTTCGCGAAGTTTTCGAAGCCGGCCTGATTGTCGGCATCGTGCTCGCCGTCACCAGTTCAGTGCCCAACCGCAACCGCTGGATCGGCGGCGGCGTGCTCGCGGGAGTTCTGGCCGCCTGCCTTGTGGCGGCTTTCGCCGGTGCACTTTCGCAACTGTTTGCCGGCATGGGGCAGGAGCTGTTCAACGCGTCGATCCTTTGCATCGCCGTGGTGATGCTGACGTGGCACAATGTCTGGATGGCGCACCACGGCCGTGAAATGGCCGGGGAATTGCGCGCCGTCGGCCAAGCGGTCGCGGATGGCACGAAATCCCTGCTGGCGCTTGCCGTCGTCGTCGGCGTCGCGGTGTTGCGGGAAGGCAGCGAGGTGGCGCTGTTTCTGTATGGCGTCGCCGCGTCTGAGGGCGGCTCGGCATTGAGCCTCGCGCTCGGCGGGCTGTTGGGGCTGGCGCTGGGGGTTGGCGTTTGCCTGTTGACCTATTTCGGTTTGATGCGCATTCCGCCGAAAGCCCTGTTCGCGACCACGACTGCGCTGATCACCCTGCTCGCAGCCGGCATGGCGGCGCAGGCGGTGGCATTCCTCGAGCGCGCCAATTGGCTGAATTCGCTCGACACGGTGGTGTGGGACAGCGCCTGGTTGCTCCCGGAGACGAGCATCGCCGGCCGGACCATGCATACATTGATCGGATACACCGATCAGCCCACGGAAATGCAGCTCCTCGTCTATGTTGCTGTGCTGATCGCAACGTTCATGCTGATGCGGTTCGCCGGATCGCAACCGGCCAAACCTGCCCCCGCGGTCGGCTGATCAAGCTACTGCAATCCGGTGTCGCCGCTGGTGCGCTTCTTGGCGAGGTCCATTTCGGTCACCGCGATCAGGATTTCCGCGCGGGTCTTGAGATCGGGTGCCTCCAGCATCGCCTGCTTCTCAGGCGGCCCGTAGGGCGACATCATGGCGAGCGCGTTCACCAGCGCCTCGTTTGGCGCGGCTTCGATGCCTTCCCAGTCGACCTTCAGATTGTTGGCTTTCAAAAAGTCGGTCAGCACGGCAAGCAAGGCTTCGCGGTCGACCGCCTCCTCGCCCTTGCGGGCGGTGAAATCGTCCATGTAGGGGAAGTAGTCCACCTTGCATTGCCGATACGCAGTGAGCACCGTCATTTCCTCGATCACCTTGAAGCGAGCGATGCCGGTCAGTTCGAGGATGTAACGGCCGTCCCCGGACTCGGCGAGCTGGGTGATGCGCCCGACGCAGCCGACCCGAAACAGTTTCGGGTGGGTCTCGTCCGGCGAGTGGGAAACGTCTGGCTGTATCATCCCGATCAGGCGATGACCGTCGCGGAACGCGTCGTCCACCATTGCGAGATAGCGAGGCTCGAATATGTTGAGCGGCATCTGCCCGCGCGGCAGCAACAGCGCACCGGGCAGCGGAAACACCGGAATCACCTCGGGAAGGTCGCCCGGGCCGCGGTATTCGGCATTGATCGGCATTTGCGAATCCGGTGCTCGCGCCTCGCGCTCGATTTCCGAAGTTCGCAAACTATTGCGGCGACCTCTGATGCGAACTTCGGAATCAAAGGAGCTCTAGATCATGATGCGATTAAGTGGAATCGCATCATGATCTCCTCTTTGTTTAAGCATGATCTTTTCGGAAAACCGGTCTCCACTTTTCCGGATCATGCTCTAGCAATGGTTGGTTTCCAGTGCGGCTTTGAATTTGAAGTCCCTGTAGCGAGATTGCAATATCCGCGATCCAACGATCGTGCGACGGACCCGGCGCCCATCCTCGCAGAAAAGTTCACGCAAACAAGATTGTCGACAGCTTCTTTCGTCCTTCGACCGTGGCCTCATCGGTCGGGCCCCAGGCGTCGAAGAACTGGACCAGTTGTTTTCGCGCACCGTCCTCGTTCCATTTGCGGTCACGCTTGACGATTTCGAGCAAATGGTGAGTAGCTTCATGGCGCTTGCCGCTCGCATTGAGCGCGGTCGCAAGCTCAAACCTTGCCTGATGATCGAGCGGGTTTGCGGCGACTTTCTGTTCGAGCTCGGTCAACGGTCCAAGTGCCTTGGCCTGCTCGGCCAGGTCGATCGAGGCCTGGACGGCCCTGACCGCCGCATCGCCGCGCCTGGATTCCGGCACCATGGCCAAGGTCTTCCTGGCCTGCTCGATCGCTCCGGTCGCGATGTAGCATTTGGCAAGGCCGGCCAGTGCGGCGATATTGGTGGCATCCGCCGCCAGCACTTCGGCATAGATTTGCGCTGCCGTGGCGGCATCTCCCTCGGCCAGGACGGTTTCTGCCTCTTTGAGGACCTCGGCGATGTTGGGCGCGCCGGGCATGCCGGCGGTCAGCTTGTTGATGAAGCTGTTGACCTGGCTTTCGGGTACCGCGCCCATGAAACCATCGGCGGGCTGGCCGTTGACGAATGCGATCACCGCCGGGATTGACTGGATTCCCATCTGGCCGGGTATCGCCGGATGTTCGTCGATGTTCATCTTGACCAGCTTGACCTTGCCATTGGCGGCACGGACCGCCTTTTCGAGGAGCGGGGTGAGCTGACGGCAGGGGCCGCACCATGGCGCCCAGAAGTCGATCAGCACCGGCTGGCGCTTCGACTCCTCGATGACGTCCTTCATGAAGGTCTGAGTGGTCGTCTCCTTGATGAGATCAGACGCTGCCTGCGGCGCCGGTCCGCCACCCTGCTCTAGTATCGACACTGATAAATCCCCGTCTGATATGGTGCGGATCGTGCCTTTTCTAGCACGCCCCGCCATCGCGTTCAGATGTTCTCTTTACCCAAATGGCGGTTTGGCGGGAAATTTCAATCGGTTCCCCTCTTGCTTGGTCCCGGGGGGGCCGGCAGCGACTGCGGCCGACGCGATGCCAGGTTCGTGACATGACGTCGCGGTAGCGCGGCGAACAAATCGCAAAAGAATCGCTTGCCGAAAATGGCCTCAATGTCGGGATAAAGCCGATTTGCACGCCAATCCGGTCGATTTTTGCCCGATACCTTCTTGGAACGAACGGTTCGGGCTGTTGCATTCGGGGTCCGCATTTGGCATAGCTCTGCCGGCCGGCGGCGATGCCTTTCCGGCAATCTCAAGGGATGCGGGTGTAGCTCAGGGGTAGAGCACGACCTTGCCAAGGTCGGGGTCGAGGGTTCGAATCCCTTCGCCCGCTCCAATTTTTATAGATATCAGAATAACTTCTGACGGGCCGCCATTCGGCGGCCTTGTCATTTCTATTTCGGGGAAGCGCGGGGGAAGCAGTGGGAGCGTAATTGCGTTCTTTCCCTGTTCAAACTTTCGTACCGCGCTTCGTCCCTGCGCGGCCGGTATTCATCGCGTGCTTGAACGCCCTGTAACTCGTAGCGAATGGCCCAGTCGGCGGGCCATCTGGTGGGAACCCCCGCCGACGAGACCACCAAAACCAGCCAGCGCCGCTTCTGCCGAACGTCTCCAGCGTGCGGTCAGAATAGAAGACCTCGATAGGGGTGCCGGTCAGCGGATGAACGTCGTGGATTGGCTGACGGCGCGATGCGGGGCCCGACGGTGCCATCACGCCGCCCTTTCCGTGGGCTGGGTGAGCGCCAAGCCGCGCAGGTATTCCGCAGCCTTGGATGCTTGGCTACAAGCGGTAAAGAATGCCCGTTTATCGGCCTTCAGAAGCTCAATCCATGAGGCGATGTAGCCCGCGCTCCGAACGTCCCCGTCAAAGCCAAATTCCGCACACAAGAACGCCGCGCCCAACTCCGCAATCAATTCCTCGGCTGCGTAGTTGCGAGAGCCGAACCGGTTCTTCAAATCCCGGTCAAGGCGCGACTTGTGGCCCGACCAATGCGTCAATTCGTGGAATGCCACGTTGTAGAAGTGATCGGCACCCTTGAACCCAGCGAATGCAGGCATCGAGATAAAATCCCGGCTGGGGACATAATAGGCTTCGCCGTGGCCCTCGCGGATGTCCGCGCCAGTTGAGTGCAGGAATGCGTCGGCTAGCTCGTCGCGCGTGTCGGGATTGCGAACACGCATCGGCTTCCCAGTATGGATGCTATCGGGAAGGTTTTCGCACTGGTGGACGTTGAAAACCGTATACTGGCGCATCATTGGGATCAGGCGCGTCGACGAGCTATCGTCCGCGCCTTGGTCGCGGACCTGAAGTTGCTTCACGAAATAGACTTTCGTGCCGTGCTCGCCCTTGCGGACGTTGCCACCCAATTCCAAGGCCTGCTTGAAGGTCAGGAAGCGCGGCGTGCGATAGCCAGCCGCTTGCGCCATCCATAGCAGGATGACGTTGCACCCTGAGTAGGGCCGGTTGCTCACGGCATTGCACGGCGTATTCGCGCCCGGGGTTGCTGACCACGGCTTGACCCATGGGGCTGCTCCGGCTTCTAGCTCTGCAACAATGCGCGCTGATACTTCTGCATAGAGATCACGTTTCATACTCGCCCTCGCTGTTATGGCTGACGCGACCGCGATTGGCCGCATGCCATAGCCGCGTAGGGCAAGGCTCTCAGTTGAGCGTCAGGCTGTTGGGCGTAATTCTATCCCGGGGGTACCTTGGACAGGCCCCCCGTCTCGCGCGCGCGAAGACAGGGTTGAGAAATATCCCGGGGTCAAAAAGGGCTGTTAAGAAAGTATTAAGGTTTGGCGGTCGAGCAGCTTTCCTAAGTGATCCGCTGATTTAGAAAAGGGAGCGGACTCGCCGAGTGTAGTTGCGGCCGAGAGTCTTGCTCGGTGGTCGCTCGGCGGGTAGCCAGTGTGCAAATGAGCCATGTCGTTCGGTAAAACAAGCTGTTCGCCCGAAGGGAATTGTCTGGCAGAGCCTCAAGCTCCCCACGGAAGGCTTGGAGGAAGTTATCCCATGGACGAAGATATCTTGCGCAAATTGGAGGAACGTCTCGGACCGCTCCACGCGAGACAGCGATTGGGTATCGAGACGGACCACGCGGCGCAAATCTTCGGCAAAGGCCTGCTCTCCTTTCACATCGAGAACTGGTATCCGGTCCATTCTGTCATTCGAAACGCACTGAAGCTGACCGGTTTCTACTGGCGCGGACGCCGGAATACAGGACGCATTCTCGTCAAGCGTAATAACGTCATGTTCAAGGAGTTGCCGCCGCTTTTTGATGGCTTCACCATACTCCACATTAGCGACATGCATGTGGACATGAATGAAGCTGCCATGCAGCGCCTGATCGAACTCGTCGGCGACGTGCGTTACCATCTATGTGTTCTAACCGGCGACTATCGAGGGAAGAATTATGGACCGTTCGAGGCAACCCTGGACGGCGTCGCACGAGTGCGAGCTCATTTAAAGGGGCCCGTTTATGGGGTACTGGGTGACCACGACACCATCCAAATGGTTCCGGGGTTGGAAGCTATGGGAATACGGATGCTGCTCAACGAGAGCGAGGTGATCGTGCGCGGTGATCAGCAGATCTATCTAGCCGGAATCGATGACGCCCACTGCTTCAAGGTCGACAATCTCGAAAAGGCTGCATCGCAGATACCGTCTGGCAAGTTCTCGATCTTGTTGTCGCACACGCCGGAAATCTATCGCCAGGCGGCAGATGCCGATTTTGATTTGTTGCTGAGCGGACATACGCACGGTGGCCAGATTTGTCTGCCAGGATCTATTCCGATCATCCTTGACGCAGTATTGCCTCGACGGATGGGGGCAGGAGCTTGGCAGTACCACAACATGATTGGCTACACCTCTGTGGGTGCAGGATCGAGCGTCGTTCCTGTTCGTCTCAACTGTCCACCAGAAATCACCCTGCACTGCCTTCGTTCGGGCTAATGGGCTAATATGGTTCGTCGCGCAGGCCGGCCCGGAATAGAAGACGGGACAGAATTAGCGCGCCAATAAAAAAGATCCCGACGCCAAGCGCTATGTCTCCGGTCGTTAATGAAAGTGCACCGCGGCATGCCAGCATCGGAAA
>NZ_DATMLW010000234.1:0-15948 GCF_035570375.1 Bradyrhizobium sp. | reverse complement strand
TGAGCGCGCCGGCGCAAAGGTGGCAGTCCTGCAAGGGGCGGGGCATTGGTGGATGTGCCAGCAACCAAAACAAGGGGCTGACGCGATCAACGCGTTCTTGGCAAATCTGAGCTAGGTCAGGACTTTTTAGTGATCTCTGCTCCCACTAGCAACTCCATCTCATCGGTGATGAAAGAGACTTCATCGATGACAAAATTTCGAGTTCGGTGTTGCGACTTGAACCAGCGCGGCTGCGGCTTGCTATGGGTCCCACGGTGAAACCTCGCGGTGACGGGCAGGCTCATTCAAAAAAGCCCGTGAAATCGGCCCTTAGAATCGATATCCTATACATCAGTTATTGACACTTTAACATCATTACTTACCATGCAGGAATGATGTTTGATATTGGTTCGGGTCGCCGGGCAGATCCATGATCACAGCGGCTCAATTGCGGGCTGCCAGGGCGCTTCTCGGCATCGATCAGCGCCGGCTCGCGGAATTGTCGGGGCTTTCCGTGCCGACCATTCAGCGCATGGAGGCGAGCGAAACGATGGTTCGGGGCAATGTCGATTCTCTGGTCAAGCTGATCGCCGCATTCGAAGCGGCGGGGATCGAGATGATCGACGAAGGCGCCGTTAGCAATTCGCTGGGACGCGGGGTTCGACTGAAAGTAAATTCGGATTCGGCCAAGGCCCTTCCGGGCGCTCGACCGGAAAACAAAGCGCCAAGCAGAACAAGGGCGCGCACATAATGTCGGCCGTCAATCTGCAAATGGCGTGTGTTGCCGGATTGCTCGGATTGGCAGTTCTGGCAATCGTTCTGAGCCGCTCAAAGGCCGCCACGGCCGTGATCTACGGCGCTACATTGGCCGTGTCGGCGATTGCATTGATCGGGTCCATGCGGTCGTTGATTGGCGATCCGGCAAACGTCACCGCTCTGACGCTGCCGGTCGGATTGCCGTGGCTTGGCGCCCATTTCCGCCTCGACGCGCTGGCCTCGTTTTTCCTCACCGTCGTCAATCTCGGAGGGGCCGCGGCGAGCCTTTATGGTCTCGGCTACGGCCACCACGAAGCGACGCCGCACCGCGTGCTTCCGTTTTTTCCCGCCTTTCTGGCGGGCATGAATCTCGTGGTGCTGGCGGACGACGCATTCTCTTATTTGCTGTGCTGGGAATTCATGTCGCTCGCGTCCTGGGCGCTGGTCATGGCGCACCACCGTGAAGCCGGCAACGCCAAAGCAGGTTATATCTATCTGGTGATGGCAAGCTTCGGCACGCTGGCGCTGCTGCTGGCCTTCGGCCTGTTGGCGGGAGCGGCTGGAGACTACGGATTTGCAGCCATTCGCGCGGCTCCGCATACGCCATACGCGGCGGCGCTGGTATTGATCCTGATGTTGCTCGGCGCCGGATCAAAGGCCGGCCTGGTGCCGTTGCACGTCTGGCTGCCGCTCGCGCATCCCGCGGCGCCGAGCCACGTTTCCGCACTGATGAGCGGCGTCATGACCAAGGTCGCTATCTACGGTTTCATTCGCGTCGTGTTCGATCTGTTGGGGCAACCGGCGTGGTGGGCCAGCGTGGTCGTCCTCTTCCTCGGCGGCATCACCGCCGTGATGGGCATCCTGTATGCGATGATGGAAAACGACCTCAAGCGCCTGCTCGCCTACTCCACGATCGAAAATGTCGGCGTCATCTTCGCGAGCCTCGGTCTTGCGCTGGCGTTTCAGGCCAACGGCCTGAAGCTATTGGCGGCGCTCGCCTTCACCGCCGCGCTGTTTCATGTGCTCAACCATTCGTTCTTCAAGAGCTTGCTGTTCTTCGGAGCCGGCGCCGTTCTGACGGCGACGGGCGAGCGGGACATGGACAAATTGGGCGGCCTTATCCATCGGATGCCGCTCACTAGCTTCGTCTTTCTTGTTGGCTGCGTCGCCATCTCGGCTCTCCCGCCGTTCAACGGCTTCGTCTCGGAGTGGCTGATCTTCCAGGCGGTGTTGCAAAGTCCGGAGCTGCCGCAGTGGGCCCTGAAGATCATGGTGCCCGCGGTCGGAGCGCTGCTGGCACTTGCTGCCGCACTGGCGGCTGCCTGCTTCGTCAAGGCATATGGCGTCGCCTTTCTCGGGCGGCCGCGCAGCGTCGCGGCGGAAGCTGCGCATGACGTCGACCGATACTCGCTTGCGGCCATGTTCATCCTCGCCACTCTTTGCCTGTTCGCCGGAATCCTGCCGGGACCGGTGATCGATGCGCTGGCGCCGATCACGACCGAGATCCTCGGCGGCAACATGCCGATCCAGGCCAACGAGGCGTGGCTCTCGATCGTGCCGATCGCGGAGAGCAAGAGCTCGTACAACGGACTGCTGGTGATGGTATTCATCACGATATCCGCTTCGCTTGCGGTCTACTTCATCCACCGCTTCGCATCGCATGCTTTGCGTCGAGGGCCGGCTTGGGGCTGCGGCTTCTCCGATCCGACGCCCGCGGCCCAGTATTCCGGAACGAGCTTCGCGCAGCCGATCCGTCGCGTGTTCGGAACGATGGTGTTCCACGCCCGCGATCATGTCGAGATGCCGCCTCCCGGAGATATCAGGCCGGCGCGACTGCGAATCGAACTGCATGACCTGATCTGGGAAGGGATGTACGCGCCGATCGCGGGAGCGGTCGGCCTCTCCTCCGATTGGCTCAACCGCCTGCAGTTCCTGACCATCCGGCAATATCTCAGTCTGGTGTTTGCCACCCTCGTCACGCTGCTCTTGGCGCTCGCGATATGGTCGTGATCTCCGACATCGTTGTGCAGGGCATACAGATGCTGCTGGTGCTGTTGCTCGCTCCGCTGCTGACCGGCTTTGTGCGCAAGGTCAAGGCCCGCCTGGTGCGCCGGCAGGGCGCCTCGGTGTTTCAGCCCTATCGCGATCTGCTGCGTCTGCTCCGCAAGGAAGTCGTGCTGGCCGATAACGCATCATGGCTGTTCCGAGTGACACCTTACATCACCTTTGCCGCAATCTGGGTCGCGGCGGCGCTGGTGCCGACATTCGCGACCGGCCTGTTGTTCAACTGGACGGCGGATCTGATCGCCATCGTCGCGCTGCTTGGCAGCGCACGCTTCTTTCTGGCGCTCGCGGGGATGGACGTCGGCACCAGTTTCGGCGGCATCGGCTCCAGCCGCGAAGTTATGATCGCGGCGCTGGCGGAACCGGCGATGCTGTTGATCGTGTTTTGCATGGCGCTGGTTGCCGGTTCGACCCAGCTCTCGACGGTCGCGAATTTCATGGCCTCGTCCTACGTCGGGCTGCGGGTGTCGCTGGGCATGGCCGTGATCGCGCTGATCATGGTGGCGCTCGCTGAGAACGCGCGTATTCCGGTCGACAATCCTGCGACGCATCTGGAGCTCACCATGGTGCATGAAGCGATGGTGCTCGAATATTCCGGCCGCCATCTTGCAATGATCGAATTCGGCGCGTTTCTCAAGCTGTTGCTCTACGTCTCGCTGATCGCCTGCGTGTTCCTGCCCTGGAAGATCGCTGTGTTCGGAACGGGCCCGTTGGCCTACGCGATCGGGACCGCTGCCTACCTCGTCAAGCTTGTAGTCGCCGGCTTTTTCCTGGCGCTGTTCGAGACGGCGACTGCGAAGATGCGCGTCTTTCGCGTTCCGCAATTTCTTGGCGCCGCGCTGATGCTGGGCTTGCTCGGCACGCTCTTGCTGTTCGTGTCGAGGAGTTTCTGATGCAGATGCACAGCCTCTCCTTCGACGTCTCACACACGCTGGCCGGCGGGCTCGTCCTGATCTCCTTCATGATGCTGTACCAGGACCGGCTTTATTCGCTGCTCAACGTTTTTGCGATCCATGCCCTGGTGCTCGCGCTCTCCGTCGCCTGGCAGGCTTTTGTCCAGGACGCACTTCATCTCTACATCACTGCTGCCATCGCTCTCGTCTTCAAGGCGGTCGTCATTCCGGTGGCGCTGCATCGCATCGTCAAGCAGCTTGGCATTCACCGCGACATCGAATCGGTCGTGGGTGTCGGCCCGACCATGCTCGCCGGGATGGCGCTGGTCGCCCTCTCGATGGTGCTGATGCTGCGGGTGACCGCCGAAGCCGACCCCCTGGCGCGCGAGGATCTTGCCTTCGCGCTGTCGGTCGTGCTGCTGGGACTTCTGGTCATGGTGACGCGCCGCAACGCCGTCAGCCAGGTCGTGGGATTCATGTCGCTCGAGAACGGGCTGGTGCTTGCGGCGACCGGTGCCAAGGGGATGCCACTGGTCGTCGAAATCAGCGTCGCCTTCTCGATCCTGATCGCTTTCATCGTGATCGGCATCTTCCTGTTCCGAATCCGCGAACGCTTCGATTCCGTCGATGTATCCGCGCTTGACGACTTCCGGGGTGAACAGCGATGAGCGCGGCTTCCTTCGAACCGGTAGCCGCGGTCCTCTTGATTCCGATCGTCTCGGCCGCGCTATTGGCCGCGCTGCCAGGATACCGGCTGACCGCGCGTCTGAACGTGGTCGCGAGTCTGGCAACATTTCTCGCCGCGCTCTCGCTGTTTGTGGTGGAACGTCCGCAGCCGGGGCCCTATGTGCTGGTCGACGACCTCAACATCGTCTTCATCGTGTTGAACACGTTTGTTGGTTTCACCACCAGTATCTTCAGCGCAAGCTACATCGCGCATGAACTGGAAACCGGCCGCTTGACGCCGAGATATCTGCGGTTCTACCACGCGATATATCAAATCATGATGTTCGGCATGAACCTTGCCTTCGTGTCGAACAATATCGGCTTGATGTGGGTTGCGGTCGAAATCGCCACCCTGACCACCGTGCTGATGGTCGGCATCTATCGTACCCACGCCGCGCTGGAAGCGGCCTGGAAATACTTCATCCTCGGTAGCGTCGGCATCGCACTTGCGTTGTTCGGCACCATCCTGGTCTACATGGCGGCGCGGCCAGTCGTTGGCGAAGGCCGGGACGCGATGGTTTGGACCCTCCTGATCCAACACGCCGAAAACTTCGACGCGCCTCTTCTCAACGTCGCTTTCATCTTTCTGCTGCTCGGCTACGGCACCAAGGTCGGGTTGGCGCCGCTGCATGCCTGGTTGCCTGACGCGCACGCTGAAGGCCCGACGCCGATATCGGCCGTGCTGTCGGGCCTGCTGCTTAACGTCGCGCTCTATGCGCTGTTGCGCTTCAAGATGTTGCTCGCCGCAAATCCCGCGGCGATCGCGCCTGGCCCGCTGATGGTGACGATCGGCCTGGTTTCGGTGGTGTTCGCAGCCTTCATGCTGTATCGCCGGCGCGACATCAAGCGCCTGTTCGCCTATTCCTCGATCGAGCACATGGGCATCATCGTGTTTGCGTTCGGCATGGGCGGCCCGCTCGCCAATTTTGCCGGGCTATTGCACATGGTGATGCACAGCCTGACCAAGTCGGCGATCTTCTACGCCATCGGGCATATTTCACAAATCAAGGGCACGCAGCGGATCTCCAAGATCCGTGGCCTGACAGTAACGCATCCGGCGCTCGGCTGGGGCCTGGTGACCGGTGTCGTCGCGATCACCGGCTTGCCGCCGCTCGGCATTTTCATGAGCGAATTTCTCATCGTCAGCTCGACATTTGTTCGCGCCCCCCTACTCGCGATCGCGCTGGTGTTCGCGCTTCTGCTGGCCTTCGGCGCATTGACTCTGCGCCTGACCAGCGTCGCATTCGGCAAACCGCGCGGCAGCACGGCGCCCGCCGATGCTTCCTATGTCCCGATGTTCGCGCATCTCTCACTGGTTCTGATCGCGGGAATCTATCTTCCCGCGCCGTTCGTCGCCTGGTTCCAGCACGTGGCTCGGCTTCTTGGATAGTTTGGAGATCAACAGGGTATGGCCTCGCTGATCGATCGCATACTGGAAGGCCGCGAGATCCTGCAACGCAGGCCATGGCCGCGCGCCGTGGTCGGTGCTCACCTTTGGAGATTTGTTGCAAACGAGCTGGTGCAGGGACGCCTAAGCCTGCTCGGCCTTTGGGGCGAACCCTCAATGGTGCACATGGCGATCATGGATGAAG
Source organism: Bradyrhizobium sp. (assembly GCF_035570375.1). Taxonomy (GTDB): domain Bacteria; phylum Pseudomonadota; class Alphaproteobacteria; order Rhizobiales; family Xanthobacteraceae; genus Bradyrhizobium. The sequence continues at coordinate 9,938 of NZ_DATMLW010000234.1, read as the reverse complement.
ATACCGCGGAAATCGCGATCGTCAGCTTGGATTGCCCCGATCACAGCTATACTTCGATCGGCAGACATCACCCGCCGGCGCTTCGGCAGGAGCGCGCCATCAACGATCTGTTTGGCATAACCGCGGAAGGCTTGCCCGATCCTCGCCCCTGGCTCGATCACAACAATTGGGGCGTGCGCTTTCCCTTGAGCGATCGCATCGACGCGTTGTCGCAAGCGGCGCCCTATCGTTTCCTGCCGGCAACGGGCGACGGCCTGCACCAGATCGCGGTCGGCCCGGTCCATGCGGGCATCATCGAGCCCGGACATTTCCGTTTTACCGCAAGCGGCGAAACTGTGGTGCGGCTGGAACAGCGGCTCGGCTACCTTCACAAGGGCATCGAAGGGCTCATGGCAGGCGCCGATCTCGAGCGCGCGGCGCAGCTCGCCGGACGCGTGTCGGGCGACAGCACCGTTGCCTATGCCTTTGCATTTTCGAACGCCGCCGAGGCCACGCTGGGGCTGGTCGTGCCCGAGCGAGCGGTTTTTCTCCGCGCGCTGATGGCCGAACTGGAGCGGCTTGCCAATCATCTCGGCGACATCGGCGCCATCTGCAACGATGCCTCGTTCACCCTGATGCATGCACATTGCAGCGTGTTGCGCGAGAGCGTGCTGCGCGCATCCGCTCAAGCATTCGGCCATCGATTGATGCGCGATGTCATCGTTCCAGGTGGCGTCGCGCGCGACCTTGGCGATGAAGGGAAAAAAATCATCCAGGCGACGCTGGACAACATCCGCCGGCGCTTTCCGGCTTTGGTCGAACTCTACGACAACACCGCTTCGCTACAGGACCGCACCGTCGATACCGGCGTGCTAAAACCCGCTTTAGCCAGACAATATGCCGCCGGCGGCTACATCGGCCGCGCGTCCGGCCGCGCCTTCGACGCGCGACGGACTTTTGCCTATCCGCCGTATGATGGTTTGCGCTTTGAGGTGCCGGTGCTGAGTGAGGGCGATGTCAATGCGCGCGTCTGGATCAGGGTGCGCGAGATCGAGCAGTCACTTTCGTTGATCGAGCAGATATTGAGCCGGCTGCCCGCAGGCGCCTTGAGCACAAAGGCGCGGCCCACGTCAGAGGCGCGGGAAGGCATGGCGATCGTCGAGGGATTTCGCGGCGACGTTCTGGTCTGGCTCCGCCTGCGTTATGGCCGGGTCGAACGATGCCATCTGCGCGACCCCTCGTGGTTTCAGTGGCCGCTGCTTGAGGCAGCCATTGAGGGCAACATCGTTGCGGATTTTCCGCTCTGCAACAAGTCGTTCAACTGCTCGTATTCGGGCCACGACCTCTAGGGACAACAAAGATGCGCAAGCTGCTTTTTGAAAGTCTGTTTCGCCGGCCATTCACCGAGCAGGCGCCGTCGTTGGACGATGCTGCGGTGACGGAACTCGCAACAGCCGTTGGCCACGCTGCGCGGCGGCGGCTAGGCCGGAGTCTCTCGATACGCGAGGTCGACGCCGGCTCTTGCAATGGATGCGAACTCGAAATCCACGCGCTTAATAACGCCCACTACGACGTCGAACGCTTTGGCCTCCGGTTCGTTGCCTCGCCGCGCCATGCCGATGTGCTAATGGTGACCGGTCCCGTGACCAAGAACATGCGCGAAGCGCTGGCGCTCACCTATCATGCGGTTCCAAATCCTAAATGGGTCGTCGCGATTGGAGATTGCGCTCGGGATGGAGGGTGTTTCGCTGGTAGCTACGCGGTCGTTGGCGGGGTCTCGGAAGTCGTCCCTGTCGACCTCCACATCCCCGGCTGTCCCCCTACTCCAAATGCTATCCTGAAAGGTCTTCTTGCGTTGCTCGAGCAGGCGGACACGGCCGCCGTTACGCCTTGAGAATTGCGTCGATGTTACGGTTGTTCCAGGCGGGAATGATCGCAGCGCCAATGCAGGGCCTCGCAATATTGTTGGCAACGCTATTTGTTTTCACTTACGGCCGCCACAGAATTGAAAACCTGAAGGTGCCCGCTGACGATCCGACAGTTCTGTTGCTGATCCCCTCTTGCAGCTGATTTATCCTCTTACGGCCTTGGGAGTGGCGCGGACGCGGCACCGGCTCGTTGATTTGGCCGCTGACCGTGTCCGTCACGCGTCCGGCCTGATGAACCATTCCGACCCTGACCGTGCTGCGAATACCTTAATGGTTTCGCTGTGGTGCGGTGCGAATGCTCAAGCAGCCGCGCTCAAGCAATAGGAGCGCCGGTCCGCGGATCGGCCGACCCGACCCATTGCCGCGATCATCACGCATTCAGCGCGCCCGCTCCAAGGCCCGCGAGGAAGACAGCTTTTGCTGCCGGACAGTCTTCAGCTTTGGTGTTGTGACATGCTCCCGGAGTCGTACGCCTCGACCTCCGGTGGAACTCGCAACCCCCGGATTGATCAGCTCGATCCCGGCATTCTCAAGAGCGGAAACCAGCTTCATGAGAGAATCGACGTTGCCGCGGACGACGCCGTCACTGGCTTCCATGCGCTGGATCGTCGGCACCGAAAGGAATGCCAGTTCAGCCATTTGCCGCTGATCGATGTTCAGGAGCGCGCGAGCAGCCCTGAGCTGATTGGCGGTTATCATAACGTCGCTCTCCAGTTTCAAGCCTTGTTTATACCCCATAAATTCGTGTTCAAGCATCAATTCATAGGCTCTGGATATCAAAGAGCGCGTCCTGCCGTGGTGCCGCAAATTGTTGCGACGAGGATATCACTTTGGTGAAGCCCTTGTGTGCTTTGACGCTGGCCTGGAACTATAGGCCGGTCAGCACCGCGTGCTTGCCGGAAAACAGTTGAATGCGCGTTCAGCCCTCAACGACATGATGCGCAACAATCGTGAGCGGTGGGTGGTCTATCTGGCGCGGAAGCCTGCGGAGTCGCGATCTGACCTGCGGATCGAGCAACTAGCGAAACGTTGTGATTGAAAAGCGAGCCCGATGTCGCATTTGGGTCATTCGCGACCAAACCAGGCGGCTCTGCCTGCCGGTTGATGTCCGCTTCTCTCCAAAAGCGACCTGATTGTTTCGTGCACGCGAAATGACGCGATGGGCCATTTCCGGACTCTCGCGTGACCGCCCCTAGGGATCATCATAAGGCAATGTAGCCTCTTGGCTTCGACGCTTGGAAGACGTTGGAGCCGGTCCAATGAAATAACAACGCGCACCGTGCGGGCAGCTCGGGAGGCGCCGGTGTGGTCAGCGGCGGCGCTGGCCGGGCAGAACGACAAAATGGTCGCGAGCAGGCTGCTGCATCAGAAAGTATCCGGCGAGAAGAGAGGTTCGGATTTCAACCGGCCGCTGGTCTATGCTCCTCGCGGAATTGTTTGGATGCCGCACCGGAAAGAGCTGACCCAAAAGAAACCGGTCCCGTGTTGGCGGGACCGGGAGTCAAGGGGAATATGAAGCTTTGAGACGAACAGGCGTACCGGCGGAGTGACGCGCTGGAGAAGCGGCGCAAGTTGATGGAAGCATGGGCAAATTACTGCGAACCGAAAAATAAAGGGAATGTCATTGGAATCGGCAAGCGTCGGCGTTCAGGAGAGCGGGAGTAAACCGAAAGCTGCGGTTCCGCAGCCCAAACGCCGCCGCAAACGCCCCGTTGTCGAAGCCTGAGAGTCTAGCGCAAAATGCGGCAAACTCATTCAGGACAGCGCCGTCTTGATCAGCTCGCGCAATCCAAACCGTCCCTGCGCATTGGCTTTGCTTGGGGTCCAAATGGGGTTTTGATTGAAATATGAGCTGCTGTCCGAAAGCATGAGGCCGATAAAGGTCTCAGCAACGATGCGGCCACCGACCGGGCCCAGCTTTCGTGTCTTAATTGGCTTATCGCCCTGGTTTGTCTTAATCGTCACTGTCACTTCTTTGGTCTCCGCAAGAACGTAGGTCCATAGCGGACAATTGTCCTCGAACGCCGCGGAGATCGAAGCGACGGACCCCTTAATGTCGGCCGGATCGCCAGTGAATTTGCCAACCAGAATGTTGGCGTCCTTCAAAGGCTCGATGCCCATAGCCCGCGCGATGGCCTGGCCGCTCGGCAGCCTCATTCGCCAGCCTCGCATCAAGTTGCGCTGTGCGAGAGACGTCAACTTGCCACCACTCAGAGAAAAAGGCGGGGCGAACGGCGGATTTGGCAGACTTCCCAGCGGATCGACTAAAGAGGTATCGATCCTGTAGGCCAACTGAAGGCGTTTGCTGTTTCCAGGGTCGTTCGGATTATTTTCGTCACCGAAATCGAGAGGCCCAAGGTCCATGAACCGACCCCAATCGATCGCCCAATTGCTACGGAATTCATGAAATCCGGTCAGCGAGGCATTCGGATCGGGATCGAATATCGCTAATGGTGGAACGGTCTCGCTGAGACGATAGCCAGGTCGGACCATGGAATGACCGAAGCGATAAGCCGCTGCTGAAAATTCCAGCGGCATGGTTGGTTCATGTGCAAGATCGAAATACGTAATTCGCGGCGGGTCACGCCTTACATTTGTATTCTTGAAGTGATGAGGAATGACGTCCTTCAGGACATCTTCCCAGACGATGGTGGGCAGGAAGTCATTGACGAGCATCCATTGGTAGTGAAACCGGACCTCGCGCTGAACGCGCTGAAATCTCGATTCAGCCGATCCCGTGTCTTCCGACATCAATTTATTATGAAACCGGTGCATAAGTCCCTGAAATTGCGAAACGATGACGTTCTCGTCATTTCGTGGGTCACCTATTATGGCGCGCCGAGAATTGTTGATGTCTTCGGGTTGCGACGGATCCGTCGGCTGACTGCGCGGCAGGTCGCGCGCATTCGGATTGCTGGCCGCACCGGTGAGTGGCCGACCCTGAATGAATCGATTGTCGCCACTGTAGAGGTAGGGTGCGTCGTCCGGACCCTTGCCATAAACACAGTCTAGATCAAAACGCGGCGTGCGAAAATCGACCAGACCATCGGGATCGTCTTGCTGCTGCAAGCTGCTGGCCGGATCGAACGTCAGATCGTGGTCGATAAACTGGCCCAGATAGGTATAGGCCGCGGGAATGCCGCTCTCTTCGGCGTCGGGTCCATCCTTCGGCGGATCGTGGTCAGCAACCATCGCTTTGCCGAGATTTAGTAAATTCTCTTCGGACTTGGTATCGCTTTCGCCAAAATCGGCGGGCGGAAGCGCCCGAAACATGCGGCCGAACTGGCCGCCGAAGAACTTCGAGCCGCGCGATAAGGTGAGACCACGGACAGTACGACCGTGTGAACTGCGAGCAAGGCCAGCCATCGGTTTCCTCCAAATTTACAAAAAGTTGTTCGTATACGATTACGTCACCACAAGTTGAATTTCTGCCTAGAATAATCTTCAACGAACACATGCGGATCGAATCGTCAGATTTTTTGGCTGCTTTTCGAACGACGCGGGGCATTTGCTGCCTTCGATGCGGCGACCCAATGTGTAGCCCAATCGTCAAAGTACCGATGTGAATTGTTTCACATCCGCAACGGCGCGCTACGACAAGACTTGCGCGACATCCTTGCGTCGTTTCCCGACGGGGCGTGATTGCATCTCACATGAAGGAACCTCGGAGCGGGGGCTATCCAAGACGCCACCGTTCACGGCTTCCGCTCCAGCTTCCGGGATTGGGCGGGGAACGTCTCCAACTTCCCCCGTGAAATCACAGAGACCGCACTGGCGCATGTCATAGGTGATAAGGCCGAACAGGCCTACCGACGGAGCGACGCGCTGGAGAAGCGCCGTAAGCTCATGGAAGCCTGGGCGGCTTACTGTGAGCCCAAAGGATCCGACAATGTTGTGCAAATACGCAAACGATAGGGCGGCCCGATTTATTCGCGCTCATGTCGGGGCCTCCCTAGGCAGCGGGACCGTGGAGGCCTTAGGATCATCTGAAGGCGGTGCAATGTTATCTCGTAGAATGTGCGGCCGGCCGCACCATTAGCCGGAAGTCGTCGATGTTGATTTCGTGAACCCAGAATTGTCTGCCGCCTTCTTTTTCAGCGCTCTCCGCTTTTTGGTTGCGGTCTCGAGTGACCTCAGCGGCTGTAGTTGCATGTTGAAGGCATTTTTCCGCAAAATCTCGAGACGGTCCTGATACTCGCGTTCGCTATTCCCATTTTTGCACTTCATCGCCTCACTCCACTACGCAACGCGCTTCGTAACGATCATTTCGCGCCGAGAGAAAGGCCGCACGGTCCCGTTGGGGGGACGAAAACGCATGAGACGCCTGCGTGCCAAAAGGCGCCCACGCCCAACGATACGACCAATCCCGATAGCAGCGGCCTCGACGTATTGAGTGATATCGAGAAGTTTGCCGCCTTCATGCGATTTCTAGCCCCGCCGGTGCCTTCGACCGACGAGCCCGGCGGAGTACCTTCGATCAACAATGGAAAGCAGCTGTTTCACCAGGTGGGATGCACGGCGTGCCATGCGCCGACGCTTCGCACGGGACACTCGACTGTTGGGGCGCTCGACAACAAGGATGTTAACCTGTACTCGGACCTTGCGATCCATGACATGGGTACAGGTCTCGCCGATGGAGTGAGCCAGGGACAGGCGAACGGGAGAGAATTTCGGAGCGCTCCTCTCTGGGGCCTAGGACAGCGACTGTTCTTCCTTCATGACGGTCGTACCAAGGACTTGGTTCGGGCGATCCGAGAACACCGGAGCCCGGGCTCCGAGGCGAATGGAGTCGTGATACAATTCTTTAGGTTGAGGGTGAAAGATCAGCAGGATCTGTTGAATTTTCTACGATCGCTCTAGCAGCATCTTCTTGCAATGCATTTCGCTATTCGCTCACCATAGCGGAACAGCCTGACGTATGAACTACGCTCCGCCCGCCGTGATCGGTCGGGTTCACGTCGAAGCGCCGCTGACGCTCGATCAATTGGAATGATCAGTTCGTTCTCGTCCTTGGTGGGAAGTATTGAACGTCGATAAAAACGCTACTCCAGATCAGATCAAAGAAGCATTTCGAAGGGAGATTCCAAGTACCACCCCGACAGAGTCGAGGGCTTGGGAATCGAGTTGCGCGAATTGGCTGATCGCAAATCAAAAGAAGGCGGTCGATGCCTGCTTCTGGCACTTTTCGGCCCTGAGTGGCCAAGCTAACGATGTCGGTTCGCCTTCGCATCTTTGATTGTCATTGCGACTTTGCGATGCACTGTGACGGGTGCCACCAGAGCTTGCGCTTAAGCGGTTTCAGTATTTCTCTTCTTCGGCCGTCAGTGGTTTCCAGTGCGTCGGCGGCTCCGGACTGATTACGCGGTTTTCGATGCCCGGGATGCGCGTGTTGGCAGACCAGGACCGACTGCCCTTGTGCCAAAATCCTTCCACATCGCTCGACCAGTGGTCATTGTGCAGCAGAACGAACACCCCGTCTCTGGGTGCGGTGCTGATGTCCCGCCATTCGCTCATCGTGCGGCTCCTTCGCTCGATTCCCTTTAGCTAATGCCTCACACGGCTTCAAGCGTATTGCGCTCCTCACGTCTGAGCAGTGCCGGCGGCGCAGGCGAATGCCCCACCTCATAAGGTTTGCGACATGGACAGGACGTTGCTCCTTCACTCCGCCGCATCGATCACGCAGCCCTCGAGCGGCAAGGCGACCCGGCGCCAGACATCTGTAAGCGCCTCAGCCAGTTGATCGATCAAAACATCATCATGATAGGGCGTCGCTGTAATGCGCAGCCACGGCGATTGCAAAGCCCTCAGGCTATAGTGCTTAAACTCCTCTTCCGGATGATGCCGGCCCTGACTCCAGGAACGCCGCTGGCGCGTCCTTGCCCCAAAGTCTCAGTCCCCGCCGCAAATGAATCGTCAGGGTCAGGCAGGTGGCAAGAATCGGATTGCACGGGAACGAATCCGGTTCGCGGTCGATTTCCCCCAAGGCGGGGCCGTGCTCTACCTCGGGCGGGCTCCGCCATATGCTTCCGCCGCGAATATTTGACGCAAAGAGCCCCCGGATCGGCGGACCTGACGCCTCTCCGGGGAGAAAGCCGATCACATGCCACAAGAGAAACCAGAGCCGGATCGCATCCGAGATCTTGAGGATGCGTTGAAGGAGGCCGAGCGGCGCGTCGCCGAAATGCGGGCCGAACGCGATCAAGCGTTTGAGCTTGTCGAGCAGATGAAAGAACACGTCAGCGACGTTGACGCCTTGATCGATAGCTGGATCGAGGCATTCGAGATGCAGCTCAGCGAGGATGGCAAGCGAACGCGCGATGCGCAGCCGGAGAATATCAAGAAAATTCTCGCTGATGCTGTCGCCTTACAAAAGCAGGCGAAGGGGCTCGGCAAGAAGTAAGATGTTCCCGGTCCCGCGCCGCAAAAAAACGCGAGGGCGGAAACTGCAAGAACCGGAAGGGAGGAGTCGGCACCTTCTGTGTTGCTCTTCGCCATTCGCGGCCTTACTTCGAAGCTTTGGCGATCTTGTGCTCCAAGTGGCCAGTTTCATGATCGCGGCGGAGCTGGCTCAGCGACGTCTCGTTTAGCTGAAGCAATACCTCGCTCAGCTTCTCGGTTTCAGGATAACCGGCTGCGAAGCCCTGCCCGTAAATCTTACGCAACGCGCGGATGAGGGTGTTGCCGTGCTTGTGGCTGATTTCGCCATCGTGGCGATTGTCGCGATCTGCCTTGCTCATGCTGCTCTCCATGGTGTGCCATCTTAGCCCGGCGGGAGGATGCTGTCGCTCGCGTCCGTCGCAATCGCGAGCTTGTGGCAGCGTTACTTACTGGAAAAGTTGCCATTGGCGGCGCACATAAGGGCATGTCAGAATCCGGTCATCGGTCCTGTAAATGCGGCGCGGTCTATGACCGTAGCGAGCACAGTGTAGAGTCGCGCGAGATAAGCCGCTTTGAATGTGCCGTGTGTGGCAAGACCATCGAGAGTTGGAACTCAGCCTGGGTTCCTCGATACCGATTCATCGCCTGTCCAGTCCGGATGACCACATTCCGGCTCGGCCTTTTACCGCAGGTTGGTGCGTTGGTTTAGGAAACCACGCTCTATCCGCTTGAGCTACGAGACCGTGCGCACCGATGGCAGAACGCCGACGGACGCCGCTTCTTGGCAAGACGGAGGACGGGGCTGGGCTCGCTGGCCAAGTGTGACGGCAATCCGGTTCAGTTTGCGCCGTCTCGGAATTTCACTCGTTGCCGGTCAGCCGTGCTTGAAGTCGCCAGGTTTCAATCCGAGGGCTTTGACTGCTGCCTCCGGAAGCCGGCCCCACGCTTCGACCTTCTCATTCGGCGCCATCATTGCACCGACAATTGCTTTGGCCTTCTCCGGATCCAATTCGGCCACGAAGTAGACTGAGCGGACGGGCGAACCGCCCCCTAATGATTCAGTTGTCACCAGTACGACCTGACCATCTGCCATATCTCAATATACCACTAATTGCAGCCGCGTCCGCCACGCAGTGCAGATCGAACCGGGTCTCCAGCCGCCGTCTCCTAGAAACGGGAATATTTTAAATATCCGCCGGAGACTGTCGGCGATTTCTCCCTGGAATTGGCCAAATTGGAGTCTGGAGACCGACCGCAAATTCGCAAAAGCCCGCCATTGGCGGGCATTTCTGGTATTACTGATTGAGGAAAATGAGCAACTATCTTGCTCAGAATTGACTGGCTTTCCGGCTTGATCGGAGCGTTGCTGTGATGGCTTGCAGTGCTTTGAGATCCTGCCCTGCCGGGCGATTTGCCCGGGCGGGGCTGAGGTGGTGCGGCGGATGGCGTCGCACAACTTCAGAGGATCCCATGACGAAATCAAAATCCAAAGCCTCCACTCGCTCGGCCGCACGAACGACCAGCAAATCGAAGCCTCGCTCGCGATCCGCACTTTCATCACCAAAGACCTCGACGCGCCCCGACAGCAAGCACGCCCGCATTCTTGCGATGCTACGGACGCCCGCTGGCGCGACGGTTGCCGCTATCATGACG
>NZ_DATMLW010000233.1:0-3802 GCF_035570375.1 Bradyrhizobium sp. | reverse complement strand
GAAAGCCTGCCGCGTGTCGCGGACCCAGTGCTGATGCCGGCGCTCTTCCAGCCGGTCCGACCGGTCGGGGAACGACGCGAGGATTTCGATCAGCACGTGGTCGCGACGAAGGCCGAACGCCGTCGCCTCCACCGGCACGCGAGAGGCCGCGCCTCTGAATTCGTGGGTCAAGATCGCGCACCCGGCCGATACGGCCTTGGCCATGGCCTCGACGATGATTTCGGCGGCGTCCTCATTGAGCACCGGAAGCGAACAGGTTTCCATGAAGACCCGCTGCCCGTTCACGATAAAAGGATCGAAGACCGAGAGCGAAGCTCCGTAGCGGACCGCGTCCACGCTGTTGTCGAGCAGCGTCCCAAGCTTGAGCAAGGGAGCGACATGCGCGTCGCCGCCGCCTTGCCGACCCGACCATGTCGGCACGAGCAGGATTACCGGCGCGCCGTCCGGACCGGCGACTGCGCAGACATGGACGGTCAACTCATCGGGCAGGGAAGGCGCTATCTCGGCAAACCGACGCAGAACCGTCCCGGCTTCAGAGAAGGGATAGACCAGCACGCCCGAGACGACGTTGGGCAGTTCGTGCAGACGAATGCGCATCTCGGCCACGACGCCAAAATTTCCGCCGCCGCCACGCAGGGCCCAGAACAGATCCTCTTCGTTGCCCGACTCGGCGGTGACGATACGTCCGTCCGCCAGAACGATGTCGGCGGCGATCAGATTGTCGAGCGCAAGACCGAAGCGGCCGATCAATGGCCCATAGCCGCCGCCCAGGGTGAGCCCGGCCATGCCGACCGCGCTGCATGAACCGGTCACGGCGGCGAGGCCAAGCGGATCGGTCGCCGTGAGGACATCGATGGCGCGGGCACCTCCCGAGATGCGCGCGCTGCGCCGGTCGGGGCTGACCTGCACTGCCCTCATGCCGCTGAGATCGAGCACGAGTCCATCGCACAAGGCGCGGCCGGCCCAGTCGTGTCCACCGCCGCGCACCGACAGCGCGAGACCGGCGGAACGCGCGGCGGACATGGCGAGCTGGATGTCGGGGATCGTGCGGCAATGAACGACCATGCGCGGCATGGGGCCAACCGGTTTGGCCCAGATCGCCGTCGCGGCGGCGTAACGGTCGTCGCCTGGCCTCGACGTGCGACCGGGGAGTTGTGCGCCAAGTCCTCGCAGTGTGCTTTCGATCAAATCGGTCATTGTCTTCCGAGCTCCTCTGTCTCGTATGGTTGAAATGCCCCCTCTGGTTGCGCGGCAAGCCCCGATTTGCCGCCTAAGGCACAACCGGTCGTGGCCGGCTGGCTATTCGATCTGGCTTCATGCCGACGGACCGCGAGCGCGTGACCGTGCCGCAGCATGACATCAGCGGCATGGAGCACGTGTACGGCATCAAGAGCCGCGGCCGGGCTACTGCACGTCACGGCGATCACGAGCCTGACGAGCAAATGAATGAACCAGCGCACGGCGGCACGCGAGGCGCTCTTCAAGGCGGTGATGAAACAGAACGCGCGCGGCTCGGCGGCTGCCGCCGCCACGCGAGACAAATATGTCGACAATTGAAAAATCTCCGCTAATCAATGGGGGCGCGACTTACGCCTGGTCCGCTACGGCATTGTTTCCGGTGCGGGGAAAGCGATTACAGCCGTAACGCAGGCGGCCGCTGTCGCGTCATCTTTTGGGTCGTCACTCCGGTTTCAGCGATTGTTTGGGAGCCGCCTTGCCGGCGATCGCGGTGCGGTTTCGATCGCAGCGAAGATATTGCCGGCGTGATATCGAAAGAGATCGAGCAGCGGACGCACAACTGGTTCGCGCGGGTCCGCCAGGCCGAGCCGGCGTGCGATGCCGGGTTGCAGCGACCTGCTGAGACGGTCTTCGGCCCGACCTGCGAACAAGTGCAAATGACACCGCACCTGCCACAGGAAACGGTGCGCCTGGAAAAGCCGGGACGGCTTGAGCGGCATGGAGCGCCCCGAGGCGCAGACGTTGGCCCAGAGCGCGCGCTGCAAGTCTCTGAGACCACCGGGGCCTCGCTTCACGTCGGGCTCGTCCTCCAGGGCATACACATCGCGCGATGCATGGCGAGGCGTGGGCGACAGAGCGCTGCCGACCGCGTCCCGCCAGCATCCCGCGTCGGGGCCGGCGAAAAGCGCCGCAAGCTCGGCATCGAGGGCAGCGAACAGACCCTGACAGCCCCACAGGTGCCGCCGGTCAATCAGACCGGCAAGCACGATGGGATCGTCCTTGGCGAGCTCGAGGCATTCCTGGACCGACCGCGTCGCATGATCCAGCACGAAGCCAAGATCCCAAAGGCAGGCAACGACGGCGCCGATGCACGCTCGTGTCGCCGGCGCGACAGCTCCGGCGCGGGATGAGGTGCTTTCGGGGAGGAGAAACAGCAGGTCGAGATCGGAGCCAGGAGCGAGTTCTCTTCGTCCGTAGCCGCCCGCCGCAATCGCCGCGAGGGGGGCGACCATGCTCCCGTTGCGCATTCCGCTGGATATTGATGCAATGTGCAGCAGGCCGATCACCACGCTGTCCGCAAGTCGCGCCCGACCCCGCAGATATTCCTCGGCCGAGCCACCCGATTCGAACCGTTCGCGCAGGATGTCATGCGCCTGCGCCACCAGCGGTCGAAGCAGTCTCACCCGATCGAGCCCTTCGCCGGGTCCGCTTTCGCTGGCAAGGGCGCGCAATGCAGGACGGACCGTGGCCGTCGGCGCCGCGCACGTATCGGAGTTCGGAGGCCAAGCGTCGGCGCGTGGTGGCTGCATAGGCATGTCTGGATCGTCATCAGGCGGGGCAAGGCTCGTTTCCTTGTCCGGAGAAATTGCGAGCAACGGAGCGAGAGCTCCTCCTGTCATAGTCATGGTCGCTGCCTCTTCATCTTCGTTCGGGCTCGCGCTTCCACGCGGTCGAGCCTGATGAAATTTAGCCGAGCTTCGCTACACGGACGTTTCCGGGCCGGTAAATCCGGCCACGGTTGAAACCGTTCGGGTACATCGATCTGGTCGAAATATTTTGCCGGGACGCCGATTGGTTTGCCGCTCATTCCAGGCAGCCTCTCGGGTAAACGGCGGAAGCGGGGGGACGGGACATCTGCAAGCTTCTTACTTTGTACCGATAGGTACATCATGTACCAAACGGTACAAGCTGTCAAGCGCGAAGTCTGTGCTCCCCGATATGCGCCGCCCTGAGAGCATAAGGTTTGAAGTTTGCGCCCTGATCCGCCTTCATGGCGATGCGCAGGGCTTCGGAGCGGACCGCGCGGTTCCGAGCTGGCACTCGGTCCGAGCAACGCGGTACAGCGGCACCAAACGGAGCAAGGCGCGCCAGATTTTTCGATCGCTTGGTCGCTACCGGCGGCAATTTCATCGGTACCTGCCGATACCCATCAGCTCGGCAGGTACCGACGAGGTCATGCCGCAGATCGCGAGGGTTTGGATTTGTCCGCCATGTTCAGACTTGATCGACCGCGAGAGCAGGGATCTTGCGTCGCGAACTGGCTTGTTCGACGACTTATCAATGACGAAGACGTCGATACGCGCCGTAACAAGGGACCGCGCCCTTGGCTGCAAAGTATGTTTTCCCAACACTGTGCTGCTTTTTTCGCCGCGGCTGAAATTTGGGCTTGACGCCTTGTACTGATTGGTACATTATGTACCAGTCAGTACAACTAGGGTATCAAGGAGCCGTTACGTGTCTCGTCCTCCACTTCCCCCTTTCACCCGCGAGTCCGCCGCCCAGAAGGCCCGCCTGGCTGAGGACGCCTGGAATTCGCGCGATCCGGAGCGGGTGGCGCTGGCCT